>NZ_FNUX01000038.1 GCF_900108305.1 Nitrosomonas ureae
CCCTCTCCTTTCCTTCGTAAAATCCTACTCTAACTATCCAATCCCAACCAGATAGCAACCTCCCTTAGACTACTTAGTCAACCTTGTACTGTCAAGCTGTTTACAAGATTAACGTTACACGAACACTACACCAATTCTAAACAGCACTATCGATTGAAACACTCGATTCAGTACTTATCTCAGGTATTTTCCCTTGCTGCTTCCTTCTTTTGCTATGAAAGGATAACCCTGTACCTGCAGGAACTAACCGACCAACAATAACATTCTCTTTTAATCCGCGCAAATCGTCTTTCTTGCCCATAATTGCCGCTTCAGTCAATACTCGAGTTGTTTCTTGGAAAGATGCCGCCGAGATGAAGGAATCCGTCGATAATGATGCTTTTGTAATGCCTAACAACATAAACTCATAAGTAGCTGGCATTTTCTTTTCGGCAATTAATCGCTCATTCTCAACGAGTAAATCGGCACGTTCCACCTGCTCTCCCGGAATAAATGTTGAGTCACCAGCGTTAGTAATTTGCACTCGCCTTAGCATTTGACGAACAATAACTTCAATATGTTTGTCATTTATCCTAACGCCTTGCAATCTATATACATCTTGGACTTCATCTGTAATATATCGCGCCAATGCTTCAACACCTTGCAAACGCAAGATATCGCGAGGATCTGCCGGTCCATCAACGATAATTTCACCCTTGTTCACTACTTGTCCGTCATGTGCCATTACGTGTTTATCTTTTGGAATTAAATATTCATGCACAATCTCTTCAAGATCAGTGATAACCAGCCTTTGCTTACCTTTGGTATCCTTGCCAAAAGAAACAATACCCGTAACCTCAGCTAACATACCAGCATCTTTCGGCGCTCTTGCTTCAAATAGCTCCGCCACACGCGGCAACCCCCCTGTAATATCACGCGTTTTAGAAGTCTCTTGCGGAATCCTTGCCAATACTTCGCCGACACTCACTTGCTGCCCGTCCCTCACCGTAATGATACAACCGATCTGAAACGTTATACTCACAGATTGATTACTGCCCAACATCTTTATTTCATTCCCATCATCATCTAAGAACTTCACTAGTGGACGCAAGCCCTTCGATTGTATAATTCCTCGACGTTTTGGATCAATAACTACTAAGGTCGACAATCCAGTAACCTCATCAATTTGTTTCGCTACAGTAACACCTTCTTCAATATTCTCGAATCGTACCTTCCCAGTATATTCAGTTATTATAGGGCGAGTATGCGGATCCCAAGTGGTTAATACCTGGCCTGCTTTAACCATCTCACCATCCCGTACCAACAATGTTGCACCATAAGAAGCTTTATGTCTTTCGCGCTCGCGTCCATTCTCATCTTGAATAATGATTTCGCCGCTTCGTGAAATAGCGATCAACTCATTTTGGGCGTTAGTCACATACCTCATCGTGGGAGAATAATGTACTGTACCACTTGATTTGCTTTCAACCTGACTTACCACAGCAGTTCTGGATGCTGCACCACCGATATGGAATGTGCGCATTGTCAATTGCGTACCTGGTTCACCAATTGATTGAGCGGCAATAACCCCTATTGCTTCGCCCACATTGACCGGAGTGCCACGCCCCAAATCCCGTCCATAGCACTTCGCACATAAACCATATCGAGTTTCACAGGTAAGTGGTGTGCGGACTTTCACTTCATCAATACCCAAGGATTCAATCAAATCTACGGCATCTTCATCCAGCAATACCCCCGATGCAAAAACCACTTCTTGACTCTCAGGATTAATGACGTCATTAACTACAACCCTACCTAGAATTCGCTCGCGTAATGCTTCAATAATTTCACCACCTTCCACTAAAGCTTTCATAACTACGCCACTACTGGTATTACAATCTTCCTCCGTAACCACAAGATCTTGAGTAACATCAACTAATCGTCGAGTCAAATAACCTGAATTAGCAGTCTTTAATGCCGTATCTGCCAACCCCTTTCTGGCACCGTGTGTTGAAATAAAGTATTGTAAAACATTTAAACCTTCACGGAAATTAGCTGTAATTGGTGTTTCAATAATCGAGCCATCTGGTTTTGCCATCAATCCACGCATACCTGATAACTGGCGTATCTGTGCCGCTGAACCACGAGCACCTGAATCCGCCATCATATAGATTGAATTAAATGATTCTTGTGTCACCTGCGTGCCTGTCTCGTCGAGTTGAATCTTTCCGCTAGATGGGTCAAGTACTGGTTCTACACCAAGCTGATTCATCATAGCTTTGGCAACTTGATCGCCTGCTCTTCCCCAAATATCCACGACTTTGTTATAACGCTCACCTTGAGTCACCAAACCCGATGTATATTGCCCCTCAATTTCTTTTACTTCTTGTTCTGCTTCAGCAATAATGTCGCTCTTCTGAGTTGGTATCAACATGTCATCCGCACAAATAGAAATACCGGCGCGCGTTGCATAACTAAATCCCGCATACATAAGCTTGTCAGCAAAGATCACTGTCTCTCGCAAGCCACAACGCCTAAAACTTGCATTAATAAGTTTCGATATCTCTTTCTTTTTTAATGTTTTATTGAGCAATGAGAATGGAAGTGCAGGAGGGAAAATTTCAAATAATAATGTTCTTCCTACCGTTGTTTCATAACGAGTAATTTTTTCATATCGCTCGCCATCTGCATTAATGTCATACTCTCTGATTCTAACCTTAATTTTTGCATTTAATTCTACATTCCTACTTTCATAAGCACGTGAGACTTCACTGACATCCTGAAACAACATACCTTCACCACGAGCCCCCATTTTCTCCCTAGTAGTATAGTAAAGTCCGAGTACGATATCTTGAGAAGGTACAATAATGGGTTCTCCATTAGCTGGGGATAAAACATTATTGGTAGACATCATTAATGTTCTGCACTCCATTTGCGCTTCTAATGAAAGTGGCACGTGAACAGCCATTTGATCACCGTCAAAATCAGCATTAAATGCAGCACAAACTAATGGATGCAATTGAATTGCTTTACCTTCGACTAGAACTGGCTCAAAAGCCTGAATACCCAATCGATGCAGAGTCGGTGCACGATTTAGCATTACTGGATGCTCACGAATTACATCTTCCAGAATATCCCATACCACTGCAGTTTCATTCTCAACTTCGCGCTTGGCAGCCTTGATGGTACTGGCAATTCCCATTAACTCCAGTTTATTGAAAATAAAAGGTTTGAATAACTCGAGCGCCATTTTCTTAGGCAATCCACACTGAT
Source organism: Nitrosomonas ureae (assembly GCF_900108305.1). GTDB lineage: Bacteria > Pseudomonadota > Gammaproteobacteria > Burkholderiales > Nitrosomonadaceae > Nitrosomonas > Nitrosomonas ureae_B. The sequence goes on from NZ_FNUX01000038.1 coordinate 3,253, forward strand.
GGAGCTTGAGTTGAGGCCCCACAACGATAACTGAGCGACCAGAATAATCCACACGCTTACCTAGCAAGTTCTGGCGGAAACGCCCACCTTTACCTTTGATCATATCCGCCAATGACTTAAGTGCTCGCTTGTTAGCACCCGTCATTGCCTTACCTCGACGACCATTATCCAATAATGAATCAACCGCTTCTTGCAACATGCGCTTTTCATTACGAACAATAATTTCCGGTGCTTTTAATTCTAGTAATCGTTTTAACCGATTATTACGATTGATAACCCGGCGATATAAATCATTCAAATCCGAAGTCGCAAAACGACCGCCATCGAGCGGCACCAGAGGACGAAGATCTGGCGGCAAGACTGGTAACACGGTCAAAACCATCCATTGTGGTTTTATCCCTGACTTATTGAATGCCTCCAGCAGTTTAAGTCGCTTAGAGATTTTCTTGATCTTTGTTTCCGACCCCGTACTATCCATTTCACGCCGCAGGTTCTCGATCTCGGCTTTAATATCCAGATTACTTAATAGATCACGAATGCCTTCCGCACCCATACTGGCATTGAAGTCATCTCCATATTCTTCTGTTTTTATTAAGTAATCCTCTTCGGTCAGCAACTGACAGCGCGTCAATGGCGTCAAGCCAGGATCAGTAACTACATAAGCTTCAAAATATAGAATTCGTTCAATATCACGCAAAGTCATGTCCAATACCATACCCAAACGCGATGGCAAGGATTTTAAGAACCAGATATGTGAAACGGGTGAAGCCAGTTCGATATGTCCCATGCGTTCACGGCGCACTTTCGACAAAGTTACTTCAACACCACATTTCTCGCAGATGACACCACGATGCTTTAGCCGCTTATATTTTCCGCACAAACATTCATAATCCTTAACTGGACCAAAGATCTTGGCACAAAACAGGCCATCTCGCTCCGGTTTGAAGGTACGATAATTAATCGTCTCAGGTTTTTTTACTTCACCATAAGACCAAGAGCGAATTTTCTCTGGAGAAGCAAGGCCAATTTTGATGGCATCAAACTCTTCTTTGTGAGTAACCTGTTTAAATAGATCTAGCAGTGCTTTCATTTGTCACTCCTGTAAATCAGAGGGCAATAAAATTTTGATAAAATTTATGTAATATACATGACGGAATAGGTTTTAAACTAACCATCCAATCCTTGAAACGATTAATTTTGTTCCAAATCGATATCCATACCCAGTGAACGTATTTCTTTTACCAACACATTGAATGACTCCGGCATTCCAGCATCAATTTTATGATCACCCTTAACAATACTTTCATAAACTTTAGTACGCCCTGTGACATCGTCCGATTTGACAGTTAACATTTCCTGCAAGGTATATGCAGCTCCATATGCTTCCAATGCCCAAACTTCCATCTCACCAAAACGTTGTCCACCAAACTGCGCTTTACCGCCCAATGGTTGTTGTGTTACTAAACTATAAGGACCTGTTGAACGCGCATGCATTTTATCGTCCACCAAATGATGAAGCTTCAGAACATGCATATATCCAACAGTGACAGGTCGATCAAAAGCTTCCCCTGTGCGGCCATCGTAAAATGTAATTTGACCCGATCTTGGTAATCCTGCCAGCTCCAACATGTCTTTGATTTCTTTCTCGGTTGCACCATCAAATACTGGCGTGGCAAAAGGAACTCCAGCTATCAGATTTTCAGCCAATGATAAAATTTCTTTGTCTGATAAAGAGGAAATATTTTCTTTCTTACCACTCTTATTATAAATATTATCTAGAAAATCTCTGATTTCATTTACGTTTTTTTGTGTCTTCAGCATTTCATCGATTTTTTTACCGAGACCTTTCGCTGCCCATCCTAAATGCACCTCAAGAATTTGACCTACATTCATTCGAGAAGGAACACCTAGGGGATTCAATACCACATCGACAGGCGTTCCATCAGCCATATAGGGCATGTCTTCTAAAGGTACAATTTTTGAAATAACACCTTTATTACCATGCCGCCCTGCCATTTTGTCTCCTGGTTGCAAACGCCTTTTGACCGCGATGTAAATCTTGACCATTTTTTGTACACCAGGTGCCAATTCATCACCTTGGGTAAGCTTTTTCTTTTTCTCTTCAAACGCAGCATCAAATGCCTTGCGTTTTTGTACCATACTCTCACGTACTTGCTCTAACTGTATGCTCGCGTCTTCGTCCATCAAGCGGATATCAAACCAGTAATGCGGATCAAAGCTTTGTAGATATTCGGCGGTAATTTCTTTCCCTTTTGCCAGCTTATTTGGCCCTCCTGTAACCACTTTACCTATCAATAAGCGCTCAAGACGAGAAAATGCATCTTCTTCCACAATACGCATCTGATCCGCCAAATCTTTTTTGTAGCGATCAAGCTCATCATCAATAATATTTTGAGCTCTCTTATCCCGCTCAATACCTTCACGGGTAAATACTTGCACGTCAATTACAGTTCCCGAAATGCCTGATGGAACCCGCAGCGAAGTATCTTTTACATCTGATGCTTTCTCACCAAAAATAGCGCGCAATAATTTCTCTTCCGGTGTTAATTGCGTTTCGCCTTTTGGTGTGACCTTGCCAACCAGAACATCTCCTGCTTCAACTTCCGCACCAATATAAACAATACCTGATTCATCGAGACGTCCTAACTGATACTCAGATAGATTTGGAATATCAGCTGTTATCTCTTCAGTGCCTAACTTGGTATCTCGACTCACAACCGATAATTCTTCTATATGTATAGAAGTAAAACGATCTTCCGCCACGATCCGCTCTGAAATCAGAATAGAATCCTCAAAGTTATATCCATTCCACGGCATAAATGCCACTAACATATTTTGCCCTAACGCAAGTTCGCCCATATCAGTGGATGCACCGTCAGCGATAACATCATCTTTACTGATACTATCACCAACCTTAACTAAAGGACGCTGATTAATATTTGTATTCTGATTTGAACGTGTATATTTTATGAGATTATAAATATCAACCCCAACCTCTCCCATGTGCGTCTCGATATCATGCACACGTACCACAATCCGACCTGCATCCACATAATCAACGATTCCTCCTCGTTTAGCCCGGACAGTAGTACCGGAATGCACGGCCACAACCCGCTCAATTCCTGTGCCTACGAGCGGCTTCTCCGCACGCAAACAGGGAACGGCTTGACGTTGCATATTTGAACCCATTAATGCACGATTTGCATCATCATGCTCTAAAAACGGTATCAGTGATGCCGCCACCGATACAATTTGTGCCGGCGCCACATCCACGTATTCAATACGATCAGGTGACGACAGTGCAAATTCGTTTTTGTGACGGCAAGACACAATCTCGCTGATCAATCGATGATTATGATCAAGCTCAGCATTAGCCTGAGCAATCATGAAATTGCCTTCCTCAATTGCCGATAAATAATCAATTTCCTCAGTCACTTGACTATTCTTTACTCTGCTATAGGGTGTTTCTATAAATCCATATTCATTAGTTCGTGCATATAGCGCCAATGAATTGATAAGGCCAATATTAGGTCCTTCTGGCGTCTCGATTGGACATACCCGACCATAGTGTGTTGGATGCACATCACGCACTTCAAAACCAGCTCTTTCCCGAGTCAATCCTCCAGGCCCCAATGCTGAAATGCGACGCTTATGTGTTATTTCAGATAATGGATTCGTTTGATCCATAAATTGTGACAGCTGACTGGATCCAAAGAATTCTCGAGCTGCTGCAGACACCGGTTTTGCATTAATTAAATCATGAGGCATTAAATTTTCTGATTCTGCCTGGCTCAAACGTTCTTTGACCGCGCGCTCTACGCGCACTAATCCGGATCTGAATTGATTTTCCGCCAGCTCACCAACTGAACGTACGCGTCGATTTCCAAGATGATCAATATCATCTATTTCTCCGCGCCCATTTCTCAGCTCTACCAGAATCTTGATCACCGCGATAATATCTTCATTCGATAGCGTTGGTGATCCTGTCAATTCGGTTCTTCCCACCCTACGATTAAACTTCATCCTGCCCACTACGGACAAATCGTACCGCTCTGGCGAGTAGAACAACCCCGCAAACAAAGCTTTAACCGCATCTTCTGTCGGCGGCTCACCAGGTCGCATCATGCGATAAATTGCAATCTGCGCGTTCATTTCGTCGGTTGTTTCGTCAATTTTTAATGTCTGAGAAATATATGCGCCATGATTAAGATCATTAACATACAACGTATTAATTTTCTTTACGTTTCCTGTGCGGAACTTCGCTATCGTTTCTTCACTGATTTCATCATTGGCAAGCGCTATAATTTCACCAGTATCTGGATCGACTATATTTTGCGCCAATATTCTTCCCAATAAAAAATCTTCAGGAACTTCTAATTGATCAATTTTAGCTTCTAGCATTTCTCGAATATGCTTGGCTGTAATCCGCTTATCTTTCTGAACAATTATTTTTTTGCCTTTGGCAAGAATATCGAAACTTGCCACTTCTCCACGCAAGCGATCCGGCACGAGCTCAAACCGTATCTCTTTATCTGAAAAATGAAAGCAATCGAAAATAAAAAACTCTTTCAGTATTTGCTCAGAAGTACAACCAATTGCCTTCAATAACGTAGTTACAGGCATTTTACGGCGACGATCTATCCTGAAATATAAACAATCTTTTGGATCGAACTCAAAATCTAACCATGATCCACGATATGGAATAATCCGTGCAGAAAATAGCAATTTTCCCGAAGAATGAGTTTTACCACGATCATGTTCAAAAAATACTCCAGGAGAACGATGCAATTGAGAAACAACTACACGTTCAGTCCCATTGATAACAAAAGATCCCGTCTCCGTCATCAAAGGAATTTCACCCATGTAAACTTCCTGCTCTTTGACTTCCTTAACAGTCGGCTTGGATATTTCCTTATCCATAATTGTCAGTCTTACCCTTGCACGCAAAGGTGATGCATAAGTTAATCCTCTTTGCTGACACTCTTTTACATCAAATACTGGCGAACCAAGCTCATAGCTTATAAAATCTAGGCGTGCATTTTTGGTATGGCTCTCAATCGGAAAAATTGAATTAAAAGCGGCCTGTAATCCTTGGGTTCGACGTTTACTCGGTACAACATTTTCCTGTAGAAAAGCCGCGTAGGATTCTATCTGAGTTGCAAGTAGAAAAGGAATTGGTAAAACACTCGCGCGTTTGGCAAAACTTTTTCGAATACGTTTTTTCTCTGTGAACGAATAGCTCATGAGTTTTCTCCGAAAGAAGAAGACTGAGGGTTGAATAGTTGAAGTCAAATAACTATCAATTGCTGAAATGCCAAAAAAACGACACCTCAGATGGTCAAAATATCAAAGGCTGGCAGCTTTAATCTCTTCCCACCAGCCCTATAAAATTTATACCTCTCTTTTACTTAATTTCGCAAGTAGCGCCAGCCTCTACCAACTGCTTCTGAACTGAATCTGCTTCATCTTTGGACACACCTTCCTTAACAGGTTTCGGTGCTCCATCAACTAAATCTTTTGCCTCTTTCAAACCTAGACCCGTTACTGCTCTTACTACTTTAATAACATTCACTTTGCTTTCGCCGGCGGATGACAAAATCACGGTAAACTCAGTTTGCTCTGCCTCAGCCGCAGCTCCACCGCCGCCGCTAGGTGCAGCAGCAACTGCAACAGCAGCAGCCGCTGCAGACACTCCGAATTTCTCCTCCATTTCTTTAATCAACTTTGACAATTCAAGCACTGTCATATTTGCAATCGCTTCCAATATTTCGTCTTTCGTTACGGCCATAATTATCTCCTGGTAATTTCCTGTATTAAGCTATTGTATAAAATAGAAACTGATAAGCTATTTGCTATCACGCACCATTGCTAAACCACGCACAAATCTCGTTGGTACTTCATTTAGCGTTTGAACAAATCTGGCTATAGGTGCTTGCATTGTTCCCAGTAGTCTAGATAACAATTCATCACGACTCGGTAATGCAGCTAGTGCAGTAATTTCATCACGTGATATTACCTGCTCTCCTATTGCACCCACTTTGATCACGAATTTGTCATTCCCCTTGGAAAATTCATGCAATACTTTTGCAGCTGCTACTGGATCGGTACCTATGCCATAAGCAAGAGGTCCCACCATATGCTTGGCTAATTCAGCATAAGGTGTATCAGCAACAGCACGACGAACTAATGAATTTTTTATGATGCGAAAATAAATTCCTGATTCACGAGTTTTTGCTCTTAGCTGAGTCAATTGACCAACTTCTAATCCTCGATACTCTGCAATGATAATAGCTTGAGCATTAGTTATCTGAGTGCTCACTTCAGCTACTATAGCTTTTTTCTCTTCAAGATTTAGACTCAAGGTTCACTCTCCATCTGTAAAAATAACACTTAGAGTAATTAAATTAATCACTTCCAAGTACTACAAATTGGCAACCTTAAACCAGGAAAAACAAGACTCCTGTTTTGGGTTCACCATCTACGCTGGGTCTTCATCTGAATTGAGGTGATCTATAAAATTTCTTTTATTTCTCATTCAGTAAAAAATTTTAAGTATTTCAAATAAAGTCACAATCAGATTATTATTTGCATACCCCAGCGGTCTTTGACAACCTACTAAATACATATATTTTTATATTTAGTAGCCCACAAAGTTCTGTTTTTATTGCTGCATTATACTTGTTTGATCTATTCTGACACCGATACCCATGGTGCTAGAGACAGATACTTTTCTTAGATAAACACCCTTTGATGAGACTGGCTTGGATTTATTAAGCGCATCTACTAATGCCTTCAAATTCTGTTTTAATGCGTCTATTTCGAATGATGCTCGTCCAATCGTACAATGAATAATACCCGTTTTGTCAGCTCGAAATTGTATTTGTCCGGCTTTAGCATTCTTAACAGCACTCGCAATATCTGCAGTCACAGTTCCTACTTTTGGATTTGGCATCAGACTGCGAGGCCCTAAGATCTGACCTAATTGACCGACTACACGCATTGCATCTGGACTTGCAATTGCAACATCAAAATTAATATTTCCCGCCTTGATATCAGCTGCCAAATCTTCAAATCCTACAATATCTGCCCCCGCTTCCTGGGCTTCTTTAGCTTTATCTCCCTGTGCAAAGACTGCAACACGAACTATTTTTCCAGTTCCTGCGGGCAAAACTACCGATCCACGCACTGCTTGATCGGATTTCTTCGCATCTATCCCTAAATTTACTGCAATATCAATTGACTCATCAAATCTGGCCGTAGCTGCTCCCTTAACTAGTCCAAGTGCTTCATCGATTTGATATACTTTATTGCGATTAACTTTCTCTGCTATGGCTATATAGCGCTTTGATGAACGTGCCATTTTATATACCCTCTACTTCTATACCCATGCTGCGCGCACTTCCTGCTATAGTGCGCACAGCAGCATCCAAGTCCGCTGCGGTTAAATCCGGCATTTTTGCTTTTGCTATTTCTTCTGCCTGATTACGATTTAATTTCCCAACTTTATCTACATGTGGCCTAGCACTTCCTTTACTTATCCCGGCAGCTTTCTTTATTAATACCGATGCAGGTGTAGTTTTCATGACAAATGTAAAGCTTTTGTCAGCATAAGCAGTAATTACTACCGGCACGGGCAATCCCGGCTCAATTTTCTGCGTAGCCGCGTTAAACGCTTTACAAAACTCCATAATATTTAACTGCCGCTGCCCTAATGCAGGGCCAATTGGCGGGCTTGGATTAGCCTTACCTGCCGGCACCTGTAATTTAATATAACCAATTATTTTTTTTGCCACTACGCTCTCCTTATGGGTTAAACGAGTGATAAATCACTCTCCCCAGTTATCTATATACACCAATCAATACTCACATAACTTTCTTCAGTTTATTAATTTCAAGAAGAGACGCTATTTAGGATTTCTCAACTTGATTGAAATCCAATTCCACCGGTGTAGGTCGACCAAAAATTGATACCGATACTCTGAGTTTGCTTTTGTCGTAATTAACATCCTCGACATTGCCATGAAAATCAGTGAATGGACCATCCTTAACACGAACAGCTTCTCCTATTTCAAATAGGATTTTTGGCTTTGGTTTCTCCACGCCCTCTTGGATTTGGTGGAGTATATTATCTACTTCCTTTTGACTTATTGGTGTTGGCCTCATCGCTGATCCACCGACAAACCCTGTCACCTTGTCTATATTCTTGACCAAATGCCAAGTATCATCAGACATTTCCATTTCTACCAAAACATACCCTGGAAAGAATTTTCGTTCACTAATATTCTTTTGTCCGCTTTTCATTTCAATCACTTCTTCCACTGGCACCAAAATTTGACCAAATTTATCTTGCATGCCAGCCCGATCGATACGATCTCTTAATGCTCTCTGCACACTTTTCTCATACCCTGAATAAGCGTGAACCACATACCATTTCATACTCATTCTTTCCTCAGAGGAACTTAAGCATCTTGATTCATCATAAGCTTCACAAGAGACATCAAAGCCGCATCGATAAGCCATAAAAATAAAGCCATCACAACAACAAAAGCAAACACTACGCCAGATGTCTGAAGGGATTCCTTACGATTCGGCCATACGACCTTTTTTATCTCTTCAGAGGACTCTTTACAAAAAGAATAAAAGTCTTGCCCTTGAGTCGTAAATTTAGCAATAATGGCTGCTGACAATATCCCCACCAATATAGATAAGACACGAATAACCATAGCGCTTTCATTCAAATAAAAAAATCCAGCGACACCTGCCAAAACAAAAGAAACTGCAAGCACAAGCTTTAATTTATTCACTTTTTGAATCCCTTATACCTTACAAAAACACTCTCAAAATATCTATGGTCGTTTAAATTTTTACTTGAATTATTTTTTTATAACTACTTTCTAGCTAAAAATTCCGCTAATTACCTATATGGCAGGCCAGGAGGGCATCGAACCCCCAACCTTCGGTTTTGGAGACCGACGCTCTGCCAATTGAGCTACTGGCCTATTATCTGAAACATTACTGGAGTTATAGCGATGTAAAAACAATTATTATTTCAGTCTTTCTGCAAATATATTCACTCAATAATTTTAGCAACGACGCCCGCACCGACGGTTCTTCCGCCTTCACGTATCGCAAAGCGTAATCCGTCTTCCATCGCAATTGGTGCTATTAAGTTTACCGTTACCGAAACATTATCCCCAGGCATCACCATCTCCGTTCCCGCAGGCAATTCTATCGCTCCCGTCACGTCTGTCGTTCT
>NZ_FNUX01000063.1 GCF_900108305.1 Nitrosomonas ureae
CATCCATCAAATGGTTTTTATTTGATGGATGTCAATATAAGTTTGATAGGGCCTATACATAATCAAGACACACTCAAAGTGTGAATTTAAAAAATAACTGTAGAGTAGGAGGGCATTATCATGAAAAATGGAGAATATGAATCTGGTCAGAGTACAACTGATCCGGATTCTCCATCCAATGAATCACGGCGTGCGTTTTTTAAAACAACGGGTGCCACGATTCTGTCTGCACCGGCCATTTTAACGTCGCGCAAAAGTTCAGCGCAGGCCATTCCTGATGAATCGTTACCACCCAGTCCGCCGACCCGGCCCTGGCAGAGAGAATTGCCGGAAGCGGCTGAGCTGTTGGAACAAACTGATTTAGCCAGTGGCGCTTATCCGCCGCTGTGCGATCCTCGCACAGCGGATGGAGAATGCGGGCGTGCCAGCCATCAACGGTGGGAGGAATTTTTTGGTCTCTTAGATTACCCGCTTCAACCGGGTCAAGCAGATACCTATGAGTTGCGTGCTACACCAATTACCGATTACGAGTTTCATCCGGATTACGAAAAACAACTGGCGTGGAATTACGTAGGTAAAGATGGTTATAAAAATCCGACGATCCATGCCCGCTATGGGCGTCCTGTGATCTTGCGTTTGTATAATGATTTACCCGCAAATCATAGCGGTTTTGGCACGCCGGAAATCAGCTTGCATTTGCATAATTTGCATACACCTTCGGAGAGCGATGGTTTTCCGGGTGATTATTTCAGCCCGACCAAAGCCGGGCCTACTTTGAATGGTCCAGGGCAGTTCAAAGATCATTTCTATCCTAATGTCTATGCGGGATACGATGAGTTCCCAAAAAGTCCGAGCAATCCGGTGGGTGGCGATAAGCGTGAAGCACTTGGAACGCTGTGGTACCACGATCATTGCCTGGATTTTACCGCCTCCAACGCTAACCGTGGTATGGCTGGTTTTTATTTAATCTACGATGAGCTTGATTCGGGTGATGAACATGATCCGAATCCGGCAGCTTTAAGACTGCCGAGCGGTGCTTATGATTATCCGCTGGCATTCCAGGATAAGCGCTTTGATGCGAATACGATACAAGTATTCAATGAATTGGATTCGGAAGGAACCTTAGGCGATAAGGTAACGGTCAATGGCCGCATTGAACCGGTGCTGAAAGTGGCCAGCCGCAAGTATCGCCTGCGGTTACTCAATGCCGGACCTTCACGCTTCTATCAGTTTCATTTGGTGACGGCTAACAATGTGCAACAATCTTTCACCTATATCGCCAATGATGGCAATTTACTGCCGAAACCACTTCTGAACCGCAAGAACGTCCGTCTGGGCGTGGCTGAGCGCGCCGATATCGTGGTGGATTTTTCCTTGTATCCAATCGGTACCGAACTCTACCTGGTGAATCGATGGGAGCAAACCAGTTCGCGCGGGCCCAAGGGCGTCAAAGCGCCAGGAATGAAGGTGCTCAAGATCATCGTCAACCGCGAGCCGGATGAGCCGGATGTCAGCCGGGTTCCAGCCACACTGCGCCCGATCCGCAGGCCGAAAGCCACAGAAATCGCGACGGCTCCGGTCAGATACTGGCGCTTTGAGCGTAAAAATGGCATGTGGGCGATCAATGACAGGTTTATGAATGCTCGTTCCGCGCGTGCGAATATGGCGCTGGGCAGTTATGAAATCTGGGAATTGGATAATCCGTCCGGCGGCTGGAGTCATCCGGTGCATATTCACTTCGAGGAAGGGCATATCCTCAATCGCTACGTGAACGGCATCGAAGTGCCTGTCCCCGTGCACGAGAAAGGGCGCAAGGATGTATATGTTCTGGGCCCTAATCAGAAAGTAAGGTTATTCATGCGGTTCCGGGATTTTCCCGGCAAGTACGTGATGCATTGCCATAACACAATCCATGAGGACAACGCCATGATGGTGCGCTGGGATATTCTGGGTTAAGAAAAGAGAGAGGGGGATATCATGAATAAGGAAAATAATGAACCTGTGGGTTCACGCAGGGAAATACTGGCCGGTATGGGATTGGCGGCATTGGGTCTGATGGGATTGAACTCGGCCTGGCAGAAGCTGGGTTTCAATGAAATCAAGCCTGCGCTCAACCCCAATATCAGAAAATACAAAGCGGATAGCGCCGCGCCGTTTCCCAACGTTACGCTGTACACGCATGAAGGCGATGCGGTGAAGTTCTATGACGATCTGATCCGCGATAAAGTGGTTGCGATCAACATGATGTATTCGCAATGCTCCGGCATTTGCCCGAAATCGACGGCGAATCTCCGGGAAGTGCGGAACATGCTGGGTGAGCGCGCGGGGCGGGATGTTTTCATGTACTCCATTACGTTGGATCCTGAGCGGGATACGCCGGAAATGCTCAAGCAATATGCTGAACGTTATGGCATCCGGGACGGCTGGAAATTTCTGACGGGCGCGCCGGAAGATATCGAATGGGTGCGCTACCGGCTGGGTTTCTATGATGTCGAGGAAGACGCTGACAACATCAGGGAAAATCATACCGGCATGGTGCGTATCGGCAATGATGACCGCAAGCGTTGGAGCATGGCGCCGGCGTTGTCTGATCCATGGCAGATCATGGCAACCATCAATCATCTGGATCCGAAGGTTGTGCATACTGCAGAAGCGCATACTTGAACATGCATGCT
>NZ_FNUX01000009.1 GCF_900108305.1 Nitrosomonas ureae
ATTCTCCAGATTCGACAAACTGGATATCATCTTTCTCTCATTCATCCATTTCGCTCTTATCGTCGAAGCACTTAGGTAGTGTTAACAGGCCATAGTCTAGAATCTTTACAAATAAGATAATCCCGTGAAGGAGCCAAGGGATTATCTTATTTGTAAAGACTTGTCCTCCGATAGCAAAGTAAGGCGTTTATCTGATGCAATTAATTTACTCGTTCAAGTTTGTAAAATTATATAGAGCAGAGTACCTAAACTATCAATCCATTGTGTTACATTACCTCCCGCTAAATGGCAATAAAACATCTTTTATTTCTCTATATTTCATGAGTCCAGACAGTATCGACTTAACCTATAAAATGAGTAACACTGGGTAACATGAAAATCGTCGGTTAACCTTGGTTATAGACATTTTATTATTTATGTAATGATTAATCTTCCTAAATTGGGGTAAAGAAATCATGCTTCGCGCAGCTGTACATTACATGATCACGCAACGCCTGCTGGTCTTAGTAATTTCACTTATATTATTGATTGCAGGAGTTTATGCTGTAAAACATCTCTCGGTCGACGCTTTCCCTGATGTAACCAATATTCAAGTTCAGGTAGCGACTGTAGCAATTGGCCGCAGCCCTGAAGAAATGGAGCGATTGGTTACTGTCCCGGTTGAAATTGCCATGACTGGACTACCAGGCTTGGTCGAGATGCGCTCAATGAACAAGAGTGGGCTATCGCTGATCACGCTGGTTTTCACGGATAAAACCGATGTATTTTTTGCTCGACAGCTAGTGATGGAGCGCATTATTGACGTAACTCCCCGTTTGATACCAGGCATCACACCAGTACTTGGACCCGTTTCAACCGGTCTGGGTGAAGTCTATCAATACACCCTGGAACATCCTGGCGACGGCAAACGTTCCCTAACCGAAGAGGAACTCACTGAGCGACGTACGATACAGAACTGGGTAGTACGTCCCATGTTACGTTCAATCCGCGGTGTTGCGGAGATTAATTCCATTGGTGGTCATGTCAAAGAATATCAGGTTTATATCGACCCCAATAAGCTGCGGCACTATGATTTAACACTGATGCAAGTTGATCGCGCATTAGCCAGTAATAATGAAAACGCCAGCGGTAACATATTATCGTTGCCCTATGAACAATATCTCATTCGCGGTGTAGGGCTAATCGTCACTTTGGATGATATTCGCAACATCGTGCTCAGAGAAATGGACGGCATACCGATTTATGTACGGGATGTGGCTCATGTGACGTTTGGCGGTGAAGTCCGTCAGGGAGCGAGCATCAAGAATGGTTATACGGAAACGGTTTCAGGCATCGTAATGATGCTGCGTGGCGGCAATGCCAAGGAAATTGTCAATCGGGTCAAGGAAGAAGTAGCTGAAATCAATGAACGTGGATTATTGCCAGGCGGCCTGCAAATAGTGCCTTTTTATGATCGGACGGTAATGGTGGACGCCGCACTGGAATCAGTCTACAAGGTGTTGATTGAAGCCTTGATCTTCGTCATTCTGGTAATGTTTATCTGCCTGGGTAACTTCCGGGTAAGTCTGGTCGTGTGCGCGACGCTCATCATCACACCGCTAGTTACATTCATCATCATGAATTATATGGATATTCCAGCCAATTTGATGTCATTGGGGGGATTAGCCATCGCTATCGGATTGATGGTCGATCCTACTGTGGTAGTGGTAGAAAACATATTTCTACGCCTCAGCCATGCACCTGAGGGCGAGCCTAAGATTGTAACAATTGCCAAAGCGACGGCCGAAGTGGGGTCACCAGTAATCTATGGCATCATCATCATTGTTCTTGTATTCCTGCCGCTAATGACGCTGGAAGGCATGGAAGGCAAAATGTTCAGCCCACTTGCTGTTACCATCTCTATTGCATTATTGGTAGCGCTGGTTGTTTCGGTGGTATTGTCGCCGGTACTGTGCGATTACCTGCTGAAAGGCGAGCATGAAGAAGAAACCAAAATCGTTGTCTTCCTCAAATCTCTTTATTTACGCCTTCTCGCCTTGTCGCTAAGGAATCCAAAAGGCACGGCTTTAGTATCAATTGGCTCCCTCATACTGGCTATCGGTTTATATCCGTTACTGGGTAAATCCTTCATTCCAATCATGAAGGAAGGTGCTGTCACACCAGTGATTATCCGCGCTCCCTCAATCTCGCTTGAAGAAGCCATTAAACTGGAAACGGAAGCCTTGCTGAGTATTGCCACCATACCAGGTGTTAAATCTGTGGTATCCAAGCTGGGGCGAGGCGAATCCCCCGCAGATCCGGCATCGCAAAATGAATCGGATCCTATTGCAGAACTGGACTTAAAGGGATCTGGCCGCACTCAGGCAGAAATTGAAGAGGATATTCGCAAGGCATTGTCTGCATTACCCGGTGTTAATATTGTGATTTCTCAACCGATTGCGCAACGTGTCGATGAAATGGTCACCGGAGTACGCTCACAAGTGGCAGTCAAAATCTTTGGTGACGATCTAGAAGAATTGCGCAAATTATCAGAACAGGTAGCACGTATTGTTAAATCGACACGCGGGGCCAGGGATATACGTATTGAACGTTTATCCGGGCAACAAGAGTTAACCATAAATATCGATCGTCACGCAATTGCCCGTCATGGCTTAAATGTCTCTGACGTCAACGAGCTGATTTCGACAGCGATCGGCGGCAAAGCCGTCACGCAGGTTTTTGAAGGGGAACGGCGTTTTACGTTGCTTTTGAGATTCCCGGCAGAATTCCGTCACGATGTTGAAGAGATTAAGGAGTTACTGCTAAGACCACCGAGTCATGCTTCATCAGGCGCATTGAGTCCGGCGGCGGCTGGCGGCATGCTGGTACCGCTTAGTGCCGTGGCTGATATCCGAGTGGTCGATGGCCCCGCAATTATCTCTCGTGAATTTGCCAAACGCCGTGTAGTCGTCGGCGCCAACGTGCATGAACGTGATCTGGGTAGTTTTGTCGCAGAGCTCCAGACGCGCACCGCGAAGGAAATTCAATTGCCGCAGGGATATTATTTCTCCTGGGGCGGGCAATTTGAAAACATGGAGCGTGCGATGGAAAAACTATCACTTATCGTACCGATTACTTTTGCTGCAATTTTCTTCCTATTGTTTATGCTATTTAACTCGGTCAAGCTTGCCCTGCTAATTTTTACGGCCTTGCCGTTTGCCGCCGTTGGTGGTGTTGTCGGCTTGTTCCTTACCGGTGAGTATTTATCAGTACCGGCATCGGTAGGCTTCATCGCGGTATGGGGTATATCTATACTAAATGGTGTAGTTCTGGTTTCCTTTATCAAAGAGCTGAGAGAACAAGGATACAGTGTGGCTGATGCGGTTAAAACAAGCTGTGATGCGCGTTTCCGCCCCGTACTAATTACCGCTGCAGCTACCATATTAGGATTGGCGCCATTCCTGATCGCTACCGGGCTAGGTTCTGAAGTGCAGAGACCACTCGCTATCGTAGTGGTTTGCGGATTGATGACAGGAATTGTAATGACCAAGGTGGTCGTGCCGATGATGTATCGCTGGTTTGATGATATGCCTGAAGAATCTAAAAAACCCGTTCAACCAGATGAGTCATGAAACCTGTCGTGATTTTTTTCTTGATCTCAAGCTTGTTCTACGCCGGGATTTCGAGTGCAACCAATGCTTCTTTGCAAAACGCCACAGCTACGAATCCTCTCGCCCCCTACCACCAAAATTTGGTGCCAATGTGATATGCCATAGCTCAGGAAGTATTATCTTAGCTATTTGCTGTTGCACATGGCCTGAACTGTAAATCTGGTATCTTTTATTCTCGGGCAGTTGTTTGTACTTCATTTGGCTTTTTCCTTTAGCGGGTTAAATGGTCAAAATATAAACAGCTGACCAACCAGCTCAGAAAATTGCACTTATTATACAAATCCGCCATAGTGAATTAGATAAGCGGCAGCCATTAAGAATCTTTCCAATTTCTAAGTGAATTTCAGATAACTAGAGTTCTCCTTCTATCGAAACAGAAGGTTGAACATCTCCGCCACAATCACTCGAAACAGCTCTCAACAGCAATTTAACTTTTGATAGCAATGCTTCAGCACGCACAATATTAAAATGATCCGTATTGATTTCCATCGAGCGTATCCTGGCTGGCTTGAGTTGCCACTCAAGCGCATGCCGATCATCGACATCACGCGTCGCCGCCCACCAGCAAATTGCTTCAGTATGCAAGGGATCCAGAGCACCGGTCTGCAAAGAAAGTATTTTTAAATGGCGCGCTACAAGAAGAACATGTGCTAATTCTTCTACGCCCAGATCAGCATAGTCCTGGATTTCCGTGTGTTTGCCTGTTTGAATCCTGGTTTGCCTGATGGATAATACTTTCTCCAGTAAATCAATGACCGCTTGCTTTGATTCCACAGCCATAGATTGACTGGCAAGGACATTCTTCAAGTCATTATCGGGTTCGGCGTCAGGAATCGCCATGGAAACAAAATCAAAGAAATCTTGCCGCCAATCATCTGATTGAGGCAATTCCACCCCGGGAACATAAGGATCAATCAATCCAAGGAATGCAATGATCTGATTATTTGTTTCCAACATTGCAGCCATCAAGGCGGCCAGAGTTCCTCCCAGCGACCAACCCAGCAAATGGTAAGGTCCTTCCGGCTGGACGGCTTGAATCATTCTACAATAATCTTCCGCCATCTGCGTCAACGATACATCGCGATGCGAAATGTCTGCGAGCATTCGACAAGGTAGTCCATAAACAGCCCGAATACCTTGCAGCTGCTGCGCCAGCGGTTGATAATCGAATACAGTACCCAATCCGGCATGAATACAAAACAGCGGCTTAACGCTTTCATCTCCACTAGACTGATTGAGCGCCAGCAAGCCGTTTGCATTCGCCGGAGCCCGTTTATCCAGCCCAAGCAGGCTGGCAATAGTTGGCCGTTGTATCAAATCCCTTAGCTTGAAATCCAATTTAACATCGGTCAGGCCGCGAATACGCGCCATGACTTTCAGACTCGATAATGAATCGCCGCCTAATGCAAAAAAACTATCGGTTTCACCGACACGTTCCACACCTAGTACTTCCTGCCAAATGCTTGCAAGCATCTTAGCTTCAGGAGTGGATGGTTTCTGATATGCATCACTCGCACAAACTTCGGGCTCTGGTAATGCCTTCCGGTCGAGCTTGCCACTGGGCAGGCGGGGTAATGCGCTCAATAATACAAAGTGCGCTGGCAGCATATATTCAGGCAATTGTTGTCCAAGCGTTTGCTTCAGATGAGTTATCAGGCTCTGCTCTGATTGTTCCGTGGCAAGGACGACATAGGCCGCCAGTTGTGCTCCCGCTGCGCTCTGACGCACAACAACAGCAGCATCCGTTACGCCATTGATCTCGCGGATACGAGCCTCAATCTCACCCAACTCGATACGAAATCCCCGTATTTTTACCTGATGATCCACGCGACCGACATATTCGATATTACCGTCATCCATCCATCTGACCAGATCGCCGGTTCGATAAAGACGGCCGCCGCTTTCGTCAAACGGGTCTGCAATGAAACGTTCAGCAGTCAAGCCGGATTGCTCTAGATATCCTCGCGCCAAACCATATCCGCCAATATACAGTTCACCAACAATACCGACTGGTACCAATTGCATATCGACATCCAATACATACACAACGCGTTCGCCCACAGGGCGCCCGATCGGCGCATAAGCACAGTTAAAACTGCTACTTGCCTGTGTTTTCCAAATTAGTGGGGTCACTACGGTTTCAGTGGGTCCATAACCGTTAATTAACGTGCGCGGTCGCAAAGTTCGGCGAATCAAGTCATACGAAGTTTTGGGCATGGCTTCGCCACCAAAAACATAAAGTTCCACTGGCGGTGGATCATTGCGAGGCATCGCCCACTCGGCAATCTGCCCCAGATAGGCTGGAGGGAATGCGGCGTTAGTAATACTATAATGACGCAAAGCATCATAAGTCTGCTCGGCAGTCCACAGTTCCTGATCCCGTACCGCCAATCCGGCTCCGACTGTCAGTGCGGTCAACCAACGTTCATGTGCGCCATCAAACGAAAATGACATGAAAAGCAATTCGCAGGAACTGGGATGCATATCGTAAATGCGGGCAGTCGCCTGGCAATGCATGGCAAGCGGACCATGCGTCACCGCCACACCTTTCGGCAAACCCGTGGATCCTGATGTGTAAATGACATAAGCAAGATTATGCTCATGAACCGGTATCTCCGGATTACGTGCTGATTCAGCCTCAATCTCAATAGCATCCATGGCCAGTTTAGGTACAGCGGCATCGAATCGGAACTTCGGCAATACGTTACTTTGCGTGATTAATAGCGATAACGCGCTGTCTTTTATCATGAATGCAAGCCGGTCAGCCGGATAATCCAGATCGAGAGGAACATAAGCCGCGCCAGATTTAAGTATGGCCAGTAGCGTGACAATAATATCCAGAGAACGCTCCATCGCGACACCTACACGCATTTCCGGTTCGATCCCTAATTGAATGAGCCGATGAGCTAACTTGTTCGCGCGCATATTCAGCCCAGCATAGGATATTTCCTGGTCTCCCATCAGCAATGCAATGGCATCCGGTTGCAGCGCTGCATTGCGTTCGATCAGACGATGAACCGGTTGATAAACCTGTGATACATGGCGTGAATCTTCGTTGCTACGAAGAAGGAATAATCGGTCAAGCTCATGTTTTACCAGCCACCCCAGTTCTCCAACAATTTGCAGCGGATCGCTCATCATTTCCTGCATCAAAAGTTCCATATGATTACGCAGAACCAGTACAAATTGATCGGTGAGATCATTGCAAGCGTATGAGTACTCTATTTCCAGCGTATCCTCGACAATCACCTGCAAATCCATCGTATATCCTGTTAATCCCTTGCCTTGCATTGCGCCAAAGCGTAATCCATATGGCTCAGTGTCACGTAAGGCTGCATTAATCGGATAATTCTCGAATACGATAATGCTATCGAATAACGGCTGGCCAGAGAATCCCGCCCAGCGCTGAATATCTGCCAGCGACGTGTGCTCGTAATCACGCAAGCGTGCATTGGTTTTCTGCAGTACGTTTAAATATTCACTGACCGTCAGATTGCTATGCCGCTCTACTGGAATAGGAATCGTATTGATAAATAATCCAACTATTTCATCCGCTTTAGCCAAGCCCAGTGGCCGACCTGACACCGTAGCCCCAAAAACAACGGTCTGTTTTCCCGTATATCGCTGCAACAATAATGCCCATGCGGCTTGGACAAAAGTATTCAGTGTAATATGCGTTTGTTGCGCAAAAATCTGCAATGAACGTGTTTCTTCAACACTCAATCGCGTATAAATCTGCGCAAATTCCGGTCGATCCTCTTTATTGACTGTTTTGGCAACGGACTTCGACAAGAACGTCGATCCTTCAATGCCACTGAGTTCAGCTTGCCAGAAATGTTGTGAAGCCTGTTTATCCTGTTTTTCCAGCCAGTGCACATAAGTACCGTAATCGGGACCAACCGGCGCAAGCTTTTCACCATTGTAACAGCGCAACCAATCGCTGATTAGTATGGAATCGCTCCAACCATCCAGCAATATATGGTGTTTAGTCCATATCAATTGGTGGCGATTTTCATCGATCTGGATCAGGCTTAATCGTGCCAGAGGAGGGTTGAGAAAATCAAATTCACGTTTCAGCTCCTGATCAGCATAAGCGGTAATTTGTTTCTCCTTAAGTTCCTTTTCGCGCCAATCCAAGTGATGGATTAACATTGCTGCCTGCTTGAGAACAATCTGCAATGGACGGGCAAGCCCTGCTCGCCATAAAAAGGCGGTGCGCAATATCGGATGCCGGGCAATCATTGCCTGCCAAGCCTGTACCAGGCGCGCCGCATCAAGCCCTTCCACCTCAACGCTGGCTTGAGTGACATACAGACCGGTACCAGGCGCTTCCAGGGTATGAAATAACATCCCTTCCTGTATCGGTGACAATGGATAAATATCTTCTATTTCGTTATTACCGAAGGGCAGTGTTGCTATGATTTTTTCATCGAGATAATCTTTCAGATAACCACGATCAGGTTGCGATTCATGAATCATAGGTTCTGACACTGCTTCTGTCACCTGCGCCAATGCGGCAACCGTCTGTTGTTCAAACAGTTGCCGCGGTGAAAACTTCCATCCTATTCGACGTGCTTGAGTAACAATCTGCAAACTCAGGATAGAATCTCCCCCCAACTCGAAGAAGTTATCATTTCGTCCGATCTGTCTGATACCCAACATCTCTATCCAAATGGCCGTCAGCGCTTCTTCCACTTCTCCCTGCGGCGCTTCATATTGACTTGTGCCGACAAATTCCGGTTCGGGTAGCAAGTTTCGGGCAACTTTACCATTCGCGTTCAATGGCAAACTCTCTAACACGACAAATACCGCAGGAATCATATAGTCAGGCAAAGATTGCATCAGAATTTCTTTTAGCTCGGCTGTATCGATCGTTGTCCCTGCATGCGAGGATACATACGCGGCAAGCCTTGCTCCGTTCGATCCTTCCTTCACCACCACAATGGCCTCTCTGATTCCCGGCTGTAACAGCAACTGGGTTTCAATCTCACCTAATTCAATGCGAAATCCTCTGATTTTAACTTGATGATCCAAACGTCCCAGATATTCAATTTGTCCGTCCGTCCGCCATCTGGCCAGATCACCGGTGCGGTAAAGCCGCCCTCCTTTGCTATCAAAAGGATCCGCGATAAACCGCTCCGCAGTTAATGCGGGTCGATTTAGATAACCCCGTGCGAGCAGCGCGCCACCGATACATAATTCACCGGCAACACCGCATATAACGGGTGCCAAATTAGCATCGAGTAAGTAAATGCGTCGTGCTGGCAAAGGTTTCCCGATTGTCACTTGAGTCGAGTCAAAATTATCGACGGATTTATTCCCGCCACAATCAGCAACCGTCGCGGTAACAACCGCTTCGGTAGGCCCATAGGTGTTCAACAATGTGATTCTTCCAGCCATACCGGATTGCCGCCAAGCTTTGATCCCTTCCGGAGACATCGCCTCGCCACCCGCGTGCACTTGCCGCAACGAGCCGTAATCGCGCAGTCCTAGCTTGGCAAAATCTTGCACGAGCAAAAACCAATAGGCGGTGGTGAGATCGGCAACGGTTATTTGTTTATCCATCAATTCACGGTAAAACGTACCGCTATCCCATAACTGGGAGCCCCGCAACACAATGGCTGCGCCCGCACATAGCGGAGGGAAAAGCTGCTCGATGAAACCATCAAAATTGATGGTGGAGAATTGCAGCATCCGGTCTGTGCTGCACAGTTTGAAGAAATCAATGGCAACATATGTATGTTCAGCCAATGCATGATGAGCAACGCCGACGCCTTTAGGTTTTCCGGTAGAGCCGGAGGTATAAATGATATAAGCAAGATGCTCATCATGCAGCCTCACATCGGGATTGGTATCAGGATAGTCGATCAGATCAAGTTTATCCAACTCCAGGATATTACAATCTACAGAATGGGGAATCCGGTTCCGCAGCGGGCTTTGAGTTAACAGCAATTCAATTGCGCTGTCTGCAATCATATGATTCAACCGTTCCTGCGGATAATCCGGATCAAGCGGCACGTACGCACTACCTGTTTTGAGCGTCGCCAATAATCCGATTACCATGTCGATCGAACGTTCAACGGCAATTCCTATCCGGCTTTCCGGCTTGACTCCCAGTGCAATCAAGCGATGTGCCAATCGATTTGCGCGCTCGTTCAATTGCGCGTAGCTGAGTTGTACGTCATCAAAAATAAGTGCTGTGGCGCCGGGTTGCTTATTTACTTGCCGCTCAAAAAGGCGATGCACGGGTTCATTACGGTTATAGCGCTGGTCGTTGATTCCCCAATCTTTTAACTGTTTCCATCCTGCTTCATCTAAAAGTGTAATGTCATGTAAGCATTTGTTTTCGCCATGAGTAATCTTTGCAAGTAATTGCTCGATCTGGGTCGCGATGCCAGTGACGGTTATTTCTGAAAAGAACTGACGATCATATCCATAGTGCAAACTTAATCCATCGCTTTCCATGACCGAAACCGTCATTGGATAATTGGTAGCCTCTAGCCCCCTGACATCAGAGAAAATAAGTCCTCCAGGTGTATGCTGCTTGAATGTCTCATCAATCGGATAGTTCTCAAAGACTAAAATACTATCAAACAACCCTTGCCCACTTTGCCCCGCCCAGCGTTGAATTTCATATAAAGGCGTATGCTCGTGTTCGCGTGAGGCCAGGTTTTGCGCTTGTAAATCACGCAACCATTTACCTACCGTCAGTTCAGGCCGAAGTTCGACGCTCACCGGCAAGGTGTTGATAAAGAGCCCGAGAATCTGGTCCGCTGCGAGCAAATCCGATGGTCTACCGGCTACCGTCACTCCAAAGGTAACTACTTGCTGACCTGTATAGTGCCCCAGCAGCAAAGCCCAGGCAGCCTGCAGCAAAGTATTTACCGTGACACGCTCACGTTTTGCAAAATGAATCAGTTTGTTACCGATTGTTCGATCAAGTGGATGCACATACTCTTGATAACCCATGTTTCTTACAGGCATGGAAATCACATTGGCCAATCTTGTCGGCTCGGTAATATCATGCAACCGCTCCCGCCAATATATTTCTGATTTTTTCTGATCGCGATCGTTTAACCATTCGATAAAATCCCGATACCGGGCGCGAGGCGAGGATAATGTTTCACCACTATACTGCCGCAGTATTTCTCCCATCAGCTGAGAAGTGCTCCATCCATCCAATAAAAGATGATGAATCGTCATAATGACGTGATAACGATTATCAGCGAGGCGAACGATGACAATACGGACAAGCGGCGGTTTTGTTAAATCAATACCCAGGATGTGTTCTGATTGTGCCAATGCATCAAGATCCTGCTGCCAGGTCGTTTGAGGGTGAGTATTCAGATCGCGCCAGTCATGCACCACGCATGGCAATCCGGCGGTTCTGGCCACCCATTGCAAGGGGATCTTTCCTTCCTGAACAAAACCGGTGCGCAATATCTCGTGCCGGTCTATCGCAGCCTGCCAGGCAGCTTTGAAGCGTTCCACATCCAAGTGCTCCACATCCGCCCGCAATTGATTCAGGTAAATATCCTCATCCGCATCAAATACGCTATGGAACAACATTCCGGTTTGCATCGGCGATAACGGATAAAGATCATCGAGCTGCGCAACAGGTATCGGCAAGCCGTCCAATTCGTCCTGAGTCATTTGAATCAAAGGAAAATCAGACGGTGTGACGCCCCGGACATCTCCTCTGCAATGCGAAATTACGCCTTCAAGCTCAACCATAAACGCATTTACAAATGCTTCTATCGTCGTTCTAAGATATCGCGCTTCGCTGTAACTCACTTCCAAACAAAATTCGCCACCGTATATATGACTGTTAACCAATAGATCATGCTGCTGTAAAACATCGGCATCCATCGATTCACCGACGGATTCACCGGCCAGCGTCCAGAGTGTATCTTCCGCAAAATTGGCGTCAAATTGACCCAGATAATTAAATACTACTTGCGCCTTCGGCAGTCCGGCCAGAATTTGCCGTTGCTCCTCGGTGCCATAGTATTTAAACAGACCATAGCCTAACCCTTTATTCGGTATGCGCCGCAAATATTCCTTCGTCTGCTTGATTCTCCGAGCCAGATCTCCCGAGGAGCCCAGTACTACCGGAAAAATGGATGTAAACCATCCGATCGTGCGCGAAAGATCAATTTCAGGATAGAGATCCTCACGCCCATGACCTTCGAGATCAACCAGAATTTCCTTATGTCCGCTCCAGTGACATAACGCATTACCCAGCGCAGTAAGAAGCAGGTCGTTGACTTGCGTGCGATAAGCAGCCGGCGCATCTTTCAGTAAAACCTGAGTTTGCTCCTGATTCAGGTTTACCGTGATTTTCTGATAGCATTGCATGCGCCTTGAGCCTTGCGGAAAGTCGCAAGGCAGATCAGCGGAAGTATTCGCCAGGTTCTGCCAATGGGCAAACTCAGTTGCATGATTATGCGCATACTGCTGCAGCCGCTGAGTCCAGATGGAGTAGTCGCTGGTATTCTCAGGCAGGAGAGTCGTTTCACCGCGCAGCGCCTGAGTGTAAGCAGTTTCGAGATCCTCCATCAGAATGCGCCAGGAAACGCCGTCAATCACCAGATGATGAATAACCAGCAGCAACCGTTGGGTATGATCAGCCATATCAACAAGCATGCCCCGAATCAACGGGCCTTGCTGCAAATTCAGGCTACGCTGCGCTTCGTTGCAGAGAGCGATTAATTGTTCTGCATTAGTCGCATGCCGCTTCCACAGCAGGTCTTGCGATATTGATTCCGTGGGGATTTGTGTCCATCGACCATCGGCCTGTTCTTCATAACAAGAACGTAGCGCCCGGTGATGTTGAACAATCGCCTTTAGCGCTTGCTCCAGTAACAACGCATTGAGAGATTGCCGGATTCTCAGCGGCATGGCCTGATTCCAGTGGTGCCGCGAGGGTATCTTCTGTTCAAAAAACTCAAGCTGTATGGGCAGCATGGGGATGGGCTCACCCGCAGAAACAGCCTGTTCATGAATAACCCCGGCAATTGTTTCCACCGGCTTGGCCAGTATCGCCAGGGCAGCTATCGTTTGCCGCTCGAATAATTGCCGCGGCGTGATTTTCCAGCCTGCATGGCGCACTTTGGTGACAATCTGCAGACTCAGGATCGAATCGCCTCCCAGTTCGAAGAAGTTATCGTTGCGCCCTATGCGGCCGATACCCAGAATTTCCTGCCAGATTCCCGCCAGTGCCTCTTCTATTCCCCCTTGCGGCGCTTCATATTGATCCGTGCTGAGAAATTCAGGCTCCGGCAACCGCTTGCGATCAACCTTGCCGTTCGCATTCAGCGGCAAACTTTCCAGCACAATGATCGCCGATGGAATCATGTAATCCGGCAATGTATTCCCGAGGGATTCGCGCAACGCGGCAGCATCGCCCGCATACCCAGCGTGTAACGAAACATAGGCCACCAGACGCATGCCACCGGGCCCTTCCTTGGCCACGACTACCGCTTCCCTGACATCAGGCTGTAACTGCAACTGCGCTTCAACTTCCCCCAATTCAATGCGAAACCCCCTCACCTTCACCTGATCATCCACGCGCCCCAGATATTCAATCTGCCCATCCGCCCGCCAGCGCGCCAAATCGCCCGTCCGGTACAAGCGCCCTCCCTTTGCATCAAAAGGATTCGCTATAAAACGCTCCGCTGTCAATCCCGCTTTGTTCAGATAACCGCGCGCAAGCCCTGTACCACCAAGATACAATTCTCCAATGATTTGTTGTGACACCGGATTGAATTCTGCATCAAGAATATAGGCCGTGCGATCACCGACAAGCGAACCAATGGGCATATAGCTTGAATCGAATTGGGTTTCTGGATACGCCTTAAAAATTAGGGGCGTGATAACTGTCTCGGTAGGGCCATAGCCGTTGATGATGCGTGGAGGGCAAAGCGTTTCCTGTATAAAGTTAAAACTGGTACGGCTCATTGCCTCGCCACCAACCGTGTAAGAACGAACGGGTAAGCCTTGACCGGCCTTACCGGTAAATTCCGCCAGCTGCTGTAAATAACCTGGTGTAAAACAAGCAATTGTAATACGATGCTTAAGTATCTCCGCGACTGTACGATCAGCAGACCATAATTCATTATCCCGCGGCATCAATGCCGCACCAAAAATCAATGGCACCAGCCAGCGTTCATGCGCACCATCGAAATTTATCGAGGCAAATTGCAACTCACGATCGTCGGGTGTCATGCCATAAAGCTCACCAATCGCGCGAACATGCATTGACAGAGGCCCATGTGCAACTCCCACTCCTTTGGGTATCCCGGTAGAGCCTGAGGTATAAATGATATAAGCCAGATGCTCGTAGTGTAATTTTACCTCAGGATTGTTCTCCGGCCAGTCGGTCAAATCCAGGCCATCGAGTTCCAATAATTGGCATCCATTAAATTGCGGAACACGTTCCCTAATGAAACTTTGCGTCAGCAATAACTCAATAGCGCTATCGGTCGCCATGTAATTAAGACGACCCTGTGGATAATCCGAATCCAAGGGCACATATGCCGCGCCTGTCTTGAGCGTCGCTAACAATCCGACAATCATCTCTACTGAACGCTCAACCGCAATTCCTACGCGGCTTTCCGGTTTGATACCCAGCGCAATCAACCGGTGCGCCAGCTGATTCGCACGCCGGTTCAGTTCCGCATAACTAAGTTCACTATCGCCAAAAATCAGTGCCGGTGCATTGGGCCGCACATTCGCCTGCCGTTCAAACAAACAATGCACAGGCTCAGTACTTTCACTTCGCCATGTATTACCGCCCCATGTTTTAAGTTGTTTTCTCTCAGATTCACTCAGATAATTAATATTACCTAAGCATATGGATTGATTTGAATTTTTGGAAATTTCGCGCAACAGCTGTTTAAAACGTAATGCGATATGCTCCATCATAGCCGCAGTGAAATATTGCGAAGCATAACCGTAATATAGACGCAGCATGTCACTTTGCAGCACTGATACCGCCATTGGATAATTTGTCATCTCCAGGTTCTTGACGTTGGAAAAAACAAGCCCATCGGATACGGATTGTTTCAATGCGTCATCAACCGGGTAATTCTCAAATACCAGGATGCTGTCGAATAGACCCCGGCCACTTTGCCCTGCCCAGCGTTGAATTTCATATAAGGGCGTATGCTCGTGTTCGCGTGAGGCCAGATTTTGCGCTTGTAAATCACGCAACCATTTGCCTACCGTCAGTTCAGGCCGAAGCTCGACGCTCACTGGCAAGGTGTTGATAAAGAGCCCGAGAATCTGGTCCGCTGCGAGCAAATCCGATGGTCTGCCGGCTACCGTCACTCCGAAAGTAATTGTTCGCCGGCCTGTATAGTGTCCCAGCAGTAAAGCCCAGGCAGCCTGCACTAATGTATTGACTGTAATATGTTCGCTTTTTGAGAAACGCACCAAGCTGTCAGAGAAGCTTGGTTCAAGCTCGCTCACATAAATCTCATGCTTTAATGCTGCAGGATTTGAAGCTGCATTCACTAATCGGGTAGAGTCATTGACGCCGTATAATCGCTCTCTCCAATACGCTTCCGATTCTTTCTGATCGCGATCGTTTAACCATTCGATAAAATCCCGATACCGGGCGCGAGGCGAAGGCAATGTCTCACCATTATAATGCCGCAGCATTTCTCCGATCAGCTGAGAAGTGCTCCAGCCATCCAGCAACAAATGATGAAAAACCCAGATAAAATGATACCTGCTATCGGTTAAACGTACCAATATCAGTCGCATTAGCGGCGGCTTTTTAAGATCGATACCTACTGCATATTCTGATTGTGCCAATGCATCAAGATCCTGCTGCCAGGTCGTTTGAGGGTGAGTATTCAGATCGCGCCAGTCATGCACCACGCATGGCAACCCGGCGGTTCTGGCCACCCATTGCAAGGGGATCTTTCCTTCCTGAACAAAACCGGTGCGCAATATCTCGTGCCGGTCTATCGCAGCCTGCCAGGCAGCTTTGAAGCGTTCCACATCCAAACGCTCCACATCCGCCCGCAATTGATTCAGGTAAATATCCTCACCCGCATCAAATACGCTATGGGATAACATTCCGGTTTGCATCGGCGATAACGGATAAAGATCATCGAGCTGCGCAACAGGTATCGGCAAGCCGTCCAATTCGTCCTGAGTCATTTGAATCAAAGGAAAATCAGACGGTGTGACGCCCCGGACATCTCCTCTGCAATGCGAAATTACGCCTTCAAGCTCAACCATAAACGCATTTACAAATGCTTCTATCGTCGTTCTAAGATATCGCGCTTCGCTGTAACTCACTTCCAAACAAAATTCGCCACCATATATATGACTGTTAACCAATAGATCATGCTGCTGTAAAACATCGGCATCCATCGATTCACCGACGGATTCACCGGCCAGCGTCCAGAGTGTATCTTCCGCAAAATTGGCGTCAAATTGACCCAGATAATTAAATACTACTTGCGCCTTCGGCAGTCCGGCCAGAATTTGCCGTTGCTCCTCGGTGCCATAGTATTTAAACAGACCATAGCCTAACCCTTTATTCGGTATGCGCCGCAAATATTCCTTCGTCTGCTTGATTCTCCGAGCCAGATCTCCCGAGGAGCCCAGTACTACCGGAAAAATGGATGTAAACCATCCGATCGTGCGCGAAAGATCAATTTCAGGATAGAGATCCTCACGCCCATGACCTTCGAGATCAACCAGAATTTCCTTATGTCCGCTCCAGTGACATAACGCATTACCCAGCGCAGTAAGAAGCAGGTCGTTGACTTGCGTGCGATAAGCAGCCGGCGCATCTTTCAGTAAAACCTGAGTTTGCTCCTGATTCAGGTTTACCGTGATTTTCTGATAGCATTGCATGCGCCTTGAGCCTTGCGGAAAGTCGCAAGGCAGATCAGCGGAAGTATTCGCCAGGTTCTGCCAATGGGCAAACTCAGTTGCATGATTATGCGCATACTGCTGCAGCCGCTGAGTCCAGATGGAGTAGTCGCTGGTATTCTCAGGCAGGAGAGTCGTTTCACCGCGCAGCGCCTGAGTGTAAGCAGTTTCGAGATCCTCCATCAGAATGCGCCAGGAAACGCCGTCAATCACCAGATGATGAATAACCAGCAGCAACCGTTGGGTATGATCAGCCATATCAACAAGCATGCCCCGAATCAACGGGCCTTGCTGCAAATTCAGGCTACGCTGCGCTTCGTTGCAGAGAGCGATTAATTGTTCTGCATTAGTCGCATGCCGCTTCCACAGCAGGTCTTGCGATATTGATTCCGTGGGGATTTGTGTCCATCGACCATCGGCCTGTTCTTCATAACAAGAACGTAGCGCCCGGTGATGTTGAACAATCGCCTTTAGCGCTTGCTCCAGTAACAACGCATTGAGAGATTGCCGGATTCTCAGCGGCATGGCCTGATTCCAGTGGTGCCGCGAGGGTATCTTCTGTTCAAAAAACTCAAGCTGTATGGGCAGCATGGGGATGGGCTCACCCGCAGAAACAGCCTGTTCATGAATAACCCCGGCAATTGTTTCCACCGGCTTGGCCAGTATCGCCAGGGCAGCTATCGTTTGCCGCTCGAATAATTGCCGCGGCGTGATTTTCCAGCCTGCATGGCGCACTTTGGTGACAATCTGCAGACTCAGGATCGAATCGCCTCCCAGTTCGAAGAAGTTATCGTTGCGCCCTATGCGGCCGATACCCAGAATTTCCTGCCAGATTCCCGCCAGTGCCTCTTCTATTCCCCCTTGCGGCGCTTCATATTGATCCGTGCTGAGAAATTCAGGCTCCGGCAACCGCTTGCGATCAACCTTGCCGTTCGCATTCAGCGGCAAACTTTCCAGCACAATGATCGCCGATGGAATCATGTAATCCGGCAATGTATTCCCGAGGGATTCGCGCAACGCGGCAGCATCGCCCGCATACCCAGCGTGTAACGAAACATAGGCCACCAGACGCATGCCACCGGGCCCTTCCTTGGCCACGACTACCGCTTCCCTGACATCAGGCTGTAACTGCAACTGCGCTTCAACTTCCCCCAATTCAATGCGAAACCCCCTCACCTTCACCTGATCATCCACGCGCCCCAGATATTCAATCTGCCCATCCGCCCGCCAGCGCGCCAAATCGCCCGTCCGGTACAAGCGCCCTCCCTTTGCATCAAAAGGATTCGCTATAAAACGCTCCGCTGTCAATCCCGCTTTGTTCAGATAACCGCGCGCAAGCAATCCTCCACCGATGCAAAGCTCACCGGAAATCCCAGGCATAACCGGCATCAGATCAGCATCGAACAGGTAAATATGACGCCCGGCAAGCGGTTTACCAATCGCTACGTTTTCGGATCTAATAACTTGCCTGGACAAAGCAGGTATGCTGCAATCCGCCAGGGTTGCCGTAACAACCGCTTCCGTAGGTCCATAAGCATTAAATAAGGCAACAGAATCCAAACAAGCCGCATTCCATGCATTTAATGCCTCCGGAGACATTCGCTCACCGCCAACGTTCATTCGCCTTAATGACCCATAATGGCGCGCGCCCTGTTTCGCAAAATCACTGATTAACAGTTGCCAGTAGGATGTAGTTAAATCAGCAACGGTAATTTGTCGCGCAATCAATTGCTGATAAAAGGTCTCGCTATCCCATAGTAATGAATCGCGTAAAACGACACTTGCGCCTACACACAATGCTGGAAATAATTGATCGATAAATGCATCAAAATTAATTGTGGAAAATAGTAATACGCGATCGATTGCACATAGATTGAATGAATCGGCTGCAGCCTGAACATGCTGAGCTAAAGCAGAGTGCGATACGCCCACGCCTTTGGGCATCCCAGTGGAGCCTGAGGTATAGATGATATAAGCCAGATGCTCGCCGTGCAGCTTAACTTCAGGGTCGTATGATGGGCAATCCGTTAGATCCAATGTATCCAGCTCTAGTACCCCGTTTCCTTCAATTTCTGGTACTCGTTCCCTGATATGGCTTTGTGTCAGCAACAGCGTAACCTGACTGTCGGTTACCATATGAATTAGCCTTTCCCGAGAATACTCCGGATCCAACGGCACATACGCTCCCCCCGCTTTGAGCGTTGCTAACAATCCGGCAATCATCTCGATAGATCGCTCAATTGCAATCCCCACACGACTTCCCGGCTTAACACCCAAAATTATCAATTGATGTGCCAAACGATTGGCACGCTCATTCAACTGCAGGTAATTAAGTTCGCTATTACCAAAGATTAGCGCGGTTGCTTCAGGACGCAATGTTACCTGGCGTTCGAACAGTCGGTGTACCGGCTCGCCCGTATTAGCGCCATGACACCGTTCATTGACGCCCCATGCTTTCAGTTGATCCCATTCAGCCGCGCTTAGTAAAGTGATGTCGCCCAGACAGCGCTCTGGATGTTCAGTCAGATGCTCCAGCAACCGCAAATAACATTCGCTGTAACGCTTGATCGTACTCGTTTCAAATAATTCAGCAGCATATGTCAATCGTACATCGACTTGCTGATCCGGTCTCTCGATCGTGTCCAGTGTCAATTCAAACTGTGCACCACGTTCGCCCAGCTCATATTCTTCAACCGTCAGTTCTGGCAATTGCTGCAGCGCATGATAATCTTCACGCATATGATTAAACATGACCTGAAACAGTGGATTCTGATGTAAATTCCGTTCTGGTTGCAACGCTTCGACCAATTGTTCAAACGGCAGATCTTGATAGGCCTGCGCACTTAATGCTGCTTCGCGTACCTGCTCAATCACCTTGCCCAACGGTGTACGCCCGTCTATGCAATTACGCATCACCTGAGTATTAACGAACAAGCCAACCACGCTTTCTATGTCTACCCGATGGCGATTAGCAATCGGCACGCCTACACGAATATCGTTTTGTCCGGTAATGCGGTACAGCAAGGCCTGGAAACCTGTCAACAACATCATATAGAGCGTCACTCCATAATCTTGAGCTTGACGTTGCAGGCGCGCTGCTAATTTCTCAGGCAGCGTAAAATCAAATGTTGCTGCTTGATAGTGTCCTGTGGGTGAGCGAGGATGATCGGTTGGCAATTGCAGCGCCGGGTGTTCCACGCCCAGCTGATTGCGCCAGTATACCAGCTGCCGTTCTTTCTCCCCTGCTTCCAGCCAGTTGCGCTGCCATTGCGCGTAGTCAGCATATTGAATCGGGAGTTCCGGCAGGAGTAACGATCGTCCTTCGATGTGCGCACGATAGCATGCGGCAAATTCATCGATGATAATGCGATTGGACCAGGCATCGGAAATAATATGATGCATTACGACCACCAGATGATGTTCTTCCGCAGAAACCTTGATCAGTGCAACGCGCAGTAGCGATCCTTGAGTTAAATCAAACGGGATGGCATTGACACGGATTGTTTCTTCACGAGCGCGATGCGCACGCTGCTCCGCTGGCAAATCACACAAACTGATCATTGTCAGTTCAAACTTGCCTTCCGGTTCTATAATCTGTTCCGGTAACCCTTCTGCATTGGCGCGAAAAACTGTACGTAACGACTCGTGTCGCGTAATCAACGTCCGGAAACTGGCTTGAAGCGCTTCAATATCCAATTTTCCGATCAAACGTAACACGCCGCCCAAATGATAGGCTGTACTCTGCGGATCCAATTGCCATAAAAACCAATGGCGCTGCTGGGCATATGAAACATGCGCAGTTTCACTGGCTTGACGGCGTGAAATATTAAGTGTTTGGTGAGTCCTATTGCTATTTGCCTGAAGCCGTTGTTTTAGTCGTTGCTGCTGCTCCGGAGTCAGACGGGCACGTCGCCGGGCAAGATCGTTATTGTTTTTCATTATCAAGAATATTCAATTTCATCGAGCAGCTTGGTTTCAACCAATTCTGCCAAGGCAGTAATGGTAGGTGACCTGAAAAAATCAGCCGGATGCAAATCCACAGAAAAACCAGCTCTTACTCTGGACAGCAACTGTATTCCCAGCAGCGAATCGCCACCCAGTTCGAATAAATTATCATCAACGCCGATGGTTTCTATTCCCAGCAAACTCTGCCAGATTTCAGCGATACTTATTTCCAGTTCACTTTCGGGTGATTTAAAAGCTGTTTGTAATACAGGTCTTGAGAATCTTCCCGCTTTATGCGCAGGGGGTGTAAAGGCAAAAGGCTGAACCAGGAGATCCTGCTGGGTTTGACTCAATCGGGCCTGCAAATCCAGTGTCGAAACGATAACTTGAGGAATATTCGGGCCATTCACAATACGCTCAAATATCTCTGCGCCTTCTTTTGGCGCAATCCCTATACCATCAGGCATCTCCATATTTGCAGCCATACCGACTTCGCGCCAACTGTCCCAATTAATCGAAATGACAGGATATGCATATTCATGGCAGGTAGAATGAGCGACCGCATCCAAATAAGCGTTGGCCGCACAATAATCGACTTTATTAAGGCCGCCCGCCATCGTTGCCAGTGAAGAACATAACAACATGAAATCCAGCGAATCGTCCTTAAATATCGCTTGCAATGCTTGCGTTCCCTGCACTTTAGGCCCCAGTACCCGAGCAATCGTCTCATCTGTTTTTAAAGACATTAAACCATTGCTCACTTCGCCGGCAGTATGAATAACGCCATTGATGACGCCAAAATCATGCCTTGCTTGCGTTACAGCCGCCTTCAATTCCTCTGAATATGCAACATCCGCAGTTACCACCAGTACTTCGGCGCCCAGCTCCTCAAGTTTCATGATGCTTTCTATTTTGTGATACACAGCGCTGTCTTTATTGATTGCAGACAAAGTTTCTGGCCAGCTTTCACGAGGTGGGATCGGAACACGCCCCAATAACACCAATTTAGCCTGAAATTTCCGCGCTAAATATTCCGCCAGCGTCAAACCGATGCCTCCTAATCCGCCCGTAATAAAATAAACTCCGCCGGGTTTAAATCGGTTGATTATTGGCGTGGGATATTGAACCGATTCAAAAAACTGAACCCAGCGGTTCGGTCCTCGGTAAGCAATCATCGAATTATCATTATCCGCTTGTGATTCGGCGAGGATCTGCTTAACCAGCCGCGATTCCGCAACACTGCCCGGCACCGGCAATTCAACATCAATCAGGCGGCAATTCAAATAAGAATGCTCTTGCGGAATTACCTTGCATGGCCCTGTTAACAATGCTTTCTCCGGACATAATGTTTCATTACCCGTCACATCCGAAAACTGATTGGTTACGATAGTAATTTCCGTTCGCTCGCCCGAAAGAACATTCGATTGGTTATTTTCTAGTGCATTGGCAAGATAAAGCAGGCTGTAAAAATATCTTGCCAAGCTTTCTGCCTGAGTCAAAATTTCATCGTTCGCGCTTAAGCTCCAGCAATAGAAAATGTGCTGAATTGACCTTCTCTCATCACGAATATCCTGAAGCAGCCGATCAAAATCATTTTTATCATCATGGCGCATGATGTAGCTATGCTCATTTTCGCGACGGAATTCAGAGCCGGCAGAAACCGTGATAAGCTTAACGCCATAAGTCAATAGTTGCTCCGCCAAAGCAGCGCCAAGCGTATTCTCATTCTTGAAAATCAAACAATATCCCACCGCTTCAGGGAAAAGATTTCCAGGTTCAAGCTTCTCAGCGCGCCGCCATGAAGGCACATAAAACCAATCATTGATTGAGCGGGTATGCGCTTTTACGGTAGGCGAGGCTTGCCCCTCCTGTTTTTCTGGTTTAATCCAATAGGATTGCCGTTCAAATGGATATGTCGGCAGTGAAACACGGTGGCGGCGCTCATGAGCATAGTAACTTTCCCAATCGATGGATAATCCGTTTAACCAAAGCTTGCCAAGACTGAGATACAAGTGTTTCTGGGCATCATGATTTTTGTTCGGGTGGGGTAACGAGGAAACCATCAGTTGCTCAGGTTTTGCTAAAGGATGGCGTTGAGCTAATGTAATCAATGTTTCACCAGGACCCACTTCGAGAAAAACTTGCTCCTGATTACTCAGCAATTGTTGCAAGCCATTATTAAAACGCACGGTTCCACGCAAATGCCGCCCCCAGTAGCCGGGATCTATAGCTTCTTGAGCAGTAATCCAATTTCCGCTTAGGTTTGAGAAAAATGGAATCACGGGGCGGCGCAACTTAACTTTGGCCATCAGATCAACAAAGGCCGGAATTATGGGCTCTACCATACTGGAATGAAAAGCATGCGAAACATGTAATCGCCGGCACACGATCTCTTGCTGGATCAGATTTTTCTCCATCGCGTCAATAGCAGCAATAGAACCGGATAAAACACAAAGCTCCGGCCCATTGACCGCGGCCAGATCGCAATCTTCAGCGATCATTGTCATGAGTTCGTCTTCGGGCAGCATGACAGCCAGCATTGCGCCCTTGTCCATTTGCTGTAACAAGCGTCCACGCATCGCCACTAATCGCACCGCATCTTCCAGGGAGAATACATCGGCCAGGCAAGCTGCGACGTATTCACCCACACTATGACCTATCATCGATGTGGGTTGAATGCCCCATGACATCCATAATTTAGCCAAAGCGTATTCAATTACAAACAACGCAGGTTGTGTAACTTCGGTTTGCTCAAGTCGCACTGAGGCCAAAGCGCGGTCTTCTTCATCGGTATCAGGAAACAGTATCGTGAATAGATCAAAATCAAGATATGGTTTAAGCAGATCAATGCAACGATCGAGTTCCTGGCGAAAAACAAGCTCATTCCGATAAAGATCGCGGGCCATATCGACATATTGTGCTCCCTGTCCGGGAAAAAGGAATGTGACCGGGCGGTTTTCAAATACCACCTGTTGTGTCATGAGGAGATCTTCATTCCGGTTCTGTATCAGGCTTAATGCATCTTCACGACTCCGGCATAATGCAATTGCCCGATAAGGAAAATTCTTTCTTCCGACCTGAAGGGTATAGGCAACATCAGCTAACGCTTGCTCCCGGTGAATAGTCAGATGACTTTGCAAACGGGTCATCGCTGTTTCCAATGCATTTGGGCTTCTAGCCGAAACCATCAGCGTTTGCCAATCGCGCGAGGCCCCCGATGAATTGCTCGCTGGCGCTTCTTCAACCACCATGTGTACATTGGTTCCGCCGATACCAAACGAACTGACGCCCGCGCGACGCGGGGTTGAACCATCCGGCCAGGCCTTATTCTCGGTATTGACGTAAAACGGACTCGAAGAAAAGTCTATTTGTGAATTGGGCTGCTCGAAATTCAAACTAGGGGGTAGAGTCCGATATTTCAGGGCAAGCGCTGTTTTAATCAAACCCGCGACGCCTGCAGCTGCATCCAGATGACCTACATTCGTCTTGACTGAACCGATACCGCAGAAACCGCGCTTGCCGGTACTCTCCCGGAAAGCCTGCGTCAATGCTGCAATCTCGATCGGATCACCGATCGTTGTGCCGGTGCCATGCGCTTCAACATAACTGATGGTATCCGCAGAAATGCCTGCATTGGCCTGAGCCGCCAGTATGACATCCGCCTGCCCTTCAATACTGGGAGCGGTATAACCGGCTTTGGCGGAACCATCGTTATTGATCGCGGAACCTTTAATCACCGCATGAATGGTATCGCCATCAGCCAGGGCATCCGTCAATCGCTTAAGAACCACTACACCCACGCCACTCCCTATCACTGTTCCCGCAGCCTTGGCATCAAAAGCGCGGCAATGACCGTCCGGTGAAAGGATGGCGCCCGGTTGATAATGATACCCCCCTTCACCATGCAACAGATTTACCCATGCCCCTCCCGCAATGGCCATATCGGCCTCATGATTGAGTAAGCCGCGGCAAGCCACATGAGTTGCTGCAAGAGAAGTGGAGCACGCTGTTTGAACGGTAATGCCCGGCCCACGCAAGTTGAGCTTATAGGCAACCGTAGTGGTCATGGAATCCTTATTATTGCCATTCATAAGGCCTTGTAATGCAGAGATATCCTGCATATCTGACATACTGCCACCGGCCATTAGATTCATTAACAGATAAGTGTTTACGCCGCATCCCGCATATACGCCAATCGGATTGGCGTATCTTGATGTATCGTATCCTGCGTCTTCTAAGGCTTGCCATGCGACTTCAAGAAAAATCCGATGCTGTGGGTCTGTTTCTGCCGCTTCACGCGGGGTATAGCCAAAGAAAGAAGCATCAAAGAGATCGGTATCCTTAAGTTGAGCGCCTGCCTTTATGTAAAGAGGATCATTAATAACCTCGGAAGATACGCCGCGCGAAAGCAATTCCTCATCGGTAAAGAAAGTGATGGATTCAATCCCCTCGCGCAGATTATGCCAAAAAGACTCGATATCGCCCGCGCCGGGAAAACGGCACGCCATACCAATGATTGCAATATCAAGCTCTGTGTTTTCCTGCGATTCTTCAGCACTATGCATCAATGTATCCTCTCTGCTTTTTGTTTTCGTTGAATAAAAGTGCTACGTTGCCGTTGCGCTCGCTCCCGGTGACGTTGTAGAGATGCATTCCTGGTATCTCCCTGATTAACAAATTTTGTCAAGCTCGCTACAGTGGTATATTTGAAAAGATCTACGATAGCTATATGAATATTTAAGCGTTCTTCCAGTTTTTGTTTGATCTTGATCAACAATAATGAATGACCTCCCAGATCAAAAAAATTGTTCTGCAATCCCACTTGAGGAACTCCCAGAATATCCGACCAGATTTCAGCTATAACCGTTTCCAGTGCGTTAACAGGCGGTTCGTAATCGATTTTGTCATATTGCTCCGGTAGAGGCAGTGCTTTCCGGTCTATTTTTCCATTGGGATTGAGCGGCAAAGCTTCCAGAAAAACAAACAAACTGGGAATCATATATTCGGGAAGAGTCGCTGCTAGCGATGTTTTTAGCAACGCTGAACTTAGCTGTACGCCGTTATGCGGCACTAGATAAGCGACTAAACGTAAGCCGCTATGACCCTCTTGCGCTAATACCGCCACTTCGCGCACACCGCTCTGGGCAAGTATTTGCGCTTCGATTTCACCCAACTCTACACGGAAGCCCCGAATCTTGATTTGCTGGTCGACGCGACCCAGATACTCCAGTTTCCCTTCGTCACGCCAGCGCACCCAATCACCCGTTCGATAGAGACGGCCACCTAGTGAACCAAACGGATCCGGTATAAAGCGCTCGCTGGTTAAAGCCGGCCGGCCCAGATAACCACGGGCCAACCCTTCTCTACCCACATACAGCTCGCCTATCGCACCTGGCGGCACAAGATTGAGTTGCGCATCCAGCACATATAAGCTGCGTGCACCCACCGGCACTCCGATTGGAACATATTCCCCTTCTGCACAAATTTGATCACCTTTATCTGCATGACTAATCCATGCTGCAGGGGTAATCACGGTTTCAGTAGGACCATATGCATTGACTAGCCGGGCATTCCGGAACGCATCCCGAACCGTCATTACGTCGGTGACATACCATGCCTCCCCGCCGGCTATGCAAGTACGAATCGTGTGCGCTTTTCCATTCATCAACGGCAGCAGCATTCTCAGATAGGCAGGAGGAAGATGCAGCGTGGTTATGCGGTGTTTCTCGATCAGATCCACGAAACCATCGCCTGCCAGATCACTGGTTGAGGAAAGTACTAACGCGGCGCCTTGTGTCAAGGGAGTAATCCATTGCTCGGCGGCTGCATCAAAATTCATGGAGAAGAACATCAATTCACGATCGCCTGGCCGAATATCGTAAATTTCTTTAATAGCGCTCAAATGTATGGCCAAAGGACCATGCGCGACCGAAACTCCTTTGGGTCGACCGGTTGAACCTGAAGTGTAAATAACATAAGCCAAGCTTTGGTCATGCAAAGCAACCTCAGGATTGATTTCCATCTCAACGCTCAGATCAAGCGCATCAGGCGTCAGTATTTCCATACCTTCTTTATGAGGAATCCTTGATTTAATATGTGCTTGCGTCAGTAGAAACTGAATACCGCTATCTGCAAGCATATAATCCAATCGCTCTGTTGGATATTCCGGGTCAAGCGGAACATAGCCGCCACCCGCCTTCAAGATGGCCAGAAGGCCTATAATCAATTCAGTAGAATTACGTTCAATTGCAATGCCGACACCCATTTCCGGCTTGACGCCGAGGCTGATCAATCGATGCGCCAGTTGGTTTGATCTGCGATTGAGTTCCGCATAACTCAACTCGATGTGACCCGAGATTACAGCCACTCCGTTAGGATTACTCTCTGCCTGATGTTCGATTAGTTGATGAACAGGTTGAAAAACTGATACATCAGACTGATTGATTCCCCAAGTTACAAGCTGTTGTTTATCTTCTTCATTTAACAAATCGATATCGCTGATCATCACACCCGGACAATCTGCCAATGCCTCCAGAATGCGCAGATAATGCTGTCCCAATCGCTCAATCCATGACGAATTAAAAAGCTCGGAGGCATAAATAAAACTGGCATTTACGCTACCGTCCGGCAATTCGATTGTCTCAAGCCTCAACTCGAGTTGTGCAGACTGTTCGGGAAGTGAATAATCGGTGAGTGTAAGTCCCGAAAATTCCTGAAAAATACGATAATCCTTCAACAAGTGATTGAAAGTCACCTGAAATAACGGACTATGACGCAAATCACGCTGAGGATGCAGTGCTTCAACC
This sequence comes from Nitrosomonas ureae, assembly GCF_900108305.1. Lineage (GTDB taxonomy): Bacteria > Pseudomonadota > Gammaproteobacteria > Burkholderiales > Nitrosomonadaceae > Nitrosomonas > Nitrosomonas ureae_B. The sequence continues at coordinate 27,296 of NZ_FNUX01000009.1, forward strand.
AATTGTTCGAAAGGAAGATCCTGATGACTTTGCGCATTAATCGCAGCTTCCCGGGTTTGATTCAGGAGTTCATCAAGCGACATTCGGCCATCCAGTTGGCTCCGTAACACCTGAGTGTTAACGAAGAATCCGATTAAGCGGATTGTTTCGATCCGATTACGGCCAGCTACCGGGACACCCACACGGATGTCTTGTTGTCCCGCATATCGAAACAATAAAGCCTGGAAAGCTGTCAGTAACGTTATAAAAAGGGTTGCTCCACGACGCAGCGCCAATTGCCGCAGCTTATTCAGCACATCAAGTGGTATGTCGAAACTATAGCGTCCGGCTTGATAGCTTGTGACCGGTTGTCTGACGCGATTGGCTGGAAGCAGTAGAATGGGATGTTCATCACCTAAGTGATTACGCCAGTAAGCAAGTTGCCTATCTTTCTCACTCGCTTCCAGCCATTCCTGCTGCCAAAGTGCGTAATCCACATATTGAATTGGCAAATTATCAAGACAGGCTGATTTCCCCTGTACACGCGCCTGATAAAATGAGGCGAGCTCATTCAGTAAGATTTGCACGGAAACCCCATCCGAAACGATGTGATGCATGACGATTACAAAAATGCTCTCGTTCTCGTTTACCTGGATTAAGGCGATGCGCAATAATGGACCTTGCGTCAAATCGAAGGAAATCGAGATGATTTTCTGCACTTCCTTCGCAACCTCTGCTTCGCGCCTTGTTATCGTGATATCGCGCAAATCGATATCGGTAACCACGTTGGGCATTTCCGGATGAACGAATTGTTCCACCGCGCCATCATCAGCAACACGAAAAATCGTATGTAATGATTCATGCCGCTCAATCAGATCATCAATGCTTGCATAAAATGCGCGCTTATCCAGCGCACCTGATAACCGTAATGCATGTTGAACATTATAGGCATTGCTGGATGAATCAAGTTGCCAAAGAAACCATAATCGCTGTTGCCCGAACGATAAAGGCAGCGCATTAACTTTGTTCCGCATAGGTAGGATGCGATTCTCAAATGCGGACTGCAATGAGCTTGAGGATAAAAAGCCTTTGATTTTCGCTGCACATTCATGTAATCGCGGATTGTGAAACAAGTTGCGCGGAGTAAATTGAATAGACCAACGTTCTGAAATATATGCGGCAACCTGAATGACGGTCAGTGAATTGCCGCCAATTGCAAAAAAATGATCTTCGCGCGTCAATACAGTGCGGTTTAATACCGATTCCCAAACAGCTGCTACCGCAATTTCTGTTTCATCAGCCAATGCTTGGGGTAATTGCCCCTTCCCGCCAAGAATAACATAACCATATTCATAGATTGCATATGCATCCAGCGTGCGCTCGAGCCATCCATGACGGCAGGCAGTGCGCTGTAATTTTCCGCTTGAAGTCTTGGGCAAAGCCCCCGGGTTTAACAATACCGCCACAGACAAGGATTCGTTACAACTTGCGCTGACCGCTTCGCTCAGTACTTCAATCAGCGCCTCGGCCGAAATCAGTTTCTGCATGTTGCGGGATACTTCAACGGCCACGCCGATTCCTTCTCCTTCAACAGTTTGCACTGAAAATGCAGCAACCCGTCCTTTCCGGACGGCTTCCACTTCTTCCTCGATAATCAGCTCAACATCCTGTGGATAAATATTTTGCCCGCGAATAATGATGAGATCTTTACATCGCCCCATAATGTATAACTGGCGAGCATGAATGAAACCAAGATCCCCCGTTCGCAACCAGCGCTCTCCTTCAGTATGCACAAAAGCTTGCGCGGTCTCCTGAGAACGTTTCCAATAACCACATGCCAGACTTGGACCATCCGCCCATATTTCGCCGACATTACCATCCGTCAAAGGAATTAGCTTCTCCGGATCGACGATTTTTATCGAATGATTGGATGCCGGAAAACCACACGCTACAATAGGCATTCCTTCCGTTGCCAACTCTGCGCGTCCCAGTGCAAGCGCTCCAGAAGAAAACTCGTGCGTCTGCATACCTTCTCCGCGCACCCCTCCGGTTACAAATAGCGTAGCTTCAGCTAAACCATAGCAGGGATAAATCGTACCTGCTGAAAAACCAGCCGGGCCGAAACATTCAATAAACGCTTGCATGGTCTCTCTACGTACAGGTTCCGCCCCTGAGAATGCAACACGCCAAGTCGATAAATCGATATCCAGCAATTGCGAGCTTCTGACACGATCGACACAGAGTTGGAAAGCAAAATTGGGAGCGCCACTGACCGTAGCACGATAACGCGAAATAACCTCTAACCAGCGCACGGGTTTTTCGATAAAAAAATTGGGAGTCATTAATATTGCCGGAATACCGCGATGTATCGGCTGCAATAATCCACCGATCAATCCCATATCATGGTAAAGCGGTAACCAGCTGACAAATATATCATTTTCATTGATCGACATCCCTTCTTCAAATGCTTTGGCATTCATCATCAGATTGTGATGACTCACCATGACACCTTTAGGTGTTGAAGTCGATCCGGATGTATATTGGAGGAAAGCAATCTCATCCCCCTTCGGGATATAAGCCTGCCAGCGTGATGCGTTAGCCTGATCTATCGTATCAACGGTAAGTAGGGTTGCTTCGGAAAACTGTGCTGTTGTCACACTGGTGATCAGCGGAAGAATCTTACTGCTGGTAAGAATACAACTGGCCTGTGCATCATCGGCAATCGCGATCAATCTTGCCAAATGCCTTTCCCGCAGAGACTCCGGGGGGAAAATAGGTACAGCAATGATTCCTGTATACAGGCATGCTAGAAAGCTAATCACATAGTGCTCATCGTTGTTCAGTAGCAGTAGTGCTCGTTCACCAGGTGAAAAATGATTTTGCATTACCGCGGCCAACGCTCTGACCTGCAAATCAAGTGATGCATAATCAAATTTCTTGTCCACGAGTATCTCGTTTTCCGCACTAATAACAATCAACGCAGTATCAACCGATCGTTCACGCGCCAGTGTTTGCAGATGCGTAACGAAATTGTCGGGGTAACTGCGGGATGGAATCAATCTTGTATTCATTTTTATACCCAATCAATTTGCATGTATTTACACCAAAAAACTTTTATAACTCAGCTCCATACTTTCTTGCCCTTTCTCGTGATCCAACTCTCATTTGAACTCTATGGCGTCTCGAAATAAGGCAGGGGAAATCAATTACCCACCAGGTAGTTACGTTGATTTGTTAGCGCAAACGCCGCTGCATAATGTGCGGGCGCTTCAATGGTCCAAGCTTTAATTTCCGTCCAGTCGCGTTGGTCATGCATGACACGATAACTTCCGTCATTATTGGGCAGCACGGTAATAGCCGGCAGGTACTCAGAAATCCCGAATCCTAATGCTTTCAATATGGATTCTTTGATTACCCAGAGATCAATGAAATTTCTATTCGACCAGATTCCTTGAGCACACTCTTCTGAAGAAAGCACATGCACCCAGAGATTACTGACATCCCTGTGACAATATTCGATATCAACCCCGATGTTTGCAGATGCGTAACGAAATTGTCGGGGTAACTGCGGGATGGAATCAATCTTGTATTCATTTTTATACCCAATCAATTTGCATGTATTTACACCAAAAAACTTTTATAACTCAGCTCCATACTTTCTTGCCCTTTCTCGTGATCCAACTCTCATTTGAACTCTATGGCGTCTCGAAATAAGGCAGGGGAAATCAATTACCCACCAGGTAGTTACGTTGATTTGTTAGCGCAAACGCCGCTGCATAATGTGCGGGCGCTTCAATGGTCCAAGCTTTAATTTCCGTCCAGTCGCGTTGGTCATGCATGACACGATAACTTCCGTCATTATTGGGCAGCACGGTAATAGCCGGCAGGTACTCAGAAATCCCGAATCCTAATGCTTTCAATATGGATTCTTTGATTACCCAGAGATCAATGAAATTTCTATTCGACCAGATTCCTTGAGCACACTCTTCTGAAGAAAGCACATGCACCCAGAGATTACTGACATCCCTGTGACAATATTCGATATCAACCCCGATCTCACCCTTCGCGGATAATGCTATCAATGCAAAGTCACCTGTATGAGAAACATTGAACTCTATGCCGTAATAAGCGGGCAAACGAGGCTTGCCAAACTCGTTTCTTTCAATCGGTATTTTATAAGGGGGCAGCATCAAGTATTTTGCCAGTAGGCGACGCAGTGTTGCACGCGTCACAATGCCGCGCACCCGGTCTTCATGCTGACGAAAGCATTGCGCATGAATCTGTTCATCCACACTCAACAAGGGCCAATCATCAATGAGTTGCTTCGAGTCAAAATCAAATTCGAGCAACCAAATCTCAGCCGCGGCAGATACTACTTCAGGCAGATGCAGTCGTTTCACATTGCACCTCTGCTCGACTTTCCATCAAACGTTTTTTTAATACAAACAAAAACCAGTCTTCGGATTGACGAAGAAAAAAATGCCCTCCATCGAACCAATCCAACGTACATCTCCGGGTACTTTCCAAACGCCAATCATTTAACTTTGCAACGCTAATTTCATCGGAACGTCCAGCAAAGCTGTGGATAGGAATAGGTAAAGGCGGTAATTGGGAGTATTCAAAGCTGCCGCAAACCCGGTAATCCATTCTCAGCAAATTCAACGTCATTACCAGCAGTTCCTGATTTCCGAACACTTCTTCTGGCGTACCACCCTGCTTACCTAAATCCGCTATTAATGCGGCATCGCTCTGCATATTGTTGTAGCGCTGGCTGTCTTGGCGAATCGGTGCCGCACAGCCCGATACCAGTAGCGCTTTAGGTGGAAATGATCGCCCAGAGCACAAACCCTGAGCGATGCCATAAGCAAGCAAGGCACCCATGCTGTGACCAAAAAGAACATATTGTTCAGGCAAAGAAGGCGCAAGTTCATCGCACAGGATTTGTGTCAGATCAGCGTAGCTTTCTTTGGGCAACTCATCCATCCGGTTACCACGGCCTGGTAATTCAATCGGTACCAGTTTTACCCAGGAAGGCAATAAACGCCGCCAGCGCAGATACATCGATGCACTGGCGCCCGCGCATGGCAAACAAAATAGTGTTAATGGATCTTGCATTGGCACAACGCACTAATTTTGATTGCCCATGAATAACCTCAGACTCAATGGCCGCATATCCGTCCAGACTTTATCGATATGCTCCAGGCAAGTTTTTTTATCGCCTAATACGCCAGTATCTTTCCAGCCACCCGGAACGGCTTTCCATTCCGGCCAAATGGAGTATTGTTCTTCATGATTAACCAGCACGCGAAACACGCCATCTTCACGATCAAAGCAACTCGTCATAACCAATACCTCAAATCGACAAATAAATAGTTCTAAATCTTTTTTAATAAGAATGCTTCTTATTTAGATTAGACGAATCGGCTTGTAAAGAATGCAAAAAAACAGGGGAAAAATTGAGGAGAATCTATATTACCATGCAAGCAATTGATATTATTAATTGTTTATTGGTGTACTATTGATAGCTTATTTTAAAAAAATACTCTTGCAATGTTCTGTTGCCTCATGAATAAGGATATTTGCCAATGAAGTCGAGATATTCAGTTCATCCGCAATCATTCGATGTGTATATCCATCTAGACGATAAAGCATAAAAACCCGCTTCGTACGCTCAGGGAGCTTGGCTAAAGCCTGTGCCATCAACGTCAGGTGCTGACGATTGATTGCATTAGTTTCGGGCATTCCTGTCAAAGCCTGAACGAACAATCCTTCTTCCTCTGACTTAAACAGCTCTGTCTCAAATATACCGCGCCGATAGCGATCAATAGCTAAGTTACGTACAATTTGAAATAGATATGCTAATGGCTGTTTGACATTCTGCATCGCCGATACTTCGGTCACTTTAATATAAGCATCTTGTACAATATCATCCGAAAGATCCCAATCCCCTAAAATTTTGTATGCGGCTCGGCGTAATTGCATACGATTAATGATGAACAATGCGCTCAGCTCTTGGGTCCAGTCTTCTACAGGCATCATCATGATATTTATATTTTATTAATAATTATTTAAGAAATATTTACCTGCCATATCGCGGCAGTAGTTCCAAAGTTCACACCAACCACAATGGAGTATAAGATTCTTTGAGGAAAGAATTTTGATAGGGTCTTGTTTGCTGTTCCTGTAGCGAAGTTCGAATACAACCAAATTGATATTTACCGGACATAGCGGCAATGGCCACTGATCGCTGGTAAGGATTTTTTTCGTCAGCAATGTGCTTTAGTCCAGAACCGGCCAGAAACCCATCGCAGAAAATATTTTTCTTCCTTTATTAATCCTTTTCTCACACACACAAAGCCCTTTCTTAATTATCAGGTGGATAGCTGGTTGCCCAGAGATAGATCTTGTCGGCTGCTTGTAAGGCACTTGTTACGATTTAAAACATGCAATCACTACTGTTATCAAATAGATTTATCCCATTCCGAATTTCTATTTGAGCAATTATGTTTTATATCGCAATCAGGTTCCCAATTGATTATGATAATCATAATGATTATCATTTGCGATGTAAATAAAAAATCCATTCCAATATGAGATGAATCCGAATGAGCTACGCTATAGCTAACTAGAACCGGATACTTTGCAAAGTTTATTTTCAATGACCTATCACCAATTCAGATATGAAAGTATCATTAAACAAAAATAATCCAACCGATAAAAACAGGGCCGAGGAACGGCGCCATCAGCTTCAATACTATTTAGGAAATAGTGCCAACATTTTGCACAGGAAAATAAATCTTGATGAATTCCGCAATTACATCCTGAGCTTATTTTTTTACAAATATTTATCTGCGAAAATTGAACGCTTCGTTGATTCCATATTAAAACAAGATAGATTCAAATTTGCGGAACTTAAAGAGCATTACAAAGGCGGCGTGAAAATTATGTTGGGCTATTGTCTAAGAATCCTTATCTAAAAGGAAAAAACATCATGAAAAAAATACCACAAGAAATTTTCCTGAAATGGATGATTTCTGCTTTAATCGGGATAATTACTACCGGATGCTCAGCGGAGATCAACCCAAGAAAAGAAGCGCTCGAAGTGATAAAAAATATAGATACAAATGGGTCAGAAAGAAGCGAACTTATGAAATTTTCCAGAACCCCCCCTGCAAGCTGGTTCTGGTCACACGATATTGATCCAGATCATATTCACGATGTCGTGATGCCAGGTATGCATCTGATGCGCCTCTCGGTCTACGGTAATGACAAAAGACGGCGCTTTGCATCGATTTCTTATGCCGAAGAATCAGAGATCGAAAGCATCTATTTGCAAGATATCGCGGTAACAGAGCTTGATGACAACATTGCCCGTACTGGAGCGCGACCGATATCAATTACCGGCAGTGAAATAAAAGACCAGCTACGCTTTTCACTGGTTCTGCATAAAGACTCCGGCCCTAAAACAACTGCATATACCGGCCTTAATGAAGCAGGACTCAATCAGTTAATCAGCGCCCAGCACCGCATTTCTGATTTCACGGTGTATGTTGTTGATGGTATCCCTAAATACGCGGCAATTGTTGAGGAGCGTCCGGGGCCGTCCTTTGTTCTTGCTCGCGTAAGCGCTGCAGAGCTTGAAGTTCACTTACGCGACAACAATCTTACTCCAATACGTGTGCGCAGCTTTTCCGAAGGCGGCATACGCTACTTTACAGCAGTCGCAGAACGCATTGATGTCGCTGATTGGCATTGGTATGACAATTTGGACAGCGATACCTTAGCTCAAAAACTCGACGCGAATAACGCTTATCCTTTTGATCTGGATAGTTATCGTACCGAAGATGACGTTCGTGATGTCCGCTTTACAGTGATTATGTATCCCAACCATGACAAATAGAGCTTAACACTTGCAGACAAGCGATCCGTCTGCCAGCTGCCCGCTGGGTTGCTGGCAGTTAGAAATACGTCCCAATACTGTTTTATAAGCGAATTCAGGTCGCCGCTGCCAGGTTAGCAGAAACTCCTGGGTGCCCTTCATTGCTTCTTGTTTCCTGCCAAGATCAGAAAATTTACGCAAAATATCCTGATAATATGCTTTTCGCTGCCAATAATTCACATGGATTCCATCCAGGCCAAACCAATCCGGTTTTTGTTCATACAGCTTAAAATGCCGTTGCGCCGCCATGTCCACCAAACCGTGATGCACTATTTGGGCACGACTAATAGTTTCATCTCGAGATAACTGGCAGGACGGATAAAAAATATTGCGGAAAAAAATGTACCGTCGCTCAGATAGACTTTTAATCGAAGTCATCGGTAGATTAGTCACCACGATCTGCGCCGAGTGGTTCTGCAACTGATTAATGCACCATTCCAGCGTCCGCAAAATCTGTTGCGGCGGTAATCCATACAAAATATCATTGCCGATATCGGTCAATAATGCATACGTTGGACGTATTTCGATCGAATCCAGTTGCCGCCATAAATCACAATTCGTTATACCCGGCAATCCGCGCCACAGCATCTGTGTAAATGTTCCATACGCACGTCCATGTCCAAGCGCCACTAGAATTTCACTCGGCCCGCCGAAACGTTGCTGCATCAGATGAATGATTAGACGCAAAGATAACGTCAGGTTGCTCGCACCGAGCAAGACAAAGCGGTTCTGAGGTATTTCACGATAACTATCCACTATGACGATGACGGAAAATTCATCAATTGTTTAATAATATTGTGTTTCAATTTGAGGTTTGTAAATCTCTAATATTTTTATGATTCCGCATGATAATGTTCAAATCACGGAGAAGCAATCGCAAATTGTGCCAAACTCATTGCCAGCAAAAATCCTTACTCCTCTTATACTTTGAAGCATTGACAATTATTTTGCTAAAGAGTAAACAGAAGCTCATAGGATTTTTTTGATAAGGTTTTCCAATCAAATCGGAAAAATGCAATAAAAAAACGACAGGTTTTATTCTGTACTTATCGGGTTTCAGCCAAAGGAGATCATGAAAACGCAATTCTGGATTACGACGATACTGGCTACGTTATGGATTGCATCGGGTCCAGCGCATGCTAGCGAAAAAGAAGTGAGCAAAGATCAAGTACCCAAAGCTGTACTCGAAGCTTTTGAAAAAACTTATCCCAATGCCAAAGAAGTAGAATTCGAGCAAGGAATGATCGAGGGTAAAGCCGTTTATGAAATTGAATACAAAGAAAATGGGCGAGAATACGAAATTCTGTATGACGCCGATGGAGAGATTCTACAGAAGGAAGAATCGATCGATGTCGAAACGCTGCCCGAGCCTGTAGCCCAGGCCATTATTGCCAAAGCATACTCCAAAGCCGCTCTTGAAGAAGCTGAGAAAATGATAAAGTGATGAACCCGGATGGGACGCTCATGGGTTACGAAGTGAAAATCAAGCCTGAAGGAAAGAATGAACTTCAATTGAACACCTATGGAAAGATTTTGAAAACCGAGCAGGATTAAATCCATACGAGTAAGTGATGCACTTGAGTGCATGCTTTTTATCACTGCATTTGTCACTTAAGATTTTTCAATGGGCTATTTTTTGCGAATGCGATACCTGCTTGGTTTTCAAGCCACACTATTTGTTCTATTACTGCTAACGAATGCCAGCTGGGCGCAAAAACCCGAAATCACCCAATCTGTTATCCTGGATCCCATCAGCATCACCGCCACCCGCAGTGAGCGTTCACCTGCGCTAATTCCCAACAGTATTACGCAAATCAAGCGCGATCCGCAGCAGGATTTTCAGCCAGGCGCGACTTTAGATGAATTTGCGCGCGGCACACCCGGAGTTTTCTTTCAGAATCAATTTAATTTCACTCAGGATTTGCGCATCGCGATTCGCGGCTTTGGTGCACGATCGCCGTTTGGCGTGCGTGGCATTCAGATGCGCGTGGATGGCATTCCACAAACGCTGCCAGATGGGCAAACGCAGCTGGATTCGATCGATCCATCGCTGATTGAGCGCATGGATATTGTGCGTGGTCCTTCAGCAGCATTATATGGCAATGCATCCGGGGGATTGATCGACATCACCACGCGCGAAGCGCCGCCGGAGAAATTCGCTGTGATGCCGCGCCAGGTATTCGGGCAATACGGCTACCTGAAATCTGAGCTGTTCATGGGTGGACGCAGCGGAAATTTTAGCTATAGTCTGTTCGGTTCTCACTTGCAACAAGACGGCTGGCGCGATCATAGTGCAATGCAAAATACTTTTTCACAAGTCAAACTGAATTTCCAAACCAGTAGCAATTCCGATTTGATGCTGGTATTTCGTGAATTTTATTCACCGTTATCCAAAGATCCGGGCGCGTTAACCAGCACCGAAGTGCGCGACAATCCCAGACAAGCTTCCTCACGGAACGTGCAGTACAACGCTGGAGAAGAAATCCGGCAAGAAGATATGGGAGCGCGTTTTCGTCACAGACTATCTGCCGGAAAAGAATTTACCATGACCGCACACATGCTTCATCGGGATTTTCAAAGCCGTCAGCCTTTTTTCGATGGAGGACAGGTACAATTTGATCGCCTAGTGGGTGGATTGATGATGCAGTTTGTCAATGATCATGAATTGTTCAATCGCCCCAACCGTTTTCTGATCGGCGTTGATTACGGCATGCAAAATGATGACCGGCAGCGCTTCAATAACAACTTTGGCGTGCGCAGCGCACTAAATTTAAGCCAAATCGAGCGCGTGCAAAGCATTGGGCCATTTGTGCGCAATGAATGGAATATTGCCGATAAGCTCGATCTGGTACTTGGCGGCCGCTGGGATTGGTTGCATTATCAAGTCAAAGATCAATTTAAAAGCGATGGAAATGAATCCGGTTCACGCACGGTATCGCAAGGCAGCGGTTCCGCCGGTCTGGTGTATCATCTCACCGATCAGCAGCAACTCTATGTGCACGCCGCATCGGTCTTTGAAGCGCCAACTACGACCGAATTGCTTAACAATCCTGCTGGCAGAGGTGGATTCAATCCGAATCTGAATGCGCAAACATCGCTCAGCAACGAACTTGGTTTTCGCGGCAACACGGGGGGATTTCAGTACGATACTGCAGTATTCTTTATCCGTACCTGGGACGAAATCACACCATTTGAATTGACTTCATCGCCCGGCCGCGCATTCTTCCGCAATGCCGGTCAATCACGGCGAGTTGGTGCGGAAGCACGTCTCGCCACACCGGAATGGAAAGGCTTACGAGGAGAAGTCAGCTACACATTCTCCGATTTTGCATTCGAAAAATACGTAGTCAATGACATAAGCCTGAAAGGCAATGTTTTTCCCGGCATTCCTACGCACCGGTGGGAAGGATTGCTACGCTACTCGCACCCTTTTGGTTTCTTCGGGCAATTGCATGTACATCGTGTCGGCGGGTTTTATGTAAATGACATTAATACCGCGACCAATCCGGCCTATAGTCTGGGGCAGTTGCTCTTCGGCTGGGAATTGAGACGTAATTGGATCGAAGGTTCGGTGTTTCTCGGTGTCAACAACCTGTTCGATGCCCAATATAATGCCAATACACGCGTCAATGCAGCGCTGGGTCGCTATTACGAACCCGGGCCGCCGCTCAACCTGTTTGGCGGAATACGAATGCGCATTGCCGTATTCTAGTAAATGTTATGTTTAACCAACTCTTTTCCAAAAATGGAACCATCTTCAATTTGATATACTTCCATTAACGCTTAGCAGCCATACTTAAGAATCAAGTATAATTCACGTAATAATAATAATTAAACCGCTGCATTCGCCTCGTCCATTATCGCAAGCCAATTTTACAATCGACAAAGCTGCAGGAGATTGAACCATGCCAATAAAAGATGCAATCAAAGATCAACAAACGGTAACTTCAGAGGGTGAATCGACAAATACTCTACTGGCAGGAGTAAAAAAACATGAAGTGCCCAATATCATTACATCCAACGGCGTCACCACGGAGCTTTACCGCCCGGAATGGGATATCGGCCCTGAACAAATACGGCATATGATTCATGCCATACTACGCCCCGCTGCCCTCAGTGCGTGGCATATGCATGAATTTCAGATAGATACGATCTTTGTGCTCAATGGAGCGATAAAATTGGTTTTGTATGATGATCGCGCGGATTCAGCGACAAGAGGACAAATCAATGTCTTTCACTTAAGCCGCTTGAGACCCACATTGATCACCATCCCTCCTGGCATTTGGCATGGCTTGCAAAATTTGGATTATTCCGAAAGTAGTTTTATTAACTATTTTAATAATCCTTATATCTATTCTGGTCCGGATGAATGGCGATTGCCATTTGATACCGATAAGATTCCTTATCAATTCAAATAATCTATAAAGAAACCGTAAGATCTTTCAATTTTTCACCAGGATTCCATCCCATGAGCTATGGCAGCGACTTTGTTCTCACATTATTCACCAATGATCCGGATTTAGCACGAGCTGGCAATGCGGCCGGTATTAATCGTATTGGCCTCGATCTGGAAAGAATGGGTAAAGAACATCGCCAGGACGCCAAGAAAGCATGGATTTCTGATCATCAGATGCATGAGCTGGAGGCTATCCGTGATCAATTAACACAATCGGCGTTATTTGCACGCATCAACCCCATTCATGCCGGCTCACGCAATGAAATCAATTCGTTGATCGACCAAGGGGTAACCGTGCTGATGTTGCCGATGTTTCGCACGCTTAATGAAGCGGCCACTTTCATTGAACTGGTAGATGGTCGCGCATTTGTTTCTTTACTGGTCGAAACGGCGGCAGCTGCCATTCGTCTGCGTGAAATTGTCAAACTTCCAGGTATTGGTGAAATCCACTTCGGCTTAAACGATATGTACCTGGATATGAAACTATCCAATCATTTTGAGGTACTAACCTCCGGCTTTCTGGATAGGTTGACTGATATTGCATCTGAAGCTGGCATACCTTATGGTTTTGCCGGTATTGGCCGACTTAATGATAGCCGTTTACCAATTCCCAGCGATTTAATCTATGCTCAATATCCGCGGCTTGGCGCAACACGTGCACTGGTTGCGCGTGTATTTTATACGCCTGATTTCCGCGCACTGGATCTTACCTATGAAGTCAACACTGCGCGCGCCAAGCTGGATCAGTGGCATCAAGCCGGGATGGATCAGCAAACTGCCGCTTTGACACTCTTACGCACTAAAGTTACAGAATGGGCCGTTTGAATTCGCTTACCTTCGTTTTTCCTGTTATCCATTTGAAATGACCCAAGCGCAACTTACTTTCTACGACACATCGCGCGCTTATTATGCGAGCTATTATCTGCAGGGCTTCGATGAATTATCAAAAAATGGCAAACTGCAAATCAGAATTGCACACTCGCTTCCGGAACGCTTGAAACCAGCGATACAAAACACCGATTGGGAACATTTGTTGTTTGCGATGGCACTTTTCAAGTTTCAACAAGGAAATCACGAATGGTATTTCTGTATTGATACGCATGATGTCAATTCAGTCAACATTGCGAATTGCACTGGTGGATATCACCCGCCTTTGCTACAGAACGTAGATGTTTACTTTAAGGTTAACTATAATCCCGATCAAATCGAGTACACGCCCATACTGAGGGATTTTCGTAAAAAGATTATCGGTGTCTCGCAGTTTTTTCCGGTACAACCAGGATCGTTCCTGTCACTTAGCCGCAGATTGCTACTGACGCCAAGACTGTTTGGATTTAAGCCCGGCGTTAATTATAATGTGCCCTACAAGGATTGTTTGACAGACGCCAAGTTTCGCTTGCGTGACCTGAAAAATTTTCAATCACTGGAACAAATTCTAGCCCATCGGGCGACTGCAAAAGATATTGACATTTTTTTTGTAACCAGTTTTCGTCGGAATGCCCGTCATGCAGCGGTTATGAACCATCGTTACCAGGTTATCAAGAAACTTTCCAGCATAACCTCGCTTAACATGGCCACAGGCTTTTCAAGCGATAAAGCATTACCGGAAAAATATGCCAAGGTTTTTTATCCGCGATTAAATCAAGAGAATTACCTGGAAACTCTGGCACGCGCAAAAGTCGTTATTTATACACAAGGCATTGCAGGTTGCTTATCTTCCAAATTCGGCCTGGCCATGGCACTTGGAGTCGCTGCCATCGGTGAACCTCTGGGAAATAACCCGGACTTGTTAATCGCAAATCCACACTTGAAAGAACAGTTTTCTTACTCGAATCCAGATGATATCGTTGCGCATGCCGTCCATCTCGCAACGAATCCGGAGCAAGCGCGGACACTAGGCGCTTTGAATGCAGCCATGTTCGATAATCAACTGGCTCCCCGTCCTACTGCAGAATACATACTCCAGGCACTGCAAGAATTTCAATCTTGATCTTCAAGTTTTAACCAGAAAAACAGATTAGTTGAGATGAATTGGCGAGAATGATACATTGGAAGCCCATTGTGCAACACGATCACCTACAAATAAAATGACATTAAAAATTAATATAAGCGTTATGCTTTTGATTTTCAGTTTCCTCTTGTTGCCAGTTACACAAGCTCAGCGTATCCAAACCGAGTTTGATGTCTTGTTAGTAACCGAAGGTTTGCAATTTCCCTGGGGCATGGCATTTATGCCGGATGGCAATCTGCTGGTAACAGAAAAAATCGGCCAATTGCGCATTATTACGCCGGATGGTCGTATTTCCGAACCAATAAAAGGCGTCCCTGCTGTGTTGGTACAGCAACAAGGCGGCTTGCTGGATATTGCGCTGGATCCGGAGTTTTCCAAAAATCGTTTGATTTATTTATCGTATTCGGAGCCGGAAGGATCAAAAGCCAGTACCGCAGTAGCCAAAGCCGAACTAAAAAATGGCAGCCTGGAAAACTTGCAGGTAATTTTCCGTCAGTGGCCTAAGACTGAAGGCGGTGTACACTTTGGTTCACGCTTGATATTCGCACCGGATGGAAATCTTTTTATCACACTGGGTGACCGTGGAGATTATTCGCAAGAAGCACAGCAACTGGGCAATCATATTGGCAAAATAATCCGTATCCGCTCTGACGGAACAGTCCCTTCTGACAATCCATTTGTCAACGACACGAAAGCCAAACCGGAAATTTGGTCGTATGGCCATCGCAGTGTTCAGGGCGCCGCTATACACCCCAAAAGCGGCGAGCTTTGGATTCATGAGCATGGCCCGAAAGGCGGGGATGAAATCAATATCCCGCAACCAGGTAAAAATTACGGTTGGCCTAAGGCCAGCTATGGCAATCATTACAATGACATTCCAATCAAGAGTGAACATGCTGAACAAGGCTTTGAAGAGCCGATTCACTATTGGACGCCATCGATCGCACCTTCCGGCATGGTGTTCTATACCGGGAAGCAGTTTCCGGGATGGCGCGACAACTTGTTTATCGGCACACTGGCAGGACGGCATCTGGTCCGGCTATCGACAGATAATAAAAAAATCATCAATGAAGAGAAATTATTGATCAATACCTTGCGTTTCCGCGATGTAGAACAAGGGCCGGATGGCGCATTGTATTTACTGACGGATGAAGAAAACGGCAAGCTTCTCAAACTAACACCGAAGTGACAATCCGGTTCTGCACAAACTAAGCTAAAATTAAGCGTTTAATCTTTCTCCTTAAATCGAGCCGATTGACCAGTTACAATAATTAACCCGAGCAATTCATATTGATAGATACTGTTGACCTCAAAGACCCCGCGCTTTATATCAACCGCGAACTAAGCCTGCTGGAATTCAACCGCCGTGTGATCGAACAAGCCAAGGACGAGACCCTTCCATTATTGGAGAGATTAAGGTTTCTATGTATTGCCAGTACCAATCTGGACGAATTCTTCGAAATACGTGTGGCTGGATTAAAACAGCAGATTAAATATGGCTCAGTGCAAACGGGCCCCGACAACCTGTCTCCGACAGAAGTGCTGTCGCGCATCAGTGAAACCGCGCATCAGCTCGTGCTGGAACAATATGGTGTCTGGAATGACATGATCATACCTGCGCTGGCTAAGGATAAAATCAGGCTACTGCGCCGCGCGCAATGGAAGCTGCAAACCAGCCGCTGGATACATCGTTATTTTAAAGAAGAAGTATTGCCAGTGCTAAGTCCGATCGGTCTGGATCCGGCTCATCCTTTTCCCAGGGTTCTTAACAAGAATCTATATTTCATTATTTCATTGGAAGGAAAAGATGCTTTCGGACGTGAATCAGGCATGGCCATTGTTCAAGCACCGCGTTCATTGCCGAGGGTTGTGGCAGTTCCAGCCAGATATAGTGAAGAGAATCATGATTTTGTGATGCTTTCTTCGATTATCCATGCGCATGTCACTGATCTTTTTCCTGGCATGAATGTCATCGGTTGTTATCAATTCAAAGTTACGCGTAATAGCGATTTACTGATCGACGATGATGAAATCGACGATTTGTTGCGCGCTCTGGAAGGTGAATTGCCTTCGCGAAGATTTAGCGATGCCGTACGATTGGAAGTCGCGGATAATTGTCCGGATCCTCTCAGCTCTTTTTTGTTACAAAAATTTGAATTACAGCAAAATGACCTTTATCGAGTAACCGGGCCGGTCAACTTGAATCGCTTGCTGGCAATCTGTGACTTGGTTGATCGCCCGGAATTAAAATTTGCCGGTTTTACACCTAACATTCCCAAGCGCCTGGTCAAAAATACCAATATCTTTGATGTGTTGCATAACGGTGATATTTTGTTGTATCACCCATTTCAATCGTTTACACCCGTTATAGATTTTCTACGGCAAGCAGCCGTCGACCCCGGCGTGCTTTCGATCAAGCAAACGCTTTATCGCACTGGAATCGATTCGGCGATTGTTGAAGCGCTCAAGATCGCTGCGCGCGCAGGCAAAGAAGTTACGGTGGTTATTGAATTGCGAGCCAGATTCGATGAAGAAGCCAATATCGAGTTAGCCAGTGAATTACAACAGGTTGGCGCGCATGTGGTATATGGTGTGGTTAATTATAAAACCCGCGGTAAAATGATTCTGGTTGTCAGAAGAGAAGGTCGTACTTTACGGCGTTATGTGCATTTGGGAACCGGTAACTATCATGCACGAACTGCGCGCTTGTACACTGACTACGGATTGCTGACCTGCGACAAGGCCATCGGTGAAGATGTTAACAAGCTGTTTCATCAATTGACCGGTTTGGGACGGGCGGGCAAATTAAAAAAACTTTTACAGTCACCTTTCACGCTGCATAAGGGAATATTGAGCTATATCGACAAGGAAATCGGTGCTGCGAGTGAGGGGAAAAAAGCCTGGATTATTGCTAAGATGAACGCCTTGGTTGATCCGGAAATTATTGTAGCGTTATATAAGGCCTCTCAAGCCGGTGTCAAAATCGATCTGATCATTCGCGGCATATGCTGCCTGCGCCCCGGTATCAAAGATGTTTCAGAGAATATCAGTGTGCGTTCCATTGTAGGCCGCTTCCTGGAACATACACGCGTTTTTTATTTCCAAAATGGTGGTGATGACGAAGAGCTGGTATTTTGTTCCAGCGCCGACTGGATGACACGCAATTTGCATCACCGGGTGGAAGTCTGTTTTCCGATTGAAGAAAAGCGCACCAGCGATACAGTCATCGAACATGGATTATTAAGTTATCTCTCCGACAACACACAAGCCTGGCTGCTACAAAGCGATGGCTCATATAAGCGCACAAAACCGGGTACTTCGAAACCACGCTCTGCGCAACAACTTCTCCTGGAGCATTATTGTGACCTCTGATGCAAAATATTCCGAGGCGCCCTTCAGTTGAATATCAATTTAATATCAGCTGCCTGTAGAAATCCTTGCTCAGTATTCAAGTCAGCGAATGTTAAAGGGTGCTGATCTAACCAATCCGACGGAAAATCCAAAGTAATGCGGTTTTTGCTCGCATCAACGTGGATTTCCGGCAAACCGCTGTTGGAGCGACTGCGATGTAACAATACAGCCAGTCTTAACAGAATACACAGTCTGATCACGGAAGTTTTCACTGAAAGGGCTAGTGATTCAAATTCTTCCAGTAGGAATTTACGCCGATGACTCCGCACCAGCATCGCCAGCTTGATTTGCTCCTGCTGGGAGAATCCTGCAAAATCAGAATGAGCGGTCAGGTATGCGCCATGCTGGTGATATTGGCTATGCGCAACGGATAAGCCGATTTCGTGGATCAGCGCTCCCCACACCAACAATTTCAGGTCTGTTTTTTCGTCTAATTCCCAATCGGCTCTCACCTGATGAAAAAATTTCTCTGCGGTATCTCTGACCCGATTTGCCTGCTCGGCATCGATACTGTATCTCTGCATAACGATTTCGATGGTTTTATCTCTGATATCCTCATTATGCATCCTGCCGATCAGGTCATACAACAAGCCCTCGCGCAACGCACCTTCGGATATATTGATCTGCTCCAGATTAAGCGCCTCAAAAATACCGTACAAAATCGCTACACCGCTGGCAAAAACCGGCTTTCTGCGCTCCGATATACCTGCGAGATCAATCGCTGCACTATCGCCAATCGCAATTAAGGTTTCCAATAATTTCGTCAATGCAGATGCGGTAATGCCCGAATCGCACCAACCTTGCGCTTGTACGACATCCCGTACTGCTATGATAGTGCCGGAAGATCCCAATGCAAAATCCCAGCCTGTTTTTTTATATGCCGTCTCAATGGATTCCAATTCCTGCATTGCAAACAATACGGCTTTGCGCATTCTTTTGGCTTTTATCTTGCCATCATCAAAAAAACGCTGACCCACGTTGACACATCCCATATACAGGCTTTCCATAGCATAGGTATCAAAACTTCGGCCGATGATTAATTCCGTACTCCCACCACCGATATCAATTACCAGACGCTGGTTAACTTCATCATATAAACTGTGCGCAACGCCTAAATAAATCAGTCTTGCTTCTTCACGTCCTGCTATGATCTCTACCGGATGACCCAGCGCACTGTGTGCCCGCGACAAAAAAACGTTGCCATTCCGAGCCAGACGGAGTGTATTCGTACCCACAGCGCGAACATTCAAAAGTGGAATTTCCTGGATCCGTTGACCAAATCGCTGCAAACATTCCAGACCCTGTTGCATGGATTCTTTCGACAGCTCCTGCTTATCATTCAATCCCGAAGCCAGCCTGACCATCTCCTTCATACGATCGATAATCAGCAAGCGGCCATCCACCTGGCTTGCCACAATCATGTGAAAACTATTTGAACCTAAATCAACAGCAGCGTAGGATTCATCCATAATGAAATATACCGAAACGAAAAACAGCAATCCAATTAATCGATCTCATAATAAAGCCATGCCTAAACATCAATTGATTATCATGCGACATGCCAAATCAGACTGGTCTGAAGACAATAAACCGGATTTCGATCGCCCCTTGACAAGCCGCGGAATAAAAGCTGCCAAGCAAATGGGCAAATGGTTAAAACACGGGCAATACCCCATAGACCGTATCATTTGTTCTCCTGCATTACGAGCAAAACAAACCTGCCATCTAGTCGTAAACGCGTTAAACATGCCTGAAAATATTGTAAATTTTGAACCTGGAATCTACGGTGCATCATGCAGCGATCTGATCGCCATGGTCGAGCAATACAGCAAAGGAATACATTCATTACTCATCATTGGACATAACCCGGGCCTTGATCAATTACTCTGTCATTTATCTCAAAACCCGCCACCCGTTAACGATTGCGCTAAATTGCTGACAACCGCTGCTGTGGCTGTATTGGATTACGGAAACAGCGCAATTTCAGGTAACGCTCATGAAGCGCAGTTGCGTTACCTGATCAGGCCCAAGGAGTTATGATTTCTTTTTATTTTTTCCTTTTTTGTTTCCATCTTTCTTTTTATCTTTATTCTTGTCTTTCTTGTCTTTCTTGTCTTTCTTGTCTTTCTTGTCTTTCAGCTTCTGCTTGCCGTCATCACTACGTTTCTTTTTTTCGCCCTCATCATCGGTCTTGCCTGGTTCAGGCTGACTCGTAATCGGATTTGTCACCGTTATCTTGCCTGGAGCTTTTTTGGCCTTTGCCTGCGCAGTTGCGCTAGCCGCCGCTAATGGTTTGACCGGCTTAGCTTGCAAGCAATCAGCAGCCGATTTTTTTACTGCTTGCGCTCTTACCGCTCCACTGAATCCCGGTATTTTTTGCAACTCTGTTAAGCTAATTGCAGCCAATGCTTCGACTGTTCTGATTTTATGCTCAGATAAAATCTTGATCGTGACAGGACCAATTCCAGCTACATCCGTTAGCTTAACCATGACCAGGCTCCTTTGGTTTGAAATTCTCATTATAACTGTCTGTTGATTAAATACAATGCGCTTTGGATCAGATTTGCTTTTGATAAAAAATAATCGCGGGATTTATTTTCTACATTATGTTTTTTTCTTCAGCAGATCCTTAAGATTGGCAAAAGGGCTATGCGTAGCGGCTTCTTCTGCTTGTCTGCCGTCATCACGGCCCATCGAATCCTTCAACTTGGAATGTTCATGCTCATGGCAATAAGTGCAAAGCAATTCCCAGTTACTGCCATCGGGAGGGTTATCATCGTGATTGCTGTTCTTGTGATGAACCTCCAGTAATTGTAAATTCTTATGATCGAAGGTACGCGCGCAACGGCCGCAAACCCAGGGAAACAGTTTGAGCGCCTGCGCGCGATAGCCTTGCGCACGTTTCTCCGCATTCCGTCGCGCTTCCAGAACTATTTTATCCAGCTTGCCAGCATCTTTCGCCATTAATCGAGCTCCCTAAAAACAACACCAATCAAATGAGAAGTTTTTGAATAACGCCATTGTTTACTCCAAACGCCAAGGAAAAGAATGCGAAATTGAGTCATTGGCGCTATCGGATTCAAGCGAAAACCATTATTACCATCAAGACTGGATAAATTGATTATCGTTGCCACCATGTTATTACCTCCCCCACCATGAAATTAATGGCTTGCCGAATCCTGATGGCATTACTTCGCAACCATGACCAGTTTCATGATAAACCTGGAAAACCCTGCATGTCTATGCGGAAAATATCCCTAAACCGATTAATGAATGAATAAAATAAGAACAATGCTTCATGACTTGAAGAACGATCCAGTCATTTATCCCGGCCAATCCGGCTTTAAAGTCCGGCTATCCGCAGTTCAGCCGGTTATTTTCCGGCTATAGACAGAATCTTTGATATGGAGAATGCTGTAGCAAACTGCTGCAATGAAATGGTTATTTTTTATAAAAATGAAGTGAAATCATGGCGGCATCCGTAAAACATCCCGTCAACAGCAACAGCACTGGCAATGGCAACAGAAGTGCCCGCAGGACCGAATGGCGCCCATTACTGATCGGCGCAAGGCCGGATCCCGGAGAACCGGTACGCAATCCGGCAGTCATCTTTTTTGAACGTACCCATGGATTTTGGCGGTTACTTGTGCAAATGCGGCGGCAGGCAGCGCAAGCAGGCCGAACAGAATCATTCCCAGCGGCAGCAATCCAAAGCCGGAACCGGACAGCAGCAGCATGCCGGCTTGCCCGAACATGATCGCATATCCCCAGCGCCACGGTTTCTCGGGAAACCGGTATCCGAGCCAGCCCGCCAGCAGAATTGCAAGCGGATAAGTCGCGGACCAATAGAATGGATCATCCCAGGCTTCGTTTTTATTGCTTATGGCCGCCGTTACCTGCCATAAGATGGCGCCCCCGATGATTGCAAGTGTATAAGGAATTTTTACGGCTCTATCGTTCATGGCGGATTAATCCGGAAAGAAACAGATTATGAACGGTAATAATCAATGCGTATTGAGGTAAAAACACCGCCGCATTCCGGTACGATTGGAATTAACCAATCCAGTGCCTCCACTGAGCTGCTCAAAGTCTCCCTGAGGAAGCTCGCCTGTTAAAAAGACAAGCGAGCTTCCGGCCGCTATCAAGTCCAACGACGCTGTCATTGTGATTACCATCCACGGTCAACGTATTGCTGGTAGTCGACAGGTTGAGCACGTCCAATGCGGTCAAAGTCAATATATTTTGCCCTTGGCCAAGCATATCGACGGCTTCGATGTCGCTGATCCTGCCACGCTCGCTGGTCAGATTCAGATCCAGGTGGCTGCGGTCCAGTTTCAACGTGTCGGTGCCTGCACCGCCATCGGCAAGCTGAAAATCAACATCGCGGATTTCGATCGTGTCATCACCGGCCCCGCCATGAAACACATCCGCGCCGCCGCGGCCGATCAGCGTATCGTCGCCATCACCGGCCACGATACGGTCGACCGCTGCGCTGCCCTTGAGTTTATCTGCCCCAGCTGTACCCAAGGCAGTTACCTGACCGTTGAAGTTGCCGTCGAATACCACGTAGCTGGAGCCGGGAACATTGCCGTTCGGACTAGCTATAGCTATAACTGCACCGACCAGAAAATCAGCAAAACCGTCGCCGTTAACGTCTCCGGCACTACTGACCGATCTGCCCGATAGACTATATGCCGTCCCATCCAAGCGGAAACCATCATTGCTGTCGAGGTTGGATAAGTCCAGCGCGGCATTAAAACCAGAGGCCTTGCCAAACACCACGTAACTGGAGCCGGAGAAAGCACCATTCGGATCAGTTTGTGGAGCGCCAACTATTAAATCATCAAAACCATCGCCGTTGACGTCTCCGGCACTGCTGACCGATAAACCCGAAAAATCACCTTCCGCCACCCCATCCAGACGAAAACCGTTGCTGCCATCAAGACTGGACAGATCCATCGTGGTAGCAAACCCGGCAGCTTTGCCAAACACCACGAAGCTGGATCCGGAAATTTCACCATTCAGACTAGCAAAAGGGGCACCGACAATCACATCATCAAACCCGTCACCGTTGATATCCCCTGCACCGCTGACTGACCAGCCCAATAGATCATATGCGGCTACCCCATCCACAGAGAAACCGCTGTTGCCATCGAGGCTGGATAAATTCATCGCCGCACTGAATCCAGAAGCTTTGCCAAACACCACATAACTGGAACCAGAGTAAGGGCCATTCGAGTCAGCACCAGTGGCACTGACAATCACATCATCAAACCCATCACCGTTGATATTAATATAACCGGTTGAAATTCCTAATATTTTTTCTGACAATCACATCATCAAACCCATCACCGTTGATATCCCCTGCACCGCTGACTGACCAGCCCAATAGATCATATGCGGCCACCCCATCCACAGAGAAACCATTACTACCATCGAGACTGGATAAATTAATTATTGTTGTTGCCATGATCAGAACTCCTTCAAAAAGATTTATCAAAAAACCTGCTTGAATGAAGTATCTACTTTTCTGTTATTTTTCCAAAATAACAGAATCAATATTACGCCGGAAAAACTGGATTGACAATCGGGCACAGCAAAAAATCCAAGCGTTGAATCCCAAAGATTTCTCCTGCGTTAGCAGTGATAAATATGAGTTTTTAACAATGCTTTTCCATGATGGACGACGACTTTACGTTCCATCCAACAACCTGAGTTTTAACGGCAATAACCGCATTCTGGCACGATTGGAATCAATGGTCAGCAAAGCACCTTCTTCCAGTTCAGAGGCCATTTGCCCCAAAGCGGCGATGACTCGCAATCCAATAACATCCGGACTGACATCATCCGCCCTGATTTGAACCACGCTGGGTTTTTCGCCGTGCGTGGCGGCAAGAATAGCACTGAAGTCTAAATCATGCGTGAGGACTACATAACCATTTACCTTAGCGTAGGTCATAATTTCAGTGTCCGGTGCGTTCTTCGCACCGAGTGTTGACCAATGGGTTGCCTTAATGCCCGCATTCTCTAACAAACCAATCCAGCGTGGAGACAAGTTCATATCAACAAGCAGTTTCATAAGGAAGCCAATATGACCTCTCGCTCCTCAGCTCTCCATGCAGCATACCGAAGTGCCTGCATAACATCTTCATACTCAAGGTAGGGATAGTCGGCAAGAATTGCATCCACGCTGTAGCCTGCGCCGATTTGTCCCACGATCATGCCGACTGTAACACGCATTCCACGAACACATGCTTTTCCTCCCATCACATCGGGGTTTTGGGTGATGCGATTCAATTTTTCCATGGTCTATTCCTCAACGAAACTCGATCGTCATCGTAGTGAATTAACAGTATAGTTTCAAGAACTAATTTTCTGTCTGATGCAGCGGTTAGTGCCACTTCGAACATCTTAAGAGATTCAACAATCCAGCTCTCTCACTGCGTCCGAAATGACAGCTATTCACAAATCCTTACGCAAAATCCGTTGCCACTTGCACACCCACCAGCAGCACCGCTTCACCATTGGTGAACGTGTGGTAACCATCCGCAATGCCGCCATCGCTCCAGCCACTATCGAGTCCAACGACGTTGTCATTGTGATTACCATCCACGGTCAACATATTGCTTGTAGTCGACAGGTTAAGTACGTCCAATGCGGTCAAAGTCAGCGTATTGTGCCCATTACCCTTCATATCGACAGCTTCAATGTCGCTGATCCTGCCACGTTCCATAGTCAAATCCAGATCCAGGTGGCTGCGGTCCAGCTTCAATGTGTCGATTCCTGCACCGCCATCGGCAAGCTGAAAATCAACATCGCGGATTTCGATCGTGTCATCACCGGCCCCACCATGAAACACATCCGCGCCGCCGCGGCCGATCAGCGTATCGTCGCCGTCACCCGCCACCATGCGGTCGACCGCCTTGCTGCCTTTGAGTTTATCCGCGCCAGAGGTTCCCAAAGCGGTCACCGCACCGGTAAAGTCACCGCCAAACACAACATAACTAGAACCGGTTAAGCCGTTGCTCGAGTTAGCATTAGGAGCACCGATCATCACATCAGAAAAACCATCGCCATTGACGTCCCCCGCGCTACTGACTGAATTGCCCGAAAAATCAAACGTCGCCACTCCATCCAGACGAAAACCGCTATTGCTATCGAGGCTGGACAAATCCAGCGTGGCAGCAAAACCGGCAGCCTTGCCAAACACCACGTAACTGGAGCCGGCGGCGTAGGCGTTGCTCGAGCCGCCAGGGGCACCAATAATCACATCAGCAAAACCATCGCCATTGACGTCTCCAGCACCGCTAACCGAAAAACCCGAATTATTATTTACCGCCTCTCCATCCACGCGAAAACCGTTGCTGCCATTAAGACTGGATAAATCAATTGTGGCGTCAAAACCGGCAGCCTTGCCAAACACCACGTAGCTGGAGCCGGAAAAATCGCCATCCGGGCTAGCAAAGGGGGCACTGACAATCAAATCATGAAAACCGTCGCCGTTGACATCTCCTGCATTGCTAACAGAAACGCCAGAAGCATCATACGCTGCCACCCCATCCAAGCGAAAACCGTTGCTGCCATTGAGACTGGATACGTCTAGCGTAGCAGCAAAACCGGCAGCCTTGCCAAACACCACATAACTGGAGCCGGATCCAGGGCCGTTCGGATCAGCTTGTACTGCACCAACAAACACATCAGCAAAACCGTCACCGTTAACATCCCCTGCACTGCTAATCGAAGCACCTAGAAAATCACCTGCTACCCCATCCACGCGGAAGCCGTTGCTGCCATCAAGACTGGATAAATCCATCGCGGCACCAAAGCCCGCAGCCTTGCCAAACACCACATAACTGGAGCCGGAAAAATCGCCATTCGGAAAATCACCATTCTGGCTAGCAAAGGGAGCGCTGACAATCAAATCATCAAAACCATCGCCATTCACGTCTCCTGCATTGCTGACCGAATTGCCCGAAAGATCAAATGCCACTCCATCAAGGCGAAAACCGTTATTACCATCAAGACTGGATACATCCATTGTGGCAGCAAAACCGGAAGCCTTGCCAAACACCACGTAACTGGATCCAGAGATAGGGCCATTCGGGAAAGCATGGGGAGCACCAACAATCACATCATCAAATCCATCGCCGTTGACGTCTCCTGCGTTACTTAAAGCTAAACCCGTAATCCCGTAATCCGAGCTATTCAGGTGGAAACCGTTATCGCCATCAAGGGTGGATAAATCTAGTGCGGCAGCAAAACCGGAAGCCTTACCAAACACTACGTAACTGGAGCCACCGGAGCTACCTCCACCGCCGTAAGAACTGACAATCACGTCAGCATAACCATCGCCGTTAACGTCACCCGCATTGCTGACCACTTTGCCCGAAAAATCAAATTCCGCGGCCCCATCCAAGCGGAAACCGTTATTGCCATCAAGACTGGATAAATTAATTATTGTTGTTGCCATGATCAAGCACTCCTTCAAAAAATATTTATCAAAAAACTTACTTGAATGAAGTATCTACTTTTCTGTTATTTTTACAAAATAACAGAATCAATATTACGTCGGAAAAATCCTGCTGACAATCGGGTAGTTTTAGTCTTGATAAAAACGAATCAAAGCTATGGAAAATTATGTAGCAAATTGCTACAATCAAATTTTTACCACTGATAAATGAGGTAATACCATGGCAAAGTCAGCTTCCCCGATTCGTTTGCAGGAAAATTTGATGCAGGCTGCGGCATTGACCGGTGAGCGGTTTCATCGCAGCACCGCCGAGCAGATTGAATACTGGGCGGAAATGGGACGTAACGTATGCACGATGTTGGACCCGGATGACCTGTTGTCGATTTCGGCGGGCCTGGCAACAATCACGATTGAGCCCACTCTTGGTGGATCGATTGATCCTGATGCAGTATTTCAGTCACTTGAAACTGAACGCGCGAATGCGATGCTGCCGCAAACGGTGACAAGCAGCCCGATAAAATATCAAATCTCATTAACGCACCCTGGTTATCTGGAGCAAATCAGCCCGGATGGAACAATAAAAACCGGAAAATTCCAGCAAGGTGAATTCATTGAAATGAGTGAAGCAGTACTTTGAATGCAAAAAAGCAACTTTGGGTGCTGGCAGGCGGAAATGGTGCCGGCAAAAGCACCTTTTACCGCACGCAATTGGCGCCCAGAGGCATGCCGTTTGTAAATGCCGATATCGTGGCAAAACTGCTGTATCCCCATGCACCGGAAGCCCACAGCTATGATGCGGCAAAACTGGCGGAACAAATGCGATTGCAATTATTGCGGGAAGGAAGGAGCTTTTGTTTTGAGACCGTATTCTCGCATCCTTCAAAAATCGATTTTATCGCACAAGCAAAAACACTGGGTTATGAAATCATTCTGGTGTTTATTCACCTGAGCGACGTTGCGCTCAATCAAGCACGCATAGCGCAGCGTGTCAGCAAAGGCGGACATCATGTTGCGGATGAAAAAGTGATGAGCCGGATTCCCAGGGTATTAAAGCTTATCAAGCAAACGCTGCCGCTCTGCGACCGGGTTTATGTTCTGAATAATTCGAGCGCTGATAATCCGTTTCAGCAAGTTGCTGCAATCCGTGGCAACCTCATTAATTTTCAACACCATACAATGCCAGACTGGGCGATGGAATTACTGGCGGATTATTTGATGGGAAAAACCGGCCCTGATGGATGAATAACCAAGCAACTGAGTCTATGCATGTAATTGTTCAAGCCGGTATTTTCAAAATGACAACGTAAATACCACACTGGAAAAATTCTGCTGACAGCCTGGTTAAAACCCTAACGAATACACCGCACAGTAACGGGCAAATCCAGCGTAGTCCAGATTTGATCCGCAGTCAACACGGGAACTTGCAATTGCATGCCTACACTCAGGCAGGCACGATCTCCCAGCGATAAGCCGGCATGCCGCGTCTGCTGCCAAAGCCGTCCGGCAAGCTCGGCTTCCTCGGCGGTAAAGGGAAAAACCTTCAACCCCAGCGCTTCAAGATCATCCCGCATTCCGTTGACATCAACACTGGCCCTAACCGATTTTTGCACCACTTCAGCCCAATTGACACTGGAGATAATCGCTTCCGGCAGAATTGCCTCCACCTGATCGCTCCCTGGTTCGTCTTGCAAAAAGCTGAGCAAAGCGGAAGCATCAAGAACAGTTGTCATTCATTGGCTTCCCGCTTCGCCTCTTGCCGCCGCTCCGCAATCAGTTCTTCAGTCAAGCTGACGGTTGGCGGCAAATGAGCAAAGCGATTCTTGAGACGCTGTTTGACCGTTTCGGCTTTCTCCAGAATCAAACGCCCCTCTTCCATACGGGCAATTAAGTGATCTCCAGACTCAAAACCCAGCGAACGCCTGAGCGGTGCAGGTATCACCAAGCGTCCCTGGGGATCGAGCTGAACTTCGGTTTGCGTGAATAATTTTGGCATAATGCTAATTATTGTGGCACATCGAATTAAAATATGCCATTAAAATTAATTTGTGGAAGAAAGTTAATACATGAACATTTTAGGGTCAGGCATACTACTGTGAATCGAACAGCATGTGGATTGGAGTAACCTGCTCCGGCAAAATGCTGCGATTTCAGCATTCGTCATTCCGAGCACAATGAGGAATCCAACACCAACCAGATTTCCCGCTGTGCTCGAAATGACAGTTTCTCTGGCTTTATCAAGCAAAATCCGTCGTCACCTGCACGCCCACCAGCAGCACCGCTTCACCATTGGTGAACGTATGGTAACCATCCGCAATGCCGCCATCGCTCCAGCCGCTATCGAGTCCAACAACGCGGTCATTGTGATTACCATCCACTTGCAACGTATTGCTGGTACTCGACAGGTTGAGCACGTCCAATGCGGTCAAAGTCAGCGTATTGTGACCTTGGCCAGTCATATCGACGGCTTCAATGTCGCTGATCCGGCCACGTTCGTCAGCGAGATTCAGATCCAGGTGACTGCGGTCCAGTTTTAGCGTGTCGGTGCCTGCGCCGCCATCGGCTAGCTGGAAATCAACATCGCGGATCTCGATGACGTCATCGCCTCCGCCACCATGAAACACATCCGCCCCGCCGCGCCCAATCAACGTATCGTCGCCGTCACCAGCCACGATGCGGTCTACCGCCTTGCTGCCCTTGAGTTTATCCGCTGCGGCTGTTCCCAAAGCAGTCACTGCTCCGGTAAAATCACCGCCAAACACCACGTAACTGGATCCGGAATAACTGCCGTTCGGATCAGCACTGGGAGCACCGACCATCACATCGGCAAAACCGTCGCCGTTGACATCGCCTGCACTGCTGACCGAAGCGCCTGCTTGATCATACGCCGCTGCTCCGCTCCATCCAGGCGAAAACCATCATTGCTGTCGAGGCTGGATAAATCCAGTGTGGCACTGAAACCGGCAGCCTTGCCAAACACCACATAACTGGAGCCGGAGTTATTTCCATTTGAATCAGCACCGATAGCACCAACAATCAAGTCAGCAAAACCATCACCATTAACGTCCCCTGCACTACTGACCGTACCCGAATAATCATACGCCGCTGCTCCATCCAGGCGAAAACCGTTGTTGCCATCGAGACTGGATAAATCCAATGTGGCATCAAAACCGCTAGCTTTACCAAATACCACATAACTGGAGCCGGAGGCAGCTCCGTTCGGATTACTAGCGAAAGCACCAACAATCAAGTCAGCAAAACCATCACCATTAATATCCCCGGCACTACTGACCGAATTGCCTGAAAAATTATCCGCTGCCCCATCCAGACGAAAACCGTTACTGCCATCGAGACTGGATAAATCCAATGCAGCATCAAAACCGCTAGCCTTACCAAATACCACATAACTGGAGCCGGCAGAGTCATAACCGTTCACGTCAGCTTGTTGAGCACCAATAATCACATCAGCAAAACCATCGCCGTTGACGTCTCCAGCATTGCTGACCGAAAAACCCGACAAATCAAATATCGCCGTCCCATCCAGCCGAAAACCATTATTGCCATCAAGACTGGATAAATCCAGCGTGGCACTGAAACCGGAAGCCTTGCCAAACACTACGTAACTGGAGCCGGCACTGAGAGTACCGTTCGGATCAGCACCCGAAGCACCAACAATCACGTCAGCAATACCGTCGCCATTGACATCCCCTGCACCACTAACCGGAAAACCGGCTCTATCTCCCGCTGCCACTCCATCCAGGCGAAGACCGTTGCTGCCGTCAAGGCTGGATAGATCCAGTGTGGCATCAAAACCGGCAACCTTGCCAAACACCACGTAACTGGAGCCGGCACTGAGAGTACCGTTCGGATCAGCACCCGAAGCACCAACAATCACGTCAGCAATACCGTCGCCATTGACATCCCCCGCGCTACTGACTGATATGCCCAATAAGTCAGCCGTCGCCACTCCATCCAGGCGAAAACCGTTATTCCCGTCGAGGCTGGATAAATCCGTCGTCGCATCGAACCCAGCAGCTTTGCCAAATACCACGTAGCTGGAGCCGGAAAAATCGCCATTCGGATCAGCTCCAGAGGCGCCGACAATCAAATCAGCAAAACCATCGCTGTTGACATCTCCTGCATTGCTCACTGATCCCGCACCATCATACGCCGTCCCATCCAAGCGGAAACCATTATTACCATCGAGACTGGATAAATTAATTATTGTTGTTGTTGTTGTTGTTGTTGTTGCCATGATCAGAACCCCTTCAAAAAGATTTATCAAAAACTTTCTTGAATGAAGTATCTACTTGAATGAAGTATCTACTTGAATGAAGTATCTACTTTTCTGTTATTTTTCCAAAATAACAGAATCAATATTACGCCGGAAAAATTTGACTGACAATGAGAAGTTTCGCGCGCTGCCCACGCTGCCGCTCTGCGACCGGGTTTATGTTTTGAACAATTCGAGTGCCGATAATCCGTTTCAGCAAGTCGCTGCAATTAGCAGCAACTACGTTAACTTACAACAACATACAATGCCCGACTGGGCCAGGGAATTACTGGCGGATTATTTGATGGAAAACTCCTGGAACAGTTGGAAATACGCTGAATAATCGTCTGCGCAAGCGATCTGCCGCGTTAGGCCGGTACTCGAAAACTCGCTTATTACTATGATAGGCCTCGTTGGTTTTTGCTCTGTCTGCCATGCATCTCATCTTGCTCACCAAATTGCTCAGCTTCCTTAAAAGATCAGATACAAATCGCTCTTTTGGTTCAAAGATCCCAAGATGCAGATCTAACGCGATCAAACAAGCTTTCATAGTTTACGCCATCCACCTGGAACCAATAGCTGCAAACGGTGATTAATCGGGTTATTTGTATGCATTTGCAGTATTGCTCTTTTTTTTGTTATTTTTTACATTATCAAAAAAACTGAACGAATCTGATAATTGATAGCGTACCGTTTTAATTGTTAAAAATAATGACCTTGATACCAATTACCCCGACACCAAGCCTCTGCTGGATCAAAGGTTGCCAACTTACTAATAGTAGAAAGGAGGAGAAAGAAATATTTCATTTGGATCGGCTTCATCGAGGCAATGTCAGCTGGCTCTCAACCATTTGTGAAGAGGTGATAACAATGTACTTTAAAATTACAATCTTATCTGGTTTCGGAATCCAGGATAAAGGCTTAAAAAACAGCTCTTGGCTATTGAAAAGAATTTTTATCGGGTGCATTGTCATGATGAGTTTGCTCGGCCAGTGTAGCTGGGCACGGGCAGATGTGGAACTTGTGCATACTTATGGCAACTCGCTCGGACAGGAAGTTGTCAACATTATTGCTGTTAGCGCCTCCAGGCTACTGCCGCTACTACCCGCCGGATATAATCTCATCCCAGCAGCGAGCGTTGGATTTGGCGGACCCGATCAGGGAATTGTAGTGATTGCCAACTTTCGTGGTATCGACCCAACCGTAGACCAGAGGAAACCTCTTAATCAGAATCAAGTGGCGGTTGATGTGGCTATTTTAGTGTCTCAACCGGAGGAAGCGGCTCAAGCCGAGGTAGATATCCCAGGAGCTTTCCACGTTTATACTCTCGCCATTTACACCAATGATGCCCGGTATGCCGCAAGCTTATATCGCGCGGATATTCCGGTTGAGTTTGTAAATAAAATTGACTATCAACGCAACATGAACGATGTAACTGGGGTAGGTGATTTAATCGTGAATATTCCATCCAAAGATTCGCCATTTCATACCTTGAGTTCCGGTTTAGGCTATGCACCCGTTCCAGGTGCCTTTAACGCAGTCTTCTGGCATGACGGTGAAAAAGGCAAGGCAGTTCTCCATTTTCTCGATCAACCATTCCAGCAAGGCACCGCAATCAGCCACATCTACACGCAACCAGCCAGCAGGTGGGATAACCTATTCGAGGGGGGCGGTCTTGGAACATGTGACCCCCATCCAGAAACAGAATATCGATGCGTGATCGTGCCCGCACTAAATTTGAGATACGACGAAGGTACAGTTGGAAAACTACAACTGATCAGGTGAACGAAATGCTATCTTTACCGAGCAACTTACTCAATCCAATGCAAGTATAAACATGCTGCGAGGTGGCGACCAGAAAACAATTGATTCCGGCAGTTATATTGAAAGTCCAAGCAGGAAATATTTAGTGGCATTCATTCTATTAATTTCTAAATGAGGCAAGCTATCATGAAAAATATCAAGCAACGATTTGTTATCGCAGTTGGTGGAATACTCGCTGCATTACTCTTGCCACTTGAAGTAGCGCTCGCGGATCCAGGCAAAGAGATGGGATGTATTTTGAGAGAGCAAGGTTCGCTGAAGTTTGTGAGAGGGGATCAACTCGATAGGCAAACCATCATGAAGACTATTAACGCCCAACGGTTGCAGGGGGCTAAGGTCATTGATCCGTGCCTGACCGGCCAAGTGAATAATATTCCCGCTTCGGTCTACGCCAAGCTGGCCGAGAAACACCCTGAAAAATTCCAGCCGCTGGAAAATAGCAATCAAGGCATCGTTTTACCTGAGAAAGCAGCCACAACAGGTGCAGCATTAGGCATAGCGCCGCAGTATCTCCATGTTGGTATCCTTGAAACACTTACAATTCCGCCAGAATTTTTGTTTGTTTCTTTCTTTCCCATCGCTATTACCAACGAGAGCCGCATTTATGGTACTTTCTTTGAGTATTTAGAATTTGAACCGTCATTTATTTTCAATTCTTATGCCGCAATATTCGAGCAGGGGACTGTAAATGTTTTACAGAAATCGAAAGGTTTTTTTGCCAATAGAGCCAATGAAGGCGGTACGATCGGCGGCTTTGTTATTACTGATTTGGAAAATTTCTTTACTCAGGCTGCCTTGTTTGATGGAAATGAAGTGCAGCTGATTCCGCGCCTACCGGGTGAAATTTCCAGCCAAGTAATACTACTCAATGATCCGGGCGTGGCAATGATTCTTTCCTTAGATGAGAACTTCAATGAAAGGCTGGCGCTTTACAAAAATGGCGAAGTGTCTCCGCTGGATTTCGGACCGGATATTTCATTCACCACTCCCTCTGGTATGAATAACCAGGGGATTATTGTCGGTACCACGTTTATTGATGGACTCGGCTTTAGAGGTTTTCGCTTTGATCCCCGCACAAACTTGACTATGCTGCTTGAGCCGCTCCCTACGGAACCAGATTCTTGGGCGATGGGTATCAACAATCGGGGTAACGTTTTGGGCTACTCGTTTGTTGGAGGTGCAATCGAACGCATCGGCGTGTGGAATGCACAGGGGAAATTTCATACTTACTTTGTCGAAGGAACCCCTGAATTCCCTACTATCAGCAATCGATTGAGGTTCAATGACAACAACGAGATACTGATCACCTTCGTGACGAGACCCGTAAATGAGAGGAATAATAGCTATCTCATACCCAAGCCCGGTGTGCGGCTAAACCTGGCCGATTTGGTAGTGAACGCGCCAGCTGATCTCGCACTATTTCCCAGTGGCATAAACAATCATGGAAATATATTCGGACACGCTGGACCTTTCTTTTTCTTCCACCTCGATTACTTTCTGCTGGAACGCATAGGTCTCGGAGGAACCAAATAATATTGTACTCAGGTGACTTGGGCATCTAGAAAATAACCAGGCAGCGCGGATAAAAGTAAAGCGCTGCCTGTTATCATTGTTGCCTGAGTTGCCGAAACGGTTGCATTACTTCAAGTCTGCAACCCGCATAACATACCGCTGAATTCAATCTTCTTCAACAATACCCGGATTACCGCCGCTTCCGCCGAATCAGGCCTCTTTCTTCCGTAATCCGTAATGCCTCGTACCTGCAATGCGCATCCATCAGCGCAAGAATTCTCTGAAACTGGGTACGAATGGTTGCAGGAGAACGGTGCAGACATCCTGCGAGAATTTTGGTATTGGTTGTTTTGATTTCAAGGCATGTTTCTAATAGTCTGTAGGACGCGGGCGCAAGCCGTCTGCTTTGATTGCGGCTCATATCTCCCAGATTGGCATTCATAATCCCTCCCTGTGACAAAGTTATCAACTGAATCTAACCTGCGCTCGTCATTCCGAGCACAATGAGGAATCCAACACCACAGATTTCGCTCCGCACTCGAAATGACAGGTACTCAGAGACTCCTTGAGAAAATGTTGAGTAATTCGCCGGCCAATACAAGCAAATTAACCAGCGCCTCCTAAAACAAAATCCGTCGCCACACCCACCTTGATCAGCAGCACTGCATCCCCTTGCGTATATTCATGGAAATTACCGCGAATGCCGCCATCCTCCCAACCGCTGCTCAACCCCATCACACTATCTCCGGCATTGCCTTTAACTTTCAGCGTATTCGTTGTATCCGACAAGTCCAATACATCCTGCGCGGTCAACGTCAATGAATTATCCCCGACACCGTACAGGCCGATGGTTTCAATACCGTGTATTTTATCAATCACGCTGGACAGATCCAGATTAAATCCGCTGCCGGCCAGCCCCAGAATATCTGTACCCGCGCCACCATCTACAAGTTGGAAGTCATCGCCTAATATGCGAATGTAATCATTACCGGCACCGCCATCGAATGAATCCGCACCGCCCCGGCCAATCATGCGGTCGTCGCCAGCTTCACCCGTGAAGCGCTCCGCCGCTTTGGTGCCGGTGAAATTATCATCTCCAGGTGTACCTTGAAAATCTACTTCATCAACAAAGCTGCTGCGGCCAAATACGACGTAGCTGGAACCGAAGCCATCTTCAGCAAAAGGAGCACCGACAAGCAAATCATCAAACCCATCACCGTTGACGTCCCCGGCACTGCTGACCGATTCGCCCAATAAATCAAACGCCGCCACCCCATCCAGACGCAAACCGCTACTGCTGTCAAGACTGGACAAATCCAGCGTAGCATCAAAACCGGATGCCTTGCCAAATACCACGTAACTGGAGCCGGAAGATTCGCCGTTTGGGTCAGCACCAGAAGCACCGACAAGCAAATCATCAAACCCATCACCGTTGACGTCCCCGGCACTGCTGACCGAGTCGCCCAAAAAATCAAACGCCGCCACCCCATCCATACGAAAACCGTTACTGCCATCGAGACTGGATAAGCCCAACGTGGCATCAAAACCGGTAGCCTTGCCAAATACCACAAAGCTGGCACCAGAGCTGAAACCGTTCGTACTACCATAAGCACCAATAATCACATCATCAAAACCATCGCCGTTGACATCGCCTGCACTGCTAACCGATCTAGTAAGCAATGCATCCGTCGTCTCACCCAAGCGGAAACCGTTGCTGCCATCGAGGCTGGAGAAGTCCAGCGTGGCATCAAAACCGGAAGCCTTGCCAAATACCACATAACCGGCTTCAGGAGCACCAACAATCACATCATCAAAATCATCGCCGTTGACGTCTCCCGCGCTGCTGACCGATATGCTAAAAACACCATACGCCGCCGCCCCATCCAGGTGAAAACCATTGTTACCATCCAAGCTGGACAGATCCAGCGTAGCATCAAAACCGGCAGACTTGCCAAACACCACGTAACTGGATCCAGTTTCGGGGTAGGAAGAGAAACCAATGGCGCTGACCATCACATCATCAAAGCCATCGCCGTTGATGTCCCCGGCATCGCTGACTTGTCTGCCTACTGTGCCCCCTGTCGCTGTCCCATCCAGCAGGAAACCGTTGCTGCCATCCAGACCAGATAGGTCAAACGCGGCGCCAAAACCAGCAGCCTTGCCAAATACTACGTAGCTAGCGTTAGCTCCATAAGTACCGACAATCACATCATCGAAATTATCACCATTGACATCCCCTGCTTTGCTGACCGATAAACCCGAAAAATCACCTGCCGGCCCATCTAAGCGGAAACCGTTGCTGCCATCAAGACTGGATACATCCAGCGTGGCAGCAAAACCAGAAGCCTTGCCAAACACCACGTAATTGGTGTTTGCTCCAGAAGCACCGATAATCACATCATCAAAACCATCACCGTTGATATCCCCTGCGTCGCTGACCGATCTGCCCAAAATACCATGATCTATCACCCCATCCATCCGAAAACCATTATTGCCATCGAGACTGGATAAATTAATTATTGTTGTTGCCATGATCAAGCACTCCTTCAAAAAATTTATTTGAATGAAGTATCTACTTGAATGAAGTATCTACTTGAATGAAGTATCTACTTGAATGAAGTATCTACTTGAATGAAGTATCTACTTGAATGAAGTATCTACTTTTCTGTTATTTTTCCAAAATAACAGAGTAAATATTACGCCGGAAAAATTTGACTGACAATGAGAAATTTAGCGCGCTGCCCACGCTGCCGCCCGGCGGTAGGTTAACCAGCCGGTTTGTTGAATTAATGCCCCGCATACAATCGATCGATGTCTTCCTGATACTGCTCCAGCACCTTCGCGCGCTTTAATTTCAAGGTCGGCGTCAATAAGCCATTTTCAACGCTCCACGGCTCCTGCGCGAGCGCGACACGGCGTATTTTGGCATAACCTGGGAATTCACTCGTCTGGCGGGTGATTTTTTCCAGCAAAATTTTCTCGGCCTGTTGCCGTTGCTGCTCGTTCGTCAAATCATCGTCCAGACCATAATGCGCCATGAATTCCTGCCTCCGGGCAGGATTTAACACGGCCAGCACGCTCAAATAAGAACGCGATTCCCCGATCAACATGACCTGTTCAAATAGCGGGTCGCGCAAAATCGCCGCTTCCATATCAGCCGGCGGCACTTTTTCACCCGTGGATAACACAATAATTTCTTTCAATCGCCCGGTGATGGTCACGTGACCCTGGGCATCAATCGATGCGATGTCGCCGGAATTCAGCCAGCCATCCGGTGAGATGACCGCCCGGGTTGCTTCCGGATTATTCCAGTAGCCCAGCATCACGTTCGGCCCGCGGATCAGCAATGCGTTACTTTCTCCCAGCTTGACTTCCACGCCGGGAATAGGCAGGCCGACGCTGGCCGGCACATTATCCTCGATCCGGTTGGCGCAAACGACGGGGCTGCTCTCGGTCATTCCATATCCTTGCAGAATCGGCAAGCCGAGACCAATAAAAACGCGCGAAACCTGCGGCGATAATGCAGCGCCACCGCTCATCACCATGCGCAACCGGCCACCCAGTTTGCCCATCACTTTATCAGCCACCAATTTTTTTAATAGTGGCCACAACACATGCGACAGTTTCCGGTACCCTCTTCCCTGCTGACACTCAAACCGGGTATAACCCACATCGACAGCAAAATTGAATAGCCAGCGGGAAAAACCCGGGCCCTCGGCCAGTTTCGCCTGTATGCCCGCATAGACCCGCTCATAAATTCGCGGCACTGATATCATTATGGTCGGCCGGATTATCAACAGATCCCCCTGCAATTGCGGAATCGAGCGCGCGTAAGCAATTGTGGCGCCCGTCATCATGGGTACATAATAGCCTGCGGTTCGCTCGAAAGTATGAGACAAAGGCAAGAAAGAGAGCAGCACATCCTCGGGCACTACCGTGATAACCTGCAAGCAGCTGAAGGCATTGGTCAGGATATTGTGATGGCTGAGCATCACGCCTTTGGGACGTCCTGATGTACCGGAGGTATAGATGATCGTGGCCAGCGAATCAGGGTCACTGTTGATATGCCGAACCTCGCTGGCGTATGCTGATAACCATTCCATTGCGGAAACGGCACGCACGTTATCACAGGCATCAACGCTATCCGGTTCAAAAGGCCGGAGTATGACCACCCGCTGCAATCCCTCTATTTCATCCGGCAAGGTAAGAAATTGCCGCCATTGTTGCGAATTTTCCAGCAGCAGCAATTTAACGGCTGCATCATTGATGACGTACGTTGCATTCTCGACTCGATCATCGACGTATAACGGAATGACCACGAGCCCCAAGCCCATTGCCGCCTGCTCGAACATGACCCATTCCGGGCAATTTCTCATCATTACCGCGACCCGGTCACCGGGCACCAACGATTCTTTTGTCAAAGCTGCCTGCCATCGGGCTATATGTTGATTCATCTGCTCCCAGGTATGGCTGCGCCACTCGTCACTAACCGGGTCGAAATAACGATAGGCGACTGCCTGGGGTGAACGCTGCACGCGCTCATTGAAGAGACCATCCAGTGTTTTTGCTTGCTCAACAGAAATGACGTGGCTCATTCCATTTTGTTCAATTTGCATAATTTTTCCCCGCATGCACGGATTTCATCTGAGTGTCCGCGTACTAACGATATGGCATCATTGGTTTTTCCCGCTGCTCCGGTATTCCAGCTTATTCAACTGTTTCAATAGTCCTGGTCTTCCGTCACAGGATCGCTTTTTCTGCTTCGGTCTTGATGCCGCTTTTATCCATGCTGGCGCTATTTGCGCCATCAGCCTCATCCGTAACCTCATCGTTGATCGTGTAATTAGCGTTGATAGCGCCTCTGGCGCTCATCGCCTTATTGGAACTTCCGGTTGCGGCATCGCTCCGGGCTTTTGTTTCACTCTCAAGATCAGGCCTGAAATCATCCACTTTAATGACCTTGCTGCGCAAATCCTTGAGTTTTTCCAATAAGCCCGCTTCTTCCGCGGTGATTATATTGAGCTGTAGCGCCTGAGCGATCTGCCCATCTCCATGATCGGCGATTTTGCGCAGCTTGATAGCTTCGCGCAGCTTGGCTTCGATCGCCCCGCATTCGATAACACACCGTAAGGCCTGTTCCAGCTCAGCCATCGGTTCATGTTCTGCAGTCGGTACATGAATACCGGCAGTCAATCGATCCCGCACGGCACCCGGTACCATCATTAATCTGGCAACTTCGTGCGTTAACGCATCAAGCGGTGGCTTGCAGCGCTTGCCGAGAGGAAAAACCAGAATTCTAAGCAACCAGACAAAGGTAAAATGCCCCGGAATATTGGCCAGGAACTCATCAAACGCTTGCTGCATACGATAAATGGCATCCTGCATGCTCCAATGCAGCAATGGCAAATCAGAGTCGGGACGGCCATCGTCCTCAAAACGCTTCAGTGTTGCTGAACATAAATACAACATGCTCAGAATATCGCCCAACCTGGCGGATAATCTTTCCTTGCGTTTAATCGACCCGCCCAAGCGCATCAGTCCAAAATCGGCAATACAGGCGAAGCTGGCGGAAAAGCGGGTCAGTTGACGATAATACACAGCCGTTTCCGGCGCAGCGTTTTCCGGCGCATTGTCCTTGATATGGTTTCCAAACAATGCATACACCAAACTGTTTACAGTATTTCGCACTGTAAACTTTACATGCCCTATTAACGCTTCATCAAATGCCAGCGATGCGCTGTCCGGATTTTTATCATACGTTGCATTCACTTCTTTCAACAAATAAGGATGACAACGCATCGCACCTTGTCCAAAAATAATCAGGTTACGCGTCAATATGTTAGCACCCTCAACGGTGATGCTGACAGGAATCTGCTGATAGGTGCGTCCCAGATAATTTCTGGGGCCGATACAAATTCCTTTTCCGCCGTGGATGTCCATGGCATCGTTAACTGCTTGCCGCCCTCGCTCGGTCACGTGATATTTTACAATCGCTGACGCCACCGAGGGTTTCTCACCTAGATCAACTGCAGCGGCTGTCATGACACGAGCGGCATCCATCATATAGGTATTGCCGCCAATGCGCCCCAATGCTTCCTCGACACCTTCAAAATAACCGATCGGTATTTTGAATTGTATACGTACCCGGCTATACGCACCGCTGGTGCGGGCTGCCAATTTAGCTGCCCCCACACTGGTGGCCGGTAGTGAAATGGCGCGCCCTACCGAGAGGCAATTCATCAGCATGCGCCACCCTTGCCCGATACCTTCTTGCCCACCGATGATCCAATCCATTGGAATAAATACCTCTTTCCCCGAATTCGGGCCATTCTGGAATACTCCATTCAACGGATAGTGGCGCCGTCCGATATTCACGCCCGGTGTAGTCGTGGGAATAAGCGCCAGCGTAATGCCCAGGTCTTCCTCTTTACCCAGCAGCCGATCCGGGTCATACAGCTTGAAGGCCAGTCCCAGAATAGTTGCAATCGGTCCCAGCGTAATATAGCGTTTCTCCCAAGTTACCCGCATACCCAGGACATCCGTTTTACCGTCATATTCACCGCGGCACACAATACCAAAATCCGGCATTGCACCCGCATCGGAACCCGCGTCCGGTGAAGTCAGCGCAAAACAAGGCACTTCCAAGCCTTTTGCCAGGCGCGGCAAATAATGTTCTTTTTGCATTTCGGTACCGTAATGCAGCAGCAACTCAGCCGGCCCCAGTGAATTCGGCACCATCACCGTTACCGCTGCCGTACCGCTGCGCGAGCCGATTTTCATTACAACCTCGGAATGGGCCAATGCTGAAAACCCATAACCGCCATATTGCTTGGGAATAATTAAACCAAAGAAACCATTTTCCTTGATGAACTGCCATACCTCCGGCGGTAAGTCCTTTAATTCATGGGTAATCTTCCATTCATCCAACATTGCGCACAATTGCTCGACCGGACCATCGAGAAATGCTTGTTCCTCTGCAGTCAACTGCGGCTTAGGATAAGCCAGTAATTTTTTCCAATCGGGTTTCCCGCTGAATAAATCGCCTTCCCACCATACTGTGCCGGCATCCAGCGCTTCCTGCTCCGTTTGCGAAATTTGCGGCAACATTTTGCGAAAAATTTTCAGTACTTGATTGGTGACCAAATAACGGCGCAGCAAAGGAACCGCCAGAATCAGACCAACGATGACAACAACGAACAGAATGACGTAGAAGAGAAACGCGAGCATGGTGATTTTCCCCTTAATGAGTTAAGTCCGATCAAGCTATGACATGACAGTTGTGCAATCCCTGAACCAGATGTGCAAGATCCAGCATTTTCTTAAAACGCTTACAGCCTCAAATTTACATGATAATCGTTCAAATCCCTACTTTAACGCCGAAGTTTTACCATTAAATTGTTGTGTAATTTATACACTCGTAATTTTTAATACTGCATTTGTTTTTTTGATTCCATTCGTCCTTTCATATTATCAACATGATATATAAAAGCTTTCTAATTCTGCAAAACAGAGACCAAGGCAGAATTTTAACGACCTGAAATTGCTCATATTGGAAATGATCATGATTACAATCCAATCCGGCGAAAATCATTTCCTTTATGGCTATCAATTTCTATCCCAGCAAGTGCCGAATTTCCAGGAGATTCCATTTCATTAGCATCGGAAAGATCGAGAATGGAACGCCAATGAGAAAAAATCAGCAGGGAAGATCTGTTTAATGTGCCTGTAATTTTCCTTCCTGCCAAGGATATATCTCATTTAAATTCTGATGACATTACTCCTGTCAATTGTTTTTGTTGACATATTATTAACATATTCATGACATTTTATTGACATTTTCTCAACATTCTTATGATATGGTGCAAGCCACATTTTATGAATTGTGCATAAAATGCTTTCTTAATTGATGAGGAAAATCATGCTTATAAAACTTTTTCTAGCGTTATCTTTAGGTCTGAGTGTTTCATGTTTTGCTGAACCGGATAGCAGTAAATCAAAATTGTTGATTCAACCTGATCAACAAAAAAGATCATCGGCTGACACCAGTCAACAGAAAAAATCCATTCAACCTGATTCATCAGCTGAGAGCACAGGTTCTCCCCAATCATCTCAGGATGCCAACGAAAACAATCAACCATCAATGATTGAGTATTGCAGAAAACATACTTGTTAATTCAATAACTACATGCGACCGGAGTGAATTCATGAATACGAAAATAATCAGAAATATGGCTTCTGCAATTTTTACATGCTACGCAACCCTGGCTGTTTCAGCTTCACCTCACTGGAATCATGATGAGCAGGCTACTTGGTGGGCCATTCAGGATACAACACAAAGCGTACCGTTGAACTATCCTTATGCAGAGTGCGGTGTGGGCAAGCATCAGTCTCCAATTGATCTCGCAGCTGTGAACATCAACGATTCAAAGCCTCTCAACAAACTCGCCGTCTTATATGATACAGACACACCGGTTTTCTTTAATAGCGGTCATGGTGTGCAGGTTAATACATCAGAAAATTATACGGGCGCATTAATGATCGGAGAAGAATCTTTTCCGTTGATTCAGTTTCATTTTCATGAACCCAGTGAGCATGTCGTAGAAGGCAAAAATTTTCCAGCGGAACTGCATTATGTTCATATTAATGAGGATGGGAGAATTATAGTCTTAGCCGTGGCTGTTGATGTCGGTGAAGAAAATGCGCTATTTGAAACCATACTCAACAATACGCCGCATGAGGAAGGCGGCCAGAATTCAAGTTCCGGCATCCAGATCAATCCGGCACAGCTGCTTCCTGATCTGGATGCGACAAACCTGGATTACTATACAATGGCGGGCTCATTAACCACTCCACCATGCAGCGAGGGCGTGCAATGGTATTTACTGCCGAAAGTGATTACAATCTCGGCTGCACAGCTTGAACAGCTTAAGGGGTTCTATACCAACAATGCGAGATCGTCTCAAAGTTTGAATGGACGATCCTTGCTTTCAACGCAATAATTGCCTGCATATTGACACTGCTATCAAGCAATCAGTGTTGCGGAAATAAGCTGCCCGAATATTTTCCCATGCAATGCTATGATGCTTCGGCAGTGTCAATTTGTGATTTCTCATGGTCTTGCCGTGATTTGACGTCAACAGCATCCGGGTTTGCAAATTTAGTCAGATTTTTTTACGGAAAGAAATAATAAAATTTGTATGCGTTTATCCGCGTCTTTTAGATTGCAAGTAAAAGATTGAACGGCTCGGCCAGCACGACGTCGGCTTGGTCTCCGTTCAGGATTCCCGTTTTTCGAATGCTATGGACAGCAACGCTCATATCGAACATCGGAACCTGGATGCACGATATCGGCGCTAGCTGGTTAATGATTACGCTTTCACCGACACCCGTTATGGTAGCGCTGGTTCAAACTGCTACCACATTACCCATTTTTTTATTGGCCATACCAGCCGGCGCCTTGGCTGATATCGTCGATCGGCGCAGCTACCTTATCGTGGTGCAGTTATGGTTGGCACTGATCGCTGGATTACTTGGATTTATGACACTAACGGGTATCACCTCGGCATGGAGTCTGGTCACCCTGACATTTGCGATGGGAATCGGGTCAGCAATGATGATGCCAGCCTGGGCGGCGATAACGCCGGAGCTTGTACCCAGAAACGAATTACAATCCGCTATTGCATTGAATAGTCTTGGCATCAATGCGGCGCGTACAATTGGTCCGGCATTGGCCGGGATAATCGTATCTTACGCCGGAACCGGCGCAGTGTTTGTTTTGAATGCACTCACGTATTGCCTTGTCATTTTCACTTTGATTCTCTGGCAGCGCGAGGCACCGATCAGCGAATTACCAAGCGAGCGATTCTTCAGTGCGCTACGCTCTGGCTTTCGCTTCGCACGTCATGCACCGGACCTT
Source organism: Nitrosomonas ureae (assembly GCF_900108305.1). Taxonomy (GTDB): domain Bacteria; phylum Pseudomonadota; class Gammaproteobacteria; order Burkholderiales; family Nitrosomonadaceae; genus Nitrosomonas; species Nitrosomonas ureae_B. The sequence continues at coordinate 71,084 of NZ_FNUX01000009.1, forward strand.
CAGGCTGCCATCATTCGCGGATTCGGCTTTTTTCTATTCACCAGTGCTTCCTGGGCTCTATTGCCACTGTTAGCTAAGAACCTGGAAAATGGCGGGCCACAGACATTTGGTATCTTGGTAGCTTCCATTGGCGCTGGGGCTGTCATTGGAGCTCTCTTGCTACCCAAGCTGCGTGAAAAAATTTCACGCGATATGCTGGTCGCATTAGCGACAATCGCGTACGCATTGACCATGTTTGCGTTAGCAACCGTCGAGCAGTTGATTTTTTTGTGCCTGGCAATGGGTGTGAGCGGCATGGCATGGATTGCCGTCTTGTCATCACTTCAAGTAGCGGCACAAATGGCGCTTCCTAATTGGGTGCGGTCGCGTGGACTTGCTATTTTTATGGCGATTTTCATGGGCTCCATGGCAACCGGCAGTTTGTTGTGGGGCAAGGTCGCAGAAATGACAAGCATTTCAGAGGCACTGATGACGGCAGCGACAGGTGCAGTGATTGCCGCACTGCTCACGTGGCGTTGGCACATCGGTGGTATCGAGAAGGCCGATCTCACACCCTCGATGCATTGGCCGGCACCCATGGTGCATGATAGCGTGACGCATGATCGCGGGCCGGTCCTGGTAACGATTCAATATGCGGTTCAAAGCGATAAAACAAGCGAATTCTTAACCATGATACGCGAACTCAGTAAGCGCCGTCGCCGCGACGGCGCTTTTGCCTGGGGCGTATTTGAACATACTGAGAAGCCGAATCACTTTATTGAATCCTTTAGCGTCGATTCCTGGCTCGAACATCTCCGTCAACACGAACGCGTGACTCATGCAGATCGTATTTTGCAGGCAGAACTGCGTACACTACTCATAAACGGCAGTGAACCTGTAGTCACCCACTATGTAGCGCCTAAATCCACTACGGGACGAGGAAAAAGATAAAAACCGGACCACCGATCCCGTAAGTGGATTAGTCTATTGTTTTCAGCAAACTCAACAAAACCGATTAAAGTTTGACCATCGCGCTTATCGCTATGGCTTCAATTTCAACATCATAGGTTGCAGACGCTTGATTGTAGAGGGCGCAATCAGATCTTTTATCTGCAATGATTTGATTGCTGATGCCGGAGCGCAATCAGCCACCTTCACCAATTTCATCACAAGCGGATTAAAAGTAACATCCACGCCGGTATAACTGCCCGCATCATCACCACTGCGATCACCCCGGAATTTAAACTCTTTGACCGGCCCGTTCGGACCACCGCCTTGACGATCATCGTTATGATCGGTATCAATATAGTGGGCAGTGCTTTCCAGACTATTAGCTATACTGTCGATACGCCAGCCTGGCGGTGGCGTATAGTAGACCTCCGTGCGTTCACCTTCTGCCGTGGTCCAATCGCTACGCGTTTCCTGAGCCTTCATCCAAAGCCGGAAATTAACGTGCGTGCCTTCGTTACTCCAACGTGCATTTGCCCATACTTCAGGGCCATGTCCGCTGAACTCTTTATCACCGCGCGTATGAGGAGGTGTAAAGGATAAGTAAGTATTACGTTCGTATGTTTCCGGTTTTTCCTCACACACCGGCGTAGCAGGTTGAATCACGGCGATACTGGAGATAGGACGACTCTGCCATTCCAGAGTTAGCCGATCACTGACGCTGGATACAGGAACCCCATTTGCACCGAGATTGAGCGTCATGTGATAATGAGTCAATCGATCAAGCTTGGAAGAAACGTCCAGTACGCCCGATTTATTGTGTAACGTTACATTAATGGGCGTCGTATCGAAGTCATAACCGAAAAACTCCAACTTGTTGCGGCGGTTTGAATCCAATGCCATATCGACAGCCGCAGGCACCACATGGCATAGCGCTGGTTCAGTGGGAGGTATCGCTTGATGCAGCAGTCGTGCACGAATTCGCGCCAAAGCCTGACGTACACGTGTGCCGATAAAATCTACGTTGCAACGCAACTCGTTTCCTGTAGCGGCTACGCTACGATTGAGCAAATCCGAAACTTCATTGCGTACCGTGGATTGGGCCTCATCGGTCAATTTTGTCGTAGTATCCTGCAATACGGACTGCCAGGAAGCAGAATTCCGATCTAGGGCATCAATCGCGTTATCTAGCGTGGCTACGGTATCTCCCGCCACATCACTTACTTTATCGGTTAATTTGTCGATTTTATCGCCGATGCTGCAACCTGCAATCAGAATCGGCATAAACACCATCAGCCATAGTAATAGTCTTGGCATTCCAATGCTTGTTTGGAATAAATGTGAAAAAGGTACTGTAGTTTTTATCATGTTATTAACTCCTCTATATGGTAAAAAATACTCTCAGATTTTCATTTCATGAAGCGAACAAAAAGTTGATACCCCACTAACCACCGATCTAACAAAATATACAACATCGATCGTGAATACTTGTGTGATAAATCTCACACTAATGCTATCAATTAAATTTAAACCTTTAGGGACAGATGCTTTGATGACATCGTAGTATGATAATCTTATAAAAAGACACCATTTGTTGCTTTTATTAGCCCGTTTGAATGTGAATTTGTACGAGACAATGTTAATCTGCAACTTGCTGCACAGATTTTGAAGAGCTAAACTGGAATAGACTGTTCTTATATGTCGACAATCAAGCCAAGCTTGTTCTATTCCCATAAGCAGAACCCCTTTCAATACGTTAAAATGTTTGTGCACAAGCCCGTTACAATTGCTTAATCAACACAACACATACTAAATCGAGCGCAATATTATGGTACGTTTTATTATTATTGGACTATCCGTTGTATTTTTTAGCCTGTCGGCTGTGGTTATGTTTAAAGCGCTGGAGACTCCAGTCCAAGATACAATTTATCAAGGTAACTGGCCGGAAGCACCCTCTATATCTGAGTCCACTTCTACACCTGCATCTTCATCGATATCCCCATCTACGTCAGAACGCAGCATCAATGATTTAATTCACTCGCCTGAAATCCAGGATGATGAGCATAGCATTTTTTCTGAAAATATAGAAAAAACAATCACTCAGGATGAGAATATATCTATAGCAACAGAAGAAATAATAGATACCACGCCTCCCCCTGATGTGATAGATAAACCTCGAACCTTAGCCATATTTGATGGTAAAACATTCCGTTCCGGGCAAGATATTATCCATGATGTTTCTCATTCGATAATCGATAATTTAATTAAAGAAATATCAGCATCTCCCAACAGTCGTATTCTCATTGAAGGTCATACCGACAATATACCTACCGGAAAGACTAGCAGTGACAATATGGACTTATCCAGGCGCCGGGCTAGGGCCATCGCAAATATACTGATTTTGCATGGGGTACCCGTTACGCGGGTATCTATTATTGGCTATGGCGACAAACGGCCAATAGCTTCAAATGCTACCAATGAGGGTAGAACAAAAAACCGTAGAGTCGAAGTAAAACTTATGCCTCAAGAGGGAGCAAACTAATGCATATGTATGCCCAGCACTTTAACCTCAAATTACTTCCTTTCGAGAATGTACCGGATCCATTGTTTTTTTATGATCACGGAGATCATGCACGCATTCGTAAACAAATATCCGGCTCTCTACAAAGCGGGCGTGGACTAATCGTCGTAACAGGACCCATTGGCTCTGGTAAAACAACGTTGAGTCAAATGATAAAAGCCGACTTCCCGGAAAGCATTCAATTGATTTGGATGGCTGAACCACCTGCAAGCAGCACTGATCTTTATTTATTTCTTGCTCAGGAACTTGGCCTTCACCCAGCATCGTCTGAAAAAACCTTTGTCATGAGGGATATTCGGAATGCTTTGATGACAATCAATTCGCAGGAAAAAAAATGCCTGGTTATCATCGATGAATCCCATTTGATGTCGGAAGATGTTCTTAATGGTATTCGCCTATTAAATAATCTTGAAGAGGGATCCACCAAACTTATTCAGTTGTTGCTTCTCGGTCAGGATGAACTGATGGAAAAAATCAACAAACCGGAAATGATTCCATTCAAGCAACGAATCGCCGCACTTGAATCGCTAGGGAAAATGACTACCGATGGCGTAATAAAATATATTACGCATCGTATTCAGGTCGCAGGAGGTAATCCGAATTTAATTTCCGCCACCGGATGGGAAGCCATCTCAATCGCATTCAGTACCGGTGGAACACCGCGAACCATTAATTCATTGTGCGACAGATCGTTCAATGTTGCATACGAACGCAATAAATCTGCAATCGATGCAAAAGATGTTTATGAGGCTACGCAGCGGATGGGATTGATCACCGATGTGTTTCATTACATCATTATGCTCAACAACGAAGAAAGGAAAAAACAGGAATCACAAGACATAGCCGATAAATCAAGCCAGGAGGCAGTCGCGCCTGAGACTGCCTCCAGTAGCGAACAACCACTCTCTCCAAGCATAAAGAAAGCGGAACAGAGAATTAATCCAATAAGAGATGAAATTCCTGTCATTCCAAGAGCCAGGATAGATGTATCGAACAAATCCTATGATGAGATTGCAAACGCGATAAGAGTAAAATATGAACAAAAGAATTTACAAATTTCCGTTGCCTTACTCCTATTGTCACTCACTGCATTCTTAATCAGCATTTTTTATTTTTGCCATCGTTCGGACTCGGATGGGTTGCTGGAGTGCCTCACACACTTGTTCAGCTTTTGATATTTTATCTTTGCCTTGTGCTTACATCTTCACGTTATGCTTCTAATGAACATAACAAGCCTGGTAGCCACAATAATTGGCATACCGACTGTACCCGGATGGACATCATCCTCATTAGCACCCATCTTTAATGACCTTGCCGGATAACGCTTCCCTACTTCAGGGTGATTATCTTTGCGTAGTAACCTGCAAACAAGTACTTCCAGCTCGTAATCGTCGCCATGACGGCAATACTGATAGTTTTATCGATTACAATTAATAAAATATCCTGAATATCGCAGCGTAACAAACAACAATAACAATGTTTAAAACAACCGTTCCCTTGTACACAAACCGCTATGAAGCACCGTCCTGGCTACCCGGTGGAAATATACAAACGCTTTATCCTTACTTTAATAAGCCAGCCCCGTTGTTTACATACCGGCGTGAGCGCTGGGAGCTCAAAGATGGGGATTTTGTTGATGTCGATTGGACCGATGGGTCTGTGGATTCACCTTTGGTAATATTTTTTCATGGCTTGGAAGGCGGCTCTTCAAGTCATTATATATTAAGCATGATCAATGGTTTAAAGAACCACGGATGGTGCAGTGCCGTCATTCATTTTCGCGGCTGTTCCGGCGTGCCAAACCGGCTATCCCGCGCCTATCACGCCGGTGATTCTACTGAGATTGATTGGATGCTGCGGCGCATTACCAATCAGGAACAGGCAATGAACAGTGTACGGCCGGTTTATGTGATGGGTGTTTCTCTGGGTGGCAATGCGCTACTGAAATGGCTGGGCGAACAAGGTGAACGTGCATGCGAGCTCGTGGCGGGCGCCGCAACCGTTTCCGTGCCGCTGGATCTGGCGGCTGCCGGTTCGGCGCTGGATAAGGGTTTTAATCAAATTTACACGCGCCACTTTCTCAATACCCTCAAAAACAAGGCGCTTGATAAACTGGAACAATTTCCCGATCTATTTGACGCCACGGCACTCAAGAAATGTGCTTCGATTTATGATTTTGATAATCTGGTTACAGCACCACTGCATGGTTTCCGGGATACCGACGATTATTGGCAGCATTCCAGCAGCAAACAATGGTTGCCCCATATCAAAGTACCTACTATAGTAATTAATGCTCGCAATGATCCTTTCATGCCAGCATCGGTACTGCCAGATCAAAATGAGGCATCTCCAGCGGTTACATTGGAATTTCCCGAGGAAGGCGGTCACGCCGGATTCATGCAAGGTCCGTTCCCAGGAAGACTGGATTGGTTACCTCAAAAAATACTCAGTTTCTTTCATTATCAGTGCCGGTATCATTTCTCAGAAGAAACGAGTGACAAAAGCATTCTCTACATTCCCGGCTAGCGGTATTCTGACCCGATGGCCGCTGCCAGGTGCAATCTGTACCGGACGCCCGGCTGAGTCCAGCATGTGCGACAACTCCACCACCTGATTACCCGCAGGGTGAATAATCTCAAGGCGATCACCCACCTGAAAGCGATTCTTCACCAGTATTTCGGCCATACCACTCGCTGCATCAAAACCAGTGATATCGCCAACATACTGACTGCGATTGGACTCAGAATGTCCGCGCAAATAGTTTTGCGTTTCATGCGTGTTATGCCGCTGATAAAAACCACTGGTATAGCCACGGTTAGCCAATCCTTCCAATTCACCCAACAAAGCAAAATCAAACGGTTTTCTGGCCACAGCATCATCAATTGCCTTGCGATAAACCTGAGCCGTGCGTGCCACATAATATAAAGATTTGGTACGTCCTTCTATTTTTAACGAATCAACCCCAATTTTAACCAGGCGCTCGACATGCTCGACTGCACGCAAGTCCTTGGAATTCATGATATACGTACCATGCTCATCTTCCATGATCGGCATTAATTGACCGGGCCGTTCCTTTTCTTCGATCAGATATACCTGATCGGCAGCTGGATGCCGCGTAATCGAACCGCACCCACTCGTCATGCTTGATTGTTCGGATTGCTGCATCGCCTGGCCAAAATCAAAATCAATTTTCCCGACTTCCTGAATATCACCGCTTGAATTTTCCTCAGCGGATTTCACTTTATAATCCCAGCGGCAGGAATTAGTGCAAGTACCTTGGTTCGGATCGCGGTGATTAAAATAACCTGATAGCAAGCAACGTCCGGAGTACGCAATACACAGCGCACCATGAACAAAAACCTCAAGCTCCATATCAGGGCAATAATCACGAATTTGCGCCACTTCATCCAGCGATAATTCGCGCGACAAAATTACCCGCGTCAATCCTATCTTCTGCCAAAACTTAACCCCCATATAATTGACCGTATTAGCTTGTACCGACAGATGAATCGGTACATCCGGCCATTTTTCGCGTACCATCATGATCAATCCGGGGTCAGCCATAATCAGCGCATCGGGTTTCATCGCAATAATAGGCGCCATATCATCCAGGTAAGTTTTAATTTTGGCGTTATGCGGCATCGCATTGCTGGCCACCAAAAACTTCTTTCCTAAAGCATGCGCTTCCGCAATACCTGTTTTAATTTGTTCCAAAGCAAAATCGTTATTACGCGCGCGCAATGAATAACGCGGTTGTCCCGCATACACGGCATCGGCGCCAAACGCATAAGCAATGCGCATCTTGTCCAACGAGCCGGCAGGAAGTAAAAGTTCAGGTGATTTCAACATAATGTAAAATAGCGCTCAAAACTGTATTAATGACAAAGTTATCACAGATTCTAATTGTAACATCATGCCCATCAAACCAGCTTTTATTCATTTACGGATGCACAGCGAATATTCCATTCTGGATAGCACCATCCGCATTCATGATGTCGTTACAAAAGCCGTAGCCGATCAAATGCCGGCCCTGGCATTGACTGATCTTGCCAATCTTTTCGGATTGGTAAAATTTTACCAAACTACCTACAAAAACGGGATTAAACCAATCCTCGGATGTGATATCTGGATCGCTAATGAATCCGATCAAAGCAGGCCGATTCGATTACTAGTGCTATGTCAGACACACGCAGGTTATTTGTTATTGTCCCGCCTGCTGTCACGCGCCTACCGCGAAAACCAATTTCAAGGTAGAGCCGAAATCAAAGAATCGTGGCTGCAACCCGATGATTGGGGCACGGAAGGACTCATTGCTTTATCGGGCGCGCGTCTAGGTGACATCGGATTATCGCTGTTACAAAATAATATATTACAAGCTGAAATTCAGGTACAAAAATGGGCGGATCTGTTTCCCGATCGTTTTTATCTTGAAATTCAGCGTGATGGCCATGCCAATGAAACAATGCTGGTTCAACATTCGCTCGCGCTGGCCAAGAAATTCAATTTACCCGTCGTAGCGACGCAAGCGGTGCAATTTCTCAATGCGGAAGATTATCAGGCGCATGAAGCACGTGTTTGTATTGCTGAAGGGTACATTCTGGAGGATAAACGCCGTCAAAAAAATTTTACGCAGCAGCAATATTTCAAAACCCAAACCGAAATGACACAGCTGTTCGCCGATATTCCCGCCGCATTGACGAATACAATTGAAATTGCCAAGCGCTGTAATCTGATATTGGAATTGGGTGTGAACCGGCTTCCATTATTTCCTACGCCTAATAACGAAAGCCTGGATCAATACCTGCGAAGCCAGGCTGAATTGGGCTTGATTAAACGCATGACAAGCTTGTTTCCTGATGCAGAAATGCGTAATGACAAAATCACTCAGTATCAATCCCGTCTTGAGTTTGAGGTCAATACCATTATTCAGATGGGGTTTGCCGGCTATTTTCTGATCGTCGCCGATTTTATCAACTGGGCTAAACATAACAATGTTCCGGTAGGACCCGGGCGCGGTTCGGGAGCAGGTTCATTGGTAGCTTATTCACTGGGAATTACCGATCTTGACCCGTTACGGTATGACTTGTTATTTGAACGCTTTCTGAATCCCGAACGCATTTCGATGCCCGATTTTGACATCGACTTTTGCCAGGACCGGCGCGAACTGGTTATCGAATATGTCAAACAGCGCTACGGGATCGGTAAAGTTTCTCAAATCGCCACATTTGGCACCATGGCTGCCAAAGGCGTAATTCGTGATATCGGCCGGGTTATGGATTTACCGTATAACTTTGTCGATCAGCTGGCCAAGCTGGTCCCATTCGAGATTGGTATGACTTTAAAAAAAGCGCGCCAGCTCGAACCGCAACTCAATCAACGTGCCGAAGAAGAAGAAGATGTCCGTAATCTCCTGGAATTAGCGGAAAGCCTGGAGGGCATCACACGCAATGTCGGTATGCATGCCGGAGGGGTGCTTATCGCTTCAAGCGAAATTACCGATTTTTGCCCGATCTACTGCACCGAATCCGGTGATTCCGTCGTCAGCCAGCTGGATAAGGATGATGTTGAAAAAGTCGGTCTGGTGAAATTTGATTTTCTTGGGTTGCGCACATTGACCATCCTGGATCGCGCCATCGAGTATATCCGTCAGTTACATTCAAACATCGGCTCCCCGGAATCCCGGCTTTTTTCACTGGAAACCTTGCCATTGGATGATGATGCGACTTATGCGCTAATGCGTAAAGGCAATGCGGTAGGCATCTTTCAATTCGAGTCGCGGGGCATGATCGATCTGCTGCAGAAGGCAAAGCCGGACCGTTTTGAAGATATTATCGCGCTGGTCGCATTATATCGCCCTGGCCCGATGGATCTGATTCCCGAATTTATCGACCGCAAACATGGTAGAAAACAGATTGAATATCTTGATCCGCGCCTGGAACCGATTCTGGGGCCGACTTATGGCATCATGATTTATCAGGAGCAAGTCATGCAGATCGCGCAAGTGATTGGCGGCTACAGTCTTGGCAGCGCGGATTTACTACGCCGTGCAATGGGTAAGAAGAAGGTCGAGGAAATGGCGCAACAGCGCGATATTTTTGTCTCCGGCGCAATCAATAACGGTCTGAGCGAGGACAAAGCCACTGAATTGTTCGGTTTAATGGAAAAATTTGCCGGCTATGGCTTCAATAAATCGCATGCCGCTGCTTATGCGCTCATTGCGTTCCAAACAGCTTACCTGAAGGCGCATTATCCGGCTGAATTCATGGCGGCGTGTTTGTCCGCGGATATGGATGACACGGATAAAGTGCATATTTTCGTTGAAGACAGCATTGCCAATGGATTGATAATTCTGCCGCCCGATATTAATCTTTCCGACTACCGTTTCATCCCGATGGATGGCAAAAACATCCGCTTCGGTCTTGGCGCAATCAAAGGTACCGGAGAGTCCGCAGTCAATTCGATCATCGCAGTACGCCGGCAAGCTGGGCCATTCACTGACTTATTCGATTTCTGTAATCGCGTCGACCGGCGGATCGCCAATCGCCGCGTAATGGAATCGTTAATCCGGGTCGGTGCGTTTGACACCATCAATCCCAACCGTGCCAGTTTGATGGCTTCAGTCGGCTTGGCCATAGAATCCGCCGAACAAGCAAGCCAATCTTCCAATCAAATTAATTTATTCGGCGAAACGAGTAACGATTCACACATGCAGCCACAACTGATCCAAGCGGAATCATGGCACGATCGGGAAAAACTGCATCAGGAGAAAATCGGCCTAGGCTACTATTTTAGCGGCCATCCATTTGACACCTATGCTCTGGAACTGAAGCGCTTTATTTACACCCGGCTTGACCGGCTGAATCCGCAACGCGAGCCGCAACTGCTCGCCGGCATCATTCATTCGATCCGCATACAAATGACGCGCCGCGGAAAAATGGGAGTCATCAGCCTGGACGATGGCAAAGCGCGAATAGAATTGGTTATTTTTGGCGAACTCTTCGATGCGAATCGTATTTGGTTAAAAGAGGATCAGCTTTTAATCGCAGAAGCGAAAATAAGCCTGCGTGGATACAACGGAGACGAAGAAGATGGATTAAGAATTACCGCCGAGCGATTGTATAATCTTGCCGGAATCCGCTCGCGCTTCGCCAAACAAATCAAGATCTACTGCAATCCCCTCACCCTCGATCAAATATCCGGGCTTAAAAAATTGTTGATACCGTTTTCCACGCAAACGCAAAAATCCCTTGCAGATTTCTGCCCGATTACTGTCGTCTATCGCAATGACATAGCCAGCGGCGAACTGGAGTTAGGGAATGACTGGCGGGTACATCTGCACGATGATCTGCTGCAATCATTAAATACGCATTTTAAAACTAAGAACGTGGAGATTGTTTATTCAAAAAACAATAATAAATCATAAGGATTTCATCAATTAACATTATCCCTGTTCTGGAATCCACCTCCAGGAAGAAATAAATTCTTGCGGTTATGATTCCTTATCTGGAAACAAGCTCCTGAAATCTGCCGCACTATCACACATAGAGAACTTATTTGTATTGCCCGATACAAATTCCGGTGCCTTTAATCACGAAAGACAGTATTTTAGTAGGTGAGACCGACTTATCAATTTTATGCAGGCATCAGGGCTTGCATTGGTAACAAATAATAAACAATTGATTACCATTCCGATCACCTGCATTTTCTTGACAAAACGCGCAGCATCTCTATAATCCACCCTTTGTTTCTGAAGTGATTCAAATCATACAGTAGCTTCAAAATGCGGGAATAGCTCAGTGGTAGAGCACAACCTTGCCAAGGTTGGGGTCGCGAGTTCGAGCCTCGTTTCCCGCTCCATTTTCTAATGGAAATGATACATGTAAGGTGTTTTTATTGCCGGAAATCGAATAGCCTGTGATGCAGGTTTTTCCCGTAAGATTCACAGCATGCTGAAAATCATGTAATAATGGCGGGGTGGCAGAGTGGTCATGCAGCGGCCTGCAAAGCCGTCTACGCCGGTTCGATTCCGACCCCCGCCTCCAAAAATAAATCTAAAAATTCTATCGCCCGGGTGGTGAAATTGGTAGACACAAGGGACTTAAAATCCCTCGGGCTTAAACCGCCCATGCCGGTTCGATTCCGGCCCCGGGCACCATTCCGTTACTGCTTATGCAGTTCTGCTACGGGACGGGAATTATGAAATACTTCCATGACAACGCATCTCTTGAGAAATTAGACCATGGCCTTCAATTACTTGCTTCTGGTTTGAAACTCTACAATAAACCAACAGATATTCCTGTTTTTCTTTCATCTGATTTATGAATAGAAATAATACATAAGCACCCAATAATCATCTTCCTCAATATCCGTTTCCACTCCAATAACATAGAGGGAAAGACCATACTTTTATTTCCATGCAATCCGCAAAACTTTCCGAACCTGCTTCTTTTCTCATTCAAAATTAAAAATTCTGTAATCCGTAAAAAATCCTGACAGTTCACATCAAAAACTTATTCTCATTTAACGGCACCCGGCAATATTATAAATACCTAATAATTACAATAACAAAGATCAGATACTTTGCCGCCAACTCTAAATAAAGCACTCAATCATATTTACTACGATCCAGTCATCTGATGCATTTCCATTCCATACTCGTTTTTTTAGTGTTATCCTAAATGTGAGTAAGTGCTTTTCTTATTCGAATAAAGCCGTATTTTGGTATTTTAGAAGGTTCTTGAATCAAGAAATTATTTGATCTTCTAAAAGGAAATCTTTTTCTGAAAGCTTAATTCCAGACAAAGATTTTAGATATGGTTTGTAATTGATAAAGTTTCAACGTGACATTAAATTTGTTTATAAACATTTTTTGATTTTAATAACAAAGGAGATTCTCATGAAATATTTACTTTTAGCAGCAGTTCTCTTAGCGTTCACACTCCCTTTAACTGCATGTGGGGGCGAAGGTAAACCTGGCCAATACCCACCAAGCCTCTATAAAGATAGTAAAGAGGGAGACTCTCAATAAAACTTTCTTGCTGCTGATTTTCTGGCAGAACCAAGAAAATAAAATAATTAAATTGCAGCTATAGCAATAAATCAGAAAACTAGCGATTAGCTGTTTCTTTTTGATGAAAAAATCGCAATCAGAAATTTAAAAACTTGTTTTCAACTGGGCTCTGGAAAAAAATCCAGAGCCCTTATTCGTAGATTCGACCGAAAATGCATCATGCCTCCGGATTCTGATAGGTAATTTCCCATCTGACATTTATAGCATCAGCTGATTCTTGCGTTCTCCCAATTTTTCATTCAGTTTCCATTCATAGTGTTTTGTGTAAATTGACACCATCAGGAATACACCTGAAACGAATAACTGAAGGAGAAATATCATGGACGTTCAAACAACAAAACTGACCAGCCTGTTACTTAGCATACTATTAACAATTACTTTAGCTGCCCCATCATTAGCACAAGCAGGCAGAGGTCACCACGGTCATCATCACAAACACCATCATGGACATAATCATGGTCATCATCACAATTATGGTGGATATAGTTATATATATAGCCAGCCCCGTGGCTATTACCAACCTTACTACCCGCAGCCACGATATAGTTATAATTACTATCCTGCACCGGCATACATCCCTCCTCCTCGAGCAATAATGGGCATTGGCGCCGGGAATATGGATTTTATGATACGCTTCTAACAAGCACGGCCAGCAACAGGTATTAAAACAATATACCTGTTGCAGCTTGATTACTATCTCCAGAAAATGGAATGGTCGATATGAATAGAGAGTGGAAAGTTTTAGTAATGATGATGGCATTGATTGCCCCGAGCACACTAGCCCTAGCAGACTGGCAAAACAACCTGGCAAACTATCATCGTATCAGTACCGGGAACGGCACAGCAGCCGGAATCACAGAACAAAAAGCGATTATTATCGCACAACAACATTTCAAAGGCCGGGTGTTGGCGATTAATCAGGTCGACCATACCTACCGCATTAAAATACTCAGCGATCAAGGCGCAATCCAGACGGTACTGATCAATGCACAAGATGGTTCTGTGATAGTCGCTCACTAATTCAATTGGACATGAAACTCACGGCCTCAAACAGGTTTAATCTTTTTTACCCGGTATCTCAGGAGTAAACGATGCGCATTCTGGTCATTGAAGATGAACTCAAGTTACAAAACCAGATTCGTCAGCAGTTGGAAACCGCGGGTTATATGATCGATACTTGCAACGATGGCGAGGAAGGTTTATTTCTTGCTTCAGAATATCCTCTGGATGCTGCCATCATTGATATCGGCTTGCCGGGAAAATCCGGCCTGGAAATTATCAAAGCCCTGCGTGAGCGCGGCAATCTGCTGCCCATCCTTATCCTGACCGCCCGCAGCAGCTGGCAAGATAAAGTACAAGGTCTGGAAATGGGCGCGGATGATTACCTGACCAAACCATTTCAAATGGAAGAGTTGCTGGCCAGAGTAAAAGCACTGCTGCGTCGCGCGACCGGCATACCACAGACACTCTTGAAATGTGGCCCCATTACATTGGATGTCACGGCTCAATCCGTTGCCATCAACGAGGTAGAAATCGAACTCACCTCGTTTGAATATCGCCTGCTGGAAGAATTAGTGCGTCATCACGGCGAAGTCCTCTCCAAGCACACATTGTCCGACTATCTCTATCCGCACGACGAAGATCGTGACAGCAATGTGCTTGAGGTCATGATCGGCCGGTTGCGCCGCAAACTCGATCCCGATGGCACTTTGAATCCAATCGAAACCATGCGCGGCCGCGGTTATCGCTTTACTCTGGAATGCAATAAATCGTCATGATGTCATTAAACCGGCGCATTCTGTTCAGCGCCACCTTGGTTCTGCTGGTTTTTATCATGGGAATTGCGCTGACTCTGGATCGTGCTTTTTATGATAGCGCGCGCTTGGGTGTGAAAGATCGGCTATTTGCCAAGCTGCTCATGCTCATGGGAGACGCCGAAGTAGAAGATTCCGGCGAGTTGGACGTACCGACCAATTTGCTCGATGCCGAGCTCGGCCATGTCAATTCAGACACCTACGCTTATATTGTCGATCCAACCAATACTATTTCCTGGCGCTCCAATTCATCACTCAATAAACCCATACCGCCTATCGCTTTATTGGAGAAAGGTAAAAAAGAATTTAGCCAAATCACACTCAATGATGAATATTATTTTATTTATCGTTACGGTGTTGCCTGGAAAACTCCTACCGGAGATTATCCGCTGACTTTCATTGTTATCACTGATACCGTGCTGTTTGAGGCGCAAGTTGAGCGCTATCGAGAGGATTTGTGGGGCTGGCTGAGTATCATGGCCATTTTCCTATTAGCGACGCAAATGCTGGTATTGCATTGGGGCTTACAACCGCTTCGCAAGGTATCGACTGAGCTTGCCGCAATAGAGTCCGGACAACAGGAGAAACTGAAAGGCAGTTATCCTCGTGAAATACAAGTATTAACCGACAGCATCAACTCTTTGATCAACCACGAACACAAACAGCAGAAACGTTATCGCAATGGTCTTGCAGACTTGGCTCACAGCCTCAAAACACCGCTCGCCGTTTTGCAGGGTACAATCCAAAGCGAAGAAGATGAACCCATCCGGCAAAAAACGATTCAGGAACAAATTGACCGCATGGATAACACCATCCAGTATCAATTGCGCCGTGCCGCAACTGCCGGCAGCTCTCCGGGTATGGGACTGATCATGCTGCGCCCGATGATCGACCGAATTATCAATACCGTGACGAAAGCCTATCGCGACAAGAACCCGCACATCACCATCGAAACCGACGAGACTATCGCCCTGCAGATCGATGAAGGAGACTTAATGGAATTACTCGGCAATCTGATCGACAACGCTTTTAAATGGTGCCGTCAGAGTATCCATTTATCCGCCGCTTATCAGGAAAATCAGGTAATCATCCAGGTCAAAGACGACGGTCCAGGCATTCAAGCTCATGAAATCACCAGAATTCTCGAACGCGGCGTACGCGCCGATCAATCCACACCTGGCCATGGCATCGGCTTGGCGATTGTGCGCGATATTATCCAGGTTTATGGCGGAGAGCTATCGATTGAGAATAATCCAAACGGCGGCGCCTGCATTACCCTGCGTTTGAAGAAGAGAAAATAATCACAATATCTTGATTTCACATACTTTTATCGGTATTTGTTAACTGAGAAAGAATAAAAGCTAATTGACCTTGCCTTTTCTGTAGGCTGACATAAAACCTAACAAACCAAGACCCAAAAGAAACATAGCATAGGTTTCAGGTTCCGGAACGGGGGCTAAGAAACGAATATCGTCAATCGCAAAGTCATTACCGAAGATTTCAGTATTTGTGTCAGTGATGCGTAAAGTAATGTCCGTGCTTGTTCCTGAGAGCCAGTTTGTCGAAAACGAATCCCAAATGCCTGCATTCAGGTTTGTGTCCATATTACCTAAAGTAGTTATTTCTGAACCAATGACAATGTCAAATCGTAGACTGGCTGGATTAGTACTGGCAGGATCTGGAAAGGCAGCACTGGGTTTACAGCATACATTCATTGCCCATACCTCAAAAGTGTAAGTTGTATTGGCTAGCACATGTATGTTTTGCGATTCCCATACGGTTTTTTCAGCTGTTGCATGACCATTGACGCTGAACATATTTCCGGCTCCCGTTGTGTGATCGGCCACGGAGTCGAAGTTTCCATTAAAAATGCTAGGGTCTGTAGTGATCACATATCCGCCATCGTAAATTGATGGAACGTAATCCGAAGTGAAACCAATATTTCCAAGTTCGAATGATCCGTTCTTAACGAGATTGATGGGGACAGCCCCAGTCACTGGCAATGCATACAAGGTCAGCAGCGAGAATGCGACGATTGTTTTATAGGTATTCATATTTGCTCTCCTCATGTTATTAAGTCTGAATTATATGCAGATAAATTCTCGACAGCGTGCTAGAAAGCCTAATAAGCCAAGACCTGCAAGCAACATCGTGTAAGTTTCCGGTTCTGGTACAGGTAACAAAGGAGTGTTAAATTCAAGATTATCAAAACCAACCGTATTACTACTACCTGACAAGACAATGGAGTGAATTCCATTCAAATGAAGGGCCAGCACTGGCCCTTGTCCAAACGGTTTGTTGTCAGTATCTGTGATACTGCCCAGAATTGTACCGAAGCTGTCATAAGCAGTCATAGTAATTGTGCCGGAACCCAAGCCCGCGAAATCGCCTAATACTTTGACGAAGTTGGTTGTCGCTTTCTGAGCGATTTGTGACGGATCGAAAAACGAGATGATGATAGGCGCTGAGTAATCCAATATACCGCTGGCAGTCGTGCCTCCCAGTACATTGGGGGACGAAGGCGTCAAAAAACTAGGGGCCCCATGATCAACCACAGCAGCGTAACCAACTCCCGAACTGAAAGACACTCCCAGTGTTGAGAGAAACAGATTATCCAAACGGGCACCCGACGGAACTGGGATATAGGAATTCTCCATTGCAGAGATACCTGGCTCTTCGAAAGTAATCAGATGAGTAGCCGCCTGTATAAGGTTGGCCCATCCTATCAGTATCAATATGCCAATATTAATAATATATTTATGTTTTATATTCAGCATGTTAATCGTAATCTCCTTATTTTTTTTTTTCGGTTCTACGATAGTTACCAGCCGCATTATATTAAAAACTGAAGTGATTGATTTTGACTTGGATCAATTTAACCTCTGCCAAGTATGAAGAAATTGGCTTTTTTAAGCTTTTAGAAGTGTCCATGCACCAATCAGGATAAACCCCGCTCCTGCAATATAGTGCAGATGTTTTGCGCTGATGTGATCTGAAATAAAACCACCCGCCAACACACCGATCGCGGAAGTTGCAATCAGTGCAAGTGATGCGCCGATAAATACCGTCCATTTATCCACTTCCTTATCGGTGGCAAACAGCAAAGTCGCCAATTGCGTTTTGTCACCCAACTCCGCGATAAATACCGTGGCAAAAACCATTAATAATATTTTGTAGTCCATGTTCAAGCCCGAAATTAGATTGGGTTATCTGCAGTACGATTCCAGTCCAGTACCAGCGATAAAAATCGTGCATCCTTTTACCTAAAAATCAGTAATAATAAACGATAGTCAGCGTGTTTTTTCAAATAACCGCTCAAGGTTTTTACAAAACATTCGGCTTTAAGGATTAACCACTGTAAAAGGAATACTCATGATCAAAGCCTACGCCGCATTCGAAGCGAGTGGAAAACTTCAATCTTTTGAATACGATCCTGGACCGCTGGGTGATCATGATGTGGAGATCGCGGTTGAATTTTGCGGTTTGTGTCACAGCGATCTCAGCATGTTGCATAACAACTGGAGAATTACTCAGTATCCATTTGTGCCAGGACATGAAGTCATTGGGACAATCTCAGCCAAAGGTACACATGTAGAAAATTTCTCACTAAAGCAGCGCGTTGGCCTGGGATGGCACGCCGGTTATTGCATGACCTGCCACAGTTGCCTATCCGGCGACCATAACCTCTGCGCTCAACTAAAGCCCACCATTGTCGGTCGTCACGGTGGTTTTGCCGATTACGTACGCGCCAGTGCTGCCAGCATCGTAGCACTGCCGCATGGCCTCAACGCGCAAAGCGCAGGGCCGCTCTTCTGCGGAGGGATCACTGTTTTTAACCCTCTTCTGCAATTCGATATCCCGCCCACTGCTGCCGTCGCTGTCATCGGCATCGGCGGATTGGGCCATATCGCATTGCAATTTCTGAAAGCATGGGGTTGCCGGGTAACTGCCTTTACATCCAGTGAAGACAAAAAGAAAGAAGCACTGGCATTGGGTGCGCACGACGTGCTGGATACGAGAAATCCAACCGAACTTGCAGCTGCAACAAGCCGTTTTGACTTAATTCTAGCCACGGTCAATGTAAAACTCGACTGGAATGCCTATATTGCGACCCTGCGTCCCAAGGGTCGCTTGCATCTTCTGGGGGTGCCTCTTGAGCCGCTGGAAATCAATGTATTTCCAGTAATCTCCAACCAATGTACGATTTCAGGCTCCCCTGTCGGCAGCCCCGCGAGCATTGCCACCATGCTGCAATTCGCAGAACAACACAGAATCGAGCCTATCGTGGAAATTTTCCGCATGGATCAGGTTAATGAAGCTCTCGCCAGATTGGCTAGCGGTAATGCCAAATACCGCGTGGTTTTGAGCGGTCAGTAATGATCATGAATATTGCATGAACTTAAAAATGTCACCGGCAATGTAAAACTGACCCGCTATCGACAAATACCCTCATCATTTCGGCCGGTGGTCGAACTCCGCCTGTGCAAAATAGGCCGATGCCTTACGCAATATCTCGTTGGCCCGCTTTAATTCCCGATTTTCCCGTTCCAGCTCCTTGAGCCGTTCACGATCCGATGTCGACATACCGCATCGAATTCCCTGATCCGTCTCCGCTCTTCTTACCCAGGTCCGTAATGTTTCCGCTGTGCAACCAATCTTCAATGCAATCGATTTGATCGCCGACCATTGCGACTCATGCACTTTTTGCTGCTCGAATACCAATCTTACCGCTCGTTCTCGTACTTCCGGTGAATAACTGATTTGATTTTTCATCTCTTCCTCCTCTCAAATCATTTTATCTCCGGAAAACGGGAAGTTACCCTTCACCGCAAGCCAAAGAAGCCCTGCTTAATCAGCAAGTATTTACAAAAAAGCAGAACGAAACCGTTTTCCACGACCCACGCACCAACCAACCATGGAGAGACGATCAACCGATCCGTAAAAATGTTTGGATTCCGGCATTATAAAAAAGCCGGTATCAAATACCGTAACCCTTACCAGACCCGCCACACCTTTGCTTCAACAATGCTTTAAAGAGGTGAAAATCCGCTTTGGGTTGCCCGGAAAATGGGACATAAGAATTGGGGAATGATCATCAAAGTTTATGGATGCTGGATTCCTTAAGCCAAATAGTTGCCAAAGTCCCATAATGGGACTATGTTACTAACCCATGAGAATTATCGCTCTGTCGCCCTTGAAAGCATCTGGGAAAATGAACCTTCTTACGCCGATGCTATTCAGCCCCTCCTTGCTTGGTACCGGCACGCATTAAAAGCAAACTGGACATCACCCACAGAAGTGAAAGCGGATTTCAAAAGTGCCAGCATTCTCAAAGACGGCAGAGCTGTATTTAATATTGCCGGTAATAAATACCGGCTGGTGGTATGGATTAACTACGCTTACAGTATTGTCTATATCCGTTTTATCGGTACGCATGCCCAATACGACCGAATCGACGCACAAACGATTTAACACCAGGAACAGACTATATGAATATTAAACCCATCAAAACTGATACTGATTACCGCGAAGCGCTAAAGGAAGTGGAGTCACTGATGACGGCCGCATCCAACACGCCGGAAGGTGAAAAACTGGATGTTCTGGTGACACTGATCGAAGCATATGAGCGCAAACACTTCCCACTCGACCTGCCCGATCCTGTTGAAGCCATTAAATTTGAAATGGAACAGAAAGGTTTAACCGTTAAAGACCTTGAACCGATGATCGGAAAAAGTAATCGTGTCTATGAAGTGCTCAATCGCAAACGTACATTAACGCTAAGAATGATCCAAAAACTACACCATGAATTGGGAATCCCCGCTGAATCTTTGATTAATCAATCTGTTGAAACACGTTTGGTATAAATATAAAATTTGACTCTTAACATTATGTGCAATTGCAAGATGCAGTCCTACTGTGTGGCGGCCAACAAACGAAAATTTTTACAATCGACCTATTGAAGTTAATGATGACTAACCTAGAGCTAATTCTGTCGGGGGCTACACTAATATTAACAATTTTACTCGGCCTTCTATTCTCCATTTATCTACCATCATATACGAAGGAAAAAGCAAAAAATCTTGCGACAAAGGAAGATATTGTAGAGATCACTAATAAGGTAGAAAATGTGCGAGCCGAATTCGCAAAAGAGTCTCAATTATTAGAGAAGCGACGCGAGGTTTATGAAAGAATATCAGATTCATTACGTATTTTTATCGATGGTCATCATAATTCTTCTCAACAGCAAAATGCTTTCCATTCCGCTTATTCCGCATGCTGGCTTTGGGCACCTGATGAAGTTTTAATAAAGCTAAATGAATTCATAAAGATGCAACAAGAAAATTTTGCAAATAATTCTGAAGTGCACAGCCAAGAAAAATTGAAACAGGTATACTATGAAATAATTCTGAATATGAGGAGAGATGTAGGTTTTTCAGAAACGACAATGGACAAAGAAAGATATGCGTTTGTAAAATTCTAAGAAGTAAAAATGTTTGAGAATGACACAAATATAGCAGAGGAAGAAAATAAATGATTGATATATCAATTAAAGACCAAGGTTCGATTCCCGTCGTCCAATAATGCCCCGAATAACATCCAACACCGTCCAAACGACGGTGTTTTTATTTGCCTAATCGCATATCAGGGCTTATCTTCGATTGACGCAGGAGTACATGAATGCCCTGCCTGCTAAAGTACATCCGTCATTTTGTGACGACTGGTAAGAAAAGCCATTAGTCGCGCAACCCGTCAAGCTCAAAATAATCAATGATATAATCACAAAAATTTTCACAGGCATTTTTCATCACAATAAGGTAATTCGATATCGTTTCTGAAAATAATCTATCGCTATCTCACAAAACGGTATTCTCTAAAAGTGCATTTGGATGGACATGAGTATACGGACTTCAACCAAAGCAACATGGGAGCATCCTAGCCTAATCAATACGATGATGTATATTAGGGGAACTTTTGTTTTTCCATAAGAAAAACCATTAGCTGCAACTGTTCTTGATTCATCACAGTCTGCATCTATCCTGATGGCTTCATATCCTTCAGTAAAATAAAACGTTACGGCGCTTTCTTCATGGTTCTTATTCGATAGTGTCATCACAGGAGTTGACTCGAGAACCCGGGACTATGGCAATATGTCATATGACTGGAATATACGTAAACTACTCATACAATTCACAATACCTGGAGGAACTCAACATATGGCATTTTCCGATCCAATCACCAGTCCATTAGCTAATAACACGTACATTAACGGCCTGCTATGGGGGAGCCACTGGAATGATCCAATTGCGGGGACGCGATTAAAAGTATACATAGCGGGCCAGGGAGGAAATGAGATTTTTGATTTCGGTGGCACGGCCGTCACGGCGCATACCGTTTCTCAGGAAATTACAGCATTCCAGGAATCAATGCAATTCATTGAAAATATTTGCAATATTGATTTTGTGATAGCAAATAGCCAGGCAGATGCCGACATCATTGTCGGCGTTGTCGGTAATTCCGATGCAGGCGGTTCTCTTGGTGTCTCAGTTCCTCCCGGCGAAGATGTCGGTCCGGTCGTTAACCGTCAAGGGGCCGTGATTATCAATAGAGATGTTTATTATTCAACGGATTACTCTAGCTTGCATCCGGGAGGATATGATTTCACCACCTTCATCCATGAGTTTGGCCATGCTGTTGGATTGAAACATCCTCACGACTCCGGAGGCGGCAGCCGGCCGAATTTCCCGGGTGTTACCGCGCCGTTTAGTGATTACGGGGATTTCAATCTCAATCAAGGTCTTTATACGATGATGTCGTATAACGATGGTTGGCCAGCGGGTCCTGATGGTCCGCTGGATCCCGCCAGCATTCCTGGTTACGGATATGAGGGTACGCCCATGGCCTTCGACATCGCCGCACTGCAATTTCTCTACGGTAGCAACACGAATTTCCGGGTAGGCAATAATGTTTACACGCTCAGTTCGACTAACGCCCCCGGAACATTTTATTCCAGCATCTGGGATACGAAAGGCATCGATACCATTCGTAACCCGTCGGCCATGGATTCAACGATAGACCTGCGTGCTGCGACGCTTCTTCATGCGGCTGGCGGCGGCGGGTATTTATCCACCGTCGATGGCATCAATGGCGGTTTTACAATTGCCAATGGCGTTACCATAGAGAAGGCGGTAGGCGGTAGTGGTGCCGACACGATTACTGGCAATTGGGCGGCAAATACATTGACGGGCAATGCCGGAAACGACCAGATCAATGGTCTGGACGGAGCGGACAACATCATCGGCGGAAGAGGCGCCGACACGTTAAGGGGAGGTGGCGGTGCCGATAATTTTATCTATGTTGCTGCAAGCGATAGCAGAGGACAGCTTGATGTCATTAAGGATTTTGTGCATGGACTTGATCATATCGACGTCTCTGCCATCGATGCGAATGGCGCCGATGCTGGCAATCCCGCATTCGTTTTTCGCGGAAACTCAGCTTTTACCGGTGCAGGAGCGGAAGTACGATTTGTAAACAATGCACCTAATAACGTTACCAACGTGCTTTTTGACATTGATGGAAATAAAATCGCTGACATGACAATCCGTTTGACCGGTCTGATTACTTTGGATGCCGGTGATTTTATTTTGTAAGTAAAGCGATATTTCAAGCCGGGCAAAGTGCAGATTGAAGATCTCATGGTTTTTAAACTGCCTTCGTCCCAAGGTCAGGCAGCGTTTCATAGGTTGACTGCCATGAACATAATGATTTTGACTGCCGGTTCTGTTAAATTATTTCAATGATCTAACCCTTGCATGATAAAATCCAATTCAATTTTTGATTGCCTGCCCGGCTGCAATCCAGGCTTTATCACCCATGATACAACTCACCATTAATGGACAATCGCAACAGTTTGAATCGCCTATTAACGTGACTCAACTAGTGGACCACCTTGCATTGCACGGTAAGCGCATCGCTATCGAGCGCAATGGCGAGATCATTCCGCGCAGTCAGTTCTCGGAACAAATGCTGGTTCATGGAGATCACCTGGAAGTCGTCATCGCCGTGGGTGGCGGTTAATTCCGTCACTTGCAAATAGCCTCTGATATTAAAAAAGTTTTATGGATAATTTAATAATTGCCGGAAAAACATACACGTCCCGTTTACTGGTCGGCACTGGAAAATACAAGGATTTTAGCGAAACCCGCGCAGCCGTTGAAGCCAGTGGCGCAGAAATCATCACGGTCGCGATCCGGCGCACAAATATCGGGCAGAATGCGAACGAGCCCAGTCTGCTGGAAGTTTTGCCGCCCTCGCGCTACACCCTATTACCCAATACAGCCGGTTGCTACACGCTAGACGATGCAGTACGCACGTTGCGTCTGGCACGCGAGTTACTGGATGGTCATAGCCTGGTCAAGCTGGAAGTGTTGGGCGATCCTCAAACCCTGTATCCAAACATGGTGGAAACCCTTAAAGCCGCGGAAATCCTGATCAAGGAAGATTTCCAGGTGATGGTGTACACCTCGGATGATCCAATCATAGCCAAGCAACTGGAAGATATGGGCTGTGTCGCCGTGATGCCGCTGGCTTCGTTAATTGGTTCCGGCATGGGGATTCTGAATCCATGGAATCTGCAGATTATCATTGACAATGCCAAAATCCCCGTGCTGGTTGATGCCGGCGTCGGCACCGCATCCGATGCCACGATCGCGATGGAATTAGGTTGCGATGGCGTACTGATGAACACAGCCATTGCCGCAGCCAAGAATCCGGTTTTGATGGCATCCGCCATGCGCAAAGCCGTCGAAGCCGGGCGCGAAGCTTATCTTGCCGGGCGCATGGCGAAAAAACTCTACAGCGCCAGCCCCAGTTCGCCCACGGAAGGGGTTATCGCTCAAGCAGATAAAATCACCAGGAAACCGGCAAGCAACTGATCCCGCATTCACACTGCCAATTCATCACCCCATGCAACAAACCATTCGCAGCTTTGTCCTTCGTCAAGGACGCCTATCCAGTGCGCAACGCCGCGCCTGCGAGACATTGCTGCCGCGGCACGGCATTCCATTCAGTGAGAGCTTACTGGATCTGAATCATATTTTTGGCCGCCAAGCGCCTAAAATCCTGGAAATCGGATTCGGTATGGGAGAAAGCACCGCAACAATCGCAAAGATTCATCCGGAAAATGATTATCTTGGAATTGAAGTGCATGCGCCTGGCGTGGGTAGCTTGTTGAATCAAATCGAACAACTCGAATTAACCAATTTGCGCATCATTCAGCATGACGCAGTAGCCGTGCTGCAGCATATGCTACCTGCCGAATGCCTGGATGGCATTCACATCTTTTTTCCCGACCCCTGGCCTAAAGCCCGGCACCATAAGCGTCGATTGATCCAGCCTGCCCTGGTCGCCCGCCTTTGTACGCACTTGAAATCAGGTGGTTACATCCATGCAGCCACCGATTGGGAAGATTATGCCGTACAAATTTTGCACGTTTTGAGTCAGGAATCCCAGCTCGGCAATACCGCTGTGGATTATGCGCCGCGCCCGGAATACCGGCCACTGACTAAATTCGAGCAAAGGGGGCTCAAGCTTGGGCATGGCGTATGGGATTTAATATTTCTGAGAAACTGAATCCCCTTTTGACCAGCGTCATACAACCATACCTTATGGCAATATCAAGGCGTCGAAACCACCCGCTGTGATAGTAGCGAAATCAATACCGCGCAAAATAAGCGATAGCGATAGCGATCACATCGCGGCACGCTGAAATCAATCAAAATCATTGTTCAATCCAATGGTATTCATTGTTATGATATGACCCGAAGCGGTTGTACGCCGCATATTTATTACCTGAGAAATATCATGCCCTTAAGGATTCTGCGCTCACTCTTCAGCATGAGCATACTTGCCGTGTTGTGTTCCAGCGTATTTGCCGGAACATCTTGTCGATTGGATACGCAACAGGGAATTGGCGCACTGGGCCGCATAGAACCGCGTTCCCGGGTGATAAAAGTCTCTCATAATGCAGGGCCTGAAGGCGCACGTGTAGAGCAACTGTTATTTCAGGAAGCAGATTCAGTCAAGGCGGGTGATAAATTAGCAATACTTTCAGAGTACGCCAAAAGAAAGGCGGAAGTTGAAACGGCTAAAATGCGGATCAAAGTACTTGAAGCAGAACGAGTTGTAGAACAGACTACATTAGCTTTTAACCGGAGAGAATATGCGCGTCATCAATCGCTTGAATCCGGTTCCGCTGTCAGTATCTCTCTTGCGGACGCCAAGCGACTGGCATTTGAACAATCCACGGCGAACCTTCAACGTTTGTCGGCCCAAATTGCTCATGCAAAGTCTGAGCAGAAAATCGCCGAAGCCGAGCTGGAAAATACTCTGATTTATGCACCGATTACTGGCACGATCGTAAAAATATTCGCCCGGCCTGGTGAGCGAATCGGAGATAATGGATTATTGCAACTTGCTGATTTATCACAGATCGATGTGGTTGCAGAAGTTTACGAGTCAGAACTGCCCCAAATAAAAGTAGGTCAACAAGGGTGTATTACGGCTATCGGTTTCAAACGAAGTTACAACGCCCAGATCAGGGAACTGGGTTTTCAGGTCAGGAAAAACGATCTGAATGACACGGATCCCCTGGCGGATCGGGATAATCGCATTATCGAAGTACGCCTCACCCTGGAGCGGGAAGCGGCTACCGATTTACGGCACCAAATTTTTCGCCAAGTTAAGGTGCGGATAATTCCGTGAATTGGATTGGCTGGTTGTATTTTCCCACACGCCTGGCTTGGCGGCAGCTTGTTTTTGATCGGACCAAATTGGTAGCTGCTACTTGCGGTGTACTGTTCGCCTGTGTATTAGTGTTCATGCAGTTGGGATTCAAGGATTCATTATATGCCAGTGCAGCTTCTGCCCCGGTAAAACTGGATGGCGATTTGTTTTTAATGCACAAGCAAAGTGAAGCCATGTGGCGCCCAGTTCGATTTAAACGCAGCGAACTTATGCGGGCACTGGGAAATCCTGCGGTGACGGAAGCTTACCCATTGTATCTGGGGCTCGCGCCACTCAAAAATATCCAAACTCAAACCAAACGAACCTTAATGGTCTACGGTTTTGATCCGGACTCTCTGATATTCAATGTCGATGCAGTCAAAAATAAGCATACCGAGTTAAGGCTTAAGGATACGGTACTATTTGATGAATATTCACGCCCTGAATTCGGGCCTATGCGTCAATTGCTGGATGCGGGCGAAAATGTAACAGAAATCAATGATTATAAAATAACGATCATTGGATTGTTCCAGCTGGGCGTGTCTTTTGCCGCAGATGGCAACGTAATAACCAGCGACTTGAATTTCATGCGTATTTTTCCCAGAAGAAATCTCGATGATATCGATATGGGAGTGATCAGATTAAATTCCGGTGCATCGGTTGAACGTGCGCAAGCCGAGCTTAAAAACCATCTCAATGAATTTGTCAATGTGTTTACGTATGAGGAATTGTTGCACTATGAGAAGGATTACTGGGCCAATACGGCGCCCATAGGGTTCATTTTTGGCTTTGGCACCGTGATGGGCTGGGTTGTTGGTTTGGTCATTGTCTATCAGATTCTTTTTACTGATATTGTCAATCACCGCAATGAATTCGCCACACTGAAAGCTATGGGGTATGAGCACGGTTATTTTGTCCGTGTTGTATTTGCTTCGTCATTCTTTCTGGCAGTCTTGGGATTTATTCCGGGCTATCTGCTTTCTCTGGGGTTATATAATTTGGCGGAATCGCAAATGTACATGCCGATGCCCATGCTTATCAGTAAAATCATCACCGTTTTTATGTTCATTCTTTCCATGTGCTTTATGGCTGGGTTACTCGCAATACGCAAGCTAAAAGACGCCAATCCAGCGGATATGTTCTAATGCCAAACATCATTGAAGTTGATCGTCTGAATTTTAGTTTTGGTAGCGGTGCCTTAACGCAACCGGTGCTGAAGGATGTGACAATTTCGATCAAAAAAGGTGAAATAGTTCTGATAACCGGACCTTCCGGTTCGGGTAAAACAACCTTCCTCACCATTATCGGCGGCTTGCGCCAGGCCTTTCACGGCAGCGTAAAAGTACTGGGGAACCAGTTTGTTAACAGTAATGAGCAAATCAAAGTAAAAACCCGCCAGCAGATTGGCTATATTTTCCAGCAACATAATCTGCTCAAATCCCTCACCGCCCTGCAAAACGTCTGCATGGCTTTAGAAATTAACGCCATGACCACTGAACAGCAGAGGTGCAACCGGGCTGCAGAAATGCTGATCGCCGTGGGGCTTGGCGACCGGCTTGATTACAAGCCAGATCAACTTTCCGGCGGGCAGCGGCAGCGCGCTTCCATTGCCAGAGCACTGGTCGGGCAACCTAAAATCATCCTGGCTGATGAGCCGACAGCTTCATTGGATAAGCAAAGCGGCTACGAAGCCGTCAACCTCCTAAAACGCCTGGCCAAAGAATCGCACACTACCATTTTGCTGGTGACACACGACTACCGTATTCTGGATATTGCTGATCGAGTGGTTGAAATAGAAGATGGAATGATTAAGCAGGAATGAATAGAATAGAAAAGCCTTTCATTTTTACTAACGATATCAATCAGGATCGCACCACCAAACACTCGATTCCCTGCCGCATTAAACTTTGACAAGCACTACGCGCTTGATTTTCCTGCAATCCCACCAACCTGGCTCGATACAGCCTGCGGTTACTGATTTCTACTTCCGTTACAGCCACTTCGCCCGGTATCCAACGAGCCGCCGCCTGAGCATGTGCATGAGCCCGGCTGGGTTCATGATATGAACCGATCTGCACTCCCCAATCGTCATTAGCTTGCAATGCTACTTTTTGCAGTTGCACCGGTTGCGCGCTTACCGGTGGAATAACATATTGTTGAGTAACGATAGATTCAGATACTTTGGATTGCTCTGGGTATGGCTTCAATGCAGGAGTCGGTGCATTCACTTTTACCGCTGTAACCGCTATCGCACGAGCATTTTTACTATTGCTTGCCACCTGGGTTGTACGATTTCCTTGATTAAAACTGCGATCAATCAGCCGTGCCATATGCTGATCGCGCGCGGCTGCAGTGTTCCCGCCCATCACCACGGCAATCACACGACGATTACCCCGTTTGGCAGAAGTAGCTACATTAAATCCGGAAGCACGAATAAAACCCGTTTTCAAGCCATCCACGCCCGAAGTGTTTCGCACCATGCGATTGTGGCTGTTATAAGTGACGCCTTTATAACTGAATGATTGTGTGGAAAAATAATGATAATACTTAGGAAAGTCCTTCATTAACCGTGTTGAAAGGATTACCATATCGCGCGCTGTAGTTTTTTGCTCGAGATTGGGCAAACCGGAAGCATTGCGAAATGTGGTTGAACGCATACCCAGCTGGCGCGCTTTATCGGTCATCATACGGCCGAAATTGGCTTCACTTCTACCTAGCGCCTCCGCCACCACCGCCGCCACATCGTTGGCTGAACGCACGATCAACGCGGGAATCGCATCACGGACGCTAATGCTGTCGCCTGTACGAAGCCCAATATTGGTTTGCGGCATTGCCGCAGCATGAGCTGATACCGGCATGCGAGTATCCACTGTCATCTTGCGTTGTTCCATAGCTTCAAACAGCATGTACAGCGTCATCATTTTTGTCAAAGAAGCCGGATAACGACTCGCGTCGGCACTGGATTCATGGAGTACCGCTCTCGTATCGGCATCAATTACGATGGATGAGTAACGAGGATTAGCCAATGCTGAGCCTGATAAAATCAATAGCAGTAAAAATATAGCAAAAACATACATCCTAGTAGTGATATCGCGTTCCGGAATCAACATAAAATCACCCTTCTTGAATTGATGCGAACAAACACTTAATGAAATCTTCTTCCGTTTTTGTATTTTTCATCTGTTTTTTTATAATTTTTGTAGCTTATAACAATCGCCAATGCTTATTTATGAGTCAGAGAAAACGGATTCAACGTTTACCTTATTTAAGGTATGCGTATTTTAGAATCATTTTCTCTTCTCGAAATGAGTAATAAATAGCATATTTCCCCCTTATCTACAAAGCATTTTAACAACTCATCGCCAGTAAAATAAATACCCCTCGCTCCGTTTTACCTTCTATTTTTCGGAAGCCGCCCGCAACAAGAAGCCTCGCAAGTGGCAATATTTGGTATGAAAGGCTTTAAAGAGGCGATCAATTTGGTAGTTAAACCCGGAGCTTAGGTTCTGGAACTGGGCGGCGAAACCGGTGTGCAATCTTTTTTGCCGCTCAAAAAGCACAGAAGGTATTTTGTGTCGAGCGTAACCCTGAGCTAGTAAGTGCTGCGCGCTGTATTACGTGCCACCGGAGCCCGTTCGATGTAGTTATTTGTGAAATGTTTCACACAGGCTTATTACGTGAAAAACAAATACCTGTGATTGATGCATTTAAAAAGCGCTATCTGGAAAAATTTGGCGGCCCATTACCTGTTTTCATACCGGAAGCCAGTATCCAGGCTATTCAACCTTCAGGCGATGATAAGAAATCGTGATGAGAATTTTATTCCTGCTCGAATCAGAAATGATAATGTGCTCCCACTCCAATATATTCCACGTCGTTTCTTAGAAACTGTCCACTGGGGGAGTGTCCGTTAAAGTATTCCAGGAGTATCTGGAGTTTTCTTCCAAGTACTTGTAGATTATCGAATTCAACTCCGGCTCTGGCTGAGATATCAGTGCTCCAGTTATTTCCTTGAAAATTCTTGAAGTCAGCTGCAATGATAGGACGCACGGGTGCAAAATCCAGGCGCCAGGGGCTGCGAAACTCAACACCATATTGTGTCATCCATACTTCAAGCGAGGATGGTTCTTTATGAAATAAACCACCGCCTCCACCATATAAACGTATTCCATAAGGAAATTCATACGATAATCTGAGATCCGCGCCTTCATAACTCAGGTTTATGCGCTCGAATGTGGAATTTATTCTACGCAACAAAAATTCATCCCCCAAATGCGAGCTTTGATGATAAATGCGACCAAACGCTGAAAATTGCTTTGCACGTATGCTCGAATATGCCGATGCAATAAAATCTGTATTAATGAGATCTGCGGAGGGAGCGCCCAAATCAAAATCACTAAAAACGCCGGCTTGAAGCCCCGCTTCCCACTGTGCAAGCGAACGTCCGAAATTTCCACGGTAAAACGGTATCGTTTCACCAAAGCTTACTGCACCGATGTTTCTTCCTTCGAAGTTATCGTTTACGTAATGACGATAAGAAGCCGAAAAATGAGCCCAGCGAGGATCAGCCAATAACGGTTTGAATAAATGGCCACTCGGCAATAACCCTGTTGGCAATAGCGTAGGATCAGTATTCATTATCGCCACCGTTTGTCCGGCGGATTGCTGGATGGGTTGTGAAGGTGCGGTAGCTGCGGGTATCTCGGCAGTAACTTCCGCTATCTTAACCTCATTAACTCCCGGAATTTCCGATAACGCCTGCACAACACGGGATTGATCAGAAATATTCAAACTATCCTGCGGTAAAAGGATGACACCATTTTGCACAATGAGCGATGGAATATCCAGGTTCAATCTATACCGCAACATGCTGGTTGCATAACCAGCAATATAGGCATCACCCGGATGAGTTACCCGCGCGGCGTCGGTTGTCGCGACGGCGGTTGTATTAAACAGCATAACCCCTGACAAAGCGATATATCGCAAACTAATCATCAATTGCCTTACTCAGGCAAAACGACTTTGACAATCAGGTTATTTTCCACAGCTTTTACATCCTTCTGCGCATAAGCCACTTCTGCTGCTCTGTCTATGAGTTCCCGAGAATCAACCATGCCACTCAATTGCACCGTGCCATTAACTGTGGTTACTTTAATATCAGATACTTCAAGTAAAGGATCACTCGCAATTGCCGCCTGTACGTTTAAAGTAATAGCCGAGTCATCGAGATACTGATTACTTTCCTCGAATTGGTCGGTTACCGTTTTTCGTGCTTCGTTAATTTCTTTACCGACCTGCTCTGTAATCTGCTCCATCTTTTGTTCCGCATTCTCAATTGAGTGATCTATTTTTTCTCCTATTTTTTCCGCCGGCCCCTCTTGCTGGCAACCTGTCAAACCAAAAACAGCGAATAGGCCCGCAATCACAATAATTCTTTTAATTAGAATATTTTGTATGTCTTTATCCATAATTTTCATAAATTCTCCTTGGTTCTTCATTCTCAATCTATTCTGTGTATATTCTATTGAAATTATAGGAAGTTCAGTCCGAATTCTAGCAAACGAATCAGAAGCGTTCTGTTCGCTATCACACGTAAGCTTCACTAGCGATTATCAGTCGAGTCTGTTCTCTTGGGGTTTTATGATCCAGTTTACCCAACTTTACTTATCTCCACCAGACGTGGCACTCTACACATTTGGTTCTTGGGGAGAAATGGGATGTGTTGGTTGGGTATAAAACCGCTATTTTTTTCTGTTCTATGTATCGGCAGCTTATTGGCTCATGCCAGTAATCCCATTATCACGCCCGAGGCCGCCAGCGGCTTTAGTGCGATTAAATCGGCCAATTACAGCAAAGTGATGGCTGTCACAGCCAATCCGCATGCCAGCCGCGCCGCTGTCAAGATTTTACGCCAGGGCGGCTCCGCTGTTGATGCAGCCATTGCCGCGCAATTGGTTCTTGGTCTTGTCGAACCTCAATCATCGGGAATTGGCGGTGGTGCATTTATGCTTCATTGGCAGGCAAGAAGCGGTGAACTGGTCGTCTGGGACGGCCGGGAGACGGCACCGGCGTCGGTATCAGAGACTTATTATATGAATACCGATGGCCAATCCATGGATTTTTTTAGTGCTGTTATTGGCGGTCACTCGGTTGGCGTGCCGGGCGTTTTGGCAATGCTGGAGGCCAGCCACAAGGAACATGGTAAGCTGCCATGGGCGAACTTATTTAAGCCTGCCATTATTCTAGCCGAACAGGGTTTCGCCATCTCTGAGCGATTGCACACTCTGCTAAGTAGCATGCCCAAGGTGGCTGTGAACCCACAGATTCGCGAGTATTTTTTTAACCGCAGTGAAACAGGCTGGCAACCCAAAGCTAAGGGTAGTCTGCTGCAGAACCTTGCCTACGCGCAAACGCTGCGACGGCTTGCTGCTCTCGGTGTCACAGATTTTTATCAGGGCGAGTTGGCCAAGCAGATCGTCCAGGCAGTAAACAATGATCTCAATCGACCAGGCCGCCTCAGTCTTTCTGATATGAACGCGTATCAACCCAAAAAGCGCGAAGCCCTTTGCGGCCAGTTTCGAATATACCGGATTTGCGGCGTTCCTCCGCCATCTTCCGGCGGTACTACAGTACTAGCGATTCTTAGTCTGTTGGAGGCTTACGAAATTCGTTATGGAGAGCACGCCGACTGGCAGCACGGCTTTATCGAGGCCTCCAAACTGGCATTTGCTGATCGTAATGCTTATGTGGGAGATCCGGCTTTTGTCAGTGTGCCTACCCAAGGCATGATCGATCAGGATTATCTTCATCAGCGCGCGATGCTGATTCGCAACAATTCTGTCCTTAGCAACGTAAGTGCTGGTTCGCCGCCAGGTGCCGAACCCCGTCTTAGCAGCAATTCCCCGGAGCTTCCTTCCACTACGCACCTGAGTATTGTCGATATCGAAGGTAATGTAGTCAGTATGACCAGTAGTATTGAAACCGCTTTCGGTTCTCGAATCATGGTCGGTGGATTTTTGCTGAACAATCAACTTACTGATTTCTCCTTTATGCCAAAAACTGCCGATGGCGTGCCGGTCGCCAACCGCGTTCAATCGGGCAAGCGGCCGCGTTCATCAATGTCACCGACTGTCGTTTTTAAAGACGGCAGGGCTCTACTGGTGATTGGCAGCCCAGGTGGCACAAGGATAATCAACTACGTTGCCGGTAGCCTTTATCGCATTTTAGCCAGGCGATTACCTATAGCCGAGGCCATTGCCGATGGACATATTGTTGCCATGGGATATGGTGTGGAACTGGAAAGCGGCCGTGTTGATGAACCAACGCTAATACGACTGCGCGAACGAGGCCACAATATTGTGCTAAGAGATCAAACCAGTGGCTTGCACGTAATTCGTATCGATGAAAAAGCCGGTCTTGAAGGCGGCGCGGATCCTCGCCGCGAAGGTGAAATTAGCGGTTTCTGATTAGAATTTGTGTGACTCAGGTATGGATGCATGCCAGATATCAAAAAACCTATAGCGTGTTGCGTATTGTTTGAATATCAAGTCCCTGATAGGATGATTGAGAAAATCAAGATGGCAACTAATAAGGCATTGATGTTAGAAACATGAGAAGTTTTCAACTGATCAAAAAGCTGGCACGAGCAAGCTCAATCCAAGCCACGCGAAGACGGCAAGTAGTCTGGGAATGCTAAAAAAGAATATCAATCGAGCTTGACGTCACTGCTCGGATGTTATTCTTCACCTATCATCGGAGAAAATTGTTATGAATGAAATACTGGATGTGATTATCGTGGGAGGGGGCAGCGCCGGCTTGTCCGCACTGCGGGAGGTACGAAAGCACACTGACCGTTTCGTGATTATCAATCACGGACCGTGGGGCACTATTTGTGCCCGGGTTGGCTGCATGCCATCTAAAGCACTGATCGAAGCAGCCAATGCCTTTCATCGCCGCAATACCTTTGAAGAGTTTGGCATTCGTGGTTCTGATCAGCTCACGCTTGATATTCCTGCTGCGCTGCAGCGAGTGCGGCAATTGCGCGATGATTTTGTTTCCAGCACGGTCAAAACAACAGAAGAATTGGGTGAACGTGCCATTTCCGGACGCGCGCGGCTCCTTGCTCCGGATAGGTTGGAAGTTAATGGTAAAGAGTTACGTGCGCACAAAATTATTATCGCCACCGGATCGCGTCCGATTATACCCGCATCGTGGAATTCATTAAGCGATCGACTGCTCACAACCGATATTTTGTTTGAACAAAAAACTCTGCCCGCTCATATGGCGGTGATAGGAATGGGCTTTATTGGTGTCGAGATGGCACAGGCACTCTCCCGGTTTGGTATTAAGATAACGGCATTTGGCGGAAATCAATTCGCTGGGCTGACAGACCCTCAAGTAATTGCAACAGCGACAGAACTGTTAGGAAAAGAATTTCCTCTGCATCTGGGAAAGAAAGCTGACCTGAACCTCGTACATGAAGGCATACAAGTACGTGCGGGAAGTGTGGAAATAGTGGTTGATCGCGTTTTTGCTGCTTTAGGGCGCCGCCCCAACATCGACCATCTGGGATTAGAAACACTCGGCGTATCACTCGATCAACACGGCATGCCGCCGGTAAACCCAAATACCATGCAGATAGCGGATCTGCCGGTATTTATGGCTGGCGACGCTAATGACCAAGTGCCACTGCTACATGA
Source organism: Nitrosomonas ureae (assembly GCF_900108305.1). GTDB lineage: Bacteria > Pseudomonadota > Gammaproteobacteria > Burkholderiales > Nitrosomonadaceae > Nitrosomonas > Nitrosomonas ureae_B. The sequence continues at coordinate 105,956 of NZ_FNUX01000009.1, forward strand.
AGCTGCTGATGAAGGATACATTGCCGGGATCAATGCCATGCGCTCCGATCCGCTTTGTTTTACACGCCGAACACCTCTGACCATCATTTTTACTGACCCGAACATAGCAATCGTGGGCAGCCGCTTTCAAACCCTCGATCCTGCCAAAACCTTAGTTGGGGAAGTTCATTTTGACCGGCAAGGACGCGCGCGCGTTAGCCAGCGGAACAAAGGTATTCAGCGTCTTTATGCCAATGCGGAAAGTGGTCGACTATTAGGTGCAGAAATGTGCGCACCCGCTGGCGACCATATGGCACATCTACTGGCATTGGCTATCGATCGCTCACTCACGGTACAGCAGCTATTGCGCCTGCCATTTTATCATCCAGTTCTGGAGGAAGGCATGCGCACGGCACTACGTGCTCTGGCAGCACAACTTCCTGTTGTGAATGAATTCGATCTGTCCATGTGTGGCACCTTTAATACGGAAGCTCTGGATTGATATATCTTGCTAGAAATGCGGCATTTTGGCCTGGTATCAGAGAAATGCCTGTGATTTTTGACTTCATTCTCAATCTTTGCTACTTTTCAGCGCAACGCAAGTCAGGGATATTCTATTTGAACCAAGAGGTATGAGATGCATGAAGAAACAGTGATGCATGATTTAAAAGCCAAAGGCTTAAAAAAGGGATCCGTATCCAGATGGGCCGCAGTGACAATTGGTCTCGCAGCAACCGCCCCGGCCTATTCTTTGACTGGAGCTCTTGGCTATGGTGCGGCTGGAAGCGGCTATCAATTACCAATTGTATTCATACTTTCAGTAATTCCAATGTTCTTCGTTGCTTTGTCTTACAAACACTTAACCACTTCTGCCCCGGATGCCGGCACTATTTTCACCTGGGGCACAAAAGCTATAGGGCCAAAGTTTGGTTGGTTTGGAGGCTGGGCACTTCTACTAGCAAGTGTTTTGGCAGGTGTTGCCGCTACTCAGATTATGGTAAATGCGGCGGCTGTTATTTTTCACCTGACTAATATTCCAAAATGGTTTCATATTGGAGTATCGGGCCTTTTCATCTTCAGTACAACCTATCTCACCGCGCTTGGTGCTAAAGAATCTTCGCGCACCACTATGATTCTGACAACTGCTCAATACAGCATCCTTATCGCGCTTGCCGCATTTTTATTATTACGGGTCATGCAAGGAGGTGCTGTCAGTACCGCCGAAACATTCTCGCTTGAGTGGTTTAATCCATTTGCAATCAACTCATTTACCGCTTTTCTGGACGGCTTTCTTATTGCACTCTTCATATTCTGGGGATTTGATGCATCTTTGGCAATGTCGGAAGAAATAGAAGGTAGTGCTGAGCAAGCTGGGAGGAGCGGTATTATTTCAATGACCATTACAGTTATCACTTATGTTGTTTTTTCCACCACTGCATTGGCATATGCCGGTATAGATTCCCATCATCAATCAAGCTTGACGTTTAAGGATAATATTGACTCCAGCCTAACTGTTCTTGCCACTGATATCATCGGCACCAAGGGAGCGTTGATTGCCGCATTGATTGTCGGGGTTTCTGCTTTCTCCGCTACAATATCTACGATTATGCCTGCTGCGCGTGCTGCCCTGGCAATGGCGACATATCGAGCAATTCCACAAAGATTCTCTTCGGTTAATGAAGCAACACAAACTCCAAAATTTGCCACTTGGACTATCGGCTTAATGACACTGATCATCTACAGTACGCTTAGTTTAATTAGTGAATCAATCGTTGAAGATACGATTCATAGTGTCAGTATTGCGATCTGCACTTACTACTCTGTTGCAGCATTATCTTGTGCGTTATATTTCCATCGCACGGCCCTTAATCACTGGCGCACAGCTGTGTCTCAGGTATTGCTGCCCACTATGGCTGCCGTTGTGCTGATTGCTGTAGGAATTCTTCAAGTTTGGAATATGATGGATCCGAATTATGGGTCAAGCGGATCAGTTGCTGGCATTGGCGCGGTTTTTCTAATCGGGGTTGTCGCGTTGTTTTTAGGAATTCCTTTGATGATGTGGTGTTATTTTCGGGATCCTAGATTCTTTCATGGTGAAACATTACCACTTGAAAGAGCTCATATAGTATCCGACAGCAATAATCGCAATACAAACTATACCGCTACCCGTTGGCATATCAGCGATAGCAGTTTATCGCGTCCAACCGAACAGGATGAGAAAAATCCATAAAGCATCCTATCATTGCAACTTGATGATTGACTCCAGCAAATGATACTGCAACGTACAATACGAATAGTCATTTTTCTAGATTGATATTTCTCTCTAATGGAAACCCCGCATCACGCAATGCTTTGATTCCACCAACTAACGACAATACACTTTTATAACCCATTAACTGCAGCGTATCGGCTACCAGAGCTGATCGATAGCCTCCACCGCAATACAATATGATCGGTGTATTCTTATCAGGTATGGCTGTTTCAATGTCACGCTCGATAATACCTTTACCAAGATGGCGGGCACCTGCAGCATGATTTGTCAGAAATTCATGATCTTCCCGCACATCAATAAAATGAAATTGTATTCCTTCTGTCAGCTTAGCTTGCACATCTTCTACTGTACATTCCTTTATGCGTTTTCTTGCTTCCTCTACTAATTTCATAAACCCAGAATTATGCTGCATTATTTTCTCTTACATATTTATTCAAAAACTGGTAGCGTCTATCACAATCAAGAAAATGTAACAAAGAGCTCCTACTCTATATTTTTTAGGCCATTTTTAGTAGCCCACCCTATTTACCACTTATTTATCAAAACAGAAATACAGCAATAAAAAAAACCGGTACACCGGCTGTCTTCCGACAGTGGTGTACCGGTGTATTTTGATGCTATACCAGCTTATAGCTTGGTAAAGACTGGAATTACCGCACCAGCAATACTGTTAATGTAACGATTGCCGTCATCATCCCATGTCATCAGTAAACCACCAAAGCGGCTTTCCGGATCACCCAACAGAGCCATCAAACGTTGTACTTCCCACAACGCATCTTTGGCTTCCATCTTAACTTCCCGGGTTTCTCCAGGTTCAATCCCTCTGTCGTCATCCATTGTCAAACCAGTAGCTACCAGTTCTTTTGGATAATCCGGATCCAGATGCTTCTGGCCCAGTGGGTTTACAAAACGCACACCCGCTGTCGTGAACTCTCCGATGTTAACCGCTGAGTCTCCGTTATTAGTGATTTCCATCGTCACGCGTAATGCACGTCCAGGAACATCATAGTTAGCATGAGTTACCTTGATCGCTACCGGATTCGGTGCAATCGGCATCGGCTCTACTTTGGATTCACCCGCTTGGATCGGTATGGTATAAGGGTGTACGGTTTCAGTGTAACGATAGCCTCCCCATACCAGCGCACAGGTCAATATCGCCATTGCCATACCAAATTTCCTGTCCGTCGGTGATGTCAGTAGTTCGTCACCATATGCCAGCAATACGCGACTACGTGGCAAAAACATCGGTTTCGCTACAAAATAACCAATCCAGAAAACCCCCAGACCTGTCCATAAAATATGCCAGAATATACCGTTGCTGAAGTTAAACGTCTCCAGATCAATCGTTTTTCCTGTCAGTGTGGTTACAGGGTTGGTAAAGTCATCCCAGCTACCTGAAATGTTCATCCACGCCGCTGGTCCTGCAATAGGGCCCGCATCTTTTACGTTAACCATCGCATGCATGTGATGGCGGCCTGGAATACGCGCTTTCAGCTTAACTTCAAACTCATAGTCACGACCAATGATCAATGGTCCTGATATGAATGTCGGTTCGCCATTCAGCTTGGTGCTCAGACGTACAAACACCGGGCTTGGGCTACCTACGTTAAAGAATGCACGGTCAGGTTTACCTACCGCACGTGGCCAATCTTCTGCCAAGTGAAATTTCCCTGTCATGGTCGCTATGTCATTTACCTTGGTGACTTTCGGTTGCCATTTCAGGTCATACCATTGAATACTACGCATACGGAGAAATGGTTCCTGTGAACGTTCACCGTGTGCCGCCGCCGTCTTAACATCTACCGTCAGCGTCAGCGCCAGTGAGGCCGCCCCTATCGCCGCTCCATACAGGCCTAATACGCCCAGTTTAAAAATGCTTTTTATATTCATTATTTAATCCCCTGTGCAAAGCCTTTTTCACCAAATGCCGTTACGTCGTGCTTCATCGAAATACGTCCTCTTTCTCCTTTAACATAGAAGAAAGCGGTACAGTATAGTTTGCCAAAGTACCACCATACGCAGAACATCAGCATGGATACAAAGGCCGAGAAGAATGCAGCAATCACCGTGGTGTGGCCACCAAAGGTACGCAGCGATCCTTGCTCAATCAGGCGAACATATTCCGGTGTACCTGTACGTACATACAGGAAACCTGTGTAGTCAGCTACTGACAGCAACACGCCTTCTACAACCAGCGGCAAGTGAGTCGGGCCAAAAATAGGCCAGTTTCCTGGATAGAAAAATAATCCCCAGAATCCACCACCTAACAGTGCGGTTATCAGCCAGTTACCCGTCAATAACATAATTGTGTCCAGCATCAGCGCACCAGGAATCATGGTTGATGGCAGTACAAAGTTGATCGGATAATGTGACCACCAGTAAAATCCCCAGTAGCGGGTCAGCCATTCACCTACTAACAGGCATACGATACATAGTGTCGCGCCAAATGGCAGACGATAGTTTACCCACAGGTAATACATCAGTGCCGCACAGTACATGATACCTACAATCGGTGTTACTACAGGCCACCATTGACGGTCTTTCCAGTCAAGCCAGAAATCCCAGTCCCCTGCCAGCAACATGAAATGCATGTGAAACGTTCCTACCAGAAGAATACAGAGAATTGGAAAATAAACCGCATCTATATATCTGGACATCTTGACCGCTTCCGGCGGCATCTTTGCTGCCGCTATAATTTCGTCTGTTCTACTCACTAGACTCTCCCTTCTTTCGTGTGATATTAAATATGAAAACATGACGATACTTCCCTTACTTCTCTTTATCGTCAGCCTATAGGCTCATTCTCATTTGTACAAATAACTTAGTCGTGATATTCCTTACCTTCCCCGCCATTTTCCTGACAAAAGAAGGTAAGTTACATCCACATTAAGGAACGATGCGATTGTTCAGAATTTCTCTGCTTGCGTTGTTCCAGGTTACATCAGTCAGGTTAGAGTAACGGGTGATAATCTGTGCTGCTATA
>NZ_FNUX01000026.1 GCF_900108305.1 Nitrosomonas ureae
CAGCGCCATTTTAACATCTTCGGTCGCTATGATCACTAACATACAGTGCATTTATAACTAATATCAAATGCTTAAGGGTTTTTCAGAATCGACTAAGTAATAATGCATAATTAAGGCAAGCGAAGGCTTGAATTGCAATTACCGTACACTAATGCAGCACATAATGTACGGATTTTCGATATTATCCGCACTCACTCTGTCGTGATGGCATCCGGTTCTGACTGCGCAGTTTGCTTTAGATTCTTGTTGTTAGCAGTGGCGCGGGCAGGTAGCTTTTCGCGGATACGGGCGGATTTTCCGGCACGATCCCTGAGGTAATAAAGTTTTGCACGGCAAACTGCGCCCCTGCGTTTAATTTCAATACTTGCTATTAGTGGAGAGTAGGTCTGGAAGGTGCGTTCCACGCCCTCTCCGCTTGAAATTTTGCGAACAGTGAATGCTGAATTTAGTCCGCGGTTTCTTTTGGCTATTACGACACCTTCATAGGCCTGTACACGTTTGCGCTCCCCTTCGACAACATTTACGTTGACAATTACGGTATCTCCGGGGGAGAAGTCGGGTACATCTTTGTTCAGGCGCTTCATTTCTTCCGCTTCTAATTGCTCAATCAAGTTCATGTTTTTCTCCTATTTACTGATTCTGCCTGGATTTGCAGGATTGTTTAAATTCTTCTAAAAGTTTTTCTTCTTCTAATGTCATGCCATGGGCAAATTTTAAATTAAATAAATCGGGCCTTTTAAGCCATGTTCTACCAAGTGCTTGCTGAAAACGCCAGCGACGGATTTTTGCATGGTTACCTGACATCAATATTTCGGGTACATGATTGCCTTTGTAAATTTCTGGGCGAGTATAGTGTGGGTAATCTAACAAGCCTTCTGCAAATGAATCCTGATTTGCAGATTCAGGATCACCTAACGTTCCTGGAATTTGCCTGACAATACAATCTATTAGTATCATCGCAGCCAACTCTCCACCAGAAACAACATAATCTCCAACAGAAATTTCTACATCTACCTGACGGTTGATCAAGCGCTCATCAATGCCTTCATAGCGTCCGCAGAGTAATACTAAACCTGGTAGCTTGCTCAGTTGTGTGACCATTTCATGGTCAAGCCGACTCCCTTGAGGTGTTAGGTAGACAACTGTAGGTTTGTCAATACCCAATGCATTTTGTCTTGCTCGCGCCCGAATGATAGCGTCATCTAGGGGCTGGGCCATCATGACCATTCCAGGTCCGCCTCCGTAGGAGCTATCATCCACTGTGCGATAATGGTCGTGAGTAAAGTTCCGCGGATTCCATGTGTTGAGACTGAAAATGCCGTTCCTATTTGCTTTGCCTGTAATGCCATATTGTGTAATGGCATCGAACATTTCTGGAAACAATGTAATGAGATCGAATTCAAATGACATGGTCTGTGCCTTAATAATCCCAATCCCAGTCCACTATGATTTGAGCATTTTTCAAATCTACTTTCACGATATACTGCGAAATGCAAGGTATAAGAATTTCTTTTTTTTCTTGGTCTATCCTTATAATGCGTAAAACATCGTTCGCACCCGTTTCGAATAAACCGACGACCGTACCCAGCTTCTCTCCTTTTAAATTAAGGACCTCAGCATTAATTAAATCAGTCCAGTAATAACCATCAATCCCGTTCTCTGGCAAATCAGGTAACCAATCGCGTGGGATTGCTATTTGTATTCCTTTGAGTTTTGTTGCTTGTGTGCGATCAGAATATTCTTTTAGCTTTACTAATAAAGCGGTACCATAGATATGGCCATTAGCCACATGTACTTTTTGCCACTCAGAATTTTCATTGCCCAACCACCATTGTGAATATTCCATCAATCCATCTAAATGCTCTGTGTAAGGATTGATTTTTATCCAGCCATGAACTCCATATGGGCCGATAATATGACCCATTACTATCATTCGTGCAATTTCGGTTTAGCTACTTTAACCGTTTACTGGAACTTCTTTTTTAGTTGCGAATTGTTTGATCAAGCGGGCTACAGTTGATGATAATTGCGCGCCTTGGGATTGCCAGTAAGCAACTCGTTCCAATTGAACTCGAAGCGCTTCCTCGCCACCCGTCGCTCTTGGATTGTAAAAACCGATACGCTCTATGAATCGACCATCACGCGCATATTGGGAGTTTGCTACAACCATGTTAAAAAAAGGACGCTTCCTTGCACCACCCCGCGCTAACCTGATAATGACCATAATTTTATATCTGCCTTTAAAACTTTAAACTAAAATTGGTTGATAATGTTAATTTTTAAATTAGAAATACATGCCAGCCCAACGGACGAACTAATTAACATTTAATTTTACATGAAATTTAATGAACGTGACAAGAGATAATATAATCATCTTGTTGAAGCCGTTAACTATTAATAGCAATTGGGATAAGCGTGTTAAAACTTAATCTTGTGGAATTAATAAATTGAATTTGCCTTCCAGCCCCTCTTTAAGAGATTTTGTTAACAGTGAATCAAATCAGTGTGTTTCATGCGGCTTGTGTTTGCCGCATTGTCCTACTTATCGCCTGCTGAAATCCGAAGCAGACTCTCCACGTGGACGAATCAATTTGATGAACGGGTTTGTTAATGGGCGAATTCCATTGAATGTACGATTCATTCAACATATGGATCGTTGTTTGACTTGCAGAGCCTGTGAAGTTGTTTGTCCTAATAATGTGGCTTATGGAAATTTGATCGATAGTATGCGTGCATTGATTGCTGATCAACCCAAGTCTGTTGACTCGCCGCGAAAGCTCTTTGTGATAAATTTATTGAAAAAACAATTACTCAATAAACCTGCACGACTGGATCGCTTGCGTGGATTGTTTTATTTTGTGCAGAAAAATAGTTGGTTACGCCGGATAAGAGAATTAAGCAATTTGGGTAATAATAACCTTGTGCGGTTTGTCGCGCAGCTTCCATTGATTAAATTTCCGCACATGGGAGTGATTGGCGAAAAACACGGCAGGAGTAATTTTTGGAAGGAAATCTACCCTGCGATAAACAAAAAGCGTGGCGAGGTTGGGTTGTTTTTAGGCTGTGTGGCACGTTTAACAGATGTGGCGACGTTAAATTCCTGCATTTATGTGTTGAATCACTTGGGATATACAGTATACGTTCCAGCGGATCAAGTGTGTTGCGGTGCTATATACCAGCATGATGGAGCGATCAAAGATGCTTTAGCATTATCGCGGCAGAATAAATCTGCTTTTGCGAGATACGATATTGATGCAATTATTAGTACAGCCTCAGGTTGCGGTGCGCAATTGCTTGAATCCAGAATAACGAATGGTCACACCCGAATTGTGGATATTAGCCAATTTTTGATTGCAAATGGTGAATGGGGAGATGTGAATCTAGCGGCGCTACCGGAAAAAATACTAGTGCATGAACCCTGCAGTCAGCGTAATGTATTGCAGGAACAAGCATATCCTTATAAGTTGATCGAGCTTATCCCGGGTGTGCAAGTAGTGCCATTGCCAGGTAATAATCAATGCTGCGGCGCTGCGGGGACTTATTTCCTGGATCAACCCGATATTGCTAATATGTTATTGAATGAAAAGATATCGGCGCTTGAGGAAAGTGGCGCCAGATATCTGGTTACTTCAAATATTGGTTGTGCTATGCATTTTTCAAATAGAATGTATGAAGATGGGATGCGGGTAGAGGTGTTGCATCCGATTACATTACTGGCAAGACAAATGGGTTTTAAATTGTAATGAAGGCATATTTAATATATAGAATTATAGTTTGCCCAAGAATCTTGATAGTATTTTTATGCTACACACGCTCACTTGAGATGTTAAATAATGATTAATATTGATAAGCTTATTATTGGTTTTGATAGTGCCTTGCGTACTTTGTTAACTTCGGCTCAGACGGCGCGCCCTGTTCCTGGTAGCGAGTTGCCAGAAGCGGCTCTGACCGATATAGAGAAACGATTGTCTTGTGCGTTGATGCGAGTGAATCATGTAGGTGAAGTATGCGCACAGGCTTTGTATCAGGGGCAGGGATTAACGGCACGGAATGAGGCAGTGCAGCAAACATTATTACGAGCTGCTCGTGAAGAAACAGAGCATCTGGCGTGGACAGAACGTCGCATTGTTGAGCTGGGTGGGCGTAAAAGCGTACTTAATCCACTTTGGTATGGCGGATCTTTTGCTATAGGAATGTTCGCGGGAATGCTGGGAGATAAATGGAATCTTGGTTTTCTTGCCGAGACAGAGCAGCAGGTAGGGGCGCATTTATCCGGTCATTTACAGAGATTGCCCGATAATGACGAAAAAAGTCGTGCTATAGTGAAACAAATGGAAATTGATGAAGCTGGTCATGCAACAATGGCATTGTCGCATGGAGGGGTGGAGTTACCTCTGCCAGTGAAGGTTGCTATGAAACTAGGATCAAAAGTAATGACTCAAACTGCATACTGGATTTAAGTGGTAAAATTTTTCAACAATTTTATACAATAAGTGAAAGAATCATAATGTATTGAGTAGATAGAGATTCCGCCATGAAAAATGTTAATTTGACACATCATTTCTTAATTGCGATGCCGGCAATGGTGGATTCAATATTTTCTAAAACACTGACCTATGTTTGCGAGCATAACGAGCATGGAGCATTGGGAATTGTCATAAATCGGCCAACAGATATGACATTGATCAATCTTTTTAGGCAATTGAGTATTTCATCAACGTATTCTCTTGCTGAGTCGGTTCCAGTGTTGTTTGGCGGACCTGTACAATTGGATTGTGGATTTGTTTTACACCGTCCGGTAGGTAGCTGGCAATCAACGTTGAGCGTGAATCAAGAGATTGGTTTGACCACATCGATGGATATCTTAAAAGCTATCGCCAATGCCGAAGGGCCGAGCCAAGCTTTGATTGCGATGGGATATGCCGGCTGGGCAGCAGGTCAAATTGAACATGAATTGGCTCAGAACGCGTGGTTGACTGTGCCAGCTTCAATAGATGTGATATTTGAACTCCCTTCTGAAGAAAGGCTTCCTGCTGCAATGCAGCTATTGGGGATTAACGATTATGCAAATCTATCCAATGAAGTGGGGCATGCTTAAGAATTAGAGCAAATGATAGAGCATTTATCGAAAAAGCAGCAGATAAATCAGCTAACTGAGCAATTTTCTGATGGATCCATTCTAGCCTTTGATTATGGAAAAAAGCGAATAGGAGTGGCTGTTGGCAATACTGCATTAGGTGTGGCGCATCCCCTTACTACAATTGATAGCGAAGTGACAAGTAAGCGTTTTGTAACGATTGCTCAATTAATCGACACGTGGCAACCAGTATTGTTTGTGGTGGGCTTGCCATTGCATAGTGACGGAGCGGCGCATGAATTAACTCAGTTAAGTCAGCGTTTTGCGCGGCGCCTGGTAGGACGTTTTAACATTCAGGTCGTAATGCAAGATGAGCGTTATACTAGTCAAACAGCCAGTGCTGTTTTACGTGAGGCTGGTGTCGTTGGTCGGGAGCAAAAGTCAGTATTGGATCAAATAGCCGCACAACAAATACTTCAATCATTTTTTGACGAACAGCATGCAATTACCAGACGCTGAGAAAGTTTTCAATAGTCTTGCAAGAAAAATACGGACTGATAATAATAAGGATTATGCCCTTGTCGGTATTTGTACAGGCGGAGTGTGGCTAGCGGAGCGTTTGCACCAGGAGTTGGCGATCACAAAGCCGCTCGGTATATTGAGTGTGTCTTTTTATCGAGATGATTTCGATAAGATTGGGTTGCATGCACAAACTAAACCGTCAGAAATTCCTTTTGAAGTGGAAGGAGCGCATATTCTTCTGGTCGATGACGTCCTGAACACGGGACGTACCGTGCGTGCGGCGATCAATGAATTGTTTGATTACGGGCGGCCGGCATCGATTATTCTGGCAGCTTTGATTGATCGTGGTGGCCGGGAATTACCGATTGCAGCGCGATATACTGGCGTTGAACTTGAGCTGCCAGAAGAAAAAATGTTGGAATTGAAGCGGAATGAAAGCGGAAAGCTAAGCTTAAATTTATATAATAAAGATTCTCCGGAATGATCAATAGAAATCCGCAGCTGGATGAAAATGGCGCGTTGCAGCATTTATTGACGACGGAAGGTTTGCCGGTGTCTATACTGCTGCATATTCTGGATACAGCCGAATCTTTTGTGGGGGTTACTGAGCGTGATGTTAAGAAAATACCATTGCTGCGCGGTAAGTCGATATTCAATCTTTTCTTTGAATCAAGTACGCGTACACGAACCACATTTGAAATTGCCGCCAAACGTTTATCAGCTGATGTCATCAATTTAAATATTGCTGTTTCTGCGCAATCCAAAGGTGAAACACTGTTGGATACCGTGAACAATCTTTCTGCGATGAATGCCGATATGTTTGTGGTGCGGCATGCGCAAAGTGGCGCTGCTCACTTGATTGCAAAGCATGTCCGCTCAGATATTCATGTCATCAATGCTGGGGATGGAAGCCATGCGCATCCCACGCAAGCTTTGTTAGATATGTTTACGATACGGCGTTACAAGCATGATTTTCGCAACTTACGTGTTGCCATTATCGGTGACATTTTGCATTCACGAGTAGCGCGATCACAGATTCACGCATTAACGACATTGGGTGTTCCGGAGGTGCGCGTTATTGCACCGAAAACTTTGCTGCCCAAGATGGTGGAACGCCTTGGTGTGCATGTTTATCATGATATGGCAACAGGCCTAAAAGATGTTGATGTATTGATGATGTTGCGTTTGCAGAATGAGCGGATGAAAGGCGCAAACTTACCTAGTGCGGAGGAATATTTTAAATATTATGGACTGACTGTGGACAAGCTGTCGCTTGCTCGGCGCGATGCAATCGTGATGCATCCTGGGCCGATGAATCGTGGCGTAGAGATCGATTCAGCAGTTGCAGATGGTAAACAATCGGTGATTTTGCCTCAAGTGACATTCGGCATTGCAGTGCGTATGGCTGTGATGTCAATCTTAACAGGCAATTAGGTTTAAAGATTGCTCATGAAAATTCATATCAAAAATGGACGCTTCATTGATCCAAAGAATGATATTGATTCTGTGCAGGATGTTTTTGTTGCTAAGGGCAAAGTTGTCGGGATAGGTAAAGCTCCTGCTGAATTTCAGGCGAGTCGTATAATCGATGCTCAAGCGCTAGTGGTATGTCCTGGTCTGGTCGATTTATCCGTGCGTTTGCGTGAGCCAGGATTAGAATATAAAGCGACTCTAGAATCTGAGATGAATGCGGCCGTTGCCGGCGGTGTAACGAGCATTGCGTGTCCCCCAGATACGGATCCACCGCTGGATGAACCAGGTTTGGTGGAAATGTTGAAGCATCGCGCTAAGAATCTGAATCAAGCGCATGTCTATCCCATTGGTGCGCTCACTCAAGGATTGAAAGGTGAGCGATTGACTGAAATGGCGGAATTGAACGATGCCGGGTGTGTGGTTTTTGGTCAGCCGGATGGTTTATTGCCAAACCTCAAGGTGCTCATGCAGGCGATGCGGTATGCCTCTACATTTGATTTTAGCGTGTGGTTGCGTCCTCAAGAAATCAGTTTGACGGGTGATGGTGTGGCGCATGATGGTGAGGTCGCAGCCCGATTAGGGTTACTTGCAATCCCCGTTTGCGCAGAGACAATTGCTATTTCCAACATTATATTATTAACAAAAGAAACGGGAGTCAAAGTACATCTGTGTCGAATTTCCAGTGGTGAAGGGCTGGCGATGATTCGTGCTGCCAAGCAACAGGGTTTGTCGATAACCTGTGATGTGACAATTAACCATCTCCATTTGTCAGATATGGATATTGGTTTCTTTGATTCCAACTGTCATTTAATGCCACCACTGCGTGGTTCTGATGATCGCGATGCGTTGCGGCAGGGTCTGCTGAATGGTACGATTGACGCGGTTTGTTCTGATCATGCGCCGGTAGATGAAGATGCCAAACTGTTGCCATTTGCTCAGTCTGAGATTGGAGCTACGGGCGTAGAGCTATTGCTGCCCTTAACATTAAAATGGGGGACAGAGATGCGTTTGTCTTTGCCAAAGATTTTAGCAAAGATTACTTCGGATCCGGCGGGTATTCTGGGTATTGATGCGGGGCATCTATCCATCGGTAGCGCGGCTGATATTTGTATTTTTGATCCTGATCATTACTGGAAAGTGACGTCTTCGGCCATTCTGAGTCAAGGCAAAAACACACCTTTTATGGGTATGGAATTACCGGGTGGGATTAAATATACTCTGGTGAATGGTCATATTGTTTATGAGCATTGAATCCGCTCGTGCTTTTCTGATTTATTAACGATACACGAAGAAATATTTTTCAATTATCGGGAGAGATATGTCTAATCCATTGCTTGATTTTTCTGGGCTTCCTCGTTTTGCAGAGATAACGAATGAGCATATTGCGCCAGCCATTGAAGCACTGTTGAAAGAAAATCGCGCTTTAATTGAAAAAGTGCGAACTGATGTTCAAGCGCCTACATGGCAGAATTTTGTACAGCCAATGGTAGATGCGAGTGAGCGCTTGTCACGTGCTTGGGGTCAGGTGTCGCATTTAAATGCGGTGATGAATACTCTACAGTTGCGGGAAATATACAATGCCAATTTACCTCTAATCACTCAGTTTTATGCTGAGTTATCTCAGGATGTGGTGCTGTTCGAAAGATTTAAACAATTGCGTAAAAATTCGGAATTCAACCATTTGACTTCGACGCGGAAGAAGATCATTGAGAATGAATTGAGAGATTTTCGTTTAGGTGGCGCGGAATTGCCGTCTGAGAAGAAGCAGAGATTCTTGCAGATTCAGAAAGAGTTATCAAACTTATCATCAAAATTCAATGACAATTTACTGGATGCAACGAATGCATATGAATTATTGATTGAGGATGCCAGAACCGTAGCGGGTATTCCGGATGATGTGCTGCAAGCGGCCAAGGAATTGGCGGCAACGGACTCCAAGGCCGGTTGGAAGTTTACCTTACATATGCCTTCGTATCTTCCTGTAATGCAATATGCTGATGATCGAAGTTTGCGCGAGAAAATGTATCGTGCTAATGCTACGCGAGCCAGTGAATTTGATAGTCCGGCTGGATCGGATAGGGATAATATGCTGCTTATTAACGAAATATTGAAGCTCCGTCAGGAAGAAGCGCAAATGCTGGGTTATGGAAATTACGCTGAAGTTTCTTTGGTGACAAAGATGGCGACCTCTCCGCAACAGGTTCTGGATTTTCTTAGGGAACTGGCGATTAAGGCAAAGCTGTATGCCGAGAGAGATTTGCAAACACTTAAGCAATTTGCAGCTGAGAAGTTAAATCTGCCAAAACTTGAGGCTTGGGATGTGACTTATGCCAGTGAAAAATTGCGAGAAGAACGTTATGATTTTTCAGATCAGGAGGTTAAGCAATATTTTCAGGAAGATAAGGTACTCGCTGGTATGTTTAGGTTGGTGGAGAAACTGTATGGGATTCAGATTTGTCCTGTATTGATTTCGCGTGAAGTTCAGTGCTGGCATCCCGATGTTAAGTTTTTTGATATTCTGGATGCTTCCGGACAATTGATTGGTCAATTTTATTTGGATCTCTATGCACGAGCGACTAAACGGGGCGGTGCTTGGATGGATGAGGCGGTAACGCGGCGCCGAATTGATGATCAGCAAACAGGAAAGCACAGGATACAAGTGCCGGTCGCATATCTTACGTGTAATTTCTCGGCACCTGTGACAATTAACGGTCAGTTACGTCCTGCATTATTCACGCATAATGAGGTAATTGTGTTATTTCATGAATTTGGTCATGGTTTACATCATTTACTGACAAGAGTAGAGGATTTGGGCGTATCGGGCATCAATGGTGTCGAATGGGATGCGGTAGAGTTACCAAGCCAGTTTATGGAGAATTTTTGTTGGGAATGGGATGTGGTGAGTGGAATGACGTGTCACATTGATACAGGGGCGTCCATACCCAGGGTTTTATTCGATAAGATGCTGAAAGCAAAAAACTTTCAGAGCGGGTTGCAAATGTTGCGGCAAATTGAATTTGCCTTATTTGATATGCATGTGCATTTTGATTATAAACCGAATGGCAACAAGACGGTTTTACAGTTAATGGATGAGATTCGGAGTGAGGTGGCAGTGATCATTCCGCCTGATTTTAATCGTTTCCCGAACAGCTTTGCGCATATTTTTGCCGGGGGATATGCTGCCGGTTATTATAGCTATAAATGGGCAGAGGTTCTTTCTGCGGATGCTTACAGTGCGTTTGAAGAGGTTGCATCAACTAGTGTAGTTAATGCGGTGACGGGATCACATTTTCTTGAAGAGATTCTTGCAGTGGGGGGTAGTCGCCCGGCATTGGAATCATTCATAGCTTTTCGGGGACGAGAACCAGAATTAGATGCACTGTTGCGCCACAATGGGATGGGAGTGACATAAGATAAATTAACTTATAGCATTTTTTGAATGAATTTTTAGTTAATTGCTTTGACAATTCCGCCGTATACCTAAAGCTTGCGATCTGGTTCAATAAAATTCTTTTTATATTTAGACAGGTAGTTACTCGTTTATGGCTACTCTGAGCAAATATATCATTTTGGATCAATTCGTATTGAACCTATTCTATAAATGTGGCAAGATCGATAAAATTTTTTACTAAAATAACAAGATGATTAATATTATTCATTCCAAAGTTGTCGCTATTCTATTGACCGGCCTATTTTTAACCGGCTGTGCTTCCACAAAATTGAATAACGAGGATGGTCCTTACGATCCTCTGGAATCAATGAATCGTGCAGTTTTTGATTTTAATGAGATGGTCGATAATAATGTATTCGAGCCAGTTGCTAAAGGTTATAAGAAAATTATGCCTGACCCCCTCGAGTTGATGGTAGGGAATTTTTTTTCAAACCTTAATGATGTAGTGGTACTAACCAACTCTGTACTTCAATTAAATTACGAGAGCGCGCTCGCCAGTAGTGCACGATTACTTATCAATACCACTTTTGGTATTTTTGGTCTGATTGATATTGCAAGCGATATCAGTGCAGCCAGTGACGTTAATCTTAGTAAACGAAATGAAGATTTTGGCCAAACCTTGGGTCGCTATGGAGTCGGTAGCGGACCTTACGTGGTGCTTCCTTTCCTAGGGCCGAGTTCGGCTCGCGATACTTTTGGCATTGCTGTTGACAGCTTTTTTATGGATCCTGTTACACAGGGAGTAACCGGGGTTTTTATCAATAATGTGGACTATATTAATTCTACTGCTTTGCGACTTCCGGTAGCAGCAGCAAGAGTTGTAAATACACGTGCGCAGCTACTGGATATTGAGAAAACCCTGGAAGAGGCCGCGTTGGATAAATATGAATTCATGCGCGATGCATATCTTCAAAGACGCACCAGCTTGGTGAACAACAACAGTGAAGAAAAATAGGAAGGTGAACTTCCAACGGATTAATCGTGTTGGCGTGGCCTTTTTTAAATTTCCGGGAATTAATAAAATAGTATCGGCATCGTTTGATATAGTATTTTAATTAATAAGCAATTTATTGATAATCGACCAGCATACCTAAAAGCACATTGATAAGGAATTTTTCCAGATTCAATGTGCTTTTTTTAATCTTGAGAATGAAAGCAGGGTAAAAAACAATAATATTGTGATTTGCGATTTGATCTAAGGTGCAGCACTGTGGTTACAGTCTAGAGAGCCAGAGTGGATTGGATGGGAAGTTATTTCAAATAGGGACTTATCCAAAGTGCGGAATGATTCAAATGTATTTTGAGATAACGGGGAAGTGAGTCAATGAAAAATTCAGTGGTGATTGTGGGTAGTGGTTTGGCTGGTTACGGCGTGGCGCGCGAAATACGCAAGCTTAATTCAGAGCTGCCGATTGAAATGTTTTCAGCTGATCATGGTGGTTTCTATTCCAAGCCTATGTTATCTAATGCATTATCATCCGGTAAAAATCCTGATTCTATTTTGAATGGAGATGCTGCTAAGATGGCATCACAGTTGAAAATTTCCATTCGTCCCTTTTGCCGGGTTACTCTGATAGATCAAGAGAAGCATACGATAACTTTGTCTGATGGCGAAAAAATAATTTACGGGCAGCTGGTTTTAGCATTGGGTGCAGACCAAGTCCGTTTGCCATTGTCAGGAAATGGTACAGAGGGGATATTAACCGTCAATGATCTTGATGATTATAAGAAATTCCGGGACGCTTTGGTTGGTCGAGCGAGAGTTTGTATCATAGGAGCGGGTCTGATTGGTTGTGAATTTGCGAATGATTTGGTGGCGAGTGGCTATCGAGTCGATGTGATTGATATGGGTGCGCAGCCGCTTGGTCGTTTGCTGCCACCAGAGGGGGGGGCATTTATACAGAAGAAACTAGAGGAAGCTGGCGTATTTTTTCATTTAAGCACAACAACCCAGGCGGTAGATCAAATACAACAGGGAAGGTTTCGTCTGACGTTAGCCAATGGCGAATCAATCGAGTCTGATATTGTATTGTCAGCAGTTGGATTAAATCCGCGCGCGCAACTTGCTGCCGCGGCTGGTATTCAGGTTAATCGTGGTATTGTTGTGAATCGTTTGCTGCGGACTTATTGCGCCGATATTTATGCATTGGGCGATTGCGCTGAAGTTGAAGGAAAAGTGCTACCATTTGTAATGCCCATTATGCATGCCGCGAAAGCTTTAGCTGCAACACTTACGGGTAATCCCACTCAGATTCATTATCCGGCAATGCCGGTAATTGTAAAAACTCCATCATGTCCAACAGTAGTTTCACCGCCGGATTTTAGTATCAAAGGTAAGTGGAATGTTGAAACAGAGGAAGATGGTGTTAAAGCACTTTATCAAAATGACGCAGGAAATATACTTGGATATGCATTATTGGGCGCAGCAATCAAGGAAAAAAATAACTTGACCCCTCAATTACCTGCGGTATTGAATTGATAATGATCAGTATTTGAATTTTAGTAATTCTAAGCGATTAGATGATTGATAATACGATAGATATAACATACCTGACGCAATGAAGTTTTTATTCGATATTTTTCCAGTAATATTATTTTTTCTAACTTTTAAGCTGTACGATATTTTTATAGCAACTGCCGTTGCGATAGTAGCGGCTATTGCACAAATTGGCTGGCTTTGGTTGCGAAAGCAGCAAATAGAAAAGATGATGTGGATAAATCTGGCGATTATCGTGGTTTTGGGCGGAGCTACATTGTTAGCTCAGGATGAGACATTTATTAAATGGAAACCGACAGTTCTATATTGGTTGATCGCATCTGTTTTATTAGTATCGAGTTTGGTGTTTAGAAAAAATTTGATTAAATTAATGCTTGAAAAGCAAATAGTCTTGCCTGTAGCAGTATGGGATAAGCTTAATTTGAGCTGGACAGTTTTCTTTCTATTAATGGGAGCGGTTAATCTCTATGTTGCCTTTAGCTTCTCAGTAGATATCTGGGTTACATTTAAGCTATTCGGTGCTACGGGAATGATGCTTGTGTTTATAATTTTGCAAGTCATGGTATTGGGAAAACACTTGAAACCAATGCCTGAAAGAATTCAGACTGTAAATGAACAAGATAATTTGATTGAAAAAATCGACAATAAGGCTGGAAAGAAATAATGATGTTATATGCGATAAATGCAGAAGATGTACCTAATAGTTTAGAGAAAAGAATATCAGTTCGATCAGAACATTTAACAAGAATCAGGGTATTGCAGGAAGCCGGACGACTAATTTTAGCGGGACCATATCCTGCAATTGATAGTCAAGATCCAGGGCCGCTTGGTTTCTCGGGTAGTTTGATAGTGGCAGAATTTGAATCTCTGGAGGCAGCTCAGGCTTGGGCTAATGAAGATCCCTATGTTAGCGCAGGCGTTTATCAAAGAGTAACAGTTAAACCTTTTAAAAAAGTTTTACCTGAGTAAAAACTTAGGGTGTATTTTTCTCTATAATATCAAGTGATTTCGCTAGAAATGCAGACTATAGAGTTCACGTCTTACATGTAAAGGCGTATACTCCAAGCTGAGACTATATTCTGCTGAATATAAATTTTATCCTAATCGTAAAAAGGAAATTCCATGGATTTAAAGAAATTTTCACAAGTGATGATAGTTAGTGTTTGGGGCTTGATTGCATTCTCGGTTCAAGCTCAGTCATCAGGAGTTGTGGCTAAAGTAAATGGTGTGGCAATTCCACAATCTCGCTTGGAATTAATGGTGAAAGCGAATGTAGCGCAGGGACAGCAAGATGGTCCGGAGATGAGAAAGGCTTTGCGTGAGAATCTGATTGCGGAAGAGATTCTCGCACAAGAATCGACTAAAAAGCGCCTTGATCAAGATCCAGAAGTTATTGCGCAACTTGAGATAGCGCGCCAAGCAGTTTTGGTGAGAGCATTTCAAGCTGATTATATAAAACATAATCAGGTCAGTGATGATACCTTACGCAAGGAATACGATGTCCTAAGAGTGCAGATGGGGGATAAAGAATATAAAGCTCGCCATATTCTTGTAGAAAATGAAAATGAAGCGCGGGATATTATTGCTAGTCTCAAAAAAGGCGGTAATTTTGCCAAAATTGCTGAAGAAAAATCTATCGATGACGGGAGTAAGGAAAATGGCGGAGAATTAAATTGGAGTCCGCCAGCTGCTTATGTCAGACCGTTTTCCGAGGCGCTGGTGAAATTATCGAAAGGTGGAATGACGGAACAACCAGTACAGACTTCATTTGGGTGGCACGTAATTCAACTGATGGATATACGGCCAATGGAAGTCCCTCCGTTTGAAGAAGTAAAACAAAATATACAGCAGCGCGTATTGCAGCGCGAATTTGCTACAGTAGTGCAAGATTTACGCAGTAAAGCAAAAGTAGAATAACTTTCTTTCGATGTCGGGTAGATTGGGAATTAAAACGACTTAAGAAATTTCCTGTCTACCCGAGCAGAGAGTCCGCAGAGTAGCTGATAACTGGAAGTTCCAGCGTATGTGGCTATTTCTTCGACAGGCATGCCTTTACCCCAAAGAACAACGGGGTCTCCTAGTTTGGTATTTTCAGCTTCGGTAAGATCTATAGCCAGCATATCCATGGATATTCGGCCAAGTAATCGACTACGTTGATTATTAATCAATATCGGAGTTCCAGTAGGTGCGTGACGTGGATAGCCATCAGCATAACCGCACGCAACAATCCCAATGCGCATTCGATCATCAGCTTTGAACAGTCCATGGTAACCGACTATATCACCGGGTTCCAAATCATGCATCGCAATAATTTTACTAGATAGTGTCATGACTGGCAGAAGATTAAGATCTGCTGCAGTTTTATCTGGAAAAGGTGAAGCGCCGTATAACATGATTCCAGGGCGAACCCAATCACTGTGCGTTTCAGGATAATTAACGATGGCTGCTGAGTTTGCAAGAGAACAAGGATAGTTATATGTCTCGGTGATTGTTTCGAAACATCGAAGCTGACGAAGAACGCTTGCTTTTTCGGAAGGATCATCAGCGCTAGCAAAATGCGTCATGAGCGTAATATTTTTTACATGTTGATTGTTTTCTAATTCTTTAATGACTTGTGGCAATTGTTTGGGAGATAATCCGAGGCGATTCATGCCGGTATTAACTTTTATGAATATGTCCATTTTATGATTCTTGAGATCAGATAGCATGGATACTTGTTCAGTGTGATGAATGACGGGACTCAATTGATACTGCTCAACTAAAGCTATTTCCTTTGTAGAAAAGAAACCTTCCAAAAGTAAAATTGATTGCTGGTAGCCTGCAGCGCGTAAAGTTATAGCGGCATCCAATTCCAGTAGCGCAAATCCATCGGCATTCTTAAGAGCGTTTGCGGTATGAAGTAATCCATGGCCGTATGCATTCGCTTTGAGAACTGCCAAAATGCGTGCGTTGGGTGCGTATTGACGGACTATTGTCAGATTATGTGCTAAGGCAGAATGATCAAAAATTGCTTGAATAGGGCGCGACATCAAATTTTATGATAAAAATAAATAGGTATTGGCGAGATTCTTTCCAGTGCACTGAATATATTTTCAAGCGTTGGTGATTCGGCAATTTGCATAATATGCTAATCTCATAAACTTCATTGAAGTTATCGGTAAAGAATGAGCTAAAGTTTTTTTATAAATAGGCCTAAAGAAATTTCACCAATTATTACTGGCAAAGAACCAACACTACGGGAAATAAGTTTGAAACGCGGGTTTTATACAATTATGGCAGCGCAATTCTTTTCCTCACTCGCAGATAATGCTCTGCTAGTTGTAGCAATTGCTTTGCTAATCGATTTGCATGCTCCCGCTTACTTAACGCCCTTGTTGAAGTTTGTTTTTGTACTGTTTTATGTCATTCTTGCTCCATTTGTTGGCGCGTTTGCTGATTCTATGCCCAAAGGGCGGGTCATGTTTATTAGCAACACCATCAAAATTACTGGTTGTGGGTTATTATTTGTTGCCATGCATCAGCATTTTGCATTAGCTGCATACGCAGTCGTAGGATTGGGTGCTGCAGCTTACTCACCCGCTAAATATGGCATATTGACAGAATTATTGCCACCTGAAAAATTGGTGATTGCAAACGGATGGATTGAAGGGTTAACAGTAGCATCTATTGTATTAGGAACAGTCTTGGGTGGTGTATTAATCACTCCATCGGTGGCGAATGCCTTGTTGGAATTTGATTTTCCATTTATAGAGACAGGGATAGATAATGCGCTGGAAAGTGGGATCTTTTTAATAGCCATCATCTATGCTATTGCGGCATTGTTTAACTTGTATATTCCTAATACGGGTGTCGATCATCGTATTCCTAAGAGAAATCTTTTTTTTCTGGTGCATGAATTTAGTCACTGCGTCAAATTGCTCTGGTCGGACAAACTTGGGCAAATATCTCTTGCGGTAACTACTTTGTTTTGGGGAGCAGGTGCCACACTCCAGTTTATCGTATTGAAATGGGCCGAAGTGGCAATGGATTATCCCCTCAATCAAGCGGCACAACTGCAAGGTGTGGTGGCCTTAGGTATTGCTGCAGGTGCTATTATGGCAGCTCGTTGGATTTCTTTGCGACAATCGGTAACAGTTATTCCGCTGGGTATTGTAATGGGTATTGTTGTGATGGCTATGATTTTAGTAACGGATTTGTGGATAGCTATTATCTTGTTGATGCTGATTGGTGGGCTGGCAGGTTTTTTTGTGGTACCGATGAATGCTTTATTACAACATCGTGGACATATTCTGATGGGTGCAGGACATTCTATTGCAGTGCAGAATTTTAATGAGAATTTGAGCATTTTAGTGATGCTGTCACTCTATGCTTTATTAATTCTATTCGAAGTGCATATCTATATTGTCATTGCCGTTTTCGGATTATTTGTTTCTGTCATGATGACATTGGTTAGGAAATGGCACCTGTCAAATCAGAGTAAGGAAGATTCATTGTATTTGATCGGCGCAAGAAAAGGGCGTTAATTTACTTCTCAATTAGTTAGGTTTAGGGTGTGAGGTATTATTAAATGGAGATGGATTCTGAATCAATGATTCCATGACTGATTGGGCGAAGCATAAATCTTTCCAGGCTTTGGCTTTTTCTGGAAGAGAACGCAATAAATAGGCAGGATGATAGGTAACAATCAATGGTATTCCAGAATAATCATGTATTTTCCCACGTAAACTGGAAATGCTATTGTCACACTTAAGTAGGTTCTGTGCGGCTACTTTGCCTAATGCAATAATAATCTTGGGTTTGATCAATGCAATTTGTTTGGTCAGGAAAGGCTCGCACTGCGCAGCTTCGTATGTACTAGGATTTCTATTATTTGGGGGGCGGCATTTGACGATATTGGTAATATAAATCAGATGCCGACGGTTTAATTTAATTGCCGACAACATTTGATCAAGTAATTTCCCGGCTTGCCCTACAAATGGTTCACCTGTTTCATCTTCCCTTGCCCCAGGTCCTTCGCCAACAAATAACCAGCTTGCGTTCTTATCGCCAGTGCCAAATACAGTGTGAGTGCGAGTCTTGCTCAAAGGGCAGGCTGTGCAATGCGATACTGCCAGCTTCAATTGATCAATTTCTTTGGATTGCGCTGGGTTCTCTTTGAGCGTAAACGAAGATGTGATATCTTCATTTTTAGGAGATTCCGGAAAGGATGATTGATTAATGCCTGGAGTTTCCGATCTAAAGTACCATGCCGGTAATAGATTTAATTCTTTAAGTATTTGTCTGCGTCGATTATTCATAACTCCAGTTGCATAACAAGAGCATCTTCGCGACCACACATGGCTGGGTAGTAGCCTTTTCGTGTGGCAATTTGATGAAAGCCCATTCGTTTGTAGAGCTGCGCAGCGCCATGATTGGATTCACGTACATCGAGAAATATCGATTTTACTTCTTGTTCTTTGGCATATTCAATGAAATATTGAAGCAATTTTTTACCTAAACCTTTCTTTTGCCAATGTGTGGCAATACCAAGTGTCAGTATATGGGCTTCTTCAGGGCTCATCATCATGATTCCATATCCCATGAGCGTATCATCTTGCTCGAGTACCTGACATATATAGCCTGCTTTAATGGAGTCTGCAAAATTTCCTGGTGACCATGGAAAAAGAAAAATTTCACGTTCGACGAGAATAATGCGATCTATATCCGAATGGCGCATTTTTCTGATGTCAGCAGCTCGCTGTGCTGTGTCATAACTGTCGTTCATTTTCTTTTAGTGCTACTTTGTTTCGTAAGTATATGGGTGTTGCATTAGCTGGATTGATCCCAGGGTGGAGTAGTGCAAGCTGGGCGATTTCTTTAGCGCGCGGATGAAGATTGCAGTGAATTTGTTGAAGATTTTCACAATAGTGTGATGATAATTCTTCGTGATAAACATCGAATCCGCTGCCGCAGCCATGCCAATTAGAATCAGTGTCGGATAAAGTCGGGGCTTGTTGTGGTAAACAAAGAATGGGCGAGCTAATGGTTTTCCATCCATGGTTTGTCATTTTCTGATAGATAGCATGATAAATCTCGCCCATACGAGCATCAAGCGCCACAATAACCTTTTGTTTGTCTATTTTCTGTGCTACGGCTTCCAAGGTACTGATTCCTATAACGGGAATGCCGGTGGCATAAGCTAGACCCTGTGCGACTCCGCATGCGATACGTAAGCCAGTAAAAGATCCCGGACCAGCGCCAAAGGCAATGCTGTCAATCTGCTGCAATGTCAATTTTGCTTTCCACAGCATTTCATGAATCATAGATAAAAGAATTTCTGAGTGGCGTTGTCCTGCATGAACTTCTTTCTCTATTATTACCCCTTCCAGTTGAAGCGCAACGGAACAAAATTCGGTAGAAGTCTCAAGAGCGAGAATTTTCATGGTGATTGTAATGTTGAAGTATCCGAGGAAATTGATTTGATTATGAGAAAATATCAAGGGATTTTTATTTATGAGATCTTTATTTTAAATGCCAATGATTGAGCGGAATATATTCTACCCCGTTGTGTGTTGGTTGCGATTGTATGAGGAACCATTGATTGACATACCATTGAATAGGTTTAATCATATTAGCGTTAATATGACAAATGGTTTTGCGGATTATAGTAATGTGCGGCTTGTAGGCACGATTGTCAAATACGAAACCACTTTCTGATAGCGCAATCTTTAACGAATCAGTAAGAGAAAAGAGTGCTGCAGGAAATTCTTTTGCCCGAATGTAAACGATATGATTGTGCTTCCAATAACCGATTATGTCTAATTTAAGCGCAAATTTTTTTGCTGATATAGTTTGTGCGATTTCTCGTAGTGTTTGAATCTGGTGGATGCTGATATTTCCCAGGAATAGCAATGTCATATGAAGATGCTGCATTTTAATTTTATGACCACCGTAAATGGATTCAAGCATTTCGCTATGTTGTATCAATTGCTTTTGTACCTGTTTGTTAGGGAAAATCGCAAAAAATACTCGAATTGATTTTCTTTCTATTTTATTACTCTTGATCAAAATTTCTTTCCCATATGACCAATTAAGCATACAACTTCGGCCGCAATACCTTCTTCACGGCCAATTGCGCCCAAACGTTCAGCAGTTTTCGCCTTAATATTGATATTACCGGCTTGAGTTTTTAGATCCTGTGCAATATTGCTAATCATGGCCGGGATATGCGGTGCCATTTTAGGAGTTTGAGCAATAATAGTTGCATCAATATTAATGATCTTATACTGAGAATTTTCCAATAAGCGATGTACATTGCGTAATAACAATCGGCTATCGATATTTTTATACTGAGGATCGGAATCAGAAAAATGTTTTCCAATATCTCCCAATGCTGCGGCCCCAAGAAGGGCATCGCAAATAGCATGTAGTAATACATCTGCATCAGAGTGACCCAATAATCCCTTATCGTGAGGGATTGTGACGCCACCAATAATCAAATGACGGCCTTCGACCAGTTGGTGTACATCAAAACCTTGACCTATTCTCATCGTATTCACGGATTGTTCCTTTGATGAATAATTAATTCTGCTAATGCCAAGTCCTTAGGATAAGTGACTTTAAAATTGTAAGTATCACTCAGTATAAGTTTGGGATGGAGTCCTAGCGCTTCGATTGCACTTGCATCATCAGTAATGTGGAGTTTCTTAGCATTCTGTAGTGCTTTGGTAAGTAATTCATAGCGAAACATCTGCGGTGTTTGTGCTTGCCATAAATTTTCTCTGGGTTCGGTGCGCATCACGAGATTATCGATATTGCTACGTTTTAAGGTATCAGAGACGGGTACTGCTAATAACCCACCTACTTCATCGTGAGTTAATTCACTAATTAATTTGTCCAGTTGAACCACGGTTAAGCATGGTCTGGCAGCATCGTGCACTAGAATCCAATCATTGTTATCAATCAAGTTTCTTTGCTTTGCTATAGCGAGCCCATTTAGTACACTTTCAGCTCGTGTTGCACCGCCACAGTTAAGTACGATTAATTTATCAGAAAACTCTGACCAATCATGTTTGATCCAGTTGCAATCGTCGGGGGCAAGCACGACAAATATGCTTGTAATAAGCTTATTATGATAAAGTGTATTTATTGAATGATAAATCATAGGCTTATCGTTCAAGAATAAATATTGCTTGGGGAGTTCGCTATCCATGCGAGATCCTGAACCTGCAGCTGGAATTAAAGTAAAAAACCTTGTCATTATGATTCTTGTTAGAGAACTGGTTGGTGAAGCAAGCTAGATAAAATTATTGCAGTAATTATAATTTCTTGTGTGTTTTTTGTCTGAGATTATTGATGTTTGTATTTATTTATTCAGTATGAATACTTATTGTGGTGTGTTTGAGTTCACGAAGGTGAGTGAGCTTTTTGTTCAGTAGTGGTTATAATTACTAAATTTAATTCTAGGCGGAGCTTATGGAAGCTGAACAAATTAATGCAATTTCAAATCGCATTCAGGATCTTGATAATCGAGCCAGCGAGTTACGGAGGTTTCTTTGACTTTGATTCCAAAAAAACTCGACTGGATGAATTGACACGATTACTTGAGGACTCAACCGTTTGGAGCGACAGCAAACGTACTCAAGAAATAGGTCGTGAAAAAAAATTACTGGAAGATACCGTCGTTACATTGGTATCTATGGAGAAGCAGCTTGGCGATGCTAAGGAGTTATTTCAAATAGCTAAGGATGAGGCGGATGAGGCAGCGCTTGCCAGTATTTCGATTGATGCCGAAAATATTGAAAAAGCTATAGCAAACTTGGAATTCCGGCGTATGTTTTCTGGCTCGATGGATCCAAATAATTGTTTCATGGATATACAATCAGGTTCTGGAGGAACCGAAGCACAAGACTGGGCTGCCATGCTTCAGCGTATGTATCTGCGTTATTGTGAAAGGCAAGGTTTTGATGTGGAAATTTTGGAGGAGTCACCAGGTGATATTGCCGGTATCAAGAGCGCTACTTTAAAAGTTTCTGGTGAATATGCATATGGTTTTTTGCGGACAGAAACTGGTGTACATAGACTGGTTAGAAAATCTCCATTTGATTCTGGTAATCGTCGCCATACTTCATTTTCCAGTGTCTTCGTTTATCCAGAAGTTGATGATAGTATAGAAATTGAAATCAATCCGGCAGATTTAAGGATTGATACGTTTCGAGCGTCTGGAGCTGGTGGGCAGCACATAAATAAAACAGATTCCGCCATTCGTATTACACATAATCCTACCGGAATAGTTGTGCAATGCCAAAGTGGCCGATCGCAACATCGAAATAAGGCGGATGCGCTTGCAATGTTGAAGTCTAGGTTATTTGAGGCGGAGTTACGCAAGCGCAATGAGGAGAAACAGGCTATAGAGGAGAACAAAACGGATATTGGTTGGGGCCATCAGATTCGATCGTATGTATTAGATCAGTCGAGAATAAAGGATTTACGTACAAATGTTGAAGTTGGAAATACGCAAAATGTATTAGATGGGGATTTGGACAATTTTATCGAGGCGAGTCTCAAACAAGGAGTTAAGTAAGTTGAATTTGCCATCGGTAACTGAGTGATTGTATTTTCGGAAGTTTTTTAATATGGTTGGGGTGTTCGGATATTCATTGCAAAAATAAGATTAGAAATATCTTGACCCATGTTATAGAGTCTGTATAATTCCGCTTCTCTGCTGCTTGGCAAGTATTAATAAATAAAGTGGCAACGCTCTTTAAAAAATTACAATCGATAGGTGTGGATACTTAATAAAGTGAAGAGGATTAAAATCCTCAAAAAATAAAATAGTATTCGCAAGAAATAATAGGTGTTGATAAATTAAGATATTTTATCAATTATCAAAACGTCAAGCGAAAGAGTTAATAGAGTCAAACTTAAGAGTTTGATCCTGGCTCAGATTGAACGCTGGCGGCATGCTTTACACATGCAAGTCGAACGGCAGCACGGATGCTTGCATCTGGTGGCGAGTGGCGGACGGGTGAGTAATACATCGGAACGTGTCCTTAAGTGGGGGATAACGCATCGAAAGATGTGCTAATACCGCATAATATCTAAGGAAGAAAGTGGGGGATCGAAAGACCTCATGCTTTTGGAGCGGCCGATGTCTGATTAGCTAGTTGGTGGGGTAATGGCCTACCAAGGCAACGATCAGTAGTTGGTCTGAGAGGACGACCAGCCACACTGGGACTGAGACACGGCCCAGACTCCTACGGGAGGCAGCAGTGGGGAATTTTGGACAATGGGCGCAAGCCTGATCCAGCAATGCCGCGTGAGTGAAGAAGGCCCTCGGGTTGTAAAGCTCTTTCAGTTGAGAAGAAAAAATTCTGGCTAATATCCGGAATTCATGACGGTATCAACAGAAGAAGCACCGGCTAACTACGTGCCAGCAGCCGCGGTAATACGTAGGGTGCGAGCGTTAATCGGAATTACTGGGCGTAAAGGGTGCGCAGGTGGTCTTGTAAGTCAGATGTGAAATCCCCGGGCTTAACCTGGGAATTGCGTTTGAAACTACAAAACTAGAGTGTGGCAGAGGGGGGTGGAATTCCATGTGTAGCAGTGAAATGCGTAGAGATATGGAAGAACATCGATGGCGAAGGCAGCCCCCTGGGTTAACACTGACACTCAGGCACGAAAGCGTGGGGAGCAAACAGGATTAGATACCCTGGTAGTCCACGCCCTAAACTATGTCAACTAGTTGTTGGGTCTTATTAGACTTGGTAACGAAGCTAACGCGTGAAGTTGACCGCCTGGGGAGTACGGTCGCAAGATTAAAACTCAAAGGAATTGACGGGGACCCGCACAAGCGGTGGATTATGTGGATTAATTCGATGCAACGCGAAAAACCTTACCTACCCTTGACATGTCAGAAAATATTCAGAGATGAATTTGTGCTCGAAAGAGAATCTGAACACAGGTGCTGCATGGCTGTCGTC
This sequence comes from Nitrosomonas ureae, assembly GCF_900108305.1. Lineage (GTDB taxonomy): Bacteria > Pseudomonadota > Gammaproteobacteria > Burkholderiales > Nitrosomonadaceae > Nitrosomonas > Nitrosomonas ureae_B. Next base: position 23,982 of record NZ_FNUX01000026.1, read on the forward strand.
AGCTCGTGTCGTGAGATGTTGGGTTAAGTCCCGCAACGAGCGCAACCCTTGTCATTAATTGCCAGCATTAAGTTGGGCACTTTAATGAGACTGCCGGTGATAAACCGGAGGAAGGTGGGGATGACGTCAAGTCCTCATGGCCCTTATGGGTAGGGCTTCACACGTAATACAATGGCGCGTACAGAGGGTTGCCAACTCGCGAGGGGGAGCCAATCTCAAAAAGCGCGTCGTAGTCCGGATCGGAGTCTGCAACTCGACTCCGTGAAGTCGGAATCGCTAGTAATCGCGGATCAGCATGTCGCGGTGAATACGTTCCCGGGTCTTGTACACACCGCCCGTCACACCATGGGAGTGGGTTTCACCAGAAGCAGGTAGTCTAACCGTAAGGAGGGCGCTTGCCACGGTGAGGTTCATGACTGGGGTGAAGTCGTAACAAGGTAGCCGTAGGGGAACCTGCGGCTGGATCACCTCCTTTCAAGAGAGCTTTATTTAAGTGTCCACACTTATCGATTGTCTTAATAAGCAGAACTAAGATCTGGGAAGCTTTTGTGAGATAAGTTTGTCCGGGATATGGATGATGCTTAGACTCGCTTTGGGGTCTGTAGCTCAGTTGGTTAGAGCACACGCTTGATAAGCGTGGGGTCGGTGGTTCAAGTCCACCCAGACCCACCAACAAAATGAAGGGGGTGTAGCTCAGCTGGGAGAGCACCTGCTTTGCAAGCAGGGGGTCATCGGTTCGATCCCGTTCACCTCCACCATATCTAAGGCTAATGATTAGGTGGGCTTTTGGTTAGAGATTAGATCTGCTGTAAGGTATATGTAATTTTGTTCTTTAAAAAAATGGAAAAGTAAAGTATTTTGCTTGCACTAAAGAAGTATTCTTTATTGTAAGTGAAATATAGGGTTGGATTGTATCTTATAAGTTTATTGTATTATCGATATGAATTTAGATTCATGTCGATAAAATTCTTATGACAATAAGTTATTAAAGTTATAGGATCAAGTGAATAAGTGCATGTGGTGGATGCCTTGGCGATTACAGGCGATGAAGGACGTGGAAGCCTGCGAAAAGCTTCGGGGAGTTGGCAAACAAACTTTGATCCGAAGATGTCCGAATGGGGAAACCCGATTTTTGTTTAATAGGCTTTTGAGTTTTTTGTATGAAAGCAAATTAAGCAAGAATCAACTTTAACTGAATATATAGGTTAAGTGTGGCAAACCTGGTGAACTGAAACATCTAAGTAACCAGAGGAAAAGAAATCAACCGAGATTCCCAAAGTAGTGGCGAGCGAAATGGGATCAGCCTTCAATATTTAGCATCTTAAATTAATCGAATTTTCTGGAAAGTTAAGCCATAGCAGGTGATAGCCCTGTAGGTGAAAATTTGGATGTGGAACTAGGATTGAAATAAGTAGAGCGGGACACGTGAAATCCTGTTTGAAGATGGGGGGACCATCCTCCAAGGCTAAATACTCGTAATCGACCGATAGTGAACCAGTACCGTGAGGGAAAGGCGAAAAGAACCCCGGAAGGGGAGTGAAATAGATCCTGAAACCGCATGCATACAAACAGTAGGAGCTCGAAAGAGTGACTGCGTACCTTTTGTATAATGGGTCAGCGACTTACATTCAGTAGCAAGCTTAACCAAATAGGGGAAGCGTAGCGAAAGCGAGTCTTAATAGGGCGATTAGTTGCTGGGTGTAGACCCGAAACCAGATGATCTACTCATGGCCAGGATGAAGCGAAGGTAACACTTCGTGGAGGTCCGAACCCACTAATGTTGAAAAATTAGGGGATGAGCTGTGGGTAGGGGTGAAAGGCTAAACAAATCTGGAAATAGCTGGTTCTCTCCGAAAACTATTTAGGTAGTGCCTCATGTATCACCTTTGGGGGTAGAGCACTGTTATGGCTAGGGGGTCATTGAGACTTACCAAACCATTGCAAACTCCGAATACCAAAGAGTGTAAGCATGGGAGACAGACATCGGGTGCTAACGTCCGGTGTCGAAAGGGAAACAACCCAGACCCTCAGCTAAGGTCCCAAAGACACAGTTAAGTGGGAAACGAAGTGGGAAGGCATAAACAGTCAGGAGGTTGGCTTAGAAGCAGCCATCCTTTAAAGAAAGCGTAATAGCTCACTGATCGAGTCGTCCTGCGCGGAAGATGTAACGGGGCTCAAACTGTGCACCGAAGCTAGGGATTTACATTTATGTAAATGGTAGGAGAGCGTTCCGTAGGCCTGTGAAGGCGACTTGTAAAGGTCGTTGGAGGTATCGGAAGTGCGAATGCTGACATGAGTAGCGATAAAGGGAGTGAAAGACTCCCTCGCCGAAAACCCAAGGTTTCCTGTGCAACGTTAATCGACGCAGGGTAAGTCGGCCCCTAAGGCGAGGCAGAAATGCGTAGCTGATGGGAAACTGGTTAATATTCCAGTACCTTTGTTCAATGCGATGTGGGGACGGAGAAGGTTAGCTCGGCCGGGTGTTGGATGTCCCGGTTCAAGCGTGTAGATATATTGCTCTGGCAAATCCGGGCGATTTAATTGAGACGTGATAACGAAACACTCTTAGGAGTGCCAAGTGAGTGATACCATGCTTCCAGGAAAAGCCGCTAAGCTTCAGTTGAATGAAGACCGTACCGCAAACCGACACAGGTGGGTGGGATGAGAATTCTAAGGCGCTTGAGAGAACTCAGGAGAAGGAACTCGGCAAAATGACACCGTAACTTCGGGAGAAGGTGTGCCTTTAGTATGTGTAATGCTTCGCGCATGAAGCAGAATAAGGTTGCAATAAACTGGTGGCTGCGACTGTTTAATAAAAACATAGCACTCTGCAAACACGAAAGTGGACGTATAGAGTGTGACGCCTGCCCGGTGCCGGAAGGTTAAATGATGGGGTGAAAGCTCTTGATTGAAGCCCCGGTAAACGGCGGCCGTAACTATAACGGTCCTAAGGTAGCGAAATTCCTTGTCGGGTAAGTTCCGACCTGCACGAATGGCGTAACGATGGCCACACTGTCTCCTCCTGAGACTCAGCGAAGTTGAAATGTTTGTGAAGATGCAATCTCCCCGCGGCTAGACGGAAAGACCCCGTGCACCTTTACTGTAGCTTTACATTGGATTTTGATAACATTTGTGTAGGATAGGTGGGAGACTTTGAAGTGAATTCGCTAGAATTCATGGAGTCAACGTTGAAATACCACCCTGATGTTGTTGAGATTCTAACCTAGATCCATTATCTGGATTGGGGACCGTGTATGGTAGGCAATTTGACTGGGGCGGTCTCCTCCCAAATTGTAACGGAGGAGTACGAAGGTACGCTAAGTACGGTCGGAAATCGTGCTGATAGTGCAATGGCAAAAGCGTGCTTGACTGCGAGACTGACAAGTCGAGCAGGTGCGAAAGCAGGTCATAGTGATCCGGTGGTTCTGTATGGAAGGGCCATCGCTCAACGGATAAAAGGTACGCCGGGGATAACAGGCTGATTCCTCCCAAGAGTTCATATCGACGGGGGAGTTTGGCACCTCGATGTCGGCTCATCACATCCTGGGGCTGTAGCCGGTCCCAAGGGTATGGCTGTTCGCCATTTAAAGTGGTACGTGAGCTGGGTTTAAAACGTCGTGAGACAGTTTGGTCCCTATCTGCCGTGGGCGCTGGAAATTTGAGAGGACCTGCTCCTAGTACGAGAGGACCGGAGTGGACGCACCTCTGGTGTACCGGTTATGACGCCAGTCGTATCGCCGGGTAGCTATGTGCGGAAGAGATAACCGCTGAAAGCATCTAAGCGGGAAACTCTCCTCAAGATAAGATTTCCCGAGGATTTAATCCTCCTAAAGGTTCGTCGAAGACTACGACGTTGATAGGTCGGGTGTGTAAGCATAGTGATATGTTAAGCTAACCGATACTAATTGACCGTGTGGCTTGATCCTATAACTATAATAATTTAATAGTTAAAATAAAGTCTTATGGATTACTCTAATCTTATTTACTTTTCCGAAAATTAAATGATAAAATTATCGTTTAATTAACAAGTTACGCTTGGCGGCCATAGCGCTTTGGACCCACTTCTTCCCATCTCGAACAGAACTGTGAAACGAAGCTGCGCCGATGATAGTGTGTATTCGCATGTGAAAGTAGGTTACCGCCAGGCACTCATTAACAAGACCCATCACTTTAATTTGTGATGGGTTTTTTTATTTTAGCGATAATACGAAAAGATAGCCCCCTTCGCTGCGAACGACGAGAAACCGAATTTGAAATAAGAAAAGTTAGATTATTCCGATTTCTTTTATTCACGAATACTAATAATTTACCTTATTTCGATTGAGATCATATCAAATATATATCGCGTATGATTATCAGTTCTCTTTATCGTTGCTTGGTTTAAGTTTTTAATTTCTGTTTTTATGGGTAAAATGATTATGAAAGAATCCGATCTTAAGGAAGATGGCTGGGAAAGAAATTTACTCGAAAATCTTGCTTTAGCTTCTTTAAATGAGCAGAAACGCGCGCGTAGATGGGGAATATTTTTTAAGCTAGTTACTTTCTTCTATCTTTTTATTCTATTATTTTTTGCATTAGGCTGGATTGACGATGGGAAAGTTAGACTGACAGACAAACATACTGCATTGATAGATTTAAGAGGAACAATTACCGCTGATAATATGAACAGCGCTGATAAGATAAATAGCAGCCTACGATCAGCATTTCAAGATAAAAATACGAAAGGTGTTATTTTACGAATAAACAGTCCCGGAGGAAGTCCAGTTCAAGCAGGATATATTAACGATGAAATACGCCGTTTACGTGCTAAATATCCAGATATCCCTCTTTACGCGGTTGTCGTGGATATATGTGCGTCAGGGGGGTACTATATAGCGGTTGCTGCAGATGAAATATATGTAGATAAAGCAAGTTTGATCGGATCCATTGGTGTATTGATGGATAGCTTTGGTTTTACAGGGGCTTTGGAGAAACTTGGTATTGAAAGACGTTTGTTAACCGCCGGTGAAAATAAAAGCTTTTTAGATCCTTTTTCGCCATTGGATCCAATTCAAATAGATCATGCTACAAAATTATTACGTGAAGTACATGAGCAGTTTATTCAGGTTGTTAAGCAAGGAAGAGGAGAACGCCTGAAGAATGATTCAGATATATTCAGTGGGATTATCTGGACCGGTCAGAAAAGTATTGATTTGGGACTTACTGATGCAATAGGTAGTGCGGAGTATGTTGCTCGTGAAATTATTAAAGCTGAAACGCTTACTGATTTCACGCCTCGTGAGGGACTTTCAGATGTATTTTCCAAGCGCTTTAGTCAAATTATTTCAAATATTATATTTGACTCTGGGTGGACTATTAGGTAAAACATGACCCTTAAGAAATTAAATCTCAATCGCCATTGCGTTTCCTAGGATGATCTGGTATGAATTATTCATAACGGATTGTTTATATTAATTTAAAGTTTTTTATTGTACAATATTTCTGTTAATATACGGGACACGCCGACTTGCCAAGCTGGCAAACTTATTTGAAATGTGTTTCCCAATTTGTTCGTATTCAAGCGTGAATTAAGGGGCCGTTTGGCTGGTAGGGGAAACTCAACGCTTGAAGTTGAATCTATGTCACTCGAGTGAATTTTAAGTGGAAGATTTCTTTCCTCAACATATTCCAGAATAAATTTAGCGAACTCGTACCAGGATATATATCCTTTTGCCGTTAGGTTAAACAAGCCGGAAATCTCTGGTTTATGCTTTACTGTAAACAACGCATAAGCTGTGATATCAGCGATTAATTCTGCGCTTGTTGGCGAACCTATCTGATCATTCACAATAGTTAACTTATCCCGATTCTGTGCTAAGTAAAGAATCGTTTTGATGAAATTGTTTCCAAAAGTTGAATAAATCCAGCTAGTACGGAATATCAAGTGTGAGCAACCTGATGTCAGTATATTCTCGTCACCTTCCAGTTTTGTTTTGCCATAATGATTTAGAGGATCAGCGGTATCAGTTTCAACATAAGGTTGACTGCCACTGCCGTTATAAACATAATCTGTTGAATAATGAATTAACCTCGCATTCTGTTCTTTTGCCCCTTGCGCCAATATCTTAGGCGCTTCTGCGTTAAGGATTTGTGCTAATTCTGGTTCATTTTCTGCTTTATCGACAGCGGTATAAGCTGCGGCATTAACAATGACATTGGGCTCAGTCTTTTGAATTGTTTGTTTGATACCCTTAAGATTAGAAAGATCACCGCACAATTCCCTGCTTGCTGAATCTAAAGAAATGAGTTCCCCTAAAGGTGCTAGACTTCGCTGTAGCTCCCATCCTAGTTGTCCATTTTTGCCTAAAAGTAAGATTCTCATTATTTTAACTCGGTATAATTTTTTTTAATCCACTCGCGATATGCTCCGGTCTGGATATCTGCTACCCATTCTTGATTATTAAGATACCAATGAACGGTTTTACGAATTCCTGTTTCAAAGGTTTCTGCCGGTTTCCAACTTAATTCTTTTTCGATCTTAATAGCATTAATAGCATAGCGCCGATCATGGCCAGGACGATCTTTGACGTAAGTAATCAAATTATGAAATCCTACACTCGGATAAATTTCTTCAAGTATCGTACATATCGTTTTTACGATTTCAATATTTGGCTTTTCATTCCAGCCTCCGATATTGTAAGTTTCTCCTGGAATGCCTCCTTCTAGGATACGACGAATGGCACTGCAATGATCCGAAACAAAAAGCCAATCACGAATTTGTAAACCATCCCCATAAATAGGTAAGGGTTTTTGTGCAAGAGCATTAACAATGACTAGTGGTATCAATTTTTCCGGAAATTGAAAAGGGCCATAATTGTTTGAACAATTTGTGGTAAGTACGGGTAAACCATAGGTATGATGGAACGCGCGCACTAAATGATCGCTGGAAGCTTTGCTGGCTGAATAGGGACTATTGGGTTGATATCTATGATTTTCTGTGAATGCAGGCTCGTTGGACGCTAACGAACCATAAACTTCATCGGTTGAAACATGGAGAAAGCGGAAATTCTGTTTTGCTGCGGTTGAAAGATTATTCCAATAAGCTCGAATGGATTCTAACAAACGAAATGTTCCTAAGATATTGGTTTGAATAAAATCTTCGGGCCCATGAATTGAGCGGTCGACGTGGCTTTCTGCAGCTAAGTTGATAATTGCGCGTGGCTGATACTGCGTTAATATTTGATCGATCAGTTGTGTATCAGCAATGTCTCCTTGTATAAAGATATGTCGGGGATCTTTAGCTACTGACAGTAAATTTTTTAGATTTCCGGCATAAGTCAATTTATCAAGATTTACAACTTCTTCGTCAGATTGCGTTAACCAATCTAAAACGAAATTACTTCCAATAAATCCTGCGCCTCCGGTGACAAAAATCATTTTGCTTTCCTATAAAAATAAGTGATCCGGAACGACAATTCTTGTGATATAGGAACTCGTAATTCAAAACACATAATTTCTTGTTGTTTGTTACATAGGGTGCCATATAGGCAAGATTCCGAACTCATCCGATTTTACTTGAAATTCGCAATCAATGCCGATATCAGGAGCCCATATCAGTTTTTCTCCATAAAATATTAAAGGTATTGTGTTACGCTCCCATGGTGGAATTGATGCTTCTTGCAGCAAATTTTTCAAGCTTCTTCGTGGACGATTGCAAGCCGGCATAAAACGTTCACCACCTTTACGTGAGCGGATGGTAATCAATTCAGTCAATATTTTCTTTCGACTAATGCCCTGGCTTTTTACGTCTGTAAAGCAGATAGTGCCGTTAAAATGATCCAGTACTAAATGGCTTTCTCCATTCCATATATAATGTGCAGAACCTGAAGGAGAAATTTTACTGGATAAGATATAAATTGAGCCTTTGTGACAGCGAATTTCAGTATTCCCGAAACTGATGCAAGGTTGACTATCTGGTCCTGCCGACAAAATCTGGTGCAGAATGGTTTCTAATTTTACTGTGCTAGGAAGTGTTATATCCCGTTGTGCCAGATTGTAACGTAGCAGATTTTTAGCGCGAGCAAAGCTAAGCATGTGTATGTTGCTAATTTGGATTTTTCCTGAAACCGTACAATATTCATTATCCATGGCGGCTAACTCATCCAGCAGCAATGAAGCTTCGGAAAAATGGCGGCTGGTGCGTAGCAATGTTTTGGAATAATTAGGATATCGTTTTTTTAATGTCGGTAAAATTTCATGGCGGAGAAAATTTCTATTGAAAATAATACTGTCATTACTTTCGTCCTTGATCCAGTTTAATTTGTTTAATCGCCCATAACTTTCTATTTCATCGCGAGAAATTTCTAATAAGGGACGCAGTATTTGTGGTATTGCTGTAGACGATAGCCTTCTGACTGAAGGCATGCCACATAACCCTTTTATGCCAGCGCCACGAAATAATTGTAATAACAATGTTTCTGCTTGGTCATCTAAATGTTGCGCTAATACCACATAATTTGCTTGTATTTGACTAAATACGCGATATCGTTCTTCTCGAGCTTTTGCTTCAAGGCTTTCACCAGTCTCTTTCTTGATTTTTAAATAAGCAATATAAATAGAAATACCGTAAGAATGGCATAGTTGACAACAAAATTTACTCCAAAGGGTTGCATTGCTGCTTATACCGTGATTGATGTGTACCGCGGATAGCGTTAGAGGAATTTCTCTAGAAAGAGTGGCGAGTGTATGCAGCAAAACAACTGAATCAACACCACCACTCAGAGCGACAACTAAGTGGTCACCCGGCTTGATGTGAGCGAGTAATGCATCCCGAACATTATGCAGGAAATTAATCGACTTTAACTTCCTTGAATGAACCATATGCCATAAGCCGTTCCAGACGTTTTTCTAAGAGTGTTTCGATAGAGTGGTCTTGGAGTTTACGCAGAGACTCCTGTAAAACATTTTTTACCGCCTGCATAGTTGCCGGATAGTCACGATGAGCGCCGCCCACAGGCTCAGTAATTACACTATCCACTAAATTAAACGATTTTAGTCGATCAGCTGTGATGCCCATAATTTCAGCTGCTTCTGGTGCTTTGTCCGCACTTTTCCATAAAATTGAGGCACAACCCTCTGGAGATATCACTGAGTAAGTGGAATATTGCAACATATGAATTACATCACCTACCGCTACCGCCAAGGCTCCCCCTGAACCGCCTTCCCCAATAATTACGCAAATAATGGGAATTTTGAGTTGTGCCATGACATAGAGATTCTTGCCAATGGCTTCTGATTGCCCTCGTTCTTCCGCATCGATTCCTGGATATGCTCCGGGAGTATCGATAAAAGTAATTAACGGGATAGAAAATTTCTCTGCCAAGTACATTAAACGCAGGGCTTTACGATACCCCTCCGGTTTGGGCATGCCAAAATTCCGGTAAATTTTTTCCCTCGTGTCGCGTCCTTTTTGATGTCCGATTACCATGATAGTCTGCCCGTTAAAACGAGCCAGACCGGCCACAATTGCATGATCATCAGAAAAATTACGATCACCGTGTAATTCTTCGAAATCAGTAAATAGGTGCTCGACATAATCCAGTGTATACGGACGTTGCGGGTGCCGAGCAACTTGTGATATTTGCCAGGGAGTCAGTTTTGCATAAACATTTTTTGTGAGAGACTGGCTTTTAGCTTGTAAACGCGCGATTTCTGCTGAAATATCCAGTGCAGAATCATCTTGCGCAAAACGTAATTCCTCAATTTTTGATTCAAATTCAGCAATACTTTGCTCAAATTCCAGAAAAGTTATTTTCATGTAGGCTGAGATATAATCTTAAAACCGTGATGATACAGGATTTGTAGAGGAATCTGCAGAGTGCGGAGTATGCCTGAAACTTAGTGTCAGCCAATAGATCAAATTTCAGTAAAGCAAATAAGCTGATGAGAATCTGCTGAATTATTAACAGGCTTACGATTTGCTGGAAGTGATTAAAGCGGCAATGGCGCTAAGATTGAATTAATAAATTGCATTCTCAGGGTGTCGTTATTGCTTGATAGTCTGTTATGTATCGATGTCAATGTTGCGAGGGATTTCTTATGAAGCGGCGTACCTTTCTGCAGGGAATGAGTTTAGCCAGTGCATTACCTGTAACGATGCTTTTTATTCCTGATCAGTCGCTTGCCATAACCGTTAATGGCGCACCGATTGAGCGGTTGAAGAAATCTCCTAAAGAGTGGCGTAGTCTAGTGTCTCCAGAAGCTTTCCGGGTATTATTTCACGAGCACACCGAGGATCCGGGCAGCAGCGAATTGAGTCACGAACATCGAGAAGGAACTTTCATATGTGCTGCATGCTATCTGCCTTTGTTTGAAAGTCAATATAAGTATGAGAGCGGAAGCGGATGGCCAAGTTTTACACAACCTATTTCTGGACACATTAGTACTAAGCGTGATTTTAAATTGATTATTCTGCGGATAGAGTATCACTGTACACGTTGTGGAGGGCATCAGGGTCATGTTTTTAAGGATGGCCCACCACCCAGAAATGAACGATGGTGCAATAATGGAGTTGCGCTGAAATTTATCCAGAAAGCGGATCAACTACCAGCGCTTAGGGGGTAATTTTATGTGGGAGCGAGTTTTGCATCTATGGTATTTTTTTAATGTGATTTTGTTATCTATATTCGTGAGTGGGTGTCAACAAATTGATTCAATGATTGCTGAATCGGAATCTGTTTATTTGACGAATGAGAACTTAGATACCGCAATTTTTGCCGGCGGCTGTTTTTGGTGTACCGAGTCTGATTTTGACAAGATGCAGGGCGTGATATCGACGATATCCGGCTATATTGGAGGTACAGTTGCAAATCCAACCTATGAGCAAGTAGTTGCCGGAAAAACGGGGCATGTTGAGGCAGTCATGGTTTATTTTGATAAAACAAAAACCAGCTATTCCAAGCTACTGAATGCCTATTGGCTTACCATTGATCCGTTAACCCCTGATCGGCAGTTTTGTGATACTGGCGCGCAATATCGTAGTGCAATTTTTTATCGCGATTCTGAGCAAAAGGAACAGGCTGAGATTTCGAAAAAGATGCTGGATCAATCAGGAAGATTTACTAAGCCCGTAGTCACTGAAATCTTACTCGCGACAGAGTTTTATCGAGCTGAAGAGTACCATCAGGATTATTATCAGAAAAATCCGTTGCGATATAAATATTACCGGAACAATTGTGGACGGGATAAACGCTTGGAAGAATTGTGGGGAACTCGGCATCAATAATATTAAGACAATTTCATTGGGAGGAATTACCCCCAAAGATTTTCTAAGGGATTACTGGCAGAAACGTCCGTTGCTGATCAGAAATGCATTGCCTGGGTTTAGCGGTTTGTTAACGTGCGATGAGCTGATAAAGCATGCATGTACTGAAGATGTGCAATCTCGTCTAGTTATCCATAAAAAAGGAAAATGGCATCTCCAACATGGTCCCTTAAACGAGTATGATTTTACCAAGCTGCCTAAAAAGCAATGGACTTTACTGGTACAGGAAGTAAATCATTTTCTCCCTTCCGCTCGTGATTTGTTGAAAAAATTTTGCTTTATTCCACATACTCGCCTGGATGATTTGATGGTGAGTTATGCGCCTAAAGGCGGTGGGATCGGACCGCATTTCGATTCTTATGATGTGTTTCTGTTGCAGGGTATGGGCTCCAGGCGCTGGCAAATATCTTCTCAACAGGATGATCAATTTATTGCCGATGCTCCGCTTAGGATATTGAAAGATTTTTTGCCGGAACAGGAATGGGTGCTTAATGCCGGAGATATGCTTTATTTGCCTCCCAAATATGCTCATAACGGTATCGCTGAAACTGATTGTATGACTTATTCCATTGGGTTTCGCGCACTTAGCCATTATGAGCTAATGATGCAATTTCTAGTTTATTTACAAGATAACTTAGCCGTGGAGGGTAGGTATTCGGATCCTGATTTGCGATTGCAAGCTCATCCGTCAGAAATCAACGCGGCAATGCTGTTTCAAGTAAATTCGATTCTGAAAAAGATTAGATGGAATCGCATCGATATTCAAAACTTTCTTGGTATTTATCTTTCAGAACCGAAACCGCATGTTTTTTTTGAGCAACCGATAAATCCCATGAGTTCGGATTTATTTCTACGGCAAATTATGAAAAATGGCGTACAACTTAACTTAAAAAGTAGAATGTTAAGTGGAGTCAATAAGTTATTTATGAATGGTGAAATTTTTGAAGTTGACGATGATGCATATCATTTGTTGATTAGGTTGGCTAATGATCAAGAAATATTGCCACCCCTATATATGGATGAAGAATCTGAGGAAGTGCTTTATCAGTGGTATATCAATGGATATGTAGAAGTGATCAAAGATTAATTGGTCATTTATTAAACATAATTTATCGATTCTGTATGAAGTGACAATTGCGCAGACCTGACAAAGCTTATATTCGCAATAATTTTTTGCGAGCAGTAAGTAACAAATTTTGGAAAACAAGCTAGGAATTTATTGTGAAAGCGCCCGAGAGATTTGTTTTGCTTAGCCAAACTGAGGTGTACTTATCAAGCAAGAAGGCTCTCGCCAAGATAGCTGGAAATTCCGCCAATGCGATTGAGCGATTTAAGTTTCCGGCCATTATATGCTTGAATTAGTTGCGCAGTGCGATCTGATAAACCAGATCGCAAAGGAGAGAATATGGCTACCAATATTGCTTATACACCGGATACCGCTATCACTAAAGCCATGTTTAACTTTGATGCATTCGGTTTGTCCAATTACAAACTCGGCGGCATCATCCGCGTTTCCGTTTCGGATGACTTTAGCCAGAACGATTATCTGAATTCAAATTATTCCAATTTCAATCCAATACTTTATACGAGCGGCACAAACGAGGTTACATGGACCACTCGCATGGAGAGTAATATTCAAGCTATTCTGCAGACCTACTCGCAATTTGCAAATATTACTTTTCAGTGGATAGGAGACTATGACAGCTTAACAAACAGCATCGATACTACGCCAAATCCTGAAGATGTCGGCAGGGCCGATGCTTCCGATATCAACATTAATTGGGTTTATCGTTCGGACGTGAATTTTGCCGGAATTTCGGGCGGGAATACCGATAGTTTTCTGTTGAACTATACAGGAGGGGCAAGTGATATTTTTCTTAACGCTTATACACCAAAATTCAACGGCGATTTAACATTGGATTTAAATACACGGGCCCGGCAAACTCTGATGCATGAATTGGGGCACTCGCTAGGTCTTTCTCATCCTCATAGTACATATAACGTCAGCACTGGTAAACCTACCATTACCACAGATTACGCTGCTACCAAAGATCTTGGATTTGCTCAGCTTGGCTTTCGTATAAACAGCGCAGAAGATATGTACAAGGAATATTTTACGATCATGTCGTATGATAATCAGCATTCCTTGCTGCCTGGCTCAAGCGTTATTTTTCAGGCTTATACACCGATGATTCTGGATGTGATCGCATTGCAACAGGCTTACGGTGAAGGTGTCGGAACGAGTGGATCAAGCAATGATACGATCACAGCAGGTGTGGCGGGGTATCGAACCTACTTCGATACGGACGGCATAGATACGGTCGATCTATCAGAGTATGTCGGTGGCGCTTACTTAAATATGGGGGTTAACATCACGGGTGCTACGCATTTAGTCGGAGTATCCGTGAGTACCTTTGATGTGCAAAATACCATTTCCTTGGGCAAGGATCCTGCCAATTTGCGTTGGTTCTATGGAGAATATGAGAAAGCTTTCGGTTCAGCAGCGGCCGACCAGATTATTGGCAATTCACTTGATAATGTGATTGATGGTGAAGGTGGCGATGACATTCTCATGGGAGGAGGAGGCAACGATAGCTTAAACGGTAGCGGCGGGGATGATAATCTCAATGGGCAAGAAGGCATTGATGTAGCTATCTATACGAGCAACCACAACACCTTTACCCTCACCCGTGACACCAATCGCGGCGTTATCATTCACGATAACACAAGCATAGAAGGAACTGACACGCTGAACGAGATTGAACGGATCAGTTTTAGTGACGAATATCTCGCATTGGATATTGATGGTAATGCCGGTATTACTGCCAAAACGCTTGGCGCAGTATTTGGTGCAGGTTCGGTTGCAAACAAAGAATATGTGGGAATCGGATTGGAATTTCTGGATAGTGGATGGAGTTATGGCAGCTTGATGGAATTAGCCTTGAGTATCAAACTGGGAGCGAATGCAAACCCTAATAATATCGTTAACTTGCTGTATACCAATGTCGTAGGTACTGCGCCATCGCTCAACGACTTGAATTATTATGTTGAGCTACTCCAGAAGGGCATTTACACGGAATCCGGTTTGGGTATGCTGGCGGCTGATTCAGCAATAAACGCCGGCAATATCGATCTCATCGGATTAGCGGCGACAGGACTGGAATTTGTATAATAACAATTTGATTAACAGAGAAGGAGGAGTACGACTTGTTTATTTTTTTGTTGAACGAATGGAACATTAGATGGAATTCACCTCAACAATTAAATCCAGATCCTGCATTGAATAGCTTCTTTCCCTGATATTTAATTCGTTATTCGAGATTCATTAATGCCATCGCCTTTTATTTCCAGTGAGATTACTCACGTTGATCCAGCCAATGATACGATTGACTCACTATTGAGCATTTCTCGTTGGGCAAGCACAACGATTTCATATAGTTTTCCAATTAGCAATAATCCATTATTTTGGTCGTCGCTTGCGGGAGGATATGGTTTTCAATTTGGTGATGGTGAGCCATGGAATAGCGCTTTCGTCCCGCTCACCACAGCAGATCAAACCAATTTTGTAAGAGCGTTACAGCAATGGGCCAACGTTGCTAATCTGAATTTTGTACAAGTGGCGGAAACAGCCAGTGAAGTGGGGGATATACGTGCAGCCTATACTGAAGATCCGGATGAATCAACCCTTGCTTGGACTTATCTTCCCAGTCCCAGTACGCCAGCAGGTGATATTTGGATTAACACGAAAGGCCTTCTTCGTTTTCAGGATTGGAATCCAGGTAGCATTTCTTTTGAAACCATCTTACATGAGCTTGGCCATGCTTTGGGTCTCGAACATCCATTTGCGGATCCCAATAATCCATCAAAAGTTGCATTGCCGAGAGAACTGGATAACACCCGACATACCATCATGAGCTATACCTACTCAAATTTGGAGGGTGATGAAGGTACGGAATTTTCCTTTCATCCCACCACGCCGATGGTACTTGATATTTCTGCCATACAATTTCTGTATGGCTCTAACAATTTTTATCATACTGCTAATGATATTTACACTTATGATGACGCAAGCGCCTACCACGAAACCATCTGGGATGCAGGCGGTTCCTCCGATACCATTCGGTATGCAGGTGCAATCCCGAGTTTGATTGATTTGAATCCGGTGAGTGCATCGCAGATAGGTCAGCCGGTATATGTGCAATCCAATGGCGTAAATATCGGTTCGCCAATTCATAATATATGGATTGCTGATAATGTGACGATCGAGAATGCTATTGGTGGTCAAGGAAATGATATATTCATAGGTAACAGCGCCAGCAATAGCCTGGATGGAGGAGAAGGGACAGATACCGTGGTGATCGGATTCCCGCGCCATCAATTTACTTTCGGTAAATCTTCCGGCAATTACTTTATCGCGGCTAACGTCAATCCCGCTAATCAAGACATACTATTGAATATTGAGCGCGTAGAATTCGACGACATTGGACTGGCACTTGATCTAGATGGTCATGCAGGCGAGGTTGCAAAGCTGCTTGGTGCAGTATTTGGCGCTTCTAGCGTTGCCAATCAGGAATATGCCGGTATCGGCCTGACCAAAGCTGATGAAGGTTTGAGCTACGAACAGTTAGGTGAATTTGCTATCAATGCTGCAAACCTTACTCAGCACGATGAAATTGTAACCCTGTTATGGCAAAATCTTTTCGGAATCATTCCAGCACAAAGCGATAAATCGCCCTACATCAATATGCTCGATAATGGTGAAATATCAGTCGGTTCTTTAGCCATGCTGGCCGCAGACAGTGAAGTGAATGCGCAAAACATTCATTTAACTGAACTCATGCAAACAGGTCTTGCATACATTTAACCCGGTTGATTTGCAGTTGTCTTGTTATAAGCTGCCTTAACGGTGGCCTGGGTAGCGGCATCGCGCCGATTGATTCTGATTATCGAGCGCCAAACTGGAATAAACTGCGGCGAGTTTTGCGAAGCGCCAACGGAGCTCAAGTATTCGATCGCTCGGGACGATTAAATACAGCCAATATTTCAATGTGATGTGTGTGGGGAAACAAATCAATCAATTGAATTTCATCGATCAAAAAACCGTTTTGATTAAAAAACCAGGCATCGCGCGCAAAAGTTTCCGGGTTACACGAGAAATAGATAATCGTTCTTAAGGCCCTAAATCCATTAAAGAATCCGTTGTGCTTTTTTAATCCCGCACGTGGTGGATCGAGTATCAGCATTTTTGCATCATTGATTCGCTGCTGCAGTTTTTTCCAGACTAATGGATCAAACAGATCGTATTTCTGAGGCATTACCTTATCGAAATTCTTTGTTTTAAGTTGTTGAATTGCATTATCGTCAGATTCCAATGCAATTATCGAGGTGCAATTTGATTCGGCTATGATTTGAGTAAGATTGCCTGAGCCGCAGAATAATTCTACCACCTTGCCAGAACAGGGATTATTGGCCAGTTTTTCTTTTAACCAGGACTGCATCCATGCATTCTGTGAGGTATTACCTTGTTTGAAAGAGCGTTTCTGATTAATGAGAATTTCATTAGTTTGCATATCATCATCCAGTTCGATGAAATTCCAATTTTGATCGTCATTAATTTGCCAGTTCGTGTTGGGTAATTGCTGGATAGCTGTTTTTAATAAATTTCTGCAGGAATCATTGAGTACGATGCAATCTTTGATCGGTACGATTTGATATGAGTTTTCAGACACAAAACCCAGTTGCACGCCATCGGTTTTTACTTGGCAGCGATTGCGATAACCATAGGATTGTGGAGCAGGGTGAACAGGGTTGATAGTAAGTTGCGTGGTATCAAATCCGACTCTTTTCATCGCATATATGAAGCGATTTCTTTTTTGCTCAAGTTGACTTGTATAATCGGCAATCATCCAAGGACAACCGGTGCAGGCATTTTTTTCCTGATTCAGGTGCGGGCATATGGGTATTTGTCTGTGTACTGAGGGTTTCAGCAGATGCAGCAGTTTTGCGTAGGCGAATTTTTTATTACCGAGGGGCTTGTTAATGACTGCAAATTCGCCGCTATCGCCCGGCCAGGTGCCATAAACAAAGTAGGACATGTTATTCTGAGCATTCTTGACAACGCCGAGACCTTTTTGCGATAAGTGGGTAACTGTGCCAATAAATTTCATCATCAATAGGTGAGCAGAAAAGGAAAAACCACAATGGCTAATCCGTATGAAAATTTTAAAAAAGACCCAGAATTACTGAAAGATGACTTAACGTCACTTCAGTATCAGGTCACGCAACACGCTGGTACCGAACCACCATTTCAGAATGAATTCTGGAATCACATGACCGAAGGTATCTATGTGGATATTGTATCGGGTGAACCGTTGTTTGCGTCGATTCATAAATTTGATTCGGGCACCGGTTGGCCGAGTTTTTATCAACCGATAAGTGAACAGTATATCCAATTCAAAACCGATCATGAGCTTTGGACGCCGCGCACTGAAGTTCGCAGTCGATATGCGGATAGTCATTTAGGCCATGTTTTTGAGGACGGTCCAGCACCGACTGGCCGGCGATATTGTATAAATTCCGCAGCGCTCAAATTCATTAAAAAGGAGGATTTGCAGGCGAAGGGGTATGGTAACTGGGTGGCATTATTCGAAGATGAAACATTGAAATGAAGTAGCCGATGACTGAACAAGATGTGTCGATAGACGAGTTATCAATTGCCTGTCGGTTGCCGTCATTTTTCCATGCAGTATTTTGCTTTGCTGGGGTATTGCTGCTGATTTCACTTGGGTTGTTTGTTTGGCAAGCCAGCTTGCACGCGCTCATTTTTCTGGCATTAATCTGGGTCAGCATACAAGCGCGCGGGCTGGGCTATTCGTTTGTTGCTATCCGCCACATGATGGATGCGGGTGTTACCAAAGCGTTGCCGGCAATTTATATTTTTCTGTTGATAGGCATGGTGATTGCCAGTTTTATGCAAAGCGGCACTATTGCCAGTTTGTTATATTACGGACTGGATTGGCTTAATCCCAGCATATTCCTGGTAGCGGGATTTGTTTTGTGTAGTTTAATGTCGATTGCTACTGGCACTTCATGGGGAACTGTCGGAACTGTCGGCATAGTGTTAATTGGTATCGGTGATGCAATGAGTATTCCGTTACCCTTGGTAGCGGGGGCAATCGTTTCCGGCGCGACCTTCGGTGATAAATTGTCACCCATTTCCGATACCACTAATCTTGCTGCCATGAGTGCGGGTACCAATCTTTATCGCCATATCGGTTCGATGCTTTATACCACCGTACCAACGTTTATCATCGTTCTGATCATTTTTACTGTATGGGGCATGCAATATGGCGGAAATGCTTTGCCCGGAAATTATGTCAATGAAATTCGTGGCGCATTGGCAAGTGTTTATCAGTTGGATTTGTGGGTGACATTATTGCCTTTGTTGCTGATGCTTGGATTGAGTATTCAGCGTTATACTGCGGAAGTTAGTATGTCGTGCAGTATTCTGCTGGCGATGTTGGTCGCTGTGGTGTATCAGGGCAGAGATGGCGTCGATGTAATCAATGCACTGTGGATAAATTCGCCGGAAACTACCGGTATTGAAAGCATCGATGCCTTGCTTGGGAGCGGTGGTATATACAGCATGGCTTGGACGTTGTTATTGTCTATCATGGCGCTGGCGCTGGGTGGCATCATGCATCATGCGGGCTTTCTCCGTGTGCTATTGCTACAAATCATTTCACGCATCCAGCGCATTAGTGCATTAATCTTTGCCACAATCGCAGCGGGATTTTTCGGCAATATGGCTATGGGTGAAGCGTATATATCGATAATTCTTAATTGTCAGTTATTTAAAGGCGCATATCAGGAGAAAGAATTAGATCATGCCGTATTGTCTCGCTCGGTGGAAGAAGGTTCTACTTTGACGACCGGATTAATTCCTTGGACCACGGCAGGTACTTTTTATGCGGTCACACTGGGAGTTCCGACGTTGGATTACGCAGGGTATGCTTTATTGAATTTGCTGAATCCTCTTGTTTCCATTGTTATGGCGACTTTGGGGATTGGGTTGCTACAGAAAGAGCGTTAGTATCAATACGAATAGCGCCTGTCTTGTGTCGCATTAACGGTATGCTTATTCTGAAAATAAGCCCAATTCCCTAATTTACTGATTCTTTATTTCTGATGGATGTTATGAAAAATGAATGAGAAAAAAGTTAACGAAAAACCTGCCGTTTCGGTCGGATTGAATATTGCAATTATTGTGGGTACTATAATTTTTCCTATTGTGGGGATAGCGATGGGATATGCCTATTATAGAAGGGATCATCCGGATATGAAGACAGCAGGCAAGAATTGGCTAATACTCGGAATAATTATATTTTTAGTAAATATCTTATTAGTTTATGTCATGAGATAAATTTATCAAGGATTCCAATATTCATTGGATGAAAATATTTCTGCTGATATTGGAGTAATGATGCTTATCCCTTTAGTTATTGTGAGTAAAGGGGAAAGGGGGAGAAGGAGGGAAAGGAACCATGGATTATGAAAGGTAATTTTATGACAAATGACTTGACTTTGAACCCCAAGGTCGACTAGCCTGAGAGGTGTAGCTAAAAGCTGGGTAGAATAATATAAGTTTTA
>NZ_FNUX01000037.1 GCF_900108305.1 Nitrosomonas ureae
AACGGCGTTAAGTTCGTTAACGGTATTAAACAAACAGCAGATCAAAAACAGAATGCCGCTTGATTCCCTATACACCAGATTTGACTATAGCTCACTATTCATTAACCATGCACCTAACACGATTCCACATACTACGCCCATCAATCCCCAGTTTGAACCAATTATTACCGCTATCGGTGTTATTGCAGATAATATGCTGAGATATCTTAATTGGCGTGTGTACGGAAAAATCTGCATAATCATAACAACTAACTGACCTTGACTTGTTGCACCCAAACCAAGCAGCATAATTACCATAACCATGCCAGCATCGGCGAAACGCCCGCTGCTTGCCAAAGCAATTAGTTCATTGCCTGCAACACTTAATGCTGCCATACAAATAGCAATTATTAGAAAATTACTCTTCCACAATAAAGCCATTCCCTCTTTAACCGCATCAACCTCTCCCGCCACGTAGCGAGATATCAGCATAGGCCGAATAATATTCGCCAACAACTTTGCCGGAAGATAACGTCCGACAATTAACAATAATTGCTGCAAAAAAGCAAACATTCCCGCGATCTCAAGTCCTAAGGTTCTGGCCACCAGCATACGCAGCGCACCAGGGTTAGCAACGGCCCGAAGAAGATTCACACCTGCCATGTGCCATGCAAAATTAAATATTTCGTATGCACTTACATGAAAATCCCCTGCACTTTGTATGCTGCGTAATTTTCGCATTAAGAGAAATTCGGCCCATATTAAACAGACTAGTGAAACGATTAAATCCATCCACAGCAATTGTTCGATCGACAAACTCTCAATTAATACTAATATTGCAACACCAGCCAAACGTCCAATTGACATTAATGAATGAATCAACTGCGCCCATCGTTGCTCTAAAAGTGATTCCAACATTTCTGAGGCATACCGAAAACCAATGACGGTAATAATCAGCCCAACCGCTACTAAGGTAGCATCTTGCTGCGGCGCACTGAAACCCAGCCATGCAGAAATGTCCAGCCAAAAAGCAGATATCAGTGCCGTCCAAATTATCATGATGGCAAAACGGATTAGAGTCATCCAGCGCACAAACCATGTAAGAGCACTGGGTGCTCCTCGCAATGCTAATTCGGGCAGAAATCGTCTTACTGCCTCGAGCATACCCAAGGAGCTCAGTGGTGCCATCATTTCCACCATGCCCCACAAAACCATGTAAGCCCCATAATCAATCGGGGACAATAAGCGAACCAGCCAGATTATAAAAATGAAAGAAGAAATCGCTTGTGCAGTCCGCCCCAATAGATAATGCGCTATCGCTTGACGAAAACGGTTACCGGAATAAAGACCGGAGCTATTCATATTGTCAATCCAAGTAATTTTTTATATTGTGACTCTACTCGATCGGCAATAACATCATAAGTACGGTACTTTCGTACCCAATCCGGTCCTCTCGATGCCAGCGTCCGCGCACGTTCAGGATCATCCAGCAACTTACAAACCTCATCAACAAAAGATTGTTCACCCCATGGCACACAACGCCCAATTCCGCTCGATTCCATTACTTGGCATTGCTCGGGATGTTCATTAGCAACTATGCATTTAGCCATAGCCATATATTCGACGAGTTTTGTGGGTGAAGTGGAAAGTAACACTGGAACAGGATAGAAAGGCGAAAAACAGATATCAGCTTGTTCGACCAGCTCCCAGGCTGTTTCCATAGGCATGAAGCCTGTTACTGTTACGGCCGTCGATAGCTTCAGTCGAGATGCCTCCTTTTCTACTGCTTGACGATCGCTTGGCAGTTGACCATCACCTACATATAGCAGACGAGCATCAGGATAACGCAACCGCACTTGCTGAAGTACACGTACTAGCATCTCTGATTGGCGCAATTGCATTATGATCCCGAGATGCAGTAACAAAGGTGAATGTATGTTTGGGGCTCTAGCATCTTCAGTTTTACCTACCTGATCAGCACGAATACCCATTGGCACAGCGGTCATCTTGTCGGGAGAAATACCCTCTTGTGCAACATCTTCTTTCATTCGATCGCTTTGCACAAAAATATGATCCGCCGATGGCAGAATTATCTTATAAAGCAAATTGCGAATAAGCTGCCCCTTTAGCCAAACAAGTCGATGATGCGGCACAAGCTTATTACGGGCTTGGTACAATTTAGACTCGGCAAACGGATAAGACATCCAATAAGTAAAGCGAGCACCCGTCAAACGAGCTGCCAACCAAGCAATCAAGCTAGCAAAAAACTTATCGCGTACTTGAATTACGTCATAGCGATTCTTGAAAGCAAGAAACAAAATCATTAAATCCCCCCACATGCCTAGCAGGTTGTTCAGTATCCGGCCAAATAATCCCTGCCGCTTGCTCCGTGGAGTGAGATACACAGCATTTCCCAACCAATCTGTAGGCGATAACACATTGAGCGCATCTGGTCCCCTTTGCATTAACCAATCAATCTGATGACCTCGATCCGGCATCTGTTTTGCAAACAACTCCACAACATCTGCCCGGAATGGCGGGAAGCGATCTTCCACGATATAAAGCATTTTCATAGCATTCTATCGATTAACAGATTACAAGAATTCAACATACTTACTTCCAGTCCTTGATTCTTCATTTCTATTTTGTAAGCAGAGAGTTACAATGATTTCACTATTAATCAGCATTTCGATCGTACAATTTGAATCCAAGCAAATTCCGCATCTTAGATTGAGTTGATATTGATAATTCTAATAATATTAAAATTATCAATTATATCAAATGATTAATATAATAACCTCAGGTATTATATTACATTGACTTATTATTTTTCTAAATGAAAGTTTGAGGTAAAAAAGCTAGGTGTTTGTTAATTTACTTTGATTTAATTTTTACGCAAACAACCAAGTTACACTATTTTCAACCGCAAATCAGTTACCTAGCTCAATTTGAATAAAATCACTATTAGCCTGTGTGCAGGCACAAATAACACTTCTTAAAACACATAGGATATAGATCACATCCTTTAGTTGTCAAACAGCTACATTGCTTGATTTTTAGGCTTTTTAATTTTTAACCAGCCTGATAGATCAAGATGCAAAATATCTTGTACACGTGAAATATCATCCCTATAATACTTCAGCCATTGTTGTTGCACATCCATTGACAGTACTTCTGCAGGTGCAAGATTCTTATCTCTAATTCGCGCAAGACGGTTTCTAATAAAAGGCGGGGTATATCGTCGCAACCCGGGTATGCGCTTCAACGCACTCAAGCCATGATGCAGCCATGGAAGCTTGAGGGTGCCACCGGGATTGAATCTATAATCAGTATTCACTTGAAAAGTTGGGTCGACGCCTATAAAGCTAAATAATTCAGACATCAGTGTTTGCGGGTCGTTGATAAGATCATCGAACAATACAAATTTAAGTTGGTCTTGATCAAAAATTTTCTGATAACTTTGTATTGCATCGGCATACAAGCTAGCTTTTACCCAGAAAGCGTCTTCAGAAAACGCTTCCTCAGGCGATTTTGTTTCCTTCCCCGAGCGAAGTCGCATTAGATAATGTGAATAAGCTCTACCAACCGGATTTCGTAAACACGCAATTATCTTAATCTCCGGCACTGTTTCTTTCATTCTCTGCAAAGCAACAGAGCTATATAAATAATAAGGGGAAACTTCCCCCTTAATTTGGTCAACCCTGGCATCATCAAATAACGATTCATATTCGGCAAGATGGGTTACCATAAATTGCTGACGATTCATTCCAGCATGCGCTTTGTTTTTTGAATCAAAAGCAAAAAAATTAGGCTCTTTTACTTTTGTCATAAAAACACTAGGGTGTTGGCCAAAGTAATGATGCAGTGAAGTCGATCCCGCCTTAAACGCGCCAATTACTACAAAGTCAGGTAACATTAGAGATCTCACGTAGTTAATTTATAAGTTATATCAACAAATTTCCCTGATTCGGTATTCGATTAAAGCAATAAAACTCTTCTATTTTTAATCAACGCAAGAAGTATAGGTGCTAGGACAAACCGATCTCAAACCACCAAAAGGGTCTTTCGCTATATCAGGTTCATTTAGTAGTTCAAGTACTTTGGAATAATATTTCGGATTACGCGTCCAAAAAATATAATTGGATTTCAGACTATCTCGTGCAAAAGCAAAAATTTCTGAAATAGCTGGCACATTGCCAGAACCGTCATTTCGAGTATTCATATAATTCTTATGCATCACTTGAGGAGCCAAAGGTATAATTCCTGAAAGCTCTGGATAGAAATTATATATACCTCTTGGTGCATTTCGTGTATTACGATTCAATCCCGGCTCATCTTTAAAAACATCCGGACCACTTAATGCTGTTCCCATTTCTTTTAGTTTTCCCACAAACGACGCTAGAATTGAGGTCGGATAATTCACCTCCTGGATCGTCATAGTGTTGGGAAAAAATGACCGCATTTTCTGGTGAACGCTAAGCAAATTATCATAGAATTTGGGCATCTGATGAGCAGGCTGGGAGACAATCGGTTCTCCATACGCAGTTTCTATCATACCGATGCCCTCAAAGTATGGATGAGAGTTATAGCGCTCCCCCATCGCCTTGAATAATTCAACCAAACGATCATGCACTTGCGGATTCCATAACGCAATGTTGTATCCTCTCAGCGCTGTACTGCCGTAACTACTATAAGCAAATGCACCGCCATCATATTCACTTGCTTTTAAATAAGCTGGCACAAGTTCCACTTTAGGAACAAATGATTTTGTTTGTACTTGAATGACAAGCCGCTTTCCTATTGCAGCAAGTTCAGCAAGCCTTTGATCAATCGATGTGAAGTCATACGCACCCTTTGCAGTTTCCAGTTCGACCCAAAAATAACGAATTTGTATGCCACGCAATGCCGGTGTTGCTTTGAGTTCCTCATATACTTGCGCCATATATTTGGGATCATTTTTACCATGACCTAAAATTGTACTGTAATGTCCCGGATGCCATTTTACGGGATTAGCCACTATGTTATGACTGAACAAGAAAGTACTTATAAATACAACCCAGGCAAGATACTGCTTTTGTCCACCTGCGATAGGGGAGTTGGATTTAATTAATCTGATTATGGCGCTCGTGATATTCATGGATATCTCAAAGTTTTTATATAAAAATCTCATCTCAATAGTACTCAATTAAGAATTAAATGGATTGCAATATTGCTAGGAATAGGTAGCAAGAAATATGACATATTTTTGAGTGCTCCACCCAAAGACATTATCATAGCAGCAATTAAATTAACCAGATTCTAATGATCTCACCCAATTACTCAGATTACTTAGTATTATAAAAACCAGTTTATCCGTTAAACGGAACTTCCTTTCGAGTCACTGTAATTGGTCTTCACTCGATCTGCCTTGCAACGTCAGCCAGCTCCGCCAAGGTAAATTTTCTAGATTAAGCTGACACAATAACTCATTCATATCATTTGCTAATATATCTTGTAAATACTTTCGTGTGTCTTCACGCATCGGTGGAACAACTTGACGCAATTCAATTTGATTATGATTTCGACGTAAATTGCGAATTAGATCATTATTCTTAACCGCCTCGACAATTTTCTTTCCGCCCACATGTCGGCCAATCTTTCCTAACTGCTTGAGAAAAAGATCCAGTTTTGCATTTTTAACAATTATACTTTCATTCACTTTTTTTTCTAAAAACCAAGATTGATGATTTACATCAATGCCTAAGAAACGATATAAGTTACGTGCCTGTATCTGAGGATTGTCGCGAATATCTTCTTGGAAAATCACTAGCACTTGATTTTCCGGGAAAATATCAAACCAACGAGCGAGGTGCTTAGCATAGCGCGACTGTTCTACATACATTGGATTATTGACTAATCCATCTTCAAAACATAATTTTTGACCAGCGAAATAACCTTGCCTCACTACGTGTAAATGATTGGAGTAAGCGCGTTCGATCGGATCTCGCAGCAATAGCACGATCCGCATTGCCGAATTGTATAGAAAAACGCGATTAGGTGTATCGCTATCAGCAAAATATGAAGGTGAAATTTCTCCTCTGGCGCTTACCGTACTCGCGCCCCCTACCTGTTTCTCATACCACTGATAACCACGACCGTAATAAGTTGAAAAAAAATCACTCTCCTTACCTTGATATATCGCCACTTCCGGATGATCTGATAGAACACGATGCACCCATGTAGATGCACATTTCTGCGCACCGACACCTATGAAATTGATTTTCATATTTAATTTATTTTAGAAAATAAGACGACATCGATATGCTAATCAATGATCAAATGAATAACCAAACAATTCAATATCGCGCGAATACAACTTAGCCACGACCTCAGCACTAGCATCATTGTAATAGTTACGATAATCCCCCTTCAGGCTATGGTTTATCTTTAATAAATTAGTCGATACTCCCAGTCTTTCAGCCAATATCTCAAAATCATTCTCCAAGGTTTCGAACCTACCGATAAAATCTATATCGACTTTCCCGTTCTTATTGACCACATATTCCCACTGTGGAATAAAATGTAAAATGCGATAAATATCAGAGGATGTCAATCCATGCATGACAAAATCCTGAAAACTGTCAAATTTATCCAGATATTCATGTGCCCACGCTTTATCCTGCTCAGTTAAGCCTCCCTTTTTTAAAAAAACATATGCAGATACCAATCGATCCCATGGATTACGCACAAAAGCAAACTTAAAATAATTCTTATAACATTCAGCTCCAAATATTACTTGATAAGTTCGTGCTGTAAGGTGCCCCCCACCTAAGCAATCGAAGAATGCTTGGCAGACTGATATCCCAGCTGTCTTGGGAATATGTATAAAAATGCAATGCAAATCGTCGTACGGCTTTAGGGAATAACCATCACTACTGATTTGCAGTCTTAATGCTTTGTATTGTCTTCGTCGAGTATATCCTTTAATATCTTGACGTACCCCGAAAGGAATTATTTTCCCATAAGCCTCTTTGAGCCATCCTTGCATCAAAATTTCCTTAAAAATTATTATAAATATATATTTTATTTTTAAACATAACCTAATGCCCGCTCACTTCTCGTCGAGTGTTCTCTCAGTATCTGAATACTTTTTTTGTTCCGTAAGTTTTGCAACATTTTCCTAGATATTTATATATGGATCGCTTTCCAAGTCCTGCCTTATTTCATATCTTCGATATGTGACATTTACAATGCTTATATCATATGCGTCAGCATCAAAATCTCACTTGTGATACTTCTAATTTAAGATCAAGCTGAGAGAATCAGATGATCACATTTCTCCATCGAATATTTGTCTGCTAAAAATAAAATCAAATGATTAATTAATCATTTATTTAAGAATCTCGACCAATAAGCGGCCTGACCTAACATCAGCATCATAAGAAACTGGATCGGGTTAGAGTACAAATGAAAATCTTTATAAGGCATTGTTAGAACCAGTAGTAACAATCCTACTGTGCCTACCCTTAGGAAAATACGATGAATCTCTGGAACAGCATCATTACCAGCTGCATATTCCGAAGTTCTTGCTCCTAATAACAATATGAAGAGGAAAACCAAATGTCCCAAAATACCAATTTCCCATAATAATATAAGAGATGAAGATGTATTTATCTTGTAGGGAAAGCGATTCACTAGCTCCCCCACTCCGATTCTGCTTTCATAAGTTGCTCCCATACCGTACCCGAATAAACTATGCTGCAGATCACCGTTACCGACATTGAAGTGCCACCAGTTTAGTAAAAGATTGACACGACCCAACTCACGACCGTCATATGTCTGTGCTTCAGGATCTATTGCCCGCATCACTCGATCATACGTTGAAGTAACCTGATTTTTCTTGAATGTATGTGTAGAGACATCTCCATAATGAAGCTTCTCATAAAATGCAAAAAGAACCCCGACCAGCAGAATGGCGCCTATCATAATGACAATAGACTCTATAGGTCGTTTCAATAGTTCTCTACGATAATACAGGCCTATAGAAATCGGAAGCAGCATGACTGCTGCTTTAACCTCCGCCAAGCCTAGTGTAAAAAGCCCAAGCAATACAACTAAAAACATCTGTAAGCCTTTAAGTTTTCCTTCGCGCCATAATGCAATTGCAGTTAACATAGCAATCAACAACATAATAGCCATTGCTGCACTATCTCCCCCGCCCTCCATAGCACCATGAAATGTACCTATTACAGCATCCCATGGAGATGATCGCGTACTACTTGAAGCCACAGAGAGGTATTGATAAACCGCCATTGGAAATTGTAGAACAGCTACAATCATGAGAGCTTTCCACAGTTGCATTATCATTTTCTCAGTTATTAAGCCAAACATGATAATTAGCATCAATGGCCACATTAGAAGGTAATACCGCGATGCATTTATAAATTCAGAAAAATAAGGCTGATCAATAACAGTAGAAAAAAGCACCAGCAAAACTAAGATAATGGGGCCCAAAAGATCAGCAGAAAATGAGATTGACTTTATACCTGTTCTGGCACGTAACAAATGAAGTAATAAAGGCAACAACAGCGCTGCGCTTACCAATACCGTAAACCACTGAAGCTGCGAAAAACGGATAAAATAAGCACTGGGTCCGGTAATCAGAAATGCTCCCCAAAATAATATCCAAACTGTCCAAGCAACTGGTGCAGCAAGAATAAAAAAAACACCATATAAAACCAGCAAAGGAACCAAAAGAATTAAGTTACCAGATGCGGCAAGTACGCCACTAAGAATTGATAAAACCAGTACACTAAACAGCAGCAAGGCAAAAATTAGCGTCCTAGAGTCTAGACTATTAAATAATCTGGATGATATTTCTGCTTTCATAATAAAAAAACTCTATCTGATCTCACTGAATTTGTGTTATATATGAGAGTTTGGGTAATTTTTAAGCGCACTGCTTTAGTTTATTTGCTTTCATTAAGAAATCGCACACTATTATCAAGCCCATAGCACAAATAAATTTCTTATATTCTGCAATTGTATTTCCCAATAATATCCATTAATTCATAGAATTCGGTCCTGTTTGGCTTTAATATCTTTCTAGAACATCGACACTATTTTGATAAGTTACTACTATGTTTGAAAAGTACCTATTAACCTTGCTCTTTCATTGATATTAACAGCTAACAATAAATCTTGAATAAAAATAGCCTGAAGCTGATAGGCTACGTCATTATTGTTATCTATAGAAGAAATTCTCACCAAAATACCGTCTGGAATACTCCCTGTCAGACCGTAACGTAATTGTTGCAGCTTTTGATCAAACCCGGGTAGAACAGCTTTATTACCAACCGTAACCCAATATGTAATTGGCTCATTTCGATTACCTTTAATAGCCAGTAAACGCTTAATTGGTAATTTTCCATATTGAGTAAGCAGTTCTCCAGGAAAAATCTTTTTTATTTCGAAACCCTGAGCGTAGTAGCATACTTCTGGTTTATGTATCGACAAACTATCACTCTGATCCCCTCCATAAGCCACTGAAAGCATAATTCGCTCACCTTGAGAATTAACATAAGTTCTAGCTAACGTTTGATTATAGATTTTGTCAAGTTTAGCCTGGGTTTCGGCATCTACCTGTAGTGGAACAATTGTTCTATCGATTTTCCAATCTCCAAATTTGTCAGGAATCATCGTTTCAAGATTAATTCTTTCTTGTTGATCAGCAATCTTTTGGGTAGGAGTTAAGGCCATTGTCAAAGCACCTGACGATATCATTAATAATCCAATCAATATGTTAACTACCAGAGATTTATTCATTAATACTCTCCTTCCTTACTAGTACTTTAAATTCCATCAATGCTACAAATAATATAGACGATATTAAGAACTAACATTTCTTACTGGTAAAATGACATTGGCATGCTGTGTTCGCGCAAAATACTGCAACAATCCATCTACCCCAAGAATCAATATTAATGCACTAATGAATAAAACCATACCCGCAAATCCATGAAGAAATCCTTGCCCTGCTGCGTCACCATAATGATACGTAATCAGAGTAAGTACAATAACGCGAATAACATTAGCTGTGAAAGAAATGGGTATTATAAGAATAGCCAATGCTACATTACGAAAAACCGAAGTATGATGTACTAGATTCAGATAAAATAAACCTAGTGCTTCCAAAGTTAGCAATGTTTGCAGTCCTGCACAAGCATCAGCCACAAGAAGTTGATATTGTCCGATTTGCAAAATCACACCATTTCTGGCGATAGGATAATTTGCCCAAAACAAAATATTCTCTGCCACATACGAAACAGCCATCTTCATTGGCATAGTAAAGAAACTAACTACTGCACCTGGCAACGGAATCATAAATAATAAAAAAAATAACGGAAACCACATGATTTTGAGTGCAACATAACCACGCTTAATAAGTAGGATCGCTGCTAGAATTAGAATAAAAGAACCAATCTCTAGTATTAATATCTGTTGAGAGCCGCCAATAATGTAAAAAATTAGAGCGGCCAAAAGAATTATCCATCCGAAAGCTGAAGCTGATTGGCCATCGCTCTTTTTCATCATTATTTTCCACTTTCTAAATATAAGCCACAGTGAAAGTATCAAAATAATCGGCCCATGAGCCTGTTCTTCATTTGTCCACATTCCATTTGCCAGACTATAAAAAGTGGGAATATATAAAGCCAATACTCCTAGAATGATAGGCCACCAGTCTAATATCTCCGATTTAGAATTACTTAATTGATATAAAGTCACAATATCTACTAAAAATCAATTAGCACTGAACCTACAACCTCGGTACCACTATATTTGAGTTGCTCACTCATCGCGTTGATATCAGTTAAGCGAGTATTGTTCTTGTGTGCAACTATTAGTGCGCCATCCGTACGAGCGGCAATAGCGAGCGCATCAACCCCATTAGAAAATGCTAAAGTATCATAGAGAATGACATCGTATTGACTCGCAAGCTGATTGTTCATTTCGTCGAATGACGAGCGATTAAGAAGCTCCAAAGGATTCGGTGGCAACGTACCCGCGGGCAACACCGAAAGATCAACAAATGAATCTATTTTAGCAATGACCTCCGAAACATTAGCACGATCTACGAGCACATCAGACAAACCCTGCTTATTTTTCAGATTAAAAATCTCATGTTGCTGCGGACAACGTAAATTAGCATCAATTAACAATGTCCGTTCACCAAGCTGAGAAAATACCACTGCAAGATTTGCAGTAAAAAGACTTGCCCCCTCATTCGGGTTACAACTAATTATCGCTAGCGCTTTACGTTCAAAAGTGAACCAACGTAGCATTAATTGACTTCTTACCGCACGAAAAACTTCAACCTGAGTTCCAAATGGCTGATATGCAACCACTAATTCCGGCGGATGGTTTCCTTGTCCAGGTAATAAATAGGGATAATCAAATTGTTGTGCCAGTACCAGCTGAATATCTGCTTCAGTAATTAGGCCTAACTTTATTGCTGCATCACCAAAGCGTAAGCCACTTTCTTTCTGCAATCGTAATATACGCTCAGCCTCAACTGGCGTAATTTTCCCCATATCCAACAAAATGTGCCCGATACTAAACTTCCGCACAGTAGTTGTAGTTGTAGAGTCGGAATCACTCAGCTTCTTTGTCTCTAAAGAATCTGGAATGCTCATTTTATTTCCTTTAAGGCTTTCTAAATCATTCATCGTAGCAAACGAGGCAATACTAATTGTAAGCGCTTTTGTTTCGGAATATCCCGTTTTATAATGCCAAATACAGGAGCATGGAGAACATCTACCAGATCCTCTGCTGAGCGCACGCGCCGATCAATTATCTCTGCAAGCAATCCTGCTCCTATCCCTAACAAAGTTCCCAAAAATGCTGACAAAGCCAGATTGAGTAATATCTTAGGACTATCTGGCTTATCCGGAGTTTTGGCTGCATCAAGTATAGACACACTTGATAAATTGGATTGCCCTTCAAGAGTAGTTTGATTTAAACGTTGCATTGCACTGTTATATGCCTGATGCGCTCCATCCACGTCTCTTTCAAGGATTTGAAGCTCATCTCTCGAACGATTCAATGTCAGTATTTTTTGTTTTTGCTCTTCAAGAGCCTTACTAATCTCGGCTTCCTGATTAAGAGCACTTCGATCAGTAAAACTTATGTGTCTACTTAACTCAGATCTAAGTTTGTCAACTTCTGCTCTTGCTCCAATGTAGCTGGGATGATTTTTACCTAGCTTTTGAGCAATATCAGAGAACCTTGATTCGGATTGCGCTAAATTTATTTTAAGATTATTAATCACCGCATTTCTAGTAATACTAAGCGCTTCGCTTGTCCGGCTTGCACCGTCAAATTTTGAATCTGCGCCAATCCGATCTGCCTGTGCCACTACCAATTGACTAGCAAGATCATTTAATCGTTTTGTTTCGATGTCAAGCCGAAAATCTGCATCAACAATCCCATGTGAGTGTTGATATTCGGTTAGTTTTTTTTGTGCAACTTCCAATCTGTTACGTAATACATTTAGATGATCAGTAAAATAAGATGCTGCCTTCTGCGAAGGCTCCGCTGTCAGACGTACACTTATTTCTTGATATGCATTTGCAAAAGCATTAGCAATAACAGAAGTAAAGGCAGGATCTGTACCTTTAAAGCTTATACGAATCACGCTACTATCACGCGATGTTTCAATTTCCAGATTTTTAAGGAGCAATGTAGCCAACCATTCGCGCATCTCCAAGGAGGAATTGCTTTGTCTGTGCTGACTCACAACAGCTTCATTCTGATCAAGCCGTAGTTGATCAACTACCATCAATGCAGTTCTTGAGCTTTTAATAATATCCAATTGCGTAGCCATGTAACCTGTAATTTGCTGGGGTGACATTATCAATCCCGTTACAGGATCCGCTCCTTTATGGGTAAGTACCATTACCGCTGTCGACTTGTAGCTCTTTGACATTAACAAGCTAACCAATAAAGTGGTTGACATTGTCACAATAAGCGTTAAGAGTATCAGTTTATGGCGAGCTAAAATAATAAGAAAAAATCGAGAAAAATCCATGCGTACAATCCTATTCCGAACCTCATTAAACTACACTATTTACTTCATAGGACAAATCAAATCGAGAAATTCTGCAGCAAATATCAAAACAGACTTTCTTTTATATAAATTACATCGTCAGGCTCTACCAAATCACTCGATTTAACAGTTAAAATCTGCAGATTGCCTTCTTCACCACGACGCTGAATCCGCAAGCCACGTTCAGTACCTCGCTGAGTTAACCCCCCCCCCACCGACAACGCTTGCATAACTGTCATATTGCGCTCAAGCTTATATACTCCGGCACGTTGGACTTCACCATAGATGTAAAAACGAGGAGCTCTTTCGACATAGACAAGATCATCGCTTCTTATGTTCAAATCACGATTCAAATCGCCAGAGCGAATCATCTCCAAAACATCGATTATATCTTTAACATATTTACTACCATTCGAACGAATTAAAGTGATCTGTTCTGCCCCATCGGGAATAATTCCTCCTGCCATAGCAAGAATTTCGGTCAATCTGCGTTTACCCTCAATTGGATATCGCCCTTGGTTACGCACATAACCAAGTACAGACACCATTTGACTTTGTAACGAAGCAGTAATGATGTTCACTTGTGGCTTACGTAAAATATCTTTACTCTCTAGCAACTTGACTATTTTTCTTTCTGCTTCAGAAGGCGTTAGTCCATCAACAAATATTTCACCCAATAATGGAAAAGTTATATTCCCGGCCTCACTTACTTTCACCTCAGTAGTCATATCTGGCTGGCCAAATACAAATATTTTTAATGTATCACCTGGCCCCAATACGCTTTCTTTTTTCTCTCCGGTAGCTGCATTAGCGATACCAGTTATCCAGAGCAGCGCCAAAAACATAATCAATAGTCGCCCTTTCTTCATAATATTTTCCATTTATTTATATCCTTAATTTATCCTAAGCCAATAGACTAAATATTTATTTTAGCCCTGTAATACCTCGTTCAATTACTTCTTTAGAAATTGCTCCGAATGGATTGTCAATATTATTCAAAGGGTCCGGAGAAATTCTGAATAACTGATTCTCTGATTTCTCTATATTAGTGGATTCTGGTGCTTTCGCATTTAGATATTCAATTTTTGCTGAAGTACGTAAACGTGCGATTTCAGCATCTGTTGCTTCTTTATATTTTTGGTTGATCAGAAATCTTTCAATTTGTGGTGCCGCAACAGTCTCTGAAACTGAATTATCTTTAATTGCATTCACTGAAATCAAGATACTTTTTTCTTGCTCATTGATGATAAAAATAGTGTCTTTACTTTTTTCACGTAACATTGAAACTAATTGCAACGGTAGATCAGCACTACTTCGGGTCGCCAAGCTACGAAAATATTGGATTTTATTTTTATCAAGCCAAGTTACAACTTCTTCCATAGATTTTGCTGCATCTATTACCTTCTTTAGCTCCTCGCTGACATCTCTAGTTGCAATTCGCACTGTAGTCAAATCAAATTGTTTGCGCTGTGCAAACAGCTCTGGATTTTTCTGGAAATAATCTTCAATTTCAGCTTTAGATGGCTTTGCAAGCTTACTAATAATTCCCTGTAAATATGCTTGTGCAATCACTTGAGCATTCGCACGCTCGCGTGCTTGCATCACTTCAGGTGTACGATCAAGTTTATTCCTTACAGCTTCGTCGACTATCAACTGACGAGCAATGAGCGATTCCAATAATTGCTCGCGTGCGATCTCATATTGATCAGCTCGGATATTACTCCGTCTTATTTCATCGTTAAGTTGAAGCATAGTAATCTCAAAACCATTAACGCTCACTATTGATTGCCCAGATTTTTTTGTGCTAGGCTCTTTATCGCAGGCAGTAAGAGTGAGAACGGTAATAAACACTAGCCCTATTATCGAAATCATTCTTATGTGTGCTAATACCATAGTGCTTTCCTTTTTATTATGATGACAATTTCAATCAAACCGCTCCATAACTACCCTTAATATTACAAGCTATCCCGTGACAAGATCACAAAAAATTCAAGTTAAATTAGTTATTTATAATATTAGAAAGGACAAGAATTATTTCAAGCTAGCTACGACAATTCAATTTAAAACTTTAACATCTAAGCCACGACTTTATAGAATGTATCAATATTTATTATAAATCAGGCATATATTAATATATTTAAAGAAAAACAAAAAATTTAAATAATCTAGCTCCTCCTAAATGCAGGATATTAATTTGTGCTTTTTATCTTTTGTTTTTTAATCCTTCACATCAAGAAAGGTAAATTTGAATCTACAAAGATTAATCTCAGCTAACTAACAGCATCTTACATCAAATTTCATCATGAGTTAGTGTATACCTCTATTCTGAGACTTTTAAGAAATGTTAAAGTAATAAACATCCTAACTATTACACCTTATTTTGTTTTTTATATTTGGAATATATGATCAGAGCAGCATATGAGTTGCAGAGAACACAAGCAGTATTTTTCCTGAATTTTTAAAAAGATTTAAAGAAAACAAGCGCTAATAAATGTTTAGGCTCGCAATCTAAGTATCTGTTACTGTAGGGTAACTGTACGGTGAACCATTGCGATTTTTTGAACCGTCTCGTTTTATTGATCAATCGAAAATGAAACCACAAAATATTTTCTCAGAAATTCCTAAAAATTTGAAGTATGAAATTTTTGAGCCTTTAATCAACGATGATGCGGTAATAATTGAAAGAATTATTTCGAAAGGCCAGCAATCGTCGTCTTGGCATGATCAGAAAAAGAATGAATGGGTGATAATTCTCAAAGGAGACGCTACACTTACTTTTGAGGATCAGACTTCTGTGCAACTTAAAGAAGGGGATTTCATCAATATCCCCGCTCATAAAAAGCACAGAGTCTCGTGGACAAATCCAGAAAATGAAACTATCTGGCTCGCCGTTCATTATTGATGATGGTTTACACCGAAACCAACCACCATAACATCTTCAATCAATATATTTGAAGTTGTCAGCTTATTAACGTAGAGCATCAACAATTATTTAGATCACTATTTATTGTATTTTTGACGGAATTTCTCAACTCTACCAGCAGTATCAACAATTTTCTGTTTACCCGTATAAAACGGATGACAAAGTGAACATACTTCAATAGTTAAAGATTTATTCATAGTCGAGCGTGTGTTAAAAACATTACCACAACTGCAAGTTACAGTTATTTCATGATAGTCTGGATGAATGTCTGCTTTCATTACCAATATCCTTAAATTATTCAATCCCAAAGGGAAACCAAAAAGCCGTAATTATCCTTTAATGTGTGTATCGGTGCAACTATCAGTCTTTTTCCATATAGAAATAAATATCTTGATATGGTAACCATCACGATTGCAAAACACAAAACTGATTCTGGGCAGATCACATTCTCAAAAACAACTCAATGTATTCTAAGCAA
>NZ_FNUX01000043.1 GCF_900108305.1 Nitrosomonas ureae
ATCACAAAGCTTCGCCTGCGGCTCACCCCTTTAATTCCAGCTTCACGCATCAACCTGCCTACGCGCTTATGATTGACCCTGACTCCACGATCGGCCAATTCAACGGTAATGCGGGGGCGGCCATACGTACAATCACTTTTGCGGTATATCGTCATGATCTGCTCGATCAATCGGCGGTTGGCAATGATTCGCTGGTTGGGCGTGCGTTTAGCCCAGTCATAGTAACCGCTGTGCGATACACCAAGTGTTTCACATAGAATACGAGCCGGAAATTGTGCCCGGTTTGCCTTGATTAATTGGTACACCTTTCCAATCAATCTTTGTTGTTTGCAAACCAGGCCGTAGCCTTTGCCAATATGTCACGCTCCATCTCCACGCGTTTGAGCTTCTTACGCAATTCCATCAGCTCCTGCCGTTCGTTAGAATTTAAGGGAGTGCCACTCGATGCAAAAGTAGTGACCGTTGCCTGAGGCCGATATTGAACACCCGCTGCATGACACCAGGTTTGGATCGAAGTGTAGTGGCAGCCAAATTCTTTGGATAATTGCTTGGGACATTTGCCTAATGCTACCAATTTCACCATCTGGTGACGAAATTCCGCCGGGTAAGCAGGTTTATAGTTTTGTGTCATATTTCTTCTCCTTTAAACTGAACATAATGTGTCCGTTCTAAGGGGACAACTCCAACTCCAACTCCAGTGCGATAGAAACAGAAAATGCCTCAACTTTGAATGTAATGACTCTTGCCCAGCAAGAGGCGAAGACAACAAAGGCGGCTAAGGAGGATGCCAATGGTTAATTCATCATTTCACCAGGCTCGCGCGAAACGCTACTCACACCGATGAGATCTGGATCAGATTACATAATAGTAATAATCGTGGACAGGTATCTCGGAACATGAATTAGGTATATACTGAAAAAAACGTTGGTGGCTTTAATAAATGTTGGATAGTTTTGTTTTGAAGTTCCATCCACCAGTCGCTAAGATTTTATAGAAAAATCTATCTCTGTTAACACATCGTTATAAAAGGAGAAATTAAGTATGAAATTGATATCAACAGCAATCGTAGCCGGAACATTCGCATTTTTTATCGGTACTCAGGCTTGGGCATCGGATGCAGGTCATACCTCAGAAGCGATGGAGCATGCAGGGAAAGCTCAGGCTCACGGTGAAATGGGGCATGCCAAGGAATCACTTTCGCATGCAAAAGAAAGCTTGGCGCATGCAAAAGAAGCTGGCAAGGAGCATGCTGAAGCCCATAAACACATGGATGAAGCGATCAAGCATTTGGAAGAAGCAATTAAACATGCTGAAATGGGCCATGGCCAGGAGTCTGCCAAACATGCCGAAGAAGCGATGAAACATATGCGTCAATCCGGCCATTGATAATAAAGTCATTTTTCCCCTCCAACTCGCGAGGGGAAAATTTTATTGATTAGCTCTTCGCTCCCATTTCCGAAGCCAGTTTTCTCGATAACTGAGCCGCTTCATCGGAAACTTCATTATCCAGCCACCCATGCAGATGGCTGCACGCAATATCCGCCAATGCCTGAATCCAGTCGTTGCGCTCGTTCAGACAGGGAATATAATGAAATTCCTTACCGCCTGCTTGAACAAATATATTTTTCGCTTCAATCGCAATTTCTTCCAGTGTTTCCAGACAATCGGACACAAATCCGGGACATATCACATCGACACGCTGTGTTCGTGCCTTGCCCAATTGCTCCAGAGTAACGGCGGTATATGGCGTTAGCCATTTAGCCTTGCCAAAACGCGATTGAAAGCAAACGGCATATTGGTTCGCGTCCAAAGCCAATGCTTCAGCTAGTAGCCGTCCGGTTTTCTGGCAAGCACAATGATAAGGGTCGCCTTTATCCAAGCTAGAACGCGGGGTGCCGTGAAAGCTGATAATTAATTTGTCCGGGCGTCCGTGTGCGCTCCAGTAATCGCGCACATTGTGTGCGAGTGCCGCGATGTAAGCCGGATGATCGTGATATTGTTTGACGGTGCGTATAGCCGGTTGATTACGCATCCGGCTTAATACCGTGAAGACATTATCCATTGCCGCTGCGGTGCTGCTGGCAGCATATTGGGGAAAGAGCGGAATGACCAGAATGCGCTCGCAACCTTGCGCCTGCATATTTTGTAGAATGGTGGCCACAGAGGGTTTGCCTATATTCATCGCGTATTCGACCATGGGTGGATTTTTTAACCGGATTTGTAACATTTCCCGTAACAGTTTTGTCTGCCGTTCGGTGTGCACTTTAAGCGGTGAGCCTTCCGGCATCCAGATTTTTGCGTATTTTTCTGCCGATACCTTAGGTCTGAAAGGTAAGATAAAACCATGCAGAATTGGCCACCAAATTAGTCGGGGCACTTCAATGACACGAGGATTGCTGAGAAACTCCTTGAGATACGGGCGTAGCGCTTGAGCCGTTGGCGCGTCAGGCGTTCCTAAATTTATTAACAGTACGCCGGTTCGATTGCGCGAACCATGCTGATAGCGAGATTTTGAGGTCATGGATTCTAAAGTTTACCTTCATCTGGGAAAATAATTAATTAACAGAGTTAGAGCTTGGGTTTTACTGGATATCGGCAGAATGAGAAAATGCAATTGTATTGTGGGTCTTGTCATTGATGGCCAGTAATAAGTCCGGTGAGTATAAGCTCAATGTTGCGACAGGCTGTTGGAAAGCAGTTTCGCAGTAATGTCGACAATTGGGATAATGCGCTCATATGCCATGCGTCTAGGGCCGATCACACCGACTGTGCCTACAATTTTTCCTTCCATTTCATAAGGTGCGGTTACCACACTGAATTCTTCCAGCGATGTGCTATCGGATTCGCCGCCAATAAAGATTTTTACGCCATGTGCCTGCCGGCTTAATTCGAGCAGTTGCAACAGCTTGGTTTTGCGTTCAAATAGCTCAAATAAATTTTTCAGGCTGCTCATATTGTCAGAGAAATCATCAACTTGTAATAGATTATGTTCACCAGCCAGCACCACGGCCTCGCTGCTCTCATTGACTGCATCGCCACCCATTTCAATCGCTGCGCTCATGAGACTGATCATCTCACTACGCAATTGTTTTAGTTCGCTGCCCAAGCGATTGCGAATCTGATCCAATGTACAGCCTGCGTAGTTCTGGTTAATGAAATTGCCGGCTTCGATCAGATCGGATTGGCTGTAAGGGGTATTGGTAAAGAGAATGCGGTTTTGTACATCGCCCTCAGGTGTTACGATAATCAGCAGAATGCGCTTCTCGGATAATGCCATAAACTCCACATAACGGAATATTGCGCCTTTCCGTTTTGGCGTAATCACGACACCGGCAAAACGGGTCAATTCTGATAACAGTTGTGAAGCCGCGCTGATCAGGCGAGAAGGATTGTCAGGATGCAGCTGATTTTCCAGATGGCTCAATTCAATTTTATCTAATGTTTTCACTACCAGCAGCGTGTCGACAAAAAGGCGATATCCCTTTGGAGTTGGAATCCTTCCCGCTGAAGTATGCGGACTGACCACGAGTCCCATTTCCTCCAGATCAGCCATCACATTACGAATAGTCGCCGGACTGAGATCAAGTCCGGAAAATTTTGATAGTGAACGCGAGCCGACTGGTTGGCCATCGTGGATATACCGTTCTACCAGCGTTTTCAATAATATCTGTGCACGTTCATTTAGCATGGCGTAATTCTACACGAATCAGCAGAATCCATAGTTTGGTTGTAAGAGTAATTTGTCGAATCTCATCTATGCTAAACTTCCCCGATGGTGGGATTCCCCAGATGAGCTTGGCGTTGCAATCGTAGTATAGGTATTTTTGAAAGGGTTTGTATTGTTGATTAGCTATGTTCAATTTGGTTATTTTCAACTTTGCTTGCATTATTTTGAGATTAACCTGCTTAATTTTAGAGATAACTTTAGTATTTAAATTTAATTTTTTTGCAATACAATTACAGTAGGCTATTTTCCTGAGTCATGAACTCTTCATTTTCCGCCATCGCGCTGATCGGCAAACATAAAAATCCTGAAATTGCGATATCACTGCTGAGGTTAGCTGAATATTTAACGGCGAAGAATTATACTGTTCTGCTGGATCATCTCACGGCATCACAGATCGGTAGCGATAAATATCCGGCGCTGACTCTGGAAGATATCGGCGCACAGGCCGATCTGGCAGTAGTAATGGGTGGTGATGGCACCATGTTAAATATTGCACGAATGCTGGTTTCCTATGATGTGCCCTTAATCGGGATTAATCAGGGAAGGCTCGGTTTTCTTACTGATTTATCAGTAGACACAATGTTTACATCCCTTGATGAAATACTTGCGGAGAATTACATTACCGAGCGGCGCATGCTGTTATATGCCGAAATTATTCGTGATGGTGTCAGCGTTTTTGGCAGTTTGGCATTCAATGATGTGGTTCTCTATCGCGGCATGAGCAGCGGCATGATTGAATTTGAAGTAAGAGTCAATAGCGAGTATGTCAATACACTGCGTGCTGATGGATTGATTGTGACTACACCGACTGGATCGACTGCTTACGCGTTGTCTTCCGGCGGCCCGATTTTGCATCCCGGGCTGGATCTGATAGCGCTGGTGCCAGTCTGTCCGCATACCCTCAGTAATCGCCCCATCGTAATCGGACCGGAAGCTGTTGTTGAAATTCAGATACAAAGTTGTGTGAATGTGCGCATAAATTGCGACAGTCATTCCTGCTTTGATCTGGATCTGACGGACAGTATTATCGTGCGGCGTTTTCCCAAGACAGTGCGATTGTTACACTCGATCAATCACAGTTATTACCGCATGCTCAGAGAGAAACTGGGTTGGAGTGAGTTTCCTTGATGTACTTCGCACTGAATGCACTTCCATGCTAAGGCACCTGAGTATAAAAGATTTTGTCATTGTAGAGTGGATTGAGCTTGATTTCTTGTCTGGTTTTACAGTTCTGACTGGAGAAACGGGTGCAGGAAAATCAATTCTGATTGACGCGCTGGCACTGACTTTGGGCGAGCGCGGCGATGCCAGTCAAATAAGACTGGGTTGCGAACGTGCTGAAATCAATGTGACATTTGATATCAATCATTTGCCCGGGTTATTACTCTGGCTGAACGACAATGACTTGCAGGGTGATTCCGATAGCTGTTTGATGCGCCGTATTATAGAAACCAGCGGTCGTTCGCGCAGTTACATTAACGGACATGCGGTTACACTCCAGCAATTACGCACTGCGGGGGAATATCTGGTAGCCATTCACAGTCAACATGCGCATCAATCCCTATTGCAGAAAGATGTGCAGCGTGAATTGCTCGATGCTTTTGCAGGCAGGGATGATTTGATACGAGGAGTTAAGCTGACGTATCGACACTGGCAAGATTGTCATCAACGAAGGGTAGCCATGCAGCACCGTGCAACGGAATCACAGGACAAGCGTGAGCAGCTCGAGTGGCAATTGCAGGAATTAGTAACGTTAAATTTTACGCTAGAGGAATGGCAAGCCTTGCAAGCCGATCATCGCCGGTTATCCCATGTGGCTGCTTTGCTTGCTGCAGCGGATACGAGCATTGATACCCTATCTGAAAGTGAATATGCCGCGTTGATGCAAATTAATGCTGCGAAAAATCAATTGCAGGATCTGTTGGAATTTGATCAGCAACTCAAATCCATTACCGATTTGCTTGATTCCGCGCAAATCCAGCTGCAGGAGGGAATTTACGAGTTGAAGCATTATCGCCAGAGCCTGGATCTGGATCCCCAATTGCTGCAGGGGATCGAGCAACGAATGTCCGAGATTCATGCGACGGCGAGAAAGTTTCGTGTAACGCCGGAAGAATTACCGCATTTGTTCGATACCACCACCAGCCTGCTGGAATCCCTGGGCTCAGAATCGGATATCAGCCATTTGCAAGCGCTTGAAGCCGCGGCGTTGACTGACTACCTTAGTCAAGCCGAGATGCTGAGTCAGGTACGGAAAAAAGCCGGTAAAGATTTGTCATTGCAGGTGACTGCGGCAATGCAGACGATTGCGATGGTTGGAGGTGAATTTTCAGTGTCATTGATGCTATTGGAAACAGGTAATGCCAATGGTCTGGAGCAGACTGAATTTCAGGTGGCTGCGCACCAGGGTCTGCCGCTGCGACCCTTGGCAAAGGTGGCTTCAGGAGGAGAGTTGTCACGTATTAGTTTGGCAATTCAGGTGATTACCAGCAAAGTGGGTGTTGTGCCCACGCTTATCTTTGACGAAGTCGATGTCGGGATCGGCGGACAAGTCGCGGAGATTGTCGGTCTTTTATTAAAGAAGCTTGGAAAAGACCGGCAAGTTCTGTGCATTACGCATTTGCCGCAGGTTGCTGCGACCGGTGATCGGCATCTGCAAGTGATGAAACGCATTAATCAACAAGAGAAAAATATGCAGGTGGTGAGCAAAATCGCGCTTCTAAATCCGCAGGAACGCATTGAAGAAATTGCCCGTATGCTTGGTGGCGTCAATATCACGGAAACCACGCGGCGGCATGCGGCAGAAATGCTGCAAAGTGATGCTGGCGATTAGTTTGCTGAATCCTGCCGGTCAATACATGTGAATGGCATGTATGTTATATCCTGTTCAAGCCGACCCGGATTTTTGAAAAGAAAGACTTAGTGACGATTCAATGCCGTTTCCAGCATCACTAAGGCAATACTCTGTTGTATGGCGATTTGCTTGGGGTCTTTTTCTTTAAGCGCACCTTCCTGGATCTGTTCCCGGGTTATGGCGTAGTAAATTTTCTTTCCATTCCGTGAAAGTAGTATCTTGTGCCGAATTCCGCAATCAGTCAGCAATTTCAATGCATGGTTGCGGCTTACGCCTTCGAGTGCTTCTGATATTTCTTTTAAGCTAAGCATGGGTTGTTTTCCATTTTTGATAGATTGACTGGGTTATCCAAGGATAGTGGAATCCTCAGCAATTCAAAGTGGTCATTAAATATAGTAAAGAATTGGACAATAATTTCCTCTATGATTTCATTGCCTTATTTAGGTTATTAATTAATGGTATTTTAATGCGGAACCTCCGGTTTTTTATTTTCTACCTTATCTGACGATGAACACGGCGCCATTCCTAACGGATAAAGTGATGGGTACCGATTGAGTCAACGATCATCCGCCGGTAATGTTCGGATTTGCGGATTTGTAATAATTCGAGATTGCTGAAGTTATCGGTCAAGACCGTTCCATGCGTCGAATCAATATCCAATAATCGTTGTTTCAGCCATGCACGATTGGAAAAAGGTATGGAGTCATCGTCCAAATTGATGGCATGATTGGTTGCGAGAAAAATGAAATCATTAAAATCGGTGCCTGGATCGGAAATGAATACTTGTTGATGCGAAAAGACTTGCGCTAATGTTCTTGAAACAGAGGCCAGCGCCGTATTTTTGCCGCGATCCAGGAATGAGACAAAATTCAGTGCAAGAATCCCATGCTCTGAAAGCAGGCTGTGCAATTGGGTTAATGCTTCAACAGTCAATAGGTGCGTGGGTTCGGTGCCGCCAGTGAAAACATCCAGAATGATTAAGTCATAAGGATCTTTGAGTTGACGGATTTCATAACGTGCATCTCCGATGATTCTGCGTCCTGTCGGCATAAAGTCGAAATGCTCA
The DNA here is from genome assembly GCF_900108305.1 of Nitrosomonas ureae. Lineage (GTDB taxonomy): Bacteria > Pseudomonadota > Gammaproteobacteria > Burkholderiales > Nitrosomonadaceae > Nitrosomonas > Nitrosomonas ureae_B. The sequence continues at coordinate 7,648 of NZ_FNUX01000043.1, forward strand.
CTGGCCGCTTCAGCAACAGCCGGATCAATTTCCAGCGTATCCGTTACAATTGCCGCCTTATTCAAAGCCGTAACCATATGTCCGGCGCCTTGGCCAATTATGGCCTGTTAACACTACCTAAGTGCTTCGACGATAAGAGCGAAATGGATGAATGAGAGAAAGATGATATCCAGTTTGTCGAATCTGGAGAATATTCGACGAAAGCCCTTGAGTCTGCGGAATAATCTTTCGATCTCATTGCGTTTTTTGTACATGGCGCGGTCATATTCCCAGGGCTCCAATCGATTAGTTTTGGGTGGGACAACCGGGATATAACCGAGCTCCAATGCAAGCTGTCTGGTTTGATCACCTTCATAAGCACGATCCATCAGCAGATGAGTAGGTGAAGAGACGGGGCCGAGCGCTAACAAGAGTTGTCGCCCTTCCGGTGCATCATGCGCATGCCCCGGAGATAAGGCAAAGGTTATGGCTGTTCTGGCATCTGCGGCAACCAGATGAATCCTGGTGGTCCAGCCACCTCGGGATTTACCGA
>NZ_FNUX01000005.1 GCF_900108305.1 Nitrosomonas ureae
CCAATACATATGAAGGTGAATTTGCAGATGAAATTCGTTTCAAAACCTCCAATCCATTCATGTCAGGAAAGTTAATATCCAATAAAACAATATCCCAATCGTATTCCTTCGCCTTTTTGATGGTATCTTTGCCATTAATCGCCTCCGCAACAACTTCAATGTCATCCGCTTCACTAAAAATCCGTTTGAGTCCATCACGAAATAATGCGTGATCATCTGCAATCAACACCTTAACCATCGATTGATTCCTCAGCGCATGCTACTAAAGTCAGTGGTATTCTAAGCATTACGACGCTACCAATTTTTGGCCATCGGTTTTCGCGTAATCAGATTCAACTGCAACGTTGGATAATATTGTATTCTGGTTCGGCAAGCTCATCGCAAACGTAATGAATGAAATTTTTGTTTACTCCAGGCTTGCCGAAGAATCAATCAGATAATTATGATTTACGGTACAGAAACTCGTTGGCAATCGGAAATCAGACACATGCCACCGAAATCTTTTATCTTGGGTTGAAGCACCGTGAGGAGCTTGTCTGCCTGATTCTTATCACAGACAAGGACTAATACCGCATTGTATTGTTCCAGGATAAAGTCGTCTTGATCCCGCTCGCCTGTTGAACCAAAACCACCTGCTTTTTTAATGATGGTGTAGCCATATACCTCGGCTTCATGAAACAACTGGATCAAATCATTCAGCCTTTCTTCATGAATGACAATCTCGATCCGTTTCATTGATACAAAGGATTCTGGTGTAGAAAACATGATTTTTCTCCATAAAATATTAATATCAGCATCGGGAGTTAAGCGCTTAGCGCTTCGTTAATTGCTGGATAATCTCCCGAGGAACCTCAAAGCAATAAGTTGTATTCAAGCGAATAAGTCACTTACTTTAATTTCTGCTATTTCAAGAGGGTAGGCGGCAGTCGGTCTTTTTCTAGCGCTCGCCGCCCTGATATCCCCACCACGGCATAATCTTGCAAATGCCAAATAACTCTTATTGCAGCTGTAGTTCCAATCACCACGGATAATAGGTTGCATGCAAGTACTGAGCGGCCGAGTAATACATGGGAATACCTACCACTACGTTAAACGGGAAAGTAACTCCGAGTGACAAAGTCAGATAAAACGACGGATTCGCTTCAGGGATCGCAAGGCGCATCGCCGGTGGAACCGCGATGTAGGAGCAACTGGCAGCCAATACTGCTACCAATGTAATGCCACCGATCGAGTAACCCAAAAGGAAGTGCCCCACGAATAGACCGCATGCTGCACCGAACAAAGGCATGGCGATGCCGAAGCCGACCAGGAAAACGCCTACGGATTTGAACTCGGACAGTCTTTTTCCCGCTTCCATTCCCATATCACACAGGAATATACATAACGCACCCATAAAGATGAGCTCGAAGAAAGGTTCGATTTTGTGGTAGCTGGGTTCTGAAACAACCGAACCGATCGCCATGGAGCCGAATAACAACAGAATACTGCCGTTGGTGAAGGCATCGATCAGCAGATGTTTCATCATTCCTTTGTCAGCTTTGGACTCTCCACCTGTGACTCTTCGGGAATAACCGGCAAGCACCAGGCCAATCATGATGGCAGGTGATTCCATGATTGCCAGCATGATGATGGGATAGGCTTCATACGTTACGCCAATACCTGCCAGGAACGCAACCGCCGTCATATAAGTACCTGCACTTACCGATCCATAGTGCGCGGAAATGGCTGCGGCATTCAGGGGATCGATTTTTCCGAGCCCGCGCAGAACGATGTAAGCAATGATGGGCAGTCCAAAACCAAACGCTAGTGCTGCCCATACAGCGGAGAGAGCATCTCCCATGTCCGCTGCGGCAAGTTCCTTGCCGCCATGCAGCCCGATACCAATCAGTAAGTAGATAACGATCATCCGATGCATGTCAGGCGGGAACTTAAGATCCGATTTGATGAGGCAGGCAAACATACCGAGTGCGAAGAAAAGTATCGCCGGTACGAGAAGACTGGATATTGACATGATTACACTCCTCCTCTTATTCCGGTATGGATAAGCCGCACTTTCTTAAGCTCGTCCGGGAGTTCCTCGGCAAACTTGATGCGCTCCATTCTTTTGGGTGTATGTTGCTGGGATTGTTCGCGCTGAAGTTCAATTGGAATCTTCTCTTTTGCCGGCGGATTCTTGGGTGTATCGGCGGCGATTATTGTGCCCGGTAGCATGAGTAGAGCTAGCAGAATAAGTTCGTAAGCTAATATATTTTTATTCATTTCAGTTCTCCAAACTGTTAAAGGTTTTAACCTGGCGTAGTGAAAAAATCACATCAGGAACCATAATCCGTTCATAAGGACGGAGTGATTGCTCTGTTTTCCTGGGTCATAATTCTTATCTTTTGATCAATGCAACTTATGTGTGAAGTCGGGTTTATTTTTTACCCTGCCCAAATCGTACAGAAGAATATCGGGCGCTAATATTCGTGCCGACACGTAGGTGCAAACCCTTATATATAAACAATATGTACAAAATAATTGTTTTTTGTCGTAAGATTTGCAGCATCTCATCGGCGAATTTACCAACAGGAAGATATTTTGATCACCGTACCCAGAAACCTCAGTTTCGTAACGATGTTTGAAGCCGCAGCAGATGCCATGGTGCTGGCTGAAGGATCCGGGCATATTGTGCTGGCCAATCCAGCTGCGCAACAGCTGTTCGGTTATTCGGCAGATGAATTGAGCGGGCTGGCGATTGAAATACTTATCGTGCCCCGGTACCGGAAACAATATCGATATCATCAAGAGCTTTTCTTGAACAAGCCGGCGCAGCGCTCCATGGGTGCCGGGAATGAACTCATGGTGTTAAGCCGCGATGGCAAAGAAATGTTGCTGGATATCAGTCTGAGTCCCATCAGAGTGCAGCAGCAACTTTACGTGCTCATTACGTTCAACGACGTTAATCGACGTCTTGATGTCGAGGAAGCGCTGCGAGTCAGCGAGGAGCGCCTGCGTTTGGCCAAGCAAGCCGCAGGCCTGGGTATTTTTGACTACGATATCAAACGCAATATCATTTACTGGGATAAGCAGATGCGCAAGCTTTGGGGTGAGCCCTCTGAAACGACTGTAAGTTACGATGAGTTTGTCGCGAGGATACATCCGGAAGACCGCGCGGCGAGGCAAACCGTTATTGAGTATGCCATGAATCCCGCCGGTAACGGCGAATTCAAAGCGGAATACCGTATTGTTGATCCCATTAACAGTAGTGAGCGTTGGATATCCGCAAGGGGAAGAGTTTATTTCGAAGCGGGTTGTGCGAATCGCTTGATAGGCGTCACCCGTGATGTCACGGAGCAAAAAAATATCCAGAAAAAGCTTCAGGTGCAGCGTGACGAGACTGAGAATATTCTTAAGCAGCAAATCGCAGCGCGAACGGCCTCAGCGATAGCTCATGAGCTTAATCAGCCGCTGGCGGCAATTTCGGCGTATAGTGAAGTGGCTCTTCATGCGATACATAACGATGGTTTTACCTCGGACAGTTTGAAAAGAGCACTTGAGGGCTGCGTGGAACAAGCGCAACGCGCCGGCCGTAGCTTGCATGAGCTGTTGGCTTTTCTACAGAAAGGCGAATTGGTAACCGAGCGATTGAATCTAAACGATCTGATACGAGATACATTAACTATCGTAAGTAACGACGGTTACGGGAAATTTTATCTCGCACTGCATTTGCAGCAGAATCTTCCGGCTGTGCAGTGCAATCGTATACAAGTGCAGAAAGTTTTGGTAAATCTATTCAGGAATGCTGATGAAGCTATGCGTGCTGTAGATTTGCCTACCATAACAGTTACCACTCAAGTCGAAAATATGAATGGAACGAATAGAGCTTTAGTGATTGTTCAGGATAACGGTCCAGGACTTGGCGCCGTTGTGGCAAAACGCATATTTGAGCCTTTTTTTACTACCAAGCCAGCCGGTATTGGCATGGGGCTCGCTATCAGCCGTGCATTGATTGAAACCAATGGCGGTCATCTCTGGCTGGATCCTGATACACAATCAGGTGCTAAATTTCATTTTACTTTGCCTTTTTCCCCATGATCATGCATGAACCAACTGTATTTATCGTGGATGACGATGCAGCCGTCCGGGATTCGCTTATGCTGATGATTGAACAGGCAGATATTCATGTACAAGCTTTCGAGCACGCGAGCGCTTTTCTGAGCGCTTATCATCCTGATTTCTTTGGTTGCATCATCATCGATGTGAGAATGCCGGGGATGGATGGCCTGCGGCTGCAAGAGGAACTTACCTGGCGCAAGATTGCTTTGCCCGTGATTTTTCTTACCGGACATGGCGATATTCCGATGAGTGTACGAGCGATCAAGGGAGGAGCAGTGGATTTTCTGACCAAGCCGGTGATACGGGAAAAACTGCTGGTGTGCGTGCGCGCTGCTTTTGCTGAGGCTGGGAAAAGGATAAGCGACATTGCGCGTAATAAAGAAATGATGTCGTGCTTGATGAAGCTCACCGGACGCGAGCGGGAAGTGATGACTCTGGCGGTTCAAGGGCATACTAACAAAGAAATCGCATCTTGCCTGGGTATCAGTCATCGCACAGTTGAAATTCATAAATCCAAGATCATGCAAAAAACCGGCGCATGCAACTTGCTTGATCTTGCACGCATTGTCCGGGAATGTGATTCGGATGAATGATTCCGCAGCGCATGCTCAAAGAATACCGGTATAAGTTTTTGATTATTAATATTTTTATAACCGGAAGATGTCGTTCCCAAATCAATGGAATTCTCAGGTAATGTGTTAGTCTAATTTTTGGTCTGATACTACAAATATTCAATGGATCTTTTTATGCGAGATGTTAAGCGAATGTTTCTGACAATTGCGCTGCTTTCAATCGTGGTAAGCAGTTCTGTTTGGGCGCATGGGCATCGACATAGTCATTTAAGTATTGGCCTGGGCTATTACGGGCCAGGATATTATGGCGGTTATGGGTATGGCGGCTATGGCTTCGGTCGCTATGGATTTGGCGGGTACGGCTATGGCTATCCTTCCTATTACTTTCCGCCTGCTTATGCCTATCCTCCAACGATGATTGTTCCGGCTACGCCGCCTGTGTATATCGAGCAGCAAGCGCAGCAGCCCGCACAATCGGCCCAGCCAGCGCAACCACGCGCCAATTACTGGTATTATTGTAAGGATCCGGATGGTTATTATCCTTATGTCAGGCAGTGCCCTGGCGGCTGGCTGCAAGTAGCGCCGCAACCGCCCGGGCAATAACGTGAGAGGCCGAGTATGTTTACTTTGAGAAGATTATCCATCTTATTGGTGACAGGTTTAATAGCTGCCTGCGTCAATCTGCCGACTGGCCCGAGCGTCATGACGCTGCCAGGCACTGGAAAGAGCTTTGAGCAGTTTCGTATGGATGATTTTGAGTGCAGGGCTTATGCCTATGAGCAAATTGGCGGTAAAACGCCGCGACAAGCTTCTCAAGTCAGTGGTGTAGAAAGCGCGGCGATTGGAGCGGGGCTTGGTGCCGCTGCAGGCGCTGCTATAGGTGGCGGGCAGGGTGCTGCAATTGGCGCAGGTACGGGGCTTCTGGCGGGTGGTGTCGTTGGTTCGGGCACGGCTGAGACTTCCGGGTATATGAGTCAACGGCAATACGACATGAGCTATATTCAATGCATGTATGCAAAAGGTCATCGTGTGCCGGTTTCGGGGAGAATTACGGGTAGTCAGCCGGTGAACAGCAATGTCAGCCCAAAGATTACAAACTCATCAGAAAATTTTACGCCGCCGCCACCGCCATCCGGAAATCCACCACCTCCGCCACCGCGATAAATGCAGGGTGATTGTGTCGTGTAGCGCGATAAGATTAATGAAGCAAATCAATTTTTAGTGACGGGAGGTTATGAAATGATTGAACAGGAAAAAATCGTAGCGCCGGAGATAGTGTCTTGCGAAGTGTGTTTCAAAGAGATACCGATATCTGAGGCGACGAGTGTCAAAGCGACGGATTACATCGTATATTATTGCGGTCTAGAGTGTTACGACAAATGGAAGAAACAGGATGAAGATTCTGAATCTTCAAAGAATAGTTGAGTCAGCAAGTTGCGGTAGATCGTTCAAGTTATCTTCGGATTGTTTCGGTTGCAGCGCGAAAGCTTATTATTCGGGCATTTAATAGGCGCGCCATGCCTTCCGCCCCTTGCCGCATGACTTGATGGTGATTCCATTTAAATAGCGGCGATGCAATTGGAGCAATCAGGTTTATCCAGCGCCGGTTAGGGTAGACGTGCCAGTGATAACGCACCACCGTTAGTTCATTTTCACGGAAAAAATTCCACTGGCCAGTTCCAATAATGTCACCCTGTGCTTGACCTTCCAGCAGCGTAAGGGGGATCCAGCCAGTGACGCGCAGGTCAAATGTAAAGCGATAGGGAATCCGTCCTTTCCAGGTAAAGCGATGCACGCTGCCTATGCCATCGGCATCGCCGGTTTCGAGCTTCTCCACCGTTTCGGCACCTTTCCACCACGCTGGCCAGTCCAGACAATGACAGATCGCATCGCATACTTCTACTAAAGATGCGTCAATACGCCATTCTGTGACAAATTTAAACTCTGTTGTCATATTACTATTGATCAAAGAAATCGGGAGGAAATACCGGATTAATCCGATAATCCGACATTTCCACTTGTTCAATCCAACTGCCATCCGCTCTGTAACTTATCACTTTAAGAGGAAAGCCGGTGGCAATGTTCAACCACAGCTGGAATCGGGTTATGTCATTTACGCTGAAACCGCGTTCCGCCTCGACATCAAGATGTAAAGCAGTTTCTCCGGCCATTGACTCCTGGCCGATCACAGTGGTTTTGCCATGATCCTGCAGCGTCATGATGTTTTGATATAAAGCACCGAGATCCGAACGATCGATCCGCTGACCGGATGGATTTTGAATCACTTTATTTTCCGGGCTTAAGCTTAAAGAAGGGAATTTGCCATGTCCCAATACCCATAGTTTGACTTTCCCGGAGTTCGGGCTATAAATCAATACTGCGCCTCTGAATACCGGTGCAATCATTTCTATGCGGACATAGCCGGGCTTTTTGAAGTAATAGCGAATGATATCCGGATTGCCGGGTTGCTTGCTGTGTATGGATTTGATCGTTGCCTGATAGGTGTTTACGTGCTGATAGTGATCAGCAGCACTTTGAATCGGGTTTGTGCTATCCGGTAGAAATAGTGCCATGGTGAGCATTATACCGGGCAACATGGATATCGCGCCTTAGGGAGATACTGAATAATTGCCTGCGCAAGAATCACGGTGATGGAATAACGTAATCCGCCGTCAGCATTTCCAGAAGATGTCCGTTAGGATCGCGAAAATAAACGCCACGGCCGCCATAATTATGATTGATTGTCATGTCGTCTGCATTGCCCGGGCCGCTGCCGTAGGGAATGTGCTCAGCCTGCAGCCGCGTAAATAAGGTGCCAAATTCTGGTTCGGATACTTTGAATGCATAGTGAAGCGGCATAAACTGTTCCTGGTTATCGAAATCGAGGCTTAATGTGTCGTTAACGCGCACGACAATAAAATGTGAAAATACGCCCACGTATTCAAAGCCAAATACGCGGCTATAAAATTTCGCCGATGCGACTTTATCAAAGCAGGGCACAATGGTGTGATTAAGGGTAATTGCCATATCTGTTCTCCTTGCAAGGATTATTTATTAACATTCTAATTATGTTCCGCAGAATGTTTGATACACACGTTCCGACGGCGCTGACGGAGTGCGGTAATCATAGTATTCCGATACATCGGCATATGGATGAGCCACTGCCGCAAGCAATCGCTGTATCAATGTATAATCGCCTTGTTCGGAAGCGGCGGTGAGCGCTTCCTCGACGCGGTGGTTGCGTGGAATGATTGCAGGATTATTCGCCTGCATTAAACGCACCGATTGTTCTTTAGTTCCCGGTTGGCGCGCCAACCGGGCTTGCCAGCGGACGTGCCATGCTTCAAACGCATCGCTCTGGAACAGACTATCCGAAGGCAAAGTTTCTGCCGACAGTGCGCGGAAGGTATTGGTGTAATCCGCTTGGTGCTGATACATCCAGGTGAGTAAACCGGTAATCAAGTCGGGATCATCGGCTTGTTCCGTCAGCAATCCTAATTTCTTGCGCATCCCCGTTATCCATTCGGTCTGATATATTGCAGGGAAAGCATGGATGGCTTCTTCCGCCAGCGTCACGGCTTTTTCTGATACTGGATCAATCAGCGGCAATAAGGTCTCAGCCAGGCGCGCCAGATTCCACTGCGCCATCAGCGGTTGATTGCTATAGCGATAGCGGCCGTTCTGATCGATCGAACTGAATACCGTATTGGGATTATAGGCGTCCATGAATGCGCACGGGCCATAATCAATTGTTTCGCCGCTGATGCTCATGTTATCCGTATTCATTACGCCGTGTATGAAACCCGCCAGCACCCATTGGGCGATCAATGCGGCTTGCCGTTCAATCACCCGGTTGAGCAGCGACAGATAAGGATTTGCGGCATCATTCAGAGCGGGATAATGGCGTTGGATTGCATAATCCGCCAGGATTTTAATTGCATCAGCATCCCCTTGTCCGGCGGCATATTCAAACGTGCCCACACGAAGGTGACTGGCTGCTATGCGAGTCAGAATCGCGCCGGGAAGCAGGGTTTCCCGCATCACCTGTTCTCCGGTGGTGACTACGGCAAGACTGCGCGTCGATGGAATGCCCAGCGCATGCATCGCTTCACTGATGATGTATTCTCGCAGCATCGGCGCTAAAGCCGCCCGCCCATCACCGCGGCGTGAAAATGGCGTCTGGCCGGAGCCTTTGAGTTGAATGTCGAATCGCTCGCCGGCCGGAGTAAGATGTTCACCCAGTAAAATCGCCCGCCCATCGCCCAGCATCGTGAAATGGCCGAACTGATGGCCGGCGTAGGCTTGCGCGATCGGCAACGCCCCTTGCGGCAACACATTCCCGGAAAACAGCAAGGCAGCTTCTTCGGCAGTCAGAACGCCGATATCCAATCCTAACGATGCTGCGAGGACATGATTCACGATGACGGTCTGTGGCGCACGTACCGGAACAGGGGACAGTTGCGCATAAAAATAATCGGGCAAGCGCGCATAACTATTGTCGAAGCGCCAGCCCACGCGGTCACCGGCAGGTTGTTTTTTAGGTTTCATAGTTCTTTTTCGTATTATCTGAATCGGATATTGCTACACCATACACGATATTGTAAGCACGCAAAGCGTGCAATCGCAGGATTCATTTATGACCACTATTCAGATGATTGGTTTGTGCTCTTGATTATCTGGCGCAGAGATTGCAGATAGGGATAGTAATGCACTTCCAGTGCATGACGGGGACGGGCAATGAATTGCTGTGCCCAGTTTTTTCCTTCAGCAATGGCAGATTCACGCCAATTGTCGGGTAACCGGATTTTGCCCGTCAACAACCGCCCGATGAGTTGGGATTGCGCTTCTGCGAGCGTCCAAATACAGCCTTGCGGCTGTATCAGTCCAATGAAAAACAAGCTGGGGTGATCGGGATGAAAGATACGCAAAAAAAGCGGAATATTGCTGGCATCTTCCCAATGAATAAAATCGCGATCAAAAAATGGAAAACTGATTTTGTAACCGGTGGCGGCGATGATGACATCGTATTCTGCGGAAGAACCATCGATAAAATGCACTGTTTGTCCTGATATCCCTTGTATGGCTGAGCGTGGGTGTATTTTGCCATGCCGGATTTTGTCGAAGATTTCGGAGTTGATGGTCGGGTGTGCTTGTGTGGGTGAAAAATCAGGCTCGGGTAATCCATAATCACGATAACGCCCGACCTGGATGCGCAGGGAAATTTTTTGCAGCCAGTTTTGTATGCGCTGTGGTAGCCACTGCAACGAAACCGCAAAGGTATCGGTGGGTTTGCCCATGATCAATTTGGGGATAATATACTGCGGCGAACGCAAACTCATATCGACCAAAGCGGCGTTCCGGCTTGTTTCAACCGCACAATCGCAAGCGGAGTTTCCGGCGCCGATTACGAGTACCCGCTTGTTTTCTAATGCTTGATTGCTTTTATAGTCATGGGCATGCAGGTATTGTCCGGAAAAATCGTCTTTCCAGTCCGGGTGGCGCGGAATGGATAGATGTCCATTGGCAATGAGGAGACAATCAAATTCCGCTTCCGTGCCATCACTCAAAGACAAATGCCACCGTTCCTTTTCTATTTTCCTGACTTGCTGAACGGCAACATTGAACCGGATATATTTTTCCAGCTGAAAATGCCGGGCATACGCCTGAAAATAAGCCAGTATCTGCTGGTGGCTGGGGTAATCCGGATAGTCATCCGGCATCGGAAAATCACTGAATTGCGACATGGATTTGCTGGAGATCGTATGCGTTGTGCTGCAAATGCTGCTATGGCTCGGCGTCGCTGCATATATCCAGTTGCCGCCAATCCGATCGTTTTTCTCATAGCAGACGATATCTTTCAGGCCTGCTTGCACCAGATGCTTGATAGCGGTGAGTCCGGAACAACCGGCGCCGATGATTGCAATGTGCATTTTTATTTCTAACTCAATGAGTACCGCGATGGATCATTTTATCCCACATTGGATAATGTGATCATGAGATAAGAATATGAGATTTTGTTGCAAACAAAAAGGATCTCATAGGACACGATTCTCATCGCAGGCATGATATTTCAGATAAAGCATGGACATTGCCCGAACCCGATTCGCCTGGCCGCGCAGGCGTTTGGGGCGGCACGGCAAAAGGCAATAGGTTATTTATCAATGCCGTTTTCTGGATTATACGCACCGGTGCGCCCTGGCGTGATTTACCACCGGACTATGGTAATTGAAGCAATACTCATCGTCGATTTATCCGCTGGCGCGATAAGGGGAGCTGGGAGAAGCTGCTTGAAATTCTGATTGACGAACCGGATTACGAATGGCTCATGATTGATCAATGCCCTCAGAAGCTAACTTGATAGTGCCTCTACATTCTGCATAGCTATCACAAAATATTCACAATTATAAGTGTATAGTGAAATTGGTGCTTCCTTCTACCTCAGAGAAGTTGCCATTTCAGCGCGTTTCTTTCCCCATTAAGAAACGCGTTTTCTTATTTTATGCTGAGCTTCGTCTTAAAAACTTCAGCCCAGTTAAGCGATTTTTTTCAATCATGGGGATGGCCGAGTGTACACGCCCATCTACACGCACGCAGGAGGAATCCATGAGAATCAGCATACCTCAGTACAGCCAATCTTTGATGCGATTGATTTGATCGCCGACCATTGCGATTCATGCTCCTTTTGCTGCTCGAATACCAATCTTACCGCTCGTTCTCGTACTTCCGGTGAATAACTGATTTGATTTTTCATCTCTTCCTCCTCTCAAATCATTTTATCTCCGGATATACCGGGGCGATTCACACCTCTTCGGGGGCTTGCTCGATATAGGTCTCGACGGTGACGGGATTATTTTTCGTCATCGGGGTCGAAATTCAGGGGCTTGGGATCGCCGTCCTCGTCCTTTTTCCGGGTGCCGGATTCAAAGATAAACGATTCTTCGATGGTGATACGCCCGACCTGGTCCAGGACATTGTCCTTCTCAGGGTCATCCTTCATGGCCACGGCCTCCTCCCTCAATTCCTTCAGCGCCTGGTGCATTTTATCCGCCGAATCCTGGGAATGGGCCACCCATTCATAGGCCGGCAAGTCACGTTCCTGGGCGAATCGGCCATGCTTGGACATCCTTTTTTTGATATCGTCCATCGCCACATCCGGGTGCTTATTGGGTATATCCAGGGAGGCCTTGTATTCGATGGGAATGCCCCGGTCCGTATCGAAGTCGTCGATTTGTACCTCTTCCTTGTCCCTGGTCTCGCTGGTCACCGACAGCCGGTAGTTCTTGTCGGTGCGCAGATTGCGGTTGATCCTTTCCCACTCGCCGCCCGAACCGCCCGGCGCTCTGGTGGGGATTCGCTGGGCCGATTTCACTGGTATGCCCAGGTGGTTTTCCACCTGCGCGGCAAAATGCTCGCGGATTTGCCGGTCTATTTCCTTGAGGCCTTTGTCCGTGGGCTTGCCCATCTTCTCCAGCCTGTCCTTGACGGCCGGTGGATATTGGTCGCGATGCTTCATGTAAAAGGCATAGCGGTCCTTGACCGGAACATCCTGGCTCCTGGGTAAAGGCGGCTCATCGGGCTCAGGTGGACGATCCTTTTTCCTGCGCTTGCGCGTGGTGAACAGGCCATCGTCGTCGGTGCCGTCGCCGCGCGTTTTGCGGGGATCGTCATCGGCCGCCGGCTTGCGTTCGCCCTTGCCCTGGTTCTCCGCGCCGGTACCCTTGGCGGCATCGCCGGTGCCCTTGTCCGCGTGCGCGACTCTCTTGTTGTCGTCGCCAGCCCCCTTGTTCCCGTCCTCCACCCCCTTGTTCTCGTCCCCGGTCTTCGCGGCCTGCTCCGCCTTACGGCGGGTGTCCGCCTGCCTGATTCTCTCGAAGCGCTCCGCCTTCATTTTTTCGGCCAGGGCTTCCGCCTGTCGTATTTCCTCCGGGGTGGCGTCCAGGTCCGTGCCGTCACGGAGGCGGTTGCGGGGATCGCCATCGCCGGAATCCCCGGTATCGGGCTTGGAGGCGGAATCAACGTCCGGCTTGGCGTCCGGATCGGGCTTGGGTTCGAAGTTCAGCGTATCGCTGAGACCGGAATCCTCCTTGGGCTCGGTCTCCAGCGGCTTGTCATCGGCCTCCCGTTGCTCGGCCCGGGCCTGATCGGCGTCGTCCTTGCCTCTCTTTTTCAACTTGAGGCCCGCGTCGGAAGCCCGGTTGATGACAAGCTTCATCAGCTCCTCGTGGAACTTGTCGGTCAGCATCTTGGCCATGGTCTTGGCGGAAATGTGGAGGTCGTCCTGGGTGCCGCCGCGGATATAGAGCAGGGCGGCAGCGATGACGTTGCGGATGAACTCATGGTCGCCTTCCAGTAGATCGGCCACGGCGGCGACGGCGTTGATGAAGGGGATGAGCTTGGCCCCGATCTTCTTGATCAGGAAATCGCGCACCTTCTTCTTGACCATCTCCTCGATGGCCTCCCGGACGATGGCCTCGCCCAGCTTCTTGAGCACTTCCTCGTAGTTCTCGTAGATTTGCTTGGCCTTCTTGCCGACCTCGCGCACCATGTAAGGGGCTACGGTTTCCACCAGGACCGGGTACTCGCGATCGACCAGCTCGAGGGTGACTTCCCGCTGAAAGAAGGCGGAATCGACGGTCAAGGCCGCGGCATAGGCATAGCCACGCCTGTCGAGCCACTCCTGCAGCCTGACTTGGTACACGTACGGCGTGTTGGATTGGAAATATCCGTGCACCTCCATGATGCCGCCTATGCCGCCGGAAAGGATCTTGTAGATCTTCTTGTTGTCGATGTCGATCTGAAAATCCCCGAAGCCGTACTTGCGCACGCTGATGAAGAGCCCCGGTCCCTGAAGCCCCCGGTACATGAGGTGTCCGGGGTAGGGCGTCATGATGGGATAGGGCAGGCTCCCCCACATCGTGGTGGGCTCGCCCTGCTTGTTCAGGACCACGGTATAGGCGCCATGGTACAGAATGAACTCCGTGGACTTGATTAGCTTGACGTCCTCGAAATCGGGGCTGACGGAAACGCCGGTTTGTTCGCGGATATGCTTGAGGGAATAGGTGGACAGGGCCTTGATGGCCTTCTTCACCTGCGGTGTATTGTCCAGGCCCTTCTCGGACAATTTCATGTCCATGACCCGCACTTCCAAGTCCAGCAAGGTGCCTTCCATCTTCTTTTGCAAGTCCTCGGCCTGCTGGAGGATTTGCTCGTTGTTGAGGATGGGTGCGGGAGCGCCTATGATCACCCGGCCCTCTTCCGCCGACTTCAGGATTTCCAGCCAGAACTTGTATTCATGGAAGGGATGCTGGAGCAGGATTTCCTTGGGCAGGGCCGGGCGCTCACCGCCTTCCAGCCAGACGATATAGGGCTCTTCCGTGCGCGACTTGATCTGATCGTAGATACTGACCAGGTATCGCACCAGCTTGAGGTAGTCCCGGGTCGAATCCTTGATGGTCTTGAAGTTGTGCGAACCGTATTGCGCCACGTCGTACAGGTTGCGGTGCAACGCACGCGCAAGCTTGACCAGGCAGGGTGTGCCGCTGAGGATGTTGCTGAGCGCGTAAGCGCGGTGCATGGCATCGACCTGATCGAAGGTCAGAACTCTGGAGACCTTGGGGTCCGGGTTGGGGTCAGGGGGGATGCCGAGGAATGGGACCTTGTCGCAATTTCCCACCGCCAGCCCCAGGTTGCTGACCCAGACCTGCTCGGGGCCCGGGTTGGAGTAGTTCAAAAAGCCGTGGTCTATCCCGTTGCCGAAAGTCCCCCACGCCCTTTCGTATTCCGCCAGGGAAATGTCGAGCACGGGCTCCTCGGGCAACCCCCTTTGCTCCTGGGTTATCCCCCGTTCCTCGTCATCGGGCGGCGGCATGCAAACGCGGCCTCAGGAATTGTCCACGTCCACGTGGGCATGGCCGTTGCCGCCAATCACGATCTTCTTTTCGATGTCCGGGTCCCCGAGCTTGTTTTGCAACAGACGCTTGGCCAGTCGCAGGTTTTCCAGCCGCCCCTTGCGCAGGTTTTCGGCCGCCAGGTACACGTCCAGCTCGCGATGGCGCAGCTTGAAATTCTCCAGCAGGGGATGGGCCCCGGGCAGGATTTCAATGAACAGGGAGTCGGTGGGCACGGTGATTTCATCGCCGTGGCGGAGCGGATCGGAAAGCAGCAACTCCAGCCATTTCTTGAGCAAGGGCTTCAAGGCTTCGAACTCCTCCGCCGGCAGCCGGTCATGCAGGCAGCATACGTACTTGCCATAATCGTTGAGGTTCACATTGCTCAAATCGTCCGGGTCCATGGCGCCGAAGGCGGAGTCCACGTAGGGCGCGGCCATGAACTCGGTCAAGGCATTATGCTCCTTGAGCGGAAAAATCATGTAATTGCCCTTGTAGCCCAAGGGGCTGTCCAAATCGGCCACTTCCACCAGGGGCTTGTTGGCGGTAATGGGCTTCAAGGTGCCGGACATGAAAGCCTTGTGCTTGCTGGTGCCGGGCTCGCGGAAGCCGGCAAAAATATCCTCCACCGCCTCCACTTGCACCTCGTAATGCCGGTCCGCCAGGGGAGAGCCGCCTTCCGGATTGGGCACGGTGGCCAATTCCAAAACCGGCACCTGCACTTTGTGCAGGCGCAGGAAGCGCTGATCGGGCGGCTCCATGCTCCAGATGGCTTGCATGTAATGGAAGATGTTGGCGCGGATATGGGCCAACAGCCGTTTGACCCTGGTTTCATTGTCCAGGTGGGTGCGCAAGGTGTTGTTGTACTCGTTGGTATACACGTGCAAGGTGCTCATTTCCTGGCGCAGCGCCGCGGCCGCCTTTTCGGCCTTTTCCACCGCATGCTGATGGGCATCCTTGGCAGCCAATTCGCGGGCCTTGGCGGCTTCCGGGTCCTGTCCCCCGCCCCCGAAAAAGTCCCCCACGTCCGCAAACCACCCGTCAGTGGTTTCCGCCGATTCCTCCCCGATGCGCCGCTCGATGGAGTTTTCTAGGGCGCGGTAACGATTCTCCGCCTCATTGCTGGCGATGGCCAGTTCCAGCCGCAAGGTGTCCACCAGATTGCGCTGCTGGCGCAGGTTCTTCCGCAGCTCGCGCAAGGCGAAATCGTCCCCGACGCTTTTGTTAGCCAGATAACCCAGGGCCGGGCGGAAGGAATCGTCCAGCAAGGTGCGGTTCAGGATCCAGTCATGGGCGATGACCCAGGCCTCGGTGATTTGATGCGGAGCCGGCACTTCCTGCGCCACCAACACCACGGGCATGACCCGGTACAATTGCTCCGAGACCCGGTAGCGCCTTTGCAGCTCGTAGAACAGATAGGTTACCGACAGCTCGTCATTGGGGTTCACGATGGAGCCGGATTCCGTGTACTCCGAACCGGAGGTTTCCTCGGTGTCGATGTCGACGCTGCGCTCCTCCTTGTACTCCGCACGGCCTTGATCACGGCCTCGCGGAAGTCCTTGCGGCTGCCGGAGCTTTCCTGCAAGGCCTCCACCCCGAAGGTGGTGGTGGACTTGCCCTTGGAAATGCCGATATTGTAGGACCCGTCCGTGCTGAGCCCGAAATTGGTCTGGTTCTGGGCCTTCTCCATGATTTCGGCCTCCACCCGCGAGGTGGAAGTTTGCTCATTGGTCAGGGCCTGGTTGTTCTTGACCGCCTCCTTGCGTGCCTGCTTCAAATTGCGCGTGACCTTGAGCGAGTATTTCCGCTCCTCCTTGGGCGAAAGCGGGATGGTCTTGACCAATTTGCCGGCCTGGTAATTGATGGGCGCCCATTGCTGGCGATAGGTGTTCATCAGCCCGAAATTGACGCTATGATAATTCTTGTCCGCGGCGAATACGGTGAATTCATAGACCGAATTGACGCGGGCATGCAAATCGCGCAAGGTCTTGTGCAACGTATAATAGTCGTCATGGCGCACCGCGTCGATGAGCCTTTCCCCCTGCTCCCGCAATTCCTGCCGCTTCCTTTCATTGTGTAAGGAGCCTGGGCGCGAGGCCGGAATCTTGATGTTCCCGACCAGGGGCAGGCTGACGGTGATCTTCTCCTGGAAGCCCACCACCAGTTGCTTGGCGATGTCCTTGAGCTTGGTCTGATGGGGGGCACTCAGGTCCGTCCATTCCTGCAAATTGATGTCGAATTGAGCCGCCACCTCGGCCGGCACCTCTTGCGGGATGGTGGTATACACATTGGCCCCAGCCAATATATCCGTCCAATTGCGCGGGAACACCTCCGATAGCTTGAGGCCGGTTTTGGCCGCATACTTCTTCTCCAAGGTATGCCCCACATTGACGATGTCCTCGTCCACCAGGATTTTCCACACATGCTCAAAGGCGATTTGCAGGGAATGGAAATCATAATGGGCCGGAACATCGGCCGGGCCCTTGCGCAGGGAAAAGCTGTCCACGGAAGCCTCGACGGTTTCCCGGTCGGGCCTTTGCCCGTTGAACTCCGGGCTGAGCACGTTGTCGGGCATGGGCGCTGATTGCAGCAGCTTGCTCAAATAGCCGGAAATGTCCTCATCGGTCAGCGCCATGATGTCCGTGCCCGGCCCCTCCGAGCCGCCATCCGGGTCATGCCCGTTGCCATGCCCTTCGATGCCGGTGTGTTCCTTGGCGCATTTTTCCTCGAAAGTATGCTCTGAGCAATACTTGGCGATGGGATTTTGATGGATGAGCAAGGTGCCGGGATTGTCCGCGCCCTGGCTGCGGAATAAAATGGAGCGGATCACGCTTTCGGGTATGGTGGCCACGCCGTCCACGGCATCGTCGAAATAAGGTTGCAGCATCTCCCGGTCGGAGGGGGTCAGGTACAGGTTGACGGGCACGCCCTGGCCGCCCTTGATGCCGCCATTGGCCTTGGCAATGCCCCGGTCGGCCACTATGCCCACCTTGTCATTGATATTGTCATTATCCAGGACCAGCTCGCCTCCAAGCGAAACCTTGGCCGGATCGGTGGCCAGGGTTTTCAGCAGCTCCGCGCGCAGGCTTTCCTTTTCCTTCTTGTCCTTCTCCACCTCGCTTTTGTGGAAGGCGACAATCCCTTCGGAAAGCTCCTTTTCCTGAGCTCTCTCCCTTTGATAAGCCTTGATGGATTCCTTAGCGGAAAGGCCGCTTTCCAGGCTGTGCTTGTCCAAGGAGGCCTGGGAAATGCCGATGTTGAAGGTTTCCACCCGGCCGGCATCCAGACGGGGCGGGTTGCTGGTGAAGATCACCTTGTCCGCGGAATCGCCTTTCTCATCGTCGGGGGCGGAGATGGTGATGAGCAGGTTGGGCCGAGGACGGGTTTTGCCGGCGGCCAGCATGGGAATTTCATCCCGCTCATAGGAGAGGGCAAAGCCGCCGCCGGAGTCGGTGACCACGCTGCCCAGGCGCAGGGAGCCATTGAGCGAGGTGGCAGCAGAAGCGCGCACCCCCTCTACGGCCTTGGTGACATGGTATACGGTGACCAGCAATCCCCCTATCCCCTGCTTGGAGATGGAGTCGAAAACCTTGCCTTGGACGGACGAGGTATTGCTGACGGAAGCTGTGCTGCGAACGGACGAGGTGTTGCGAACGTGAACGTTAGCCATGGATTTCCCCCTATTAGTCTTAATGACGTTAGATATAGAGTATAGGAAAAATAAGGTTATGTCTGCGTTAATAGTTGAAACTGATTTTCTCGTCCGAGAGCGGCCTGGAGTCCAACGATCGGCGAGTTGTGACACTTCTTAACTGGAAACTTTTGGATGTTGATAGGTGGTAATTTTTGCATGTTGATTGACAGGATCACGATAAACAATCCCATTGGATCACTCTGGCACCAGGCATGGCTATCCAGGCGTTATTGGCTGAGCGTGATGGTGAACAAAGGGTCTATGTGGTTACTGAGGAAACGCCACCGGAGTACCACTGGATTCATGATCGTTGGCCACGACTGAGGAAAATGGCGGTTTCAAAGCATGAATGAGATTTGCTTGGAGTATTAATCAGCAAAGTAGATAACGGGAAAATAGCAGAGAACTAATCAATACTTAATAACTCTGTATGATACAAAGCAAGATTCCTTTAGCTTGATTTAGCCGCATCAACCAGTGCATTAATGCATAGCGGATGGTTGAATAAATTCCGTTGCCAGTGCTCTTTGAGTGCTGGTTTTTTTATTTCTGGCATACCGAAATTTCAGTAGTTTTCCAGAAATCAGATTTAGCAATAAAGAAATTCACCAGAGGTCTGCTTTTATGCGGTCTTCTTATTGTTTAATGTTGATTTTATTTTTTTACACTAGCCTTACATGCAGCAAATAAAATAAAAAAGCACTTAGGCAATTACGCTCTAAGTGCTTGATTTTATTGGTTGCGGGGGCAGGATTTGAACCTACGACCTTCGGGTTATGAGCCCGACGAGCTGCCAGACTGCTCCACCCCGCGTCAGGAGCGGGATTATAACACGAGCAATCGTATACCAGTCAATCAACATCTTTATTTCACGCTTTTATCGGCGCACAATATTCAACATTGTGAGAAATGATTATTCCATTTCGTTTGTTTATGGCGCTGCCAGGCAATTTCTTTTCTGAGCACTGAATCAATGACCTGGAGAACATTACTAATATTTACCGGTTTTTCCTGCTGTTTAACATTTCCGGTTAAACGCGCTTGCGGCAGCTGACCACGCTGATAATAAGACCATATTTCAGCTGCATAATCCGAGTGCGCCAATTCCGGTGCAAATCGACTGAAATAAGTTGTTAAGTTATCGATATCGCGTTTTATCATGATACGCGCCTGGTGATTTCCGGTAGCACTCACAGCCTGTGGCAGATCAATAATCACTGGTCCTTGATTATCAATCAATACGTTATAAGGTGAAAGATCTCCATGCACAATTCCGGCACATAGCATTTGCACAATCTGATCAATCAGGATTTTGTGATAGGTACGTGCCTGCTTGGGCGTCAGCATTAATTCACTTAGTCGTGACGCCGCATTTCCTTCAGAATCCGTAATCAACTCCATCAGCAGGACGCCGGCAAAGAAATTATAGAATTCTGGCACGCGAATTCCGATCATTCCAAGTTGACATAACATGTCAACCTCGGTGCTTTGCCATGCTTCTTCACGTATGCTCCGGCCGTAGTGACTGCCTGTCTCCATCGCGCGGGCGCACCGGCTGTTTTTAACCTTACGTCCCTCTATGTAACTGGAGCGCTGATGAAAATTACGCTTATTACTATCTTTGTAAACTTTTGCGCAACGGATATCGCCTCCACTGCTTACCATATAAATCATGGCTTCTTTTCCGCTCATAAGCTGGCAGATTACATTGTCAATCAGACCTTCTTCAATTAATGGCTCGAGTCTTGCAGGTATTTTCATAGGGCATTATGCAAGCGTATAAAATATTCCTATACGCTTCTCATCCTCCTGTAATTGTAATGTAAAAAATGCTTGCAAATCTTTCGTGATATTCGTTAGCTATGCCATCCGAAATAACCACGCTCCAAGAATTGTAGAAAGATTGATCGCTTTTGGGAATGTGACAAATTGCCGCGCGGCAATTTGTCACATCATGGTTGCACAATCGAAACAGAGGCTTTTTTGCGGGTTATGCAATCCAGATGTTTGATCCAGGCTACATAGCCATGACAAATCGTCTAAAATGCAAACTTATTGGCTTGTCTCAAAATCATTACAATCATTATTAAGTCCGGCGCAATAGACTGGGTTTTATTACGCATCATCTGATGGAAGGAATGTTATGCAATCGGAAGAAGATCTGTTTACACATCAAGATATCCTGGCCAACTTACATGAAAATTTACCGCTAACAGAAAAGTTACGCTTCCTGCATCAAACCATGCGCCAGGATTTTCCCTTTATTGATCGGCTGGCCATTGCTTTGTATGATAAAAAAACCGAGATGCTCAAGACCTATACGCATAGCACCGAAGGCAACGAAAGCCCGGTGACTACCTACGAGGCACCGCTGAGCGCAGCGCCGTCATTATTGACTATTATTGAGCATCGCCGCCCGCGGCTGGTACAGGATCTCAATATTTTTTCTCACGGCACCCATGAGCATACCAAGCGAGTAGCCGCTACGGGATATAAATCCAGCTATACCATGCCGCTTTATCAAAGTAGCGTTTTTATAGGGTTTCTTTTTTTTAATTCGCTGCAGAAACATCCATTTACCTCTCAAGCGCTGCGTCAGATCGATATTTACGGTCATTTAATCGCATTGATGGTCATCAGTGAATTGACTGCGATCCGCACTTTGCTGGCCGCAGTACGCGCGGCTCGGAGTATGACGCATTATCGTGATCTTGAAACCGGCTCGCATATCGACCGAACGGCCCACTATGCACGTTTGATTGCGCGTGAAATCGCATCCCGTTATGGCATTACGGATGAGCAGATCGAACATATATTTCTGTTTTCGCCTATGCACGATGTGGGCAAGATTGGAATTCCCGATAATATCCTGCGCAAACCCGGAAAATTAGACGCAGCAGAATTTGATATCATGAAAACGCATCCGGTAAAAGGACGCGAAATCATCGATTCCGTGCTGAATGATTTTGGTCTGAGTGCATTCGGTCATACCGACATCCTGCGGAACATCGCTGAATATCATCATGAGGCGGTGGATGGCAGTGGCTATCCCAATAGTTTAAAAGGTGAGGAAATTCCGATAGAGGCGCGCATCAGTGCCGTTGCGGATGTATTTGATGCATTGACTTCGCGCCGCTCGTATAAAGCACCATGGAGTAATGAAGAAGCTTTTACGGTACTGCGGCAAATGTCCAATTCCAAACTGGATCGAGATTGCGTTGAAGCATTGATCAGTAATGCTGACAAGGTTCTGGAAATACAGCAACGTTTCCGTGATAATGATCTGCTTTAGCAAGCAGCGGAACTTAAAACCAGTCGCACAAGCTTATCTTTATTGATTCAATGTCGCATCATCGGACTTCCCGCCATATCTCCCTTAACATAGACGCAGCACGCAGCGTATCGAGTATATGGTCAGGCAAACAATATCGCGATCGCTTCAACCGGCAACCCAGCAAATTGCGGTATTACCACCATCTCGTTACCATGCCCGCACTTGGAATACCCGGCGCACCGATTGCTGCTCCAGCACTGCAAGCCAGAAACCCGGCAATGCGCCGGCTTATAATACCGGACAGAATCTGGTTATTCAGTGGTATTGCGTGCATGGATTGATTACACCCAATCCTTGCCGATCAGAAAGTCCGTATATAATTTCTCCTCAGCGCTGCCTGCCATCGGCCGCCAGTCATAGCGCCATTTCACAATCGGTGGCAAAGACATCAGAATGGATTCAGTACGACCACCCGTTTGCAAACCAAATAAAGTTCCACGATCCCACACCAGATTAAACTCCACATAACGCCCGCGGCGATAAGCCTGAAAATCCCGTTCGTTTTCGCCGTAGGGCGTATCTTTACGCTTTTCCAGTATCGGGCGATAGGCGTTGAGGAAGTTTTCACTGACATTGCGCATGAGTTTAAAACAGGAATCAAAGTCAGGTTGATTCAAATCGTCGAAGAATATACCGCCGATACCGCGTGGTTCCTTGCGATGTTTCAAGTAAAAGTACTCATCGCACCATTTCTTAAAACGTGGATAGTAATCATCGCCAAAGGGTTGCAATGCATGCTTGCAAGTTTGATGAAAATGAATCGCATCTTCTTCATACCCATAATAAGGTGTCAAATCCATACCGCCGCCAAACCACCAAACGGGCTCTGCGCCTTCCTTGCGTGCTTCGAAGTAGCGTACATTCATATGCACGGTTGGCGCATAAGGATTGCGCGGGTGCAACACCAGCGACACGCCCATTGCTTCAAACGAACGGCCTGCTAATTCGGGACGGGCGGCGGTAGCTGATGCAGGTAATCCGGCGCCATAGACATGGGAAAAATTGACGCCACCACGTTCCAATACATTTCCTTCTTCAATGACACTGCTCATACCGCCACCGCCTTCCGGACGATCCCACTGATCCTGTTTGAACATTTTACCGTCTACCTGTTCCAGCCCGCTGACGACACTGTGTTGCAAATTAATAAGAAATTCTTTGATTCGTGGTGTGTTCATTCAATCTCCTGATTTTATTGTGTTGTTCTGGCACAAAATTCATATGTGCCGGACATTATTTTATTTTGAAAGCCACTAGACTAACAGACACAATCTGTTGGTCTGGAAAAATGTTAAGAAGCGGTAAACTAAGTGATTATTACATCAAAAAAATAATTCAATGTTTCTGTATTGATGTCCCTGCCAGCACACAACCCTATTGTCAGGTAAAAAATCGTAACACGATTAACTGTCGGCATGGCATTCTCACGCAAGTAATTTATTGTCCATCATAAGGTTAAAACCACCGGTTTTGGCTGGTGGTTGTTTAGCTCAAAGCGTGATAATGTACATACTATCTATTATGTGAGTAATTACATCACCATTATTTGTCATGAAGGAGAATTACTATGTTTCGAAAGAATAATTTTATACGGACGTGTATGATCAGCGGAATATGCCTGTTAGCCAGTGGCTTGGCCCTGGCTCAAAGTGATAGATCCAGTGTCATTTTGGAGAATGAATCAGTGCAGAGATCCATTGATTCCCGAATTGGAAATAATCCTTCGGGTAGCGACCCCAATGATTCAACAGGATTGCCTGCTCCCGGGCGTCCTTTTAATCCTCCCGGTGTTAATCCTTCTCAACCGTCCGGTTTTAATGTCGATCGTCCTACGAGCATACATTCACCCAATCCATCAGCATTCAATCCCGGCAGCCCTTCCGGGGCCAATCAGGTTTATCCATAGCTTCATTTGACGATGGGAGGAAGTTTTACACAAAAATCAGTTTAATCCCAAGTCTGTAGGCAATTTCCCATTAGCCTGATGCAGCTATAACCCGTTACGGCGCATTTGTGAGCTATTTAATCGTAATAGGCAAGAATTACGTTACCAAAGCTCCACCCATACCGGCTGATGATCCGAAGCTGCCGTTTCAGCATCAATGCCATGTATTCTCAGGTACTTTACTAATCCATCGGTAATCAACACAAAGTCATAGCATTCCGCCCGGTCGACGAAATCTACCGGGTGTATGCCAACGGTGGATGCATGGGGTATGCCAGGATTCAATACCGACCAGGCATCGTGAAAGTTTGGGGTGTCATCATTGAACGGTGCGAGAATCTGTGCGAGTTCGGGCGCTGTGGCCGGGAAGTTGAGATCGCCGCACAATATCGCTTCTCTTGGCCGGGGAAAGACTTCGAAAGTCCCGCCTCGCTCTTCGGTCAGAAATTTTCGTTGCGATAGGGTATGCGCCTCACGATGCAAGTGGCGGATAGCATCTATCTGGACTTGGCGTTGATGATGCGAGTAGTACTCGAGATGTGTCGTCATCACGCGCAACAGACCGAATTCCGTTGTTGTTACGACCGCTTCCACCAGTACACGCTGCATGCTGGGTGTGGTTAATTCCGCCTGCCACGGCAACAGATGTCGCCAGATCTGCCCGACGGGCAAGCGGGTGAATATGGCGTTGCCAAACTGGCTGCGTCCACCAAAACTGTCCGGCACATCGGTGGCTGCACCATAGATTGCAGTGTAGCCGGGCAATTGTGCTGAAAGTTCGGCAACCTGATTCTCGCCCCGGCTGCCCGGCAGGCCGGGGAAATTGACCGCGACTTCCTGCAAGCAGATGACATCGAATTCGCCTATCTGGCGGATCGTCCGGATGATGCGTGCAAGATCGACTCGTCCATCCATGCCACGTCCCCATTGGATGTTCCAGCTCAACAGTTTCATGATTTTTCTCCTTGTACACATTGTCGGATCGATAACTGTGCCCGTCCTGGTGGAAATATGCCAATGATACTATTGATATCTTAATCGGATTGAGCTGCGATTTGCAGTCTTTGCAGCAGCGGATACGGATCAATCGGAATGCGGCTGAGCTTCAATTTAATCCTGACCTGTTACCACTGCGAGTTCAGAGTGAGTGCTTTATAAGTTGGGATAAAACTCGTGTTTGATCCGATCGGCGTAATCGATCAAATTTTTTTTCTAACCCGTATTCTTTAAGCGGCGATTCGATGGGCAACCGATGTGTACGCTATTAAAGCAATTTAAACAGATGATTTCAATTAGCAAATAAAAACGAGAGCATAGGCCCCCGTTTTAGTTAAAATCTGAATCTGATTTAAATTGCTGATTCTTTTCTGCGACGTGCCATGAATCCCAGCAACCCTAGACCAGCCAAAAGCATTGCGTAGGTTTGTGGTTCGGGTATCGGTGCTGTTGGGTATTCAACTATTAATCCTCCCCAATACGACAATTCCTCCACATCGTTCCATCTGCCTATGCCTGACCAGAATTGAAGCACCTCCTCATTTGCCCCAACCATATCAGGTTGCGGTATTATTCCATCTCCACCGTATGTATCATTAGGTTCTACTGATGCCCAATTTGTGTATGACCAAGGTTCTCCTGTTACCCATTGCCAATTACCTCCCGGTTCAGGGCTACCTACTGGTTGAAATCCACCAAGAAAGAAAGTATCGAGTTCAGATGGCCCTCCTAGAGCGTTAATAATGAAGGAGTTCTCTGCGGCCGATGTAATGGTTGCTAAATGACCATTTACTCCTAGATATACAGAGTTCTCTGCCATAATTTTTGCCTCGACCCACGTTATTCCCTCAGGGAAAGGTATTGCATCGTAGTAATGTCCATTTGTTTTCCATTGAACTGGCGAGGCTTGTGCCATGCCAACAACACCAGAAACCATAAGCCCTAACGCAAATCTATTTATTATGATCTTATTCATCGTAACTTCTCCTTGTGTTTGTCGCCATTTTAGGAACCTAAGTCCCCGTTCTGAATTAATCTAAGTTAATTATTAGAATTGAATTATCCTCTATGGTCAATATATTATTTCTTATGTGTCTCGGTTTGATGTAAATCAATAAGAGGCTAAATAGTATGAGTTTTTTTAGCTGTTGTGATTATTGACCGGCGTGAAGAAACTAATTACTTGCTAGTTTGGAAAGAATGACTGAGAAATCGATTGATTAAGGATAAATGAGTAAATTTGCAGGGTTTTGCAGCAACGGATACGGATCAATCGGAATGCGGCTGAGCTTAAATTATATTCTGGCCTGTTACCACTGCGAATTCAGAGTAAGTGCTTTATAAGTTGGGATAAAACTCGTGCTTGATCCGATCGACGTAATTGCTCAAATTCTTTTTTTCTAACCCGTATTCTTTCAGCGGCGATTCGATGGGGCAACCGATGATATTGATGAGGAGTCCGAATGCGGATGCATCGAGTGTTGTGGGTTGATCGCCCAGGAAATATTTTTTGTCATCTAGTGTTGCAGATAACGCATCGATATCTTGCTTGCCTAGCGCGAATATTTCGTTCGGCTGGTGTCTGCCGGTACCATGACCGTAAATTTGTCGCTGGATTTTCCGGCGTGTGCGATGAGCGACAATATCCTTGATAACGGGCGGTAATCCCCCGAAAATCGCCTGCTTGTTGATTTGCCAGTTTTCGTCCGTGTATTGCCAGCGTGAATAAAGTGCGGCCCAGAACAGATGCTCTTCGAGTAAGCGCTGCATAGCAACCGATATTGCCAGTTCGACATTGTTCAATGCCTTATCCAGATCCTTATAAGAAGATTTTAAATAAGTGATGATGAAACGCGAATCTCCAATGGTTCTGCCGCTGTCCTCAATGTAAGGCAGTTTTCCTTTGGGGGCTCCTAGTGGCAATACAGGCACAATTTCATAATCAATTCCTGCCATTCGCAAGTAAGTTTCTATTTTGCAGCAGAAAGGGCTTAAATTCGGGATGCTCCAGGTACGTTCAAATTGATAAAGCTTTAGCATGTCTACAGCCTTAAATGTGATTGATCGAGTATTTACTTGTATAATGCAAGTGACTTTATCGCATAAGCTTGTTAATGGCAAGTGACTGTAAGGGTATTGTGTGATTTACTTTTTTATATCATAGAGGTTAATGGCTGATGGTTGATCATGACGAACAAAACCACGAACGATCTTGTTGTCCGATAGCTTGTGCCTTGGATCATTTAGGGGACAAATGGACTCTGTTGCTTATTCGGGATTTGTTGTTGGGTAAGAAACGCTACCAAGAATTCCTGGAATCGCCAGAGCAAATTGCTACCAATATATTGGCGAATCGGCTTAAGAAACTGGAAGCTGCCGGTTTTTTAACGCTGCAGACGTATCAGAAAAACCCGGTACGATACGAATATGTGCTGACAAAAAAGGGGAAGGATCTAAGACAGGTATTACAAGCGCTAGTGGAATGGGGAAAAACATACTATCCAGGCACAGAAGTTTTTAAACCGTATGGGTGAAATAGTAGTTTTCCATCTTGGCGAGCGCCCCGTAATAAATTCCGGAGCGCTCAGTAAAAGAAATTATGCAATGGATTCCGGTTTCTCTCCGGTCTCACGATTTTGCGTCGCGGCAATGTTGCTCTCTAACGTCATAACCCGCAATTCCAATCTTGCAATTAATGCTTTGGTCTCAGGAGATTCCATCGGAGCGTGCGGTTTATTAGCCGTAGAAGTTTGAATTTCCAGAGCTTCGACACGCGTTTGCAGCCGCTCCGGAAGTTTTTCTGTTTCCGGTCCTGCAAGGTGCGTAAACTCTACGCTATCTTCATAAGGCTCACGTGTGGTGCCGGTTGCCTTGATGATGGCACCTGCGATCAAGCCGCCAACAATCGCGATGATAAGCGTTATCATGATGCCATTAAACTGTCCGATTGCAATACCGGGAACTACCAGGAACGCACTCAGGCCACCTAATAACCCGGGCATTCCGTGCAAATTATGCACACCGCAGGTATCCACGATTTTAAATTTTGATTCCAGTAACGGCTGCAAAAACACAAAGCCCAAAACAGAAAGTATTCCGGCGAGCAGACCGATGCCGAAAGCGCCGGTAGGCGACACGACATCGCATACGGAACCGATAGCCACGCCGCCGGCCAACGCGGCATTAGCCATATCCACCATGGAGGTTTTACCGTGATGCAGTTTGGAACTCAGGAAATAAGTGGCGATGGTCGCGCCGCACAATGCCAACAGGGTGTTGACCACGGTTTGCGGCATGTTCTCTAATGGCACCAGCGCAGTGGCAAAGCTTGGCCAGAACAACCACAGCACCATGGAACCCAGCATGGCGAATCGGTCCGAAGTATGATCGGACTCGATCAGTTTGCTGCGTTGATACTCGGTGGTTAGAACAATGGACGCGCTTAATCCAAAATAGGCTCCGAAAGCATGAATGACCATCGAACCGGCGGTGTCTTTAAATCCCGTGGTATAGCCGATGGCATCATCGAGCACGATCCATTCGTTCAGCAGATAAAGCGGAACAACTAACAGTGCCAGCAGGGCATATTGAAATACGCGTAAACGGCCCAATACCGCACCCATCGCGATCAGGGTTGTAGCAACGGACAATTCCGCGAATAACAGCGAATCAAGCGTATGCGGCGATAGCTGGTGTCCGAAAATACCGTTTGCGCGCAACAGAATGTAGAGTGGAAGTCCTACCGCAACAACCAGATAGGTGCCGGTTACCGCACCAAAGCCATAACGGCGCACGAATACCATTAGAAAACCGAAACCAATCAACAGCATGGCCAAGATATGAATGATGTAATTATACTGCGCGACCACACGCGCTTCACTTAAAACGGACGTTTCTGCACTGACTAAGCCGCTGAAACTCAGGAGAAGCAGACCGATTGCTCCTGATAGTATCGGATTAAAGCTTTTACTCATGTGATTTTCCTTATTTTAGTGATTTCTCGGGTTAATCCTCGACGAGATCCAGAGGAAGGGGTATAGGATGTTGAAGCTACAAAACCCCACCGAGAGTGTGAGCTTTAATTACCTTAAAGACAATAGGGATTAGAGAAATAATTATGAAGTGGATAGACTGCAGGGGATCTCGCAATCGTTATTGTGCAGGCTAACGCGTTATAGAACCCTGGGTTATTGTTAATTCACAGCACTGAATAAAAACGGGAACCTAAGCCCCCGTTCAGGATTAAATCCAAGTCTAAATCAAATTGCAGCTTCTTTTCTGCGATGTGCCATGAATCCGATCACCCCTAAACCCGCTAATAACATGGCATAGGTTTCGGGTTCCGGGACAGCAGTAACGTTGACGTAATCATAGCGTGTCGTTGATTCCCACACTGAACCCAGCGCTATTCCGCCAGTTAGAATAGGGTTGTCATCACGGAAATACCCGCCTGACATTCCATTGATTGTGACATCGAAGTCTCCACCTACTGCTCGAACCTGAACAGTATTGTCGCTGTCATTCAAAACTCCCGGAGCCACGCGGTAAGAATCCAAAATGTCATAACTATTATCAGGAGTTGTTTTGATTAGACTAACGGTATTGCGGCCCTCCTCATCAGGCCAGGAAGGTGTATTAATCCATAGTCGATAGTGCGTTCCTTCCGCAAATCCATGCATGTCTTGCACACGAAATGCTATTTGACTGTTGTACCAATCATCGCCCCCACCCAGTGGATTGAAACGGGTCGTAAATTCATAATCTGACCAGGTGGAATCTCCTTCGTGCGTCATAATAAAAGCATCACGGCTCCCGGGCGTAGAACCCTGCGTTCTGACCCATCCATCATCCATGGTGGCATGGCCTCTTTGGATTTCCCATGCAGATCCCAGGCTCGTGCCGCTAAAATCATCGCTGAATAGCGTAACTGCATGAACCGGATTAACACTCACAAAAATCAATCCACTCAATAGAGTGCTGATTAAATTAACTTTAAAAGCCTTCATTATTTCTTCTCCTAAAAATAAGCTCCATAAACGAAATGAGCAAAGCAGTCAGACTGCCTTGTATTCTCGAATTCGCCCAGTATTGCAGCACTTCATTATCGTATGGTCACCGCAAGCCAATTTGATGTAAATCAACATAAGATGAATTGGCAATGGGATGAACGATTAATCGCCGGGTTGGTAAAACCCGAAAGTGTCGAGTAATGGTTTGTTAGCTTTTGGTTGAGACTTGCTATTCCAGGATCGTGCGGGCGTGATAGATCACGAATTGAGAATTTTGTTGATGAATCACATATATTTTTGTTTCGTAATCTATATTCGTGATTCTATATTTGATGTTTTTTCTGTTTTGTGTGCAAACGAGAGGGACTGCTAGAGGTCTTAATTCGAGCCGAGCATAGCCGTAAAATTGTATAGCTGCTTACTAGCGGTAAATAGTACGATGTATACCGGCTTTTAAAGCTTGAATAGCATCTTCCGTGCTGGTTACGATTTGCCGATGCGGACAAAAGATATTTTTAGCCAGTTCGCGTTGTGCGTTAAATTGCTGCACCAATTCAATCTGTTGCCATTCCGATGCACGGGGTTGTATCCAGGTTTTATCATCTCTCCCGAGCGCATACAGTTTTCGTTCGCTGGTAGCGCAGCGGATGCCCTCGTAGCTGACATTGAGAGCGCCTGTGGATGATTTGACGACTAAAGTAAAGCGGATCACGCCATCTTCACCGATATTAATGGAAGTCGGATCAACCAAATACTGATTACTGGAGGCAACACCCGCATCGAATTCCATCAGGTTTGCGGCATCAGGGTAGGTTGGGAGTTGCGCCAATTGCTCGACCCACGGTTTGTCACTTTCAAATTGATCCTTGAAAGGTGGCTTGGCACAGGCCAGCAGCAAGAGGCAAAGTAAAACACAAATTCGTTTCATGCAGCGGATAAATCTTTCAACAATGAGGCGCGGATATTGCCGTCGACCGTATTGATCGATGCCTGATAAGCGGAATGATCAACGCCCATACTCAAAGCCGCGCCGCGATGAAGCGATTGAATCATTTCGGGAGTGAGCTCAAAGCGAAGAAAATGGACCGCTGAGGTTTTTTCGCTGTTTTCCCGTTCAAGATCTTCGTCAGCGATGGCATATACCGATGCATGTTCAGCAATTTTGACCCACACCTTATCTTCTACACCGATCAAACCGGCTAATTTAGCGGCACGTACTGCGGGATCCGGATATTCAATCAACATCGTGGCTTTCCAGTTATGCCCATCTGGAATCAATGGCGCGTATGTTTCAAGTTCGTGCATGATTTCATCGTCTTGAAAAATGCGTTCGACATACAGCATTTCCTGGATCTGATAGCGAATGGTTAAAGCATCTTCGAAAATAAGCGTGATATTTTCTCCCAGCGGAATTTTGCGCATTTTTTTATGCGCCATCACCTGAGTTCGAAAATCCTTGCGGATTTTGGCATATGCTTCCAGTGTCAGCAGATCATCGCGGGTAATTTTAGTCATGTATTTTTCATTAGGAGTGGATTGGGTAACCGGCGTAGGGTTATCAACCGATGGGTGTGTGGAGTCAGAATCGTAAGCCATGCGTAATAAAGTAAGCGGGTGGAGCTTTTGTGCCTTGCTTGCACCGATACCTTGCTCGATATGCCGCGCAGCAATGGCGCAATCCGAACTGATGTAATCCGGATCGGAAGCAGCCATTTGTTTGAAAACGGGGCGGCCTATTTTCATGGAATCCGCAAAGTGCTCGCTTTTCACACCCCAGGTTCCATCATGCCCTGAGCAGCGTTCGACAGTGTTGATGGTTGTTTCCGGAATAAGCTGCAGTATATCGCGTGTCTTTTTTCCAATGTTTTGTACCCGTTGATGGCAAGGAATATGATAAGCCACAGTGCCGAGGGGTTTCTTGAAATCCGTTTTGAGCAATTTATCCTGATTTCTTAATACCAGGTATTCAAATGGGTCAAACATCGCAGCGGCGACGGTCTGAACTGCTTCATCCTCAGGAAATAAGAGGGGCAATTCCTGTTTGTACATCAAGGTGCAAGAGGGTACCGCGGAGAGAATGGCATATCCTTCCCGGGCTAATTTCAGCAAAGGTGGAATATTTTTATTTTTAAGTTTTTCCACTGTGTCCAAATCACCCAGTTCCAGTTTAGGCATACCACAACACGCCTCTTTTTCAACCAGACAGGTGGGAATCTCGTTATGTGCCAGTATTTTTAATAAATCATGCCCAATACCGGGTTCGTTATAGTTGACGTAGCAAGTCGCATAAATGGCAACTTTTCCGGGCGTGCGCGTACCATCAATAACAGGGAAGCTGGGATTGGGTTCCGCATTTGGACGAAATTTCCGGGTTGCATACTCCGGTAATTTTCTGTCGGCATGAATTCCCAACACGCTATCCATCAGCTTCCGTGCGGCGGGTGCTTTGTTCACTGCATTAACGGTTTGGACTACTACAGGAATAGTGGCTAAGGTGCCCATCAGGTCCGTGCTTGACAGCAATTTGTCACGAAACCCTGCACCTTGGCGCTTATATTTGACCGACTTCGCGCGCAGCATCAAATGCGGGAAATCGATATTCCATTCATGCGGCGGCACATAGGGGCATTTGGTCATAAAGCACATATCGCAGAGATAACAGCGGTCAACTACTTCCCAGAACTGGTTTTGGTCGACGCCATCCAATTCACCTGTAGTGCTTTCATCAATCAGATCAAACAGACGTGGAAAGGCCGTGCATAAATTGACGCAACGACGGCATCCGTGGCAAATATCGAAAACCCGCTCCAGTTCCTGGTTCAAGCTGGCTTCGCTATAAAAATCAGGGTTTTTCCAATCAATGGGATGGCGCTTGGGTGCTTCGAGACTGCCTTCGCGGGTGGTCATAATAAGTTTGGCATATCAAAAATTTTGAATAAGGCAATGCCGGGGTTTAACCAAAAAAACCAATCTGGACAAACCCACGGGCTTCTAACTACACGCAACCATATAATCGTGCGAATTAATCCGCCAAACCGTCCAACGCGCGCTGGAAGCGATTGGCGTGAGAGCGTTCGGCCTTGGCTAGGGTTTCAAACCAGTCGGCGATTTCATCGAATCCTTCGTCGCGAGCTGTTTTTGCCATACCGGGATACATGTCGGTGTATTCATGTGTTTCACCCGCGATGGCAGTTTTCAGATTGTCGCGGGAAGCGCCAAAGGGCATGCCGGTGGCCGGATCGCCACAATTCTCCAGGTATTCCAGATGGCCGTGGGCATGACCTGTTTCGCCTTCTGCAGTAGAACGAAATACGGAAGCCACGTCGTTTTGCCCTTCCACATCCGCTTTAGCTGCGAAATACAAGTAGCGGCGATTGGCTTGAGATTCCCCGGCAAAAGCGGCTTTCAGATTACCTTCAGTTTTAGATCCTTTAAGTTCCATCATTTTCTCCTTTTTGATTAATATGTAGTTATATTTGATATCGATGAAGAAATGTATTTATGTATTGCACAAAAAAAATCAAGATTAGCTGATAGATGAAGGTATGGGGTAATAGTTGCAGCACCTTGTCAACATTCTCTTAATCTATTCAGGACATGGTGAGTACGCATAAAATACAAAATCCGATCTGTTCAGGGAGACTATCGAAGGGCTTGTGGATTGTCAACTATCTGCTTGCAGATCAGTCTGGAACGGATAAATTATCCGATCGATTCGTAATCCGGATTTACGTTGTGGATAAGTCACTTTGCCGAGTAAAAGCAGCGTAAGAATTTCGCTACTATTCATCGCGGACTTGCATTGCTGTAGAATCAATCGAATTTGATTGCAGCAGATTATTTGCTGTTATCTTTTGATTCAGTGAGTTCCGTATTTCATTTTTATCGACAGTTTTTTGTTTAATCACTGTATCAATTAATCTAGCGTATGCCCTCACTTCCCTACTGGCGCCTCTCCGGTTTTTATTTTTTCTATTTTGCTTTTATTGGAGCTTTTGCACCGTATTGGAGTTTGTATCTCCAGTCATTGTCGTTTAGCGCATTGCAAATCGGTATTCTGATGTCCTTGCTGTTGGTTACGCGTATTTTTTCTCCAGCTGCCTGGGGATGGTTGGCGGATCATACCGGCAAGCGAGTCTGGGTGGTGCAGATCGCGGCAATAAGCGGCTTTGTGAGTTTCTGCGGTTTTTTTGCAGGCACAGGGTTTATCTGGATTTTCATCGTCATGTTGTTGATGAGTTTCTTTTGGAGCGCTTCACTGCCATTGATGGAGGCTATTACCTTGTCGCATCTGGGAGATTATACCGACAAGTATGGACGGATCCGATCCTGGGGGTCGGTTGGGTTCGTTGTGGCGGTGATCGGAATGGGCTATTTACTGGAAGCAGTAGAGATTATCTGGCTGCTTTGGATTCTTTTAGGACTTAAACTGGGTATTGTGATTTTTTCTTATCATATTCCTGAAAAAGAGATTATGCACTATGCCACAGGATTGCTTTCGATACGGCAGATATGCTTGCGCCCGGAGGTGATGGCATTTTTATTGTCCAGTTTATTGATGTTGTTCGCGCATGGTGCCTATTACACGTTTTTCTCCATTTATCTGGTTGAGCATGGCTATGATAAAGGGTTTGTCGGATGGTTATGGGCAATTGGCGTAATTTGTGAAATTGGAATTTTTTTTGTCATGCCATGGCTAATGCAACGATTCCTGCTAAAGCATATTCTGCTTTTCAGTTTTGCCTGTGCCATACTTCGTTTTGTATTGATAGGCCAATACGTCGAGTGGCCGCTGATTATTGTCATGGCGCAGATCTTACATGCAGCGACTTATGGGACGCATCATGTCGCAGCCATGATGGTGATTCATCAATTCTTTCAGGGGCGTCATCAAGCCAAAGGTCAGGCGATTTATACCAGTATCGCCTATGGGATGGGTGGAGCTTTGGGGGCGGTGTTCAGCGGTTATACCTGGGATTGGCTGGGCGCGGACAACACCTTTTTTATGAGCGCCGCCGCAGCGCTGGCGGGAATGATTTTAATCGCATGGAAAATGAAGTCATTCAATCACTAACGCGCGATAGTGCGGTTAGTTTGTTGAATCAGTAAACTTTATGGGATAATTGCACATTAAGATCGATTTTATTTTTACCGATGCAAACTTTATACGACAAGCTGTGGAATCAACATATAGTGCATACCGAATCGGATGATCCGGGTAGCATGGCATTAATCTATATTGACCGTCATTTAGTGCATGAAGTGACCAGCCCGCAAGCGTTTGAAAGTCTCAAGCTGGCTGGGCGAAAGCCTTGGCGCCTTAACTCCATACTCGCCGTTGCAGATCACAATGTTCCGACCACTGACCGCAGCCAAGGTATTCATGATCCTATTTCCCGTTTACAGGTCGATACACTGGATCAAAATTGCGATGAACTGGGAATTACCGAATTCAAAATGAATGATCTGCGTCAGGGTATCGTACATGTCATTGGTCCTGAGCAAGGCGCGACGTTACCGGGTATGACAGTGGTTTGTGGTGACTCGCATACCAGTACGCATGGCGCATTTGGATGCCTGGCATTTGGTATTGGCACATCAGAGGTCGAGCATGTGCTGGCAACACAATGTTTGTTGATGAAAAAATCCAAGGCCATGCGTATTTCGGTGGAAGGTAAATTGGGACTGGGGGTTACTGCTAAAGATATTGCTTTGGCGATTATTGGTAAAATTGGCACCGCGGGTGGAACAGGTTACGCCATCGAATTCACAGGCAGCGCTATCCGCGCGTTATCAATGGAAGGGCGAATGACGCTGTGCAATATGGCGATTGAAGCAGGCGCGCGGGCGGGTATGGTGGCTGTAGATGACACGACCATCGATTACATCAAAGGACGGCCGTTTGCTCCCAGGAACGAGCTATGGGATAGCGCTGTTGCATTTTGGCGCACACTGCATAGCGACGCCGATGCAGTGTTTGATCGCACAGTGGCACTGGACGCTGCACAGATCGAGCCGCAGGTGACTTGGGGCACTTCTCCGGAAATGGTGACAACAATCGATGGAGTCGTGCCTGATCCCGCGCATGTTTCTGATGAAGTGAAACGTCACGATATGCAACAAGCGCTGAATTACATGGGGCTCAGTGCCAATACGCCGATCCGGCAGATTAACCTGGATAAGATTTTTATCGGCTCCTGCACCAATTCACGCATTGAAGATTTGCGCGCGGCGGCGCAGATTGTCAAAGGAAAACATATCGCGGCTAATATAAAGCTGGCGCTGGTGGTTCCGGGGTCAGGTCTGGTCAAGAAACAGGCTGAGCAGGAAGGATTGGATCAAATTTTTCTCTCGGCTGGGTTTGAGTGGCGTGAGCCTGGTTGTTCCATGTGTTTGGCAATGAATGACGATCGATTGACCGCTGGTGAGCGCTGTGCTTCAACTTCAAATCGAAATTTCGAAGGCCGTCAGGGGCCTGGCGGAAGAACGCATTTGGTTAGCCCTGCGATGGCTGCTGCTGCTGCGATTGCAGGACATTTTGTCGATGTACGTAAACTTAATAACTGACGATGCGCAATAGTTTTGCTGCTGTTCGCAAATCACAACTATACTCCGGTAGCCAAGATATAAATTAATGGAAAAATTTCAAACAATTACTGCGCTGGTGGCACCAATGGATCGCGCTAATGTTGATACGGATGCCATCATTCCGAAGCAGTTTCTTAAATCAATCAAACGCTCGGGCTTTGGTCAAAATTTATTTGATGAGTGGCGTTATCTGGATCATGGTGAACCAGGCATGGATTCATCGCAACGTAAGCCGAATCCGGCGTTCGTATTAAATCAACCCCGTTACCAGGGTGTGCAGATATTGCTGGCGCGTGCAAATTTTGGTTGCGGATCAAGCCGTGAACATGCTCCCTGGGCGCTCCAGGATTATGGCTTTCGCGTCATTATTGCGCCTGGTTTTGCTGATATCTTCTTCAATAATTGTTATAAGATTGGTTTGTTGCCGGTTGTTCTTGACACGGTGGTATTGGACAACTTATTTGAAGAAGTAAAATCAACAGAGGGATATCGGTTGACGGTAGATCTCCAGAATCAAGTCGTGATTACACCCAAAAGAGAAGAGTTTACATTCGAAATTGATATTTTTCGTAAACAGTGCCTGCTAAATGGTTTGGATGATATTGGCCTGACTCTGCAGCACGCTGAAAAAATTGGTCAATTTGAGCAGAAACGACGCAATGAACAGCCTTGGCTGTTTATGTGAGTGACCGTTTGAAAGTGGAATGAAATGAAAATTGCTGTGTTAGCGGGCGATGGTATCGGGCCGGAGATTGTTGCTCAGGCCGTTCGTGTATTAAATGTACTAAAAACTGATGGTTTGGGCATTGAGCTGGAGTATGGATTGATCGGGGGCTGTGCGGTTGACGCCACCGGGGAACCGTATCCTGACGCAACCCATCGCTTAACCAGTCAGGCGGATGCAGTTCTTCTGGGTGCTGTGGGGGGGCCGCAATATGATAATTTGCCGCGCCAGCAGCGTCCTGAGCGTGGTTTGCTTGCGATTCGCAAAAAGCTTAATTTATTTGCTAATCTGCGCCCTGCGATGCTTTACCCTGAACTCGCCAATGCTTCCAGCTTGAAATATGACGTGGTTGCGGGTCTCGATATCATGATCGTGCGTGAATTGACCGGCGATATATATTTTGGTGAACCGCGCGGGATTGAAATCCGCGATGGTGAACGTGTCGGGTTTAATACGATGATTTACAGCGAAAGCGAAATACGGCGTATTGCACACGTTGCATTTCAAACCGCTGTTAAACGTCAGGGTAAATTGTGTTCGGTAGATAAAATGAATGTATTGGAATGTACGCAATTATGGCGTGATGTTGTTGCCGAAATTGCTAAGGAATATCCGCAAGTGACTTTGTCGCATATGCTGGTTGATAATGCTGCCATGCAACTGGTTCGCAATCCCAAACAATTTGACGTCATGGTCACGGGGAATATGTTTGGCGATATATTGTCTGACGAAGCTTCCATGTTAACAGGATCCATTGGTATGTTACCTTCTGCTTCCTTGGATGAAAATAACAAAGGGTTATATGAACCCATTCATGGTTCAGCGCCCGATATCGCCGGAAAGGATATCGCTAATCCGCTTGCAACAATATTATCAGTAGCGATGATGCTGCGCTACACATTCAATCAGGAAGAGATGGCGAAGCGCATAGAAAATGCGGTTAAGAAAGTTTTGGCGGCGGGCTACAGGACAAAAGATATTGATGAAGCCGGTATGAAATCTGTGGGTACAAAAGCCATGGGGGACGTGGTTTTGGCAATGCTGTAATTATATTTAATGACAAGTTAATGCATTATTTAAGAAATAAAGGTGTAATTAATACACTAATCATTTTGTATCCTTTTATAAAGTAAGTTAATATTTATACGGTTTTTTTTATTTGATTAACGGATTGTCAATTTTAGAAAAAGAGATAAGTAATGAAGCAAGTTGGTTTTGTGGGTTGGCGTGGAATGGTCGGATCTGTGTTAATGCAGAGAATGCGGGAAGAAGAAGATTTTTCTCTGATCGATCCCGTTTTTTTTACAACCTCACAGAAAGGGGGTGTAAGCCCTGAAATTGGCAAAGAAACACCGCCGTTAAAAGATGCTTTTGACATTAATCAACTGAGTGCGATGGATATTATCATTTCCTGTCAAGGCGGGGATTATACGCAGCGGGTTTTTAAGCAGTTGCGACAATCAGGTTGGCAAGGATACTGGATTGATGCGGCTTCAGCATTGCGCATGGAAAAAGATGCCGTGATCATATTGGATCCGGTCAATAAGCCTGTGATCGAGCAGGCGCTCCATGATGGGGTAAAAAATTATATTGGCGGTAATTGTACCGTTAGCTTGATGCTAATGGCGGTCGGTGGTCTTTTTGAGAAAGGCATGGTGGACTGGATGAGCGCCATGACTTATCAGGCTGCATCAGGTGCCGGGGCCAAGAATATGCGCGAACTGCTGCAGCAAATGGGTGAAGCACATCGAGTGGCAAAGGACTTGTTAGATAATCCTGCTTCCAGTATTTTGGATATTGATCGCGAAGTTGCCGGCACATTACGTGATAAAAAATTTCCCACTGAAAATTTTGGTGTTCCGCTGGCGGGCAGTTTGATCCCCTGGATTGATAAGGAAGTTGCTAATGGACAAAGCCGGGAAGAATGGAAGGGGCAAGCCGAAACCAATAAAATTCTTGGAACGAGCGAGCGGCAAATTCCGGTTGATGGCATTTGTGTGCGTGTTGGTGCAATGAGATGCCATAGCCAAGCGTTAACTATCAAGCTAAAACAAGATGTACCTTTAAATGAAATAGAAGAAATTATTGCAAATTCAAATGATTGGGTAGAAGTTGTTCCCAACGAGAGAGAGGCGACAACCTCACAGCTAACGCCAACCGCAGTAACGGGTACGCTATCAATACCGGTAGGACGATTGCGCAAACTGACAATGGGCGGTGAATACTTATCTGTTTTCACCGTGGGTGATCAATTACTTTGGGGTGCTGCAGAGCCATTACGCAGAATGCTGCGCATACTGATTGCACACTAAATATCTTTTATCGATATCCTTAAAAAATAGCCGAATGATTTTGTCGTTCCGAGTTTAATCCTTCGTTACTTAACGAATAGTGGTAAATAAAACCAGGACATTGAAGAACATATATTTCGTACCTTGCACGTATTGTAAGGTGTCATAACTGATTATGGGATTGCTTGAAATGAATTCCCGTAATCTGGAGCATAATTGCAGCGAGTGTGATTATGCTGCAATACTGGCCTTTCGATATTTATTTCCAAAAAACTAGAGAGGGTACTTCGGTGTATAAAACATCTTTTAAAGTAAGCTTGTGCGTAATTATTCTGATGTTACCATGGGTTGTTGCTCAAGCGGCCGGGCTCGGTAAGTTGACGCTTAATTCTGCGCTAGGGCAGCCTTTCAGCGCGGAAATCGATATCGTATCGACGGGTAATGACGATCTCTCATCCCTTAAGGCTAGTGTGGCTACTCGTGAAGCATTCGCGCAAGCCGGTATAAATTATGAATCTGTCCTGTCAGCTTTTAAAGTTTCAGTCGAAACAAGGGCAAATGGTAATCCCTATATAAAATTGACTTCGCTGCAAGCAGTTAATGATCCGTTTTTAATGTTGTTGATGGAGTTAAATTGGTCTTCAGGACGAATTTTGCGGGAGTACACAGTTCTACTGGATCCTGTTGAATCACCGGCACAGAATCTGATAGCGGCCAATACAAACCCTCCTCCTTTAGTTGGTGCGTCAGGATATGATGCAGAAAAATCACCGCGCATCGAAAATAATAATCCAATTACAAGTTCGGCTCCATCAGCTGTCGATACATCCAATCGATCTAACAACACCTATGGCCCGGTTAGCCGGGGTGATACCTTGTCATCGATTGCGACCCAGGTATTACCAGCTGGTGTCGATCTTAATCAAATGCTGGTGGCGCTCTATCGCGCTAATCGCGAAGCCTTTATCGCCAACAATATGAATTTGCTCAAGACGGGTGCTATTCTGAAAGTGCCTGAGAAAAATGAGATAACAGCAATCGATTCATCAACAGCCAGAGCCGAAATAAAAACGCAAATAGCAGACTGGCGTAATTACCGGGGACGGTTGGCAGCCATTAATCAGGAATCCCCAGCGCCTCATGCGATCAGTCAATCAGACCAAGGCCAGATTACCAGTATTGATAAGAAATCAACATCAGCTCCCGATGCGCCCAAAGAGGTTCTGAAGCTATCCAGTGGAGCACAGTTGCTTGATCAAGACGGTCAGATTGCCGAATCCTCACTGGTTGATCGTCTTCGTATGATGGAAGAAGATGCGATTGCGCGAAATCTTGCACTGAAGGAAGCGAATGAACGTGTAGCCATGCTGGAAAAAAGTGTTGAGAACTTGAAACAATTACTAGAGTTGAAAGACTCGGTATTAGCTCAGGCGCAGATTAAGGCAGAATCAATTCCAGCAACAATTAATAAACCGGAGTCACACTTTCCACCAGAAGAGGTTTCGATTGCCGAGAACGTAGAATTGGACTCTGCTTTTATACCGGAAGAAGCCCCGGTAATTCAACCGGCCGCAGAAGCGCCGGTAATCGCGCCTTCAATAGCCGATGAAGAAGCTAGCCGATCACTGCTTGATCAGGCATATGATTATATGGAATATATCGGTGCAGCTTTAATTCTGTTGTTGCTGCTTATTTTGTTGATTCTTAAGAGACGCCGGAATCAATCGCAAGACGATGAAGATAATGAAGAAAATTTTTCTTCGGCAATGCGTTCCCGAATAGCTTCAATGGCTGCTGCAAAGGCAGCGCCTGTTACTGAGGAAGGTCAATCGTTATCTGAAAATATGGATCATGATCAATCTTTTCACCATGTCGATTCCTATTCTCAAGCGGAAGAATCGGAAAAGTTTGATAAAGATATCGATTCATCCTACGAAGATAGTGCCGAACATACCTTGCAATCCAATTTTGATACTGAATCGACTACAGAACCGCAGATCGACGATGAGACGATTCTGGAACATTCGCAGGCTATTCACAGGAACTTACAGGAAGACTCCGATGAAGATCTTAGTCGACCGATTGCGGTTACAGAAGATAAGAATTCTGCTGAGCTTGCAAATCAAATTGATTTTGATTTGAGCGATGAGGCTGATGAAACTGCAACGGACGGAAAAATCGAATTAGAGAATACTAGGCAAATAAAAGAAGCTGAAAATGTTTCTGATTATGCGGTAGAGATTGATTTTGATGAACCGGAGCAATCGCTTGGTGCTATCGACTCGAGTAATAAGGCTACGGAAGAAAATAAGGATGATTTTGAGTTTTCTCGTTCAGAAATTGATCTGGCAGATAACCAAAACCCGAATGAAATAGAGATTCCCTTGCTCAGTGATGAGAGTAGCCGCAATTCAGAAGAAGTTGCACTGGATGATAGTCCTTTGGAATTTGATCGATCTCCTGATGCTGAGCAGAGTGATGAAGAATCAAATTTTTCATCAATAACGCCTGAGATTGATTTGGCTGCTATTAATTTAGATCTGGAGGATACCAATGCAGGTGATAATAAAGATGAAAAGGAAGATCTGAGCGTCCCAAGCGTCCCAAGCGAGGCATGGCAGGAAGTTGAGACCAAATTAGATTTGGCGAAAGCATACCAGGAAATGGATGACAGGGAAGGCGCTAAAGAAATGCTTGAAGAAGTCATTCGAGACGGTGATACAAAGCAAAAAAAAGCTGCAAGGAAAATATTAAAAGATCTGCGATGATCATTCCTTAGTGTGTTGCGGTTTATTTGGAAAGGCAGTTTCTGTTGGTGCGAATAATTTTAGTTTTAGAATATGATGGCAGTCGCTATTGTGGATGGCAAAGTCAACCGGAAAATTGCTCGATACAGGATATACTGGAAACTGCCTTATCAAAAATAGCTCATGAAGAAATACGCGTAATTACTGCGGGGAGAACCGATGCAGGTGTCCATGCATTCTATCAGGTGGTGCATTTTGATACTTTGGTGCAACGCCCTATCAATGCATGGGTGCGCGGGGTAAACGCGTTTCTGCCTGATGATATTGCGGTTTTGTGGGCATCGGAAGTGTCCGACAGGTTTCATGCAAGATATAGCGCGCTTGAGCGACGTTATTTATATTTTTTACTTAATCAGCCAGTGCGCCCAGGGATTAATCATAAAAAGGTTGGATGGTTTCATCAACCGCTGCAATTGGACATCATGCAGCGCGCGGCTAATATCCTGATTGGAGAGCATGATTTTTCTTCGTTTCGGGCAGCCGCATGTCAAGCAAAATCTCCTATACGCACAATTACGCAATTGAAGATTGTTCGTCATGGAAATTTATTGATTTTTGATTTACGTGCCAATGCATTCTTGCAGCACATGGTAAGAAATATTATCGGTTGCCTGGTTTATATTGGTAAAGGTAAATATTCTTCCGA
This sequence comes from Nitrosomonas ureae, assembly GCF_900108305.1. Lineage (GTDB taxonomy): Bacteria > Pseudomonadota > Gammaproteobacteria > Burkholderiales > Nitrosomonadaceae > Nitrosomonas > Nitrosomonas ureae_B. Next base: position 42,589 of record NZ_FNUX01000005.1, read on the forward strand.
ATGGATGCTTGAGTTGCTGAAGGATTGCAATCGTGCATACGCCGCGCCAACTTTTTCTGCGGCAGGCTTATATTTGGCCGGTGTGAAATATGATTCCAGCTGGTGTATGCCGGGATTATCCGGAATACCCATTATTCCCAGCATGTTCTTATATAATTAAGCATTCAAAGTTTATAATCAGTATGTCAGTACGTGTAAAAGTGTGTGGGATTACTCGATGTAAGGACGCTGCGGCAGCAATCCGGGCAGGCGTTGATGCTATCGGTTTTGTTTTTTGGCCTCAGAGCGCACGCTATATTGAACCTGATATTGTACGCATCATTACTGCCAGTGTTCCGCCTTTCATTTGTAATGTAGGGGTTTATGTTGACCCCGATATTGACTGGGTTGAGAAAACTGCTCGTGTAGCCAAGTTAAATCTGCTGCAATTTCATGGCGATGAATCACCTGAATTTTGTAATCAATTTTCCCAGCCTTATATTAAAGCAATTAGAGTCAAACAAGACACAGATTTGCTACAATACGCCGAACGGTATAGAACCGCAAAAGGCTTATTGCTTGATGCTTATGTGGCCGATATGCCGGGAGGTACTGGGCATGCGTTTGAATGGGATTTGATACCCAAGTATTTGTCTTTGCCACTCATTTTGTCTGGTGGCTTAAATCCAGCCAATGTGTCTATGGCAATTCAACAAACTCAGCCGTGGGCAGTCGATGTTTCAAGCGGCGTGGAAACCTCGAAAGGAATTAAAGATGAAAAAAAGATTTTTGCTTTCATGCGAGGAGTAAAACAATTGTGAGCGCCTATGATCTTCCAAGCAAGAACGGTCACTTTGGACCCTATGGAGGTATTTTTGTTGCTGAAACATTAATTTCGGCACTGGAGGATTTGCGAAAGCAATATGAATTTTATCGTAACGATGCGGATTTTCAGTCAGAATTTGCCGAAGAATTAAAACATTATGTAGGGCGCCCCAGTCCCATCTACCATGCTAAAAGATGGTCGGACCATTTAGGTGGCGCACAGATACTGTTAAAACGGGAAGATCTGAATCATACCGGCGCACATAAAATAAACAATACGATCGGACAAGCTTTATTAGCCCGGCGTATGGGAAAAAAACGCGTTATCGCGGAAACAGGTGCCGGTCAACATGGTGTCGCCAGTGCTACGGTTGCGGCGCGTTATGGCATGGAATGCGTCGTTTATATGGGTTCTGAAGATGTTAAACGTCAGGCGACCAATGTTTATCGTATGAAGCTCTTAGGGGCAACCGTGGTGCCGGTGGAGTCGGGGTCGCGAACATTGAAAGATGCGCTGAACGAAGCGATGCGTGATTGGGTTACCAATGTCGAAAGCACTTTTTATATTATCGGTACAGTTGCCGGGCCTCACCCGTATCCGATGATGGTGAGGGATTTTCAAGCAGTCATAGGGAATGAGGCTAAAATACAAATGCAGGAAGATTTCACGCGACAGCCGGATGCGCTTATTGCATGCGTCGGTGGAGGATCAAATGCCATTGGTTTATTTTATCCCTATATTGATGACGTCAATGTTCGATTGATAGGTGTCGAAGCGGCAGGGAAAGGAATTGATACTAACCAACATGCGGCGACTTTATCGATGGGCAGCCCCGGCGTATTGCACGGTAATCGTACTTATCTGATTCAAGATGAAAATGGTCAGATTGTTGAAACACATTCCATTTCTGCTGGTCTCGATTATCCTGGCGTAGGGCCGGAACATGCCTGGCTTAAAGATTGTGGGCGTGCTGAATACGTAGCAGTTACCGACGATGAAGCGCTGGAAGCATTTCATACGCTGTGCCGGTACGAAGGTATTATGCCGGCATTGGAATCAAGTCATGCGCTGGCTTATGCGGCCAAATATGCGCCTACCCTGACCAAAGATAAATTATTGCTGATTAATTTATCTGGCCGTGGCGATAAGGATATGGCGACAGTTGCGCAAATGTCCGGTTTGACACTGTAATAAATTTACCACTGTATTGTTTATAGAGTTCCTCTGAACGAGGCGAGAGCGAAAATATTAACGCAGCATATAATTGATATGTAAGGAGATATTTTTTGTGAGCAACGATGTATTGTGACGAAATATGGATTTCTAGAGATGCTCTATAGTAATTCTCTGAAAAGAGTCGAGAACGGATTAAGCGGATGAGCCTAGATAGTATTAAAAATTTTCTAAATTTTTTTAGCGGGCAGAGCGATGCTAAAAGTATCAATCGCATTGCTAAGACATTTGCCAAATTAAAAGAACAAAACCGGAAAGCTTTGATTCCCTTTATTACGGCGGGTGATCCTCATCCAAAATATACCGTTCAATTGATGCATCAACTGGTTGAATCAGGTGCTGATATTATTGAATTGGGTGTTCCTTTTTCCGATCCCATGGCGGATGGGCCTACTATTCAAAGATCTTCAGAGCGGGCGCTAAAACATCATGTTAGCCTGAGCGATGTGTTGAAATTGGTGATTGAATTCAGAAAAACAAATACAAATACGCCGATTGTTTTGATGGGATATGCGAATCCGGTTGAAGCATTAGGTCATGTCTCATTTGCTGCCAAAGCGAAAGACTGCGGAGTTGATGGTGTGCTTATTGTTGATTATCCTCCGGAAGAATCAGGTGAATGGGTACAGTGTTTGGAGCAGCATCAAATTGATGCAATCTTTTTATTATCTCCCACAACGCATCAACAACGAATTAAGCAAGTGGCAAAGATAGCGAAAGGCTATATTTATTATGTTTCTCTGAAAGGAGTTACCGGCGCATCGCACCTTGATCTGCAGGATGTGGGCACCAAGCTGAAACAATTGCGTCAGTATATTTCGTTGCCAATCGGCGTTGGATTCGGCATACGCGATGGTGCGACAGCCAAGGCGGTTGCAGAATTGGCAGATGCTGTGGTTGTAGGTAGTAGAATAATTGAGGAGATTGAGAAGTCTTCTGAGTCGGATTTATTAAGAAATGTCGGGAATCAGATAAAAGCGCTACGTGATGCTATTGATGAGAATTAGAGTAATGTTAACAATACATTCCAGGAAACAGTTTTTATGAGTTGGTTTCAGAATATCATTCCACCCAAAATTAAACGCAAAGAAGTCGGCGAAAAAAAAATAGTGCCAGAAGGTTTGTGGAGTAAATGTGTTACTTGCGAAGCAGTCTTATATTACACCGATCTGGCTAAGAACCTGAACGTTTGTCCAAAATGTGATTTTCATAATCGTATTTCTGCCAGAGATCGCCTCGATCAATTGCTGGATCCCGCAGGGCGGCTGGAGATTGGCGCTGGGGTAATTGCAACCGATGCATTAAAATTCAAGGATAGCAAGCGTTATGTTGATCGACTGACGCAAGCCAAGGAAAATACTGATGAAGATGACTCTCTGGTAGTCATGCAGGGAACCATTAAGAAAATTCCCGTTGTTATTGCCGTATTTGAGTTTGGTTTTATGGGCGGATCGATGGGGTCTGTTGTAGGTGAGCGATTTGTTCTGGGTGTCAAAGCATGTATTGATAACCATATTCCGTTTATCTGCTTCAGTGCGAGCGGAGGCGCGCGCATGCAAGAGGGTTTGTTTTCTCTAATGCAAATGGCTAAAACTACGGCCGCGTTGACGCAATTGAGCCGTAATAAGCTTCCGTATATTTCTGTTTTAACAGATCCTACCATGGGCGGAGTATCCGCAAGCTTTGCTTTTATCGGAGACATCGTAATTGCGGAACCGGGCGCGCTTATCGGTTTTGCTGGTCCGCGCGTAATCGAGCAAACTGTACGCCAGACGCTTCCCGAAGGTTTTCAGCGCGCCGAATTCTTATTGCAGCATGGCGCGATTGATATGATTGTCGATCGTAGACAAATGCGCGATAGAATCGTCAATATTTGCACGCAATTGATGCGTATTCCGGTACCGGTATCTTAAATCTGAACCAATCAAGAGCAATGAGTGTGCCGAATAAGCTTCCCATTTCAGTTGCAGATTGGTTAAGTTATTTCGAGGTATCTCACCCCCAAACGATTGAATTGGGACTGGATCGAATCAATCTGATTCGATCAGAGCTTGCATTGTATCCTCAGTTTCCTATCATCATAGTCGGTGGAACGAATGGTAAAGGATCTGTCTGCGCGATGCTTGAATCCATACTCCATTGTGCGGGGTATGAAGTTGGTTGTTATACTTCCCCTCATTTGCTGCACTATAATGAACGAATACGTATCGGTAAGAAAAACATTGATGATCAGAGGCTTTGCAATGCCTTTATGCAGATATATTCAGCCTGCAAGATTCGAGACATCTCATTAACCTATTTTGAAGCTGGCACATTGGCCGCGATGTATTGTTTTGTCCAAGCGGGCGTCAATGCGGCGGTTCTAGAGGTTGGGTTAGGAGGGCGCCTTGATGCGGTGAATATATTTGATGCTGATTGCTCAATTCTGACCAGCATTGATCTTGATCATGTTGATTACCTTGGGGATACACGGGAAAAAATAGGTTTTGAAAAAGCTGCGATTTTCAGAAAAAACAAACCGGCAATTTGTGCGGAAATTGATTTACCGCAATCGGTTATCCAGCAAGCTGAAAAGAACGATGCGATCCTATATCGGATTAATGAACAATTCGGTTTTTTAAAACAAGATGTGCATTGGGATTTTTGGGGGCCGAAAAATAAACGCTATTCTCTTCCATTTCCAGCTTTAAGGGGAGAGAAACAATTACAAAATGCCAGTACTTGTTTGGCGGCTTTAGATATATTGGAAGATGTACTGCCCGTCAGCATGAGTAATGTACGCCAGGGCTTAATCGAAGCGGTTATCGCAGGACGATTTCAAGTGGTTTCAACACAGCCATTCATCATTCTGGATGTCGCGCATAATCCCAGTGCTGCGATGGTACTGTCACAGAACTTACGTGCAACAAGGCCAAACGGACAAACTTTTGCAATTATGGCTATGCTGCAAGATAAGGATATCGGCGGTGTTATCCAGGCATTAAAAAATGATATCGATTACTGGCTCGTATCTTCCGTTAATTCTTCTCGTGCCGCTGCTGCTGATTATTTGATTAATGAACTCTATAACGCTGAAGTTGCAGATGATAGTATCCGCAAATTTTCCGATACTATTTCCGCTTTTGTTTTTGCCTGTGAACAAGCAGGTAAAAATGATAGAATTTGCGTTTTTGGATCTTTCTATACGGTAGGTGATGTGTTGCGATACCTAAACACTCATCAAAGCAAGTAATCATTTGGATTTGCTTATGACTAAAAATATCACTGAAGAAGAGTTACTGCTTCGGAAACGTGCCAGGAGGCGTTTGGTCGGAGCAATAATTCTGGTTCTTGTTTCCATCATTGTTTTGCCAGCCATATTCGATGAGCCTAAACCGGACGATGAACCACATGAAATTGCTATTAATTTACCGGGAGTTGATAGAAGTACTATTGTTCCAGGTACAGAACAAAGGGCTCAGGAATCTTTTAGTGATATGAGCGCAACCACTGAATTGCAGAATGAACCCGAAATTCATACTCAGGATATCGAGAAAATCATTGAAGCGCGCTCTTACGAATCCGGAGGTATACCCATTCCCGGTGTTAAGCCAAAACTTGATAAGCGATCTACTGAAATATTGCGCGCAAACAATGCAAACTCAGTGCGTAGCGCTGTAAATACACCTGCTGCAGCGACTAGTGCGGCTGAAACAGCCAAAGCTTCCCAAACCTCATCAGATTCAACAAAAGGATTTGTTGTACAGTTAGGCGCATTTTCAGATCAATCAAAAGCCAGGCAACAACATGCGAATTTAGTGTCAAGTGGTTTTAATGCCTATACCGAAACACTCAAGGTTGATAATAAGGAAGTGACGCGCGTGCGCATTGGACCTTTTATGACACGAGGCGCGGCTGACAGCGAATTAAAGAAATTAAAAAATATTGGATTGGACGGAGTAATAATTCCCCGGTAGGTATTAATCCGAACAATACTCCCTTAAAATGCGGGATTTCTTCTATTAAATAAGATTATTCAGCAAATTGTATTAATTCTGATCAATGACCGTTTTTGACTATGTTGTTCTCGGTATTTTTTTTGTATCTGTAATTTTAAGTATTTTTCGTGGGTTTGTACGAGAATCATTGGCTATTGCGGGGTGGGTGGTTGCGTTTATCGTTGCTGGTGCCTATACATCCTTTTTTGAGCAATTTTTGCCTGTTGAAATAACTGGAGAAACATTAAGATTATCCATCACGTTTGTTTTGACTTTTCTTGCTGTATTACTAGTTACGGCATTGATAACTATGTTACTGGCTGCGCTTATCAAGGGTATAGGATTGGGGTTTATTGATCGAATATTAGGTTCAATATTTGGTTTTTTACGAGCCTTAATTATTGTAATGCTATTGGTTCTGATTGCTGGATTAACGACAATTCCTAGCCAGGTTTTTTGGCAGCAGGCTGTTTTAAGTAAGCCGCTGGAGGCGATTGCATTACAGATATTACCCTGGTTACCCAATGACTTATCAAAGCATATCAATTATGAACGAAGGGAAAGTTCTTAAAATGATCCTGGATCAGTAAAATTTGCTATGCTTATCTACAAATGCTTACTCATCAAGCAAATTTATATCCATTCTTCAAGCTGATTAAGGCAAAATTTACGGAGTAATTTCTATGTGTGGAATTCTCGGCATTGTTGCAAAATCACCGGCTAATCAATTACTTTATGATGGCTTGTTAATGCTGCAGCATCGCGGGCAAGACGCGAGCGGTATAGTAACAGCGCAAGGCAACACCTTTCACATGCATAAAGGGCTTGGTCTGGTAAGGGATGTATTCCGCACTAGAAACATGAGAGCGCTAACCGGGAATATGGGTATCGGCCATGTACGTTATCCTACTGTCGGGTCTGCACGCTCTCCGGCAGAGGCTCAGCCCTTTTATGTGAATTCTCCGTTTGGTATTGTACTCAGCCATAATGGGAATCTGACAAATGCCGAACAGCTTAATCAGGAATTGTTCAGAACTGATCTCAGGCATGTGAATACCAATTCCGATTCAGAAGTGCTTTTGAATGTTCTTGCACATGAATTGCAGGAAAGTACGCGCAATTGTCAATTGGACCCTGCAGCCATTTTTTCGGCAGTAGCCGGTGTGCATAGACGCTGTAAAGGTGCATACGCGGTTGTGGCTATGATTGCCGGGTATGGATTACTCGCTTTTCGTGATCCTTATGGAATACGCCCCCTGGTATTTGGAACTGCAGAAAATGAAATGGGTGATGAATATCTTGTTGCTTCCGAAAGTGTTGCTTTGGATACACTGGGATTTAAGCTGATACGTGATATAGAGCCTGGGGAAGCGATTTTTATCGATGAGAACGGCAATTTTTATAATAAGCAATGTTGCGCTAAAACTTCTTCATTAAGCCCTTGTATTTTTGAATATGTCTATTTGGCCAGGCCGGATTCTGTCATTGATGGGATTTCTGTTTATGAAACACGATTAAATATGGGAGAGTATTTGGCTGAGAAAATTAAGAAGTCAATGTCTCATTTAAATATTGATGTAGTTATTCCCATACCGGACTCGGGCCGTCCTTGTGCTTTGCAGTTGGCTAATTGTCTGGGGGTAAATTTTCGTGAAGGCTTTGTTAAAAATAGATATGTTGGCCGGACTTTCATTATGCCGGGACAGCAGCAGCGACGTAAATCGGTGCGGCAAAAATTAAATGCAATGAGTATAGAATTCCGCGGTAAAAATGTTTTGCTGGTCGACGATTCCATTGTACGTGGCACTACCAGCCGTGAGATTGTACAGATGGCGCGCGAGGCTGGTGCAAACAAGATTTATTTTGCTTCAGCAGCACCTCCGGTGAGATATCCCAACGTGTATGGTATCGATATGCCGACGCGCCAAGAATTAATCGCAACTGATCGCGATACGGATGAGATTTGTGCTGAAATTGACGCTGATTATCTGATTTTCCAAGACCTGGACGCACTCAATCGTGCGGTTTCGGTTGTTTCACCCGCTGTAGATAAGTTTGAGACTTCATGTTTTGATGGAATCTATATTACTGGCGATGTGACGCCGGATTATTTGAATTCTCTCGAGTTTCAAAGAAATTCCAGTCAATTATCGCACCACACCAGATATAATACTCAATTGGATTTGAGTTTGGTTTTCTCTGAATAGGGTTTTGGGAAAACAAATAAAGTTATCCAACAAGCCGCTCCAAAAAATCATCAGTGCCAAATCGCCATAAATTCTGAAAATTAATCATTGCCTGAGGTTCCCGTTATATGTCTGATCATTTACAGCCCGAAACGCTTGCACTGCATACTGGCATCCATCGTAGCCAGTTTAATGAGCATTCAGAGGCCATGTATTTAACCTCGAGTTTTGTATTTGATAGTGCCGCGCAAGCCGCCGCCCGTTTTTCCGGGGATGAGCCTGGCAATATCTATTCCCGGTTTACGAATCCTACTGTGACAGCATTTGAAGAACGGCTTGCTGCATTGGAAAACGCCGAGACGTGTATCGCAACATCTTCCGGCATGTCCGCGATACTCGCATGTGTAATGGGATTGTTATCTGCCGGCGATCACATCATAGCATCCAGGAGTTTATTTGGTACAACAGTGAATTTATTCAATAACATACTGAAGAAATTCAATATTGAAACGACTTTTGTGTCGGCGACCGACGTGCATTCATGGCAAGCTGCGATACAAACGAATACCAAGCTATTCTTTCTCGAAACGCCCTCTAATCCATTAACAGAAGTATCTGATATCTCTGCATTAGCAGAGATTGCGAAGAAATCGAATATCTGGTTGGTTGTCGATAACTGCTTTTGTACTCCTGTCTTGCAAAAACCGCTTGAGCTTGGTGCAGATATTGTCATTCACTCTGCTACCAAATATTTGGATGGGCAGGGAAGGGTATTAGGAGGCGCCGTGCTAGGCAAGCGCGATGTATTAATGGAGGGTGGTATTTATGGGTTTCTACGCACGGCCGGGCCAACCCTTAGTGCATTCAATGCGTGGGTTATACTTAAAGGTCTGGAAACACTCAAGATTCGTGTAGAAGAGCATTCGAGAAATGCCCTGAAACTGGCTCAATGGCTTGAATCACACCCAAATGTGTTGCGTATTTTTTATCCCGGCTTAATGTCTCACCCGCAATATGAGTTGGCAAAGCAACAACAAAAATCAGGTGGAGGTATTGTTTCCTTTGAGGTTAAAGGGGGCAGGGAAGCCGCCTGGCGCATTATTGATTCGACGCGCTTAATATCAATTACTGCCAATTTGGGCGATACGAAGAGCACGCTGACTCACCCTGCTACCACGACCCATGCGCGAATCAGTCAGGAAGCACGGGACGCAGCGGGGATATCGGATGGATTGTTGCGTATTGCGGTAGGATTAGAATCAGTGCAAGATCTTCAGGCTGATTTAGCTCGGGGCCTGGCGCTATAGCTGATGAGTTTAGCAAGGCAATGAGTCAAAATCATTGAACATAATTCATACGTCACTAAATGACTTCAGCTTTCTGGATAATGACATCATCAATAGGAACATTCTGATGTCCGGCAGAATTTCCAGTTTTAACTTTCTTTATCTTATCTACTACATCCTGGCCTTCAATCACTTTACCAAATACGCAGTATCCAAAGCCGTGCGATGATGGATCTTTATAATTCAGAAATCCGTTATTGGTCACATTGATAAAAAATTGTGCTGTTGCTGAATGCACATCAGCGGTACGTGCCATTGCGATGGTGTAAGTATCATTTTTGAGGCCGTTAGCGGCTTCATTTTGAATAGGCGCCCGGGGTGTTTTCTGTTTCATTCCAGGCTCGAATCCACCGCCCTGGATCATGAAATCGTCTATAACACGATGAAACAGTGTGTTGTCATAGAATCCACTGGTTACATATTCCAAAAAATTTTGTACAGTTTCAGGTGCTTTTTCATTATCCAATTCAATTTTTATTTCACCTAAATTGGTTTTTAATCTAACCATTATTGATCCTTTGCTCATTTGTGATTCTTGTTATTGAATATTAACGGGTAGCTTAATAAGCTCTTCGATAATAACATTGTTCTTTGGTACATCGCTTGGAAAAGGGCCTTTTGATCCGGTTGGCATTGATGCAATTTTGTTGACGATCTCCATGCCGGAAATGACTTTTCCAAATACTGCATAGCCGTAGCCATTCTGATTAGGGGCCTTGAAATTAAGAAATTTGTTATCGGCAACATTAATAAAAAACTGGGCTGATGCAGAATGGGGATCCGATGTTCGCGCCATTGCGATTGTGCCGGGCTCATTCTTTAAATCGTTAGCAGCCTCATTTCGAATGGGCGCCCGTGTCGGCTTCTGATTTAATGCAGTATCGAATCCTCCGCCTTGAATCATAAAGCCCGCGATTACCCGATGGAATATCGTATTTCTGAAAAAACCATCGTCTACATATTGTAGAAAATTCTCAACGGTTTTGGGTGCTTTATCAGGATAAAGCTCAAGGACGATATTTCCAACATTCGTTTTCATTTCAACTTTGATATTTTCTGCATTAGCATACAGAGGAGATGAGAATAAAAACAGAAAAAACAAAATTTGGCGAAAATGCATGGTTAGTGTGTCCTCATTAATTAGTTGCGCGGAGATTCAAATCCACATTATGTTATACTCGTCGACCATTCCGGTTGCATCCGGGAAGGTTCTGGATTCTATCAAAAAGACAAGCAATCCCACAATTTATCCATTGGCTTTATGCTTAAAATATATAACTCAATCGCCCGTGAAAAACAAGATTTTATTCCGATTACGCCTGGGAAAGTTAAGCTATATGTGTGCGGAATGACCGTTTATGATTATTGTCATTTGGGTCATGCGAGAGTTCTGGTCGTATTCGATACGGTGGTTCGCTGGTTCGAAGCGAATGATTTTGCTGTCAACTATGTGCGAAATATTACTGATATTGACGATAAAATCATTAAACGTGCGCAGGAAAATAATGAGTCAATCGGAGCGCTAACGCAGCGTTTTATTCAGGCCATGAATGAAGATTCTGCGGCATTAGGCGTTTCATCGCCAACTCATGAACCGTGCGCGACACACCATATTGAAAGCATGATTCGGATAATTGGCACGCTGATTGAAAAGAATCTCGCCTATCAAGCTCATAATGGGGATGTTTATTACTCTGTTCATAACTTTCCTGGTTATGGCAAGCTTTCCGGTAAATCCTTGAACGATCTACGGGCAGGTGAGCGCGTAGATATTGATTCAAGCAAAAAAGACCCATTGGATTTTGTGTTGTGGAAATCAGCAAAATCTGGCGAACCGTTCTGGGAATCCCCTTGGGGTCAAGGACGACCAGGCTGGCACATTGAGTGTTCAGCCATGTGCGAGCAATTTCTTGGGGAGCATTTTGATATTCATGGGGGAGGTCAGGATCTGCAGTTTCCGCATCATGAAAATGAAATTGCTCAAAGTGAGGGAGCGCATGATCATCCATTCGTCAACTACTGGATGCACAATGGCTTTGTTCGCGTTGACAACGAAAAAATGTCAAAATCTCTGGGCAATTTTTTTACTGTCCGTGAGATATTGAAGTTATATCAACCTGAAGTGGTACGTTTTTTTATTTTGCGTGCACACTATCGCAGTCCACTCAATTATTCAGATCAACATCTGAAAGACACAAAACTGGCGCTCGATCGTCTTTATATTGCCTTAAAAGAGGTTGATTCCATTGGTGTTGCGATGGTCGACTGGAATTATCCTCATGCACAAAAATTTAAACAGGCAATGGATGATGATTTTAATACGCCGGACGCAATTGCTATATTGTTTGATCTTGCCAGCGATATCAACAAAACAGGGTCAAGAGAACACGCTGGATTACTTAAGGCGCTCGGTGGCTTGCTAGGGCTTTTGCAACAGAACCCGCAAGAATATCTGCAAAATAAGGCGGCTAACAGTGAATTAAATCCCTCAGCGCACGATGAAATTGAGCAATTGATTCAGGAGCGTATAAACGCACGTAAAGAAGGGCGTTATTCCGATGCGGATGCAATCCGGAAACGATTGCAGGAACAGGGCATCATTCTTGAAGATAGTTCGCAAGGAACGGCGTGGCGTCGCACATAGGCGATTAAAACCGGGGCGTTAAATTTTCCAGAGATATAGCGTGGAATTCGAGAAATCATCAAGCTTGATACATTTGTCAGGTGGAATATCAGGAATAATAAAAGTGTTGCTGATTAGAAAACTTCCGGGACGCATTTCCTGAGTGACCTTCTGCCACAGCGAAGCCATTGGAACCGGGGATAAATAGGCATATACAACATCATAGTTTGAGAAATCATGCTTCCAGAAATCACCCCATATGATTTTACTGGCCGAAACAGAAAACATGCTTCTTAATTGACTGATCAGAAAAGGTAAGGGCGCATATTCGATGCCGTAAAAAGAACCGTTCTTGTGAGTGTTTGCCAGATTACTGATTAATCCTCCGCACCCGCTTCCAAGATCAATAAAGGAAAACTGATCCTGCCGGGGTAATAATGCTGCCAGTGCCGGCTCCACGCTTCTGCTTGAAAGATACAAAGGTACCTGGGTTTTATAAGTTTTGCCGTAGGTGAGCAATAAACAGAGAAAAAGTATCAGGAACCAGGTGGGTGAAATGTTCAGTGCTAATACCGCAATCGCTAACGGCATAAAAATAAAATGGATCGGAATCCACCACAGCGGCATTCTGAGGCAATAACTCACAAACCCGGCCAGCAATCCCTGCACGATAGCCCATGCAAAAATATTTAAAACGATTACCGACTGGATCCCGATAAAGAAACCAACCCCTATCAAGGTGGTTATCTGAGTAAGCAAGGCGATAATAACCGGATGCCGGAATTTCATCATAGTAAATAAGCTACAGGTTTATAAAGCATTTGCTCCTGGATTCTGCAATAAATCCTTCGTGGGTTCTTCCTGCATATCGATATCAACAGTGGGATTATCCATAGTAATCGCTTTTTCCGCTTTCTCATTCATTACCACGATGCTGATCCGGCGATTAATTGGATTAAGAGGATCTTGTTTATCAAATAATACAGCCGAAGACAATCCGACAACTTGCAGCATCTTATTAGCATCCATGCCGCCTACAATCAATTCCCGGCGGGAAGCATTGGCCCGGTCGGCGGAAAGTTCCCAGTTACTGTAACCTTTATCACCGGCCGGAAAAGGTTTTGCATCCGTATGGCCGGAAAGACTGATTTTGTTGGTTACTTCGTTCAGCATGTTGCCAATTTCACGCAGAATGGTTCGGGTATAGGGTTGTAACTCGGCACTTCCAAGAGCGAACATAGGCCGGTTTTTCTCATCAACAATTTGGATTCTTAATCCATCAGTAGTGATATCCAGCAGTAATTGGTTTGCAAATCTTTGCAATTGGGGATTGGCCTGAATGGCTTTTTCAATTTTCTTTTTTAACCCTTCGAGTTTTTCCAACTCAATCCGTTCTTTAATAACTTTTATTGCCTGCTTATTGGCTTTGTCGTTAGTAATAATTTCTCCATTCTTAACTTGACCGTGCTGACGGGTAAGATCTGTGCCGCCCCCCTTAACTAAGCTATTGCTTTCTCCAATGCTCGAGCCACCCATGAAAGCGATTTTTAACGGTGTTTTAAAATATTCCGAGATACCTTCCAATTGGCTCTGGGTCGATGATCCTAATAGCCACATCAGCAAAAAGAAAGCCATCATGGCGGTTACGAAATCCGCATAGGCGATTTTCCAGGCGCCGCCATGGTGGCCACCAGTCACCTTTTTAATTCGTTTAATGACTATTGGGCGCTGTGAAAGATCATCAGCCATAAATATTCTCGCAAATTAAATTGTGGGCACTATGTTGGGAGGACTATGAATTACCTGGATTTACTTTGCTTAACATGCTCTTCCAGCTCCAGGAAAGAAGGTCTTTCGGTGGTAAATAACACTTTCCGGCCGAATTCAACCGCTAGCACAGGTGAATAGCCGTTTAAATTGGCTAACAACGTAATCTTGATGCATTCAAACATTTTGCTGGATTCGTGGAGATTGTGTTCGAGTTTACCGGCGAGCGGGCTGACAAATCCGTATGCCAGTAAAATTCCCAGGAATGTACCCACAAGGGCCGCGGCGATCAGAACGCCTAATTCCGCAGGTGGAAGATGAACGGATTCCATCGTATGTACCACGCCCATAACGGCTGCAACAATACCAAAGGCAGGCAGTCCATCGCCCAGTTTTGCTATCACATGAACGGGCACTTCCCCTTCCTGATGGTGCGTTTCCAATTCGCTATCCATGAGACTCTCAATTTCCAGAGAATTAAGATTGCCGCCCACCATTAACCGTAAATAATCGGTGATAAATTCGGTGATATGATGATCGGCCAGGATATCCGGATATTTGGTAAAAATGGGACTATTCGACGGATCATCCACATCTCCTTCAATAGACATCAATCCTTCTTTACGAATTTTTCCAAGTACCTCATAGAGTAATGTCATCAGATCCATGTAAAGCGCCTTGGTATATTTAGACCCCTTGAAAACGGTAGGCAAAGCCTTCATCGTGGCCTTAAGCGCTTTATTTGAATTGCCAACCACAAATGCGCCAATAGCGCCACCACCGATCATGAGAATTTCCACAGGTTGCCATAAAGAAGCCAAGTGACCGCCCGCTAGCGCAAAACCGCCAAATACAGAAATAATAATAATGATATAACCGACCGATACGAGCATTGCGATGACTCCCTGGAATGTAAATACGCAATTGTTTGATGGCAAATTCTGAAGTGAGAAATTAGCACATCACGGCTTTAATCATTCTCGAAGAAAAGGTTGGTTTTCCCCGTGTTTTCCGGTTTTTTATTTATTCAGATCGATATCAAGGAAACGAGAGGGGCACTATTTATAGAAATGCAATCCACAAGTAATTGATACAGAGTGATTTGTCAACGAGAGCGGCTGGGTTGGTTAACTAGCGGTTAAATTGAGTGGTAATCTTTGATCGGCTTCTTTTTGTCGTTGTAATTCCCACATACGCGCATAGTTACCTTTCATGGCAAGCAACTGCTGATGTGTGCCACGCTCGATGATGCGCCCATGATCCATGACCAGGATCTGGTCAGCGTCAGCAATGGTGGATAATCGGTGCGCTATGGTCAATGTCGTTCGATTTTTTGCGATGCGTTTCAACTCGGCTTGAATACGTTTTTCTGAATGTGAATCCAGCGCTGATGTGGCTTCATCAAAAATCAGCATGGCAGGATTCTTTAAAATGGTGCGCGCAATGGCCACGCGCTGTTTCTCGCCACCGGATAGTTTCAAGCCGCGTTCGCCGACGATGGTTTCATATTTGTCAGGAAGGCTCTCAATAAAATCATCGATGTGCGCTGACCTGGCTGCTGCATAGACTTCATCCGCCGTGGCATCCGGGCGCCCATAGGCAATGTTGTAATAAATGCTATCGTTAAATAGCACGGTGTCTTGCGGCACGATGCCCATGGCGCTGCGCAGGCTTTGCTGCGTGACGTCCCGGATATCCTGATCATTGATCATGATGCAACCTGACTGCACGTCATAAAAGCGGAACAACAAGCGCGCCAGTGTGGATTTCCCTGAACCACTATGACCCACAACGGCGATGTTTTGTCCGGACGGGATATCAAAGCTGACATCAAACAGGATTTGACGATTAGGCTCATAGCTAAAATTTATATGATTAAAATGGATCGCCGCATTTTTGACATCGAGTATCCGGGCATCGAGCTTGTCCTGAATTTCTTTGTTTTCCTCCAGTAAAGTAAACATGCGCTCCATATCTGCGAGCGAATGCTTGATTTCGCGGTACACAAAGCCGAGGAAATGTAATGGCATATAAAGTTGCAGCATGAAAGCATTGATCAGCACCAGATCGCCCAGCGTCATATGGCCATCGATGACCTGATCGGCTGCCAATAGCATGAGCAGCGTGACTCCGACAGCAATTATTGCGCTTTGTCCTGCGTTAAGCGCTGCCAGCGAAGTTTGATTGCGTATGGCGGCTTTTTCCCATGATTGCAGATGTTCATCGTAACGCCGGGCTTCCCAGGATTCATTGCCAAAGTATTTGACCGTTTCATAATTCAGCAAACTGTCGATTGCCTGGGTGTTGGCCTTGGAGTCCATATTGTTCATGGTGCGGCGGAAAATCATGCGCCATTCGGTGACGATCAGCGTCAACGCAATATAAGCCAGCAAGGTCAGGACAATGATGATGGCAAACCAGATATCATACCGGCTAATGAGAATGATCAATACCAAACCGATTTCCAGCAGTGTCGGCAAGATATTGAACAGCATAAAATTCAGCAGGAATGAAATGCCGCGCGTGCCGCGTTCGATATCGCGCGAAACGCCACCGGTCTGCCGTTCCAAATGAAAACGCAATGACAGGGAATGCAGGTGGCTGAATACTTTGTTGGCAATGCGCCGGATCGCTCGTTGCGTCACCTTGGCGAAGATGGCATCGCGTAATTCGCCAAATAAAGTGCTGCACAGGCGTAATACGCCATAACTCAGCAGCAAAAAAACGGGTAGCGTCAGTTCGGCGCGCGTTTGATCCAAAGCATCGACAATTTCCTTTAGCACCAATGGAACAGAAACGTTGGCTAATTTGGCCAATACCAGCAAGCTGAGCGCAAGCACAACTCTGACTTTAAATTCCCATAAATAGGGTAGCAATGCAGCTATCGTTTTAAGATTGCTGCGGGTGGCCGCTGGCTTCTCAAGGCGGGTAGGGCGCATTAAATATTAAATCAAAGTAATAAATAGATAATTGAACAAGCGGATAAAGCAACAACGCCCGACCAGCACCAAATCCACATCAATTTTCCCGGGCGATGCTGGGCGGGCATAGTGTTGCTGAATACGGCCTGCATGTTTAGCACGGCGAGAACCGGGGCTGCAACGAAAGAGACGACAGTGGCAATTTTAACCATTTCACGCATCGAGGTAAGATAAAAGAAGAGGATAAATAATGTTCCTGTAATAATGATCAATAGCCAGACCAAATAGGTTTTTTCATTATTCAGCAGTGATTTTTGCGGGAATAATAACTCCAGGGAGGCGCTGATTGAGCGTGGAAAAGCATCGAGAACGGTCAATGTCGTGCTGAACATGGTCGCCAGTGCTGCGATGGCAACAATGGGATAAGCCCACTCGCCCAATGCCTGTTCGTACATATCCAGCAATTGTCCTGCAAAGGCTGCGCCTCCCGCTGCAAAAGGAACATTACTGCCATACATCACCAACGCACCCAATAATAGAAAGCAGATCGCCAGAAAAGCGGTTCCAATATAACCCACTCTAAAGTCGAACAGAGCATCTTGCATGCTGGTTAACTTACCGCTACTCTCATTTTTGCTTTTGGCCCAAATGGAATGCCATACGGAAAGATCAAGAGGTGCAGGCATCCAGCCAAGAAATGTGGCCAAAAAGATTAAATGCACCGTATCAGAAAATGAGAAAAATACAGTAGCGGTTTTGTGATGCCCGGGATTGTCAAACAACAGCATGATCACAGCAGCGACCGAAGTTATCGTAAGTATCAGGATAATTATTTTCATCAGTTTATCCAGAAGCTTATAGTGGCCACTGACCAGCAGGATCAAAGCGAACAGCAGTAAGATACTGCTGATAATGAATTCAATTATTTTCGGATCATGCCCGCCAAATCCTTCAAGGCCAAAAATACTTTTTATCAAGCCAGCCGTTACTACAGTAATGGCGGCTTGAACGATGAACATGGTCGATATCGACAGGCATAGATAGAGCCATACGGCCCATTTCCCCAGTTTTAAATATCCGTGCAAAATATGCTGCCCCGTCGCTGCGGTATAACGCGGACCGAATTCAAAGAAAGGATATTTGATTAAATGAATAATAATAATTGCAATAATTAACTCGAATCCAAACATGCCGCCGACTTGAGTCGATTGAACCAGATGAGAAACGCCCACAGCTGCGCCCGCATAGAGTAATCCAGGCCCCAGGCGTGAAATAAAATGATTTAAAAGCTTGGGTAGCGACATAGCATGTTGTTCTGGTAAGGAATAGGGATTGTTTGCTGGATCAACAAAATTTAATTCCCGGTTTGGCTAATGAATAAAAATTATTGTTCATTACCTTGAGTTCTTGGATTATCGGCGGTAAGGTAACACAAGTATGGATATTTTGCTTCTCAACTGAGTTGCCGGAAGCATTTTGGGTTATAACAATAATCTAAATCTTTAATACTTAACTGGAGCAATTATGGAGATTACCTGTTATCGCGATCCGGAGATCTATCGAGAGACTCGTCACTTACCTGCAGATATTTATAATCTGGCCATTACCTTATTAACGCGCTGTCCGACCGGGCATTTGTTCGTGCCTATCCGTACCATGCAATATATGGCTATTGTCGATAGCAATGAATTTGTGTTTGTCGACGGGGAGCGTAAATGCTGGATTGATATTGCGTGGTGCAATTTCAAGCGGGAAGATCGTGATGCATTGAATCATCCGGTCGTCTATGATGCAATCTATTACCGTGAGAACATGTCAGAAATCATGACTCGATTGCAAAGGGAATTCCCTCTGGCATTAAAGATCTTGGTCAATAAGGTCAAGTTGGATGGCCCGGCACGGATTCTTCATTTCCCGGCAAAGCGCTAGTCATCGTCATCCAGCTCGGTATCCCAGCCTTTCTCTTTCGCCTTTGCAATGGCTCGTGCGTATAGTTGCGCATGCCGTTCACGTAATTCATCCGGTAAACGGCTTGGCAGGTGTGCGTAGGGCTCCCAAGCAGCGTAGACTTTTTCGTACAGGGATTGCATTTGCGCGCCACTCCAGCCCGCGCAGGTTTCGGAGTCGGGCAAAATGCCGAACACCCAGGCATCACGCACAATGCGGCCTAGATGAGTGAGCCCTTCATTTTCATCTTGATCAATACCTATATAGTGTTGTTCTAACATTGCGGTAATCCCGTTATTGTGAGTGTGCGGACAATTTTCACTTAGTGCTTTATTATGTCATTTTCTAATTCTGTATCAAAGCGTTGCAATATATGATGAGTCATGCTTTTAGCAAGCTCCTCTTCACTGAAAAATACGGTGCCAACCTTGTCCTGGCGCAGTAATGCCGTTTCATCTTCATTGCGGGTGCGTAATACAATCTCGATTTCAGGATTCAAGGTACGTGCGGTATCAATCATCTGACGAGCATTTAATGGATCGGGGATTGCAATGACTAGCATTGCCGCGTTGGTGATATGCGCCTGAATTAATACCGAGGGTTCTGTCGCATCCCCGGATACCGCATTAATATTCTGTTTTCGCAGATCCTGTACCAGTTCACGATTTTGCTCCGCAACGACAAACGGAATATCCTGTTCCACAAGCGCCTGTACGATGCGTTCACCTACGTGGCCATAGCCGACGAGTACGACCTGGCCGTGAAGATATTTACGTTCGGTGCTCATCGGGAGTTCAGCATACGGATCATCCCGGCTTTCATATCTGCGCGCCACGGCAGAATGCTTCAAGATCAAATTACGGAGAGGCTCAATAACGGCAAAAGCGATCGGATTAAAGGCAATGGAAATCAACGCGCCTGCAAGTACCAGGCTCATTCCCTCAGCAGGCATTAACCCAAGCGATAGCCCCAAGCCCGCCAGAATAAACGAAAATTCGCCGATCTGACCAAGACTGGCGGCCACTGTCAATGCAGTATTCAACGGATAGCGTAGGATCAGCACCAGCAACATGGCCGCTATTGATTTTCCCACAATAATAATCGCGACCACCGCTAAAACATGCATAGGCTCATCGATTAATACGGCAGGATCGAACAACATGCCGACGGAAACAAAAAACAATACCGCAAAAGCATCGCGTAGGGGTAAGGATTCTTCCGCAGCGCGATGACTGAATTTTGATTCGCGCATTACCATACCGGCAAAGAAAGCACCCAGTGCAAACGACACATTAAACAATGCCGCGGCGCCATAGGCTATGCAAATGGCGGCGGCAACCACAGCCAGCGTGAACAGTTCGCGCGAGCCGGTGCGGGCAACCTGCCATAGTAACCAGGGCAGTACGCGCAGCCCGACAATAAGCATGATCGCGATAAAGGCCGAAACTAACAGTAAAGTGATTCCGATCGTTTGCCACAGAGGTTGTGTTGCAGTTTCAGCGCCATTTGATCCTCCCAGCATGGTGGCAAAGGATGGCAGCAGCACCAGAATCAGAACCGTGACTAAATCTTCAACAATCAACCAGCCAACCGCGATTCGACCGGTCATGGTGTCCAGTAATCCTCGTGATTCAACTGCTTTAAGGAGCACGACCGTACTGGCGCAGGATAACGATAAACCTAGAACCAGCCCTGCACCAAAATCCCATCCCCACCAATCCGCCAGGGCCATACCCAGTAAAGTTGCAACAGTCATCTGCACGATTGCACCCGGTACGGCGATACGCTTGACAGCTAACAGATCATTCAAGGAGAAATGTAACCCGACACCAAACATCAGCAGCATCACGCCGATTTCCGATAATTGCGAGGCAATATCGATATCTGCGACAAATCCGGGCGTGGCGGGACTGATCGCAATTCCGGCCAATAGATAGCCAACCAATGCGGGAGTTTTCAGCTTTTCAGCGATAAAGCCAAAAATCAAAGCCAAACCAAAACCCGCTGCGATCGTGGTGATCAGTGTAATGTCATGTTCCATTCAACTTTTAAAGTTAAGGTTAATCAGTCGGAGCACGCTAATTGGGCTTCAGGAAAACTTCAGGATGCTTCTCAATTCCGGTCATGCCATCAAGGCTTATCCAGCAAAATCGGAGTGTTTAAAAACTTCTCGAATTCAATACGCTCTTCCTCAATGGCTTCAAGTATTTGATGCTTAAACTCTTCACGCGAGAATGCTTCTTCAAGCATCAAGAGCAATTTCTCGATCGTTAGGCCAATAGTAATGCCGCCAATGATACCACCAATGGCTGCACCGATGGCCGTCCCAATGCCGGGAATGAATGAGCCTAGCGCCATGCCGGTTGCGGCGCCCGCTGCGGCTCCGCCTAAAGCGCTGACTGCCTTGCCGGCGGTTACCTTGATCAGAGCTTGCGCCCCCAGCTTGATAATGCCTTTCCCGGCCACTTTCGCTGTGATCTTGCCGGCAATCGCACCGGTGATTGCACCGGCGGTGCCTATTCCGCCGGAAATCAGCATACGGTTTTCCAGATTAATAATCACACTGTGTGCAGGTGGCTCTTTCAGCGCGCTTAACGAGGCCTGCCGAACAATTTCCAGTTGCGAGTCATCGATGAGATCAACGCGATTTTCATTGAGTATTCGCTCAACTTTCTGCAAATGCTCAGCGCGCAATTGCAGATTATTCTGTAACAGGCTTTCAATGGATTGTTGCACCGGGCCGAATGCGTTGCCTTGCATCAGATAATTCTGGAGTTTTTCCGCCATCCAGTTTTCCAATGTACCGGTAGCAAGCGCTACAATACGTTCATATTCGCCTGGCAAGCTATAATACCAATCGAGATAATCGTCCACATTGTCAATCATTTGCTCAAAGCCTAGAGCGGTAGTTTTGCGCAATTGATCGATTGAAGTTTCCAATTTGTGCAGGCTTTCGAGATAAGCCTGTTCGATCTGTTCCGCAGTTCCGGGTTGATAGTAATCATCTCCAATTTTTTCCACCGTCTGAATGATAATTTGCTGAGAAGCGCGAATTTCGCCGACTGTCTCCGGATTGGAGCGCATCCAGGCATCGACGTAAACAGTGGACGGCACATAAATGAAGAAAACAAAAAAAGTGGCTAACGCCGATGTGATACCCCAGGCCCACGGGGAAACCGCAGGCGGATCATCGCTATCCTGTATCGGAGCAAACACGCGGCGGTATTCGGATAAAGGGACCATGAAACTGGATATGCCCAGTGCTACATTGAAGAAGAACACTAAGCTCCCCAGAAAAACCGCGCCTAAATAAAACATGTTACTGAGTGAGTGCAAGCTACTGAGTGCATAGCGTTTTACGCCTTCGATAAAACCTAGTAACCGATTGGTTTCAAGAATCAGAACACTGTTTGTTGTTCCGTCCAGATGCTTGCTCGCCGTCATGACCGCTTCAGCCAGTGATGAATATTGGCGATTTACATCACTGTGGTTGATGAAAATGACAAAAAATATTGCCATTACCAGCGCAGTTGCCCAGCGAGACCAGGATAAAGATTTGTGCACGGCAATGTAGAATTTATATTCGCGTGCAGCCAAAGGGAAGAAAATGGCATAAATGGCCGCGAATACGGGGATTGCCGCAAAGAATGCGATCCATTCCCGCTTCTCGGCTGAGCCGAGATAAAACAGCAATAAAAATGCAAAAATGACCGACCATAGCAACCAGCCGATATACGCCAGGATTCGCCGGGTGAATAACCAATGCAAAATGCCGGATTTCTTGAATTGACTGGAAAGATAGATTCTTTGTATGGTTACTGCATAAATAGCCGCAGAGTAAATGGGTAAGGCAAATATGAGCGTTATCAGCAAAGCAAACCATAATTGTTGATCCGGAATCAATCGCCCCAGGAAATAGGCAAATGCGAGCCAGCTTGCGGAAAATACCAGATAACCAAGCGCTGTTATAAAATTGAAATTTTTAAACGCTGAAAACACTGCAATGATTCCTTCATGATCAATCTACCGGAAATGAATTTTAACTGTTGCAGGTAGGGGATAGGCTGCTGATAGTAGACTTTATTGGCTAGCGGCTGTCAAGATATTGATAGAATCAGCGCTTCCTTATTAGATTGATACAATTCTTCAAGCTCGCTGGATAAGAATTGTATCAATCCTGGCTTGTGGTTTAAGACATGAATCAGTTTCTTAATGATTGGCTGGCTTTGGTCCTGGAACAACTGTTGCTGATGACGATCCCGATGGCTGATCTGTAGAAACCTTGGTATCGGATTGTAAACCGTTCATGGATTGGGGTGTGTCAGGAGTTTTATTTTCTGATCCGGTGTTATCAGGTTTTGCTTTGTCTTCAATCGTGGTTTCACTTTTCTTATTCGTGAGTTGTTTCTGTGCTTCTTCACTAGTGTCTGGACTGAAGTAGTCATTGGTCCAAAGGTAGGCGATGCTGCTCAGCAGCAGTATGATAAACAAATACAATTTCCATGGACGCTCTTTTTCGGCATAAGGATCAACCAATGATCTCTGGGCGCCGAGTGGCAAGCTGGCCATTTTTGTCAGCGAGGCGCCAAATGGAATATTGATAATGGCACGGGTATTTACTGCCCAACCATTGCCATCGAGTAATGGCGCCAGATTGCGTTTACGTAGCTTGAGAAACGCGAGAATGACCGATGGGCCCGAGATCAACAGGATCAGGCCAAGGATTGCCAAGGGCATTTGCCACCAGACTAAACTGATGAATCCCGTAACGACTGATGCAATCGCAGTGCCAATCGCTCCAATAGCCAGCCCAATTGCTGCAAAGATACCGGCAAATTTACCGACATCAAATGGAACGGGAGGGGCTTTAACTGCTTCTGCTGTTTGTGCGGTACTGGTTATGCCGGAAGCCGCCTGATCTTGCACGGCTTTTTCCCGGGCGCTGACCATTTTCTCGATCTGCTCATCAATCATTTTGCCAATCCGCTTATACGGATACCAGAAAGCCTGGCGGACGCTGATAGGGTGTTCGATAATCTTTACGATCGTCGCATCCCAGTCTTGGCCTTTGCGGTCATAAAAAATGCCATTCCGGCCTACCATCAGATTGTCGGCATCGCCATTTGTGAACGCTGCGACGATATTCATTTTTTTACTATCGTCGTCTCTTCGTTGGCATTCGCAATAGGCCAAATAGGTACCGCTTAAATTTGCCATGCTGCTGTGCTTGTTGATGTCAGTGACGTGCAAGCAAAAATCACAGCTACGGCCATCCAGATAGAGCGATCCCACCTGAAAAATTGCTTTGTTCTGGGCCGTGTAAAAATCATGAAACGATACAAAATTATCCAATAGCTGGAAAAGATGACAATGAAAGCGAATTAACTTTTCCACCGAATTGATGGCATCCGCAGTGCCGGAGTGTGACTTGTCGTTCTGAATCAGTTGCATGATTTTGTCATGGTGCCCGCCTGTCAGAATGGCGCGAACACGCTTGATTCCTAAAGGTTCAACAGCAGCGCCGCGTTTGGTTTTCAACCATGCCTGATAAGCGGAGAATCTGTTGCATAATTCCTGCCAGTCTCCATTGCTTAGATTATCTTTATTGCCTAACAATGGCGTGACAACTTTCTTTTTAAACTCAGCCAGGGCGTCGGCCCAGGCAGGATTAATCTCGTTTTCAAGCGGAAGCGGTTTTTTTGCTTCGACTTTTGCCAAAGGAAAAGCAGCGATCTCTTCAGAGTCCGCGGATAGATTTCTGCTGGTCAGCGCTTCATATTCGGTTAGCGCGGGATTCAACGGATCACCGGCGCGCTGATCAAATTCTGCCAATTTGCTGCGTGTAAAATAATCATCAATTTTAACCTTAACGCGATCGAATGCTGCTTGGGCAGCGCCCGTTTCATCGCCAAGCAGCAGAATGTTGATCGAGTCTTTCTCAGCCTCCCGCCACCATTCAGAAAAAGCGTTCGCTTCCATATAGAATTGTTTGACTTTTTCTTCAGAGATGCCTGGCAAACCCGACCGATCTTCATCCGATCCGACACAAAGAATGATTTCTTCAATGACAGCTTGAGTATTCGGTTCTGGCGCGGCGCTCGAAGGAATAATGCCATCCCCGTTGTATTTTGTGCTGGCAAAAATCCTGTTCAAATCTGCCGTATCTTCAACGGTGATTGCGGGTTCTTCGCCTTTGCCAATATTGAGCAATATTTCTTTTGCCGATGCCAGCAAAATAGCGCCTTCCGCCGTATCGTCATTGATAGCGCTCAAAGATAGGGAATTTGATCCCAGGATCATATCTTCCGGATTCTTTAGCAGCGATGTGGTCCAATTTACGGCTGCAATAATCTCCGGTACGCGTATATGACCATCTTTATCGGTATCTATGAATTCGAGTGTTTTAGCATCAAATTCCAAATGATCGGTAGGGCAGCTCAGTGCTGCCCAGAGTTTAGGGTCGAGCTCGCCGAGTGATTTTAAG
Organism: Nitrosomonas ureae; assembly: GCF_900108305.1. GTDB lineage: Bacteria > Pseudomonadota > Gammaproteobacteria > Burkholderiales > Nitrosomonadaceae > Nitrosomonas > Nitrosomonas ureae_B. The sequence continues at coordinate 67,878 of NZ_FNUX01000005.1, forward strand.
TCAGCGCTTGAGTTTAAGTGCACTTGATCGAAACCGCCGGAGCGGAAGAAATGCCATTTATGTAAAATACCCATGATTTCCTTTAGTTGTAGCTGTTTGATTTAAGATGATTAATAACTTGACAAGACTACATGGACTCTATTGTCAAGGCAAGGTTTTGAATATTGGTTTGGGGATAAACTTATCGTGCTATGTATAGTTTGTTCCCGGATATTGTCTTGGTTTTGAGAAAATCGTTGAGACGCTGTCGGCATGTTGATGAATTTTATTACGTATCCACCTGAGTCAATGTGCAGACCACTTCAATATACCTGTAACATCCAGTCATTGCTTGCCTCATAGCCGGCTATTCATTGTGCGGTATTCCTCCAGCGCGATACTCCGGCATAGCGGCTGACTGTATTCGATGACGGGGGCGGCATTGTTGAAGACCGGTATCGTTGCTATGAATGCCTTCCCGCGTATTGCCGCGTTTGGTTGCATGATACAATGCCTTGGAAAACGTGATGTATAAGACGTAATTCCAGGATTGCAATTTCTATTTTTGTATACAGGAGGGTGCTGATGTCGAAGAAAAACATTCAGGATCGCGCCAGTGGCGCCATCATGGGCGCTTTCATTGGTGATGCGCTGGCTCTCGGCCCGCATTGGTACTATAGTCTGGACGATCTTCGGCGTGATTATGGAGAATGGATCAGTACCTATACTGACCCCAAACCTGACCGGTATCATGCTGGCCTTAAAGGCGGTCAATTGTCGCAAGCAGGTTTCATTCTCACGCTTATGGTGCGTTCGCTTGTTGACCGGGGTGGCTACGATACAGAAGATTTTTGCCGTCGCATGGATGAAGATCTCTTGCCGCTACTTGACGGAACGCCGGTGAGCGGGCCCGGCGGGTACACCAGCCAGTCAATTCGTGAAGTATGGAGGCGGCGTGTGGAGCAAAAGCTGCCTTGGGGGAAAACCGGTAGTCACGCCGATACGACTGAGGCCATAGAGCGCACCCTTGCCATTGCTGTCCGCTATGCATTGAATCCCGGTCAGCTTGCTGATGCCATAACCAAAAATACCCTTCTGACCCAGTCTGATGAAATCGTAGTATCCCTGACCGTCGCTTATGGTGCAGTATTGGGTCTTTTGATTCAGGGGCATGCTCTGGATACGGAATTGTCCGGGAAGCTCTTGGAATTAGTAAAAAAAGGCGCACTACCGTTTCATGTCGTGACTCGGGATGATTTACAAATGCCACGTCCGGGTGACCCTGATCCGCCTCGCGCAGGACGCTTCGCCTCACCGGACGCATTGCTGACGCCTTCGTATATGGCCGCAGCCGTGAACGATCCTGAAATTCGTATAGAGCCGGCATGGAAAGTATCGATTGTTTATGGTATGCCCTGTGCCATTTATCACCAATTGCCTGCTGCCTATTATCTTGCAGCTCGTTTTCACGGCGATTTTGAATCAGCTGTACTCCATGCCGTCAATGGTGGTGGACAAAACCAGGCACGGGCTATTCTCACGGGGGCACTGGCAGGCGCTCAAACCGGTTTTTCGGGCATTCCCAGACGTCTGATCGATGGGCTAAAAGAAGCGGCCATTCTGGAGAAGCTGGCTAAGGATCTGGCCGCATGTATTGAAATACCCTAGCAGTAGTGATTTTGCAAAACAACAAAGCTTTTGCGGATCGGTTCGAGTACTTCTGTTACTTTCTACTGATTATCCTTCCAGAAATTCCTGCCCGACTCCCTCATTAGCCAACTGAACAACCACCGGCTAAAGCCGGTGGGTTTGGGCTACGGACTGAAAGTCCGGATACGCGCCGACTGAACGGCGTGTCTTTCGGGTTTCATTTTAAAATTCCCGTTGCGATGGCTATAGCGATGGCTATATGGCAGCGCTAACTTTTGCACGCCGGTTTACCCTCATGATGACGCGAGATAAAAAGATGTCGAGGGTAAAACGGTGATCCCATTAGTCCTGTCGGGATGTTGACCCAGAGAACGTCTCGAACACTGAAACAGAGTAATCCAGAAAAATCTCAATTTTTTGCTTGAGATCGGTGGACATCGTAATCCGCTTGGAGCGGAGATCATTGGGGTCTATATGCTCAATGAGTAAACCTTGATCGATTGCAATCTGGACGTATTTGACGGCGGTGCGCTGGCTGACGTTGGGCATGAGCTGGTACAGCTCGGATTTGTGGAAAGTATCGTCAAGCCTCAGCCATATGCGCGTAAAAAGATCATAGTAATTCAAATCGTGAAACAGCTTATCTCCCAGGACATCCAACCAATACTGATCCGTACTGTTTATCAGTTGGATGAGCTGGCGTCGTCTTGCGTCCGTCTGCTTTGCAGGTTTGATCATTTTTCTTATCTCCTTCTCTTTGACGTTTGCGGAATTCGCAATGATTAAAAAATATCATCATACATCTTTTTGCATGTAATTTTGCATGTATAATTGCAAAATTCATGTCGAATAAAAAGTAACTACGAAAGAAGGAGTCAAGCCATGATGAGTACAATAGAAAAAAACTGGTTTCGTTACGAGGGCAGCTTGCGTCCAACCATCCTGGCATTGCTATATTGCCAGATAACTTATGTTGGCGGAGCCGTGCTTATCTTGTCCCTGAATCCGGTTCTCATGATGATCGGTACGCTCGCAATGGCTCACGGTATGGTAATCGCCGCTTATATGATCCACGAATGCGGACACAATTCCGTATTCAAATCATCGCGTCACAATGCCTGGCTGGGAAGCGCATTAAATTGGCTTACCGGCGGCTGTTATGGAACGTATGACAATTTGCGCGCAAATCACATGAGACATCACGTAGACCACGTCGATACCGTGGTGTTCGACTACCGGAGCTATCTTGCACGTCATCCGATGCAGCTCAAAATCGTGAAGGCTTTGGAATGGCTGTACATACCAGCGGTAGAGCTCTTCATGCATGCTGTTCTGATTTCCGCCCCATTCATCTTTAAGGAAAAAGCGGATCAACGGCTTCGGGTAACCGGGATAATCGTTGTCCGGTTCAGTCTGTTTCTGGCGGTATTCCTCTATTCGCCTATCGTTTATGTCTGCTACCTTCTGGCCTATATCATCTTTCTGACGGTTCTGCGTTTCATGGATGCACTTCAACACAACTATGAATTCGTCGTGGCAGCGGATAGCAATCCCGATCCGGTAAAGCACAAAGACGACCGGAACTATGAGCAGTCTCATACTTTTAGCAATCCGATTTCAATCAATCGCCCGTGGCTAAATCTTCTTACGCTTAACTTTGGCTATCACAACGTGCATCATGCAAAACCTACGGTACCCTGGCACGAACTGCCAAAATTGCACCAGATGCTGTATGACAATGAAACGATTTTTGTTATTCCATTCCGCAAGCAGCTATTGAGTTTCCATAACAGCAGGGTAGCGCGCGTGATCGGTGATGTTAGCGAAATGCAAGGCAACCGGTTTGCACGACGTCTTCAGAAAGGCTCTGCGGTAGGCGCTGATGGAATATCTTTCCTGGTTCCATACTAAACCAATGGTATTAACGTCGTTGATGATAAACTTGAGCGGGTAAAACGGTAGAATCAGTAATTCTTGCACCGGTCGACATCATCTTTGGAAGAGGTCAAAACGGTCAAGAATGCCTGGATGAGGAAACTCTTCATCATTAACCATGTCGGATGACTCATGATTAAGAAGCTGCAATGGAAGGGGTTTTCCACGATGACGTGGAAAGATGTGCAACGCGATTTTTTGGCGTCCGTTGTGGTATTTCTGGTGGCATTGCCCTTATGTATGGGCATTGCCATTGCTTCGGGTGTCCCTCCCGTGAAGGGAATTATTACCGGTATTATCGGTGGCCTGGTTGTCGGATTCCTTGCCGGTTGTCCGCTGCAGATCAGCGGCCCGGCTGCTGGTCTGACCGTGCTTATCTTCGATATGGTTCAGCGTTTTGGCGTGGACAAACTAGGGATAGTGGTTCTGATGGCAGGAGCAATTCAAATCCTGGCGGGATTTCTCCAGTTAGGTCAATGGTTCCGGGCCGTCTCCCCTGCGGTTATTCAAGGGATGTTAGCGGGAATCGGCGTGCTTATCCTGGCAAGCCAATTTCACATCATGATTGGGGACACGCCCAAGGAAAATGGACTTGAGAATATTTTGACCATTCCCGAAGCCATGAGGAAAGGGTTAATCCCTCATGAGGGAGATGACCCGAGCCATTGGGTGTCGGCCCATATTGGAATTCTCACGATCACAGTCATTATTCTTTGGCAATTCCTGGTGCCCAAAAAGTTTCAATTTATCCCCGCTCCATTGGTGGGTGTATTGGTCGCGAGTGGAGTGGCATACGTGCAAAATCTCTCCATCAATTATATTGAATTCCGGGATAGCCTCGATAGCTCGATCCATTTTCCGGGAATGGAGGATTTTGCTTCCCTTCTCGATCCGTCCCTATTGTCCATAGCAATCTCCATTGCCTTTATCGCCAGCGCGGAAACCCTCTTATGCGCCGCTGCCGTCGACCAAATGCATTCGGGTCAGCGAACCCGATACAACCGGGAAATGTCTGCCCAGGGGATTGGAAATTTTTTATGTGGATTCCTTGGGGCTTTACCCATGACTGGCGTGATCGTCCGCAGCAAAGCCAATATTCAGAGTGGAGGCCGAACCCGTGTTTCAGCCATTTTGCATGGTGGATGGTTACTGCTCTTTGCCGGACTCTTTCCGCAAATACTCGAACTGGTTCCCATCGCGAGTCTGGCCGCTCTTCTCGTGTATACCGGCTATAACCTCATCAATGTACAGGCTATCCGGACACTTTCAATGTTTGGCCGGGGAGAAGTCGTCGTGTATGCGGTGACCCTTGTGACCATTGTGACAACTAACCTTTTGATAGGCGTGCTTGCAGGGTTCGGTGTGGCACTTGCGAAGCTTATATATTCAACCAATATCCTTAAGATTTTCGTTGACCAAGGAACGAACAGCAAATCGATTTCCATCAAATTCTCAGGTGCCGCCACGTTCGTAAGTCTTCCCAAGATGGCCAATATCCTGGACGACGTTCCATTGAAAAGAGATGTTCATCTCGATTTCGATGATCTACGGTATATTGATCACGCTTGCCTTAACCTGCTGGTCTCATGGAAGAGATTTTATGAAGCCAGAAATGGAACAGTGTCTTTCGATTGGAAGAAGTTGGAAAACAGGCTAGTCGGAGGAAAATGGGGGCAGGAGTAGAATTGAGAATTTTCTCAATGAATTGCATGAATTTTTGTTTTGTTATCTGTTATCTATATTCGTGATTCTGTATCTGACCCCATGTCTGATCTGCACGGGGCCAGGTTGCTATCTCAGCTACTCACTATTGATTGACACCTGCTACTACACCGTTGCCTTTGTCGTCGGTACCCCAAATACAATAGCTATAACGATTCGCCCATGCAAGTGGTATGGGAATCTCAGAGCATGAACCAGTGACCATATTTTCAGGAAACCAACTGCCTATCCCTACAGGGGCATTGCAACCTATGAGATCGATAGATCTTACGGTATCCATGGAAAGGCCCACACTAGTAACAAGCGTTGCTTTAGATTTAAAACCTTTTTCTATGCCATATGCCGAGGGAGTGGTATTGCATTCTCCATACATTCCATACGGATCCCCCGCATCCTTGGCTGCCACAACACCAATCTTAACGGCATTACCAGAACCATCATTTGGAGTACTGAGGCAATAGTCATAAGGATCTGGCCCTGCTGGACAATCCACAACCGCTGCTTTGGTTGATTTCGCTACGGTAGCGGTATCGCAGCTTAGGGTTACTGCACCTTTGATCAAACGTGGATCACGCACTCTCTTTATTAGAGATAATTTTGGTTTCAATTGTGCACCGCCAGGACACCCCGTATAAAGACCATTAGGATTAGTTTTGGCATTAAGTTTCAAAACGCCTAGCGTTAGGTTATTACCTCCACCATCGTTACCGGTATTGGTACAGTAAGCGTAGGGACTATCAGTTGGACAGGCGATTTTTTGAGTTCCTCCTCCATTAAACGGTTTACAATCTAAGACCGTGATGGCCAGTACATTGGTAAGTGTTTCACCTATGCCAGTTATAATAAATTGCTTTGACCCGAGCGCACTACCAATGCTTCCGGACAAACATAAACCATAAAGCGCATAAGGATCCGACGAATTGTTCCAACCTGTACCTCCCGCAAAAGATAACGTGGAATAAAATATCACTGCACATAAAGCAAACCCTTTCGCAAAGGATCTAGAAGATCCGGAATATAGCTTTCTTGTAAACATAATTATCTCCTCTGAATTTTAAAACCCTGATGCAGCACAATAGGCATTCTTATTTTTCCACTTTCTGCGTTCAACAAATTTGATCTATATTAAAGTACTATATAATTTAGTAGAAAATTGGGGCAGGTCTAGAATTGAGAATATTGTCGATGAATTACATGAATTTTTGCTTTGTAGTCTATATTCGTGATGTTGATCTTGACCCCATCTTCTGCTCCTGATCATTCAGCACTTGTCATTCAAGATGATATCTGATCCTTAGTTTGTTCTTTTGTTGATTTATATCAAGCTAGCTGGATATAAATTGTTTTACGCTTTTCCATGTTGGGTACAATTTTCGATCAGTTTATTCAGAAATGGATCAGACAGGCATGGAGTATTTTTTCGGTATTGATACTCAATGGGGTCAATTACATAATCACAAATTATAGTTTGCTAAAACAACAGACAAAAGGAGAGCGCAATGAGATCCGGAATCCACACTAATTTTCCTGTATCTATTAGGAAATCTTTTTTAACACTGGCCTTATCCATGAGTTTGACTGCTCCTGCGGTTGGAAAAATGCTGCTTACCGATGATTTCTCGGGTACCTCACTAGATCCTCTATGGACAGTGCAAAGAGGCTCTGCCGATGTTGCCAATGGTTTTGTTAGTATGCAAGGCGGTTCACCTGGTGCCAGAGATTCCAATATACAAACTGCAGTAAACGATCAGAATTGGACCGACTATCATCTGTCTACTCGTTTTATTGCGGAGGGTGGCGGCGATGACTGGTATAACGCCTTCGTACATTTCAGGATCCAGGAACTGGAATCTACTACCTGGTACGATGGGCAGTATTATTTTCTTATAATAACGACTCCTTTATGGCCTACCGGAGCAGACTGGCTCATTGGTAAGTATGACGGCTTCACGCGTACACATCTTGGGGAAGGCGATATAGATCCATCCATTCCAATCAACGATAGGGATAACCAACTGGATCTCTGGGCTAATGGAAATGAGTTCATGGTTTCCATTAATGGTCATTCGCTCACCGATAATCCTATTGTTGATAACAGTTCGAATCCCTATCTTCATGGCGGCATTGGCATCGGTTCGCTGTGGGAATCAACTACCCGATATGATTATGTCGAAGTTGCTGCTATCCCGGAACCAGAAACCTATGCCATGTTATTAGCGGGTCTAGGGTTGATCGGATTCATGGCACGTCGCAGAAAAGAATCAACCGTGTAATTTAAGCTTAGATAAATCCAAAATGGGAGTTTTGGCTCCCATTTTACCAGCAGGAAAGGGGAAAATAGGGGCAGGTCCCGAATTGAGTATATTTTCGATGGATTGCATGAGTTTTTATTTTGCAATCTACACTGCCGTATAAACGCATTTACAATTACGACGCATTGAATTGTCTAGTCAGTCAATTCGATCACCAGCTTTTATACTTTGGGGCTATGAAGCCAAAGAAACCGCCCCAACGCGCAATTCGGCAGTGTACCTACCTATGACCTCTAATTCTGGCGGCTGACAGCAACTATATGAATTACTTATTGCTGATTCACTCAATAATCTTCGTTGATGAAAATAGAGTGGTTATGTCGCGCTGCATTTAAACTTCTCAAGCCGCTACTACTGGGTAGAGCTTCAAAACGATTCAATATCGTTATCCATTCCAATAAACTCATTGTTACCTCGAGATATGTGGAACTGCTGGAAATATCAATCCAAAAGCATCGAATTATTTCTCAAACGTAATAATCACTCAATCCGCTGTTTCTTAATATCTTGTTTGACTAACAGCTGATGTCTGCCAGTCCGGCGTTAAAAGATTGATGACATCCCCACATTCCAACAGACTGAGTTGCTTCAGTATTCGAGTTTTTTTCTGATTAATATGGCTTTGATTGATCCCGGAAGGGATTGATGAAATGACATCGAACTGTCATGAAAGTGAAATATTCAACTTGTAGTATGCATGGGCATTGTTGATGAGGAATTTATGCATAACCATTTTTTTAAAAAGGCAGCTTTATTTTCCAGCGTGATGATCTTGCTTTTATCTACGTCTGTAGCGATGGGGAATAGCCTGGAGAACCTGGCCAAGTCATTGGCCAAAATCCGCGGTGAAGTGGAAACGCTACAAATGCAGCTGGATATCGAGAAGGAAAAGCACGGCAGCAGAATATCGGCATTGAATTCGCAATTGGCGGATTTGAGTGTTGAAGAGCGGCGGCAAAAACTGAGTATCGAGAAGTTGCAGCATTCCATCGAGAAGTTGGGCGTTACTGCGAAACAGGCGGAGCAGTCTGGCGAAAGTCTGAAGCCGGTTCTGTTGGCGGCATTGGGTGAATACCGGTTGCATATTCAAACCGGCTTTCCATTCAAAATGGAAGATCGTGTCAAGGCGATTAATGATCTGGAAAACAATCTGATCAATCAGCAAATAGATCCCAACAAGGCAGTCAACCAGGCTTGGTCATTGATTGAGGATGAAATTCGTCTGAGTAAGGAAAATGGTATTTATCAGCAAACGATCATGCTCGATGGGGAAAAAGTGCTGGTGGATATCGCCAAACTGGGCACAGTATTTCTTTTCTTTCAAACCAAGGATAACCAAAGCGGCATGGCCAGGAAGCTGGCGCAAGGCGGCTGGAAGTTTGAGATGGTGGATAACGCAGGCGATAGGGAGCGAATCAGGAATTTGTTTGATTCATTGAAGAAGCAAATTCGCCAGGGTTATTTTGAATTACCGAATCCGTTAAAAAAATGAAAATAAAATTATTAATCTTGACACTGTCAATGATTCTGCCGCATTTGGTTTTTGCGCAGGATCGGAAAGGCACTGAAGCCACTGAGAATGTATCGGTTTCAGCACCTGAAAGAAAGCCTGAATCTGCACCCGCCAAAAAAACAAATTCAATCAAGCAGGATACCGTTAATCTGGAAACGGCTTATAAGCGTGAATATGCTTTTCTGGAAGCGCAGAAACGTGAATTGGCCGAACGCTTGAGAAATTATCAGGCCAGCGCCAATCGGGAAGAGCAGGCGTTGAGCGGTAAAGTCAACGCGCTTGAACGCAGCTCGGTCGAACGATCAGCCCGAATTGATCAGTTAAGCGCACAGCTTAGCGAATCGGAACATAAGGAAGCCGCTGTGATAGAACGCAGCGATGCCCTGGAAACCACCTATTTGCAAGCTGAAGGGACTTTGAAAAATCATGGCATAGAAATGCCGGAGGCAATGAAGGAAGCCAAGGATAACGATCCGGTCAAAGTTGATTTTTTGTTTAAGCAAGCATTGTCTTTACTGAGGAATCTCGGTGCAATCCAGACCAAGACAGGTCATTTTTTCCTGGCCAACGGCAAACAGGTTGAAGGATCGGTGATTCATCTGGGCAATATTGCGGCGTATGGCATCAGCGACGGTGGCAGCGGGAGTCTGGTTCCTGCCGGGGGAGGAGATTTCAAGGTTTGGAAAAATGCGGGTGCAGAAAACGCCACTGTATTGAGCAATAACGAACAGCCGGATGTTTTGCAGTTGTATCTATTTGAATCACGCACCAGTTCCATCGATGAATCTCCTGAAAAAACCCTCATAGGGATTATCGATTCCGGAGGTCCCATTGGTTGGATCATTGTGATACTGGGCGGCCTTGCAGTCTTGCTGGTTCTGATCCGCGCCCATTTGCTGCGGACGAATAGCGCTAACACCCAGCAATTGACGGAGCAGATTCTCGGTGAATTGGCTTCCGGCGATCTGGAGGTGGCCAAGAAAAGCTGTGAAGACAACTCTTCCGCGATCGGGCGCGTGTTGCACTATACCCTGCGTCATTTGAAAGATGATCGGGATCACATGGAAGGCATCGTGTACGAAGCCATTCTGCAAGAATCCAGCCCATTGGATCGTTTTGGCACGGCGATATTGGTGATTGCCTCCGTGGCGCCGCTGCTCGGTTTGCTGGGTACGGTAACGGGCATGATCGAAACCTTTGACATGATTACCGAATTTGGCACCGGAGATCCTAAGCTCTTGTCGGATGGTATCTCGATTGCTCTGGTAACCACGCAACTCGGCTTGATCGTGGCCATTCCGGCATTGATGCTCGGTTCATTGCTGTCTTCCTGGGCGAAAAATATTAAAGGTGACATGGAGCATTCAGCGCTCAAAATCATCAATGTTTTTTTGGGTGGCGGACTTGATATCGATGAACTGAATGTACCCACTGCGGATGAAGCTGCCTTGGCTTTAGGTAATACTTGAAATGGATTTCCCGGAATTCATTCTGATCATAAAACAGTTGCTGGCGGCAGGCGGAATTGTAATGCCACCTTTAGTGCTGTGCATCCTATTGCTATGGTATGGCTTGGGTTATCGATTCTGGGTAATGAAATCACCCAAAAGCATGGGTGTGCGCGACTTATTGAAATATTACCAGCAACACGATGACAAGCCCGCTGCAAGTATCGTCGCTCAGGCCATTAAGCAAGGCGTTCGATTGCAAAAGAAAGGGGTGAAAAATTTGCGGCGTCATTTGGATGCCGCTTTTTACGAATATGAAAGGGAGATCGGTAAATTTTCTGTTCTGGTTCGCATCGTCATCATCATTTCCCCTTTGTTGGGTTTATTGGGAACGGTGATCGGGATGATCGAAACCTTTGATTCATTGGCAACGATGACTTTGCATTCGCAATCCGGGGGAATCGCAGGCGGTATTTCACAAGCTTTGTTTACCACCCAGATGGGTCTTACGGTCGCCATTCCCGGTTTGCTGGCGCACAGCATGCTAAACCGCAAGCAACAGCAAATAGAGTTGGATCTTGCGCAAGTCAAGGATTTGCTGTGCCATCAGATCCCTAACCATCACCCAACCAAGAGCTTTTCATCATGAGACACAAAGAATCCGCCGAAGTGGAAACCACCATTGATATGGCGCCCTTAATCGATATCGTTTTTATCTTGCTGATTTTTTTTATGGTGACAACGACTTTTGTTAAGGATATGAAACTGGAACTGGAGCGCCCCAAGGCGAATAGCGCCATAGCGGCATCGAGCAAGGCGATTCGTTTGTTTATCGATCGCAACGGCGATACTTACATGGATGGCGAACCCGTGCGGTTGTGGTTGATACAAAGCAAGTTACGCGATGCGTTGAACACGGCCTCCAACAAAATTGTTCTGGTAGTAACGGATGAAGGTGTGCCGGCAGGAAGATTGGTAGAAGTAGTGGATCAGGCGCGTTTGGCGGGTGCCGAAAGCGTGGGTGTTGCAACTAAAAAAGAAGCGGGATAAAGAAAATGAGAACTATCAATATGAAACAGCATCTGGCTGGAGCCGTGTCGATGTTATTCGGGTTGGTATTTGTGTTTGGGCTGATCGTGATATTAAATCACTACATGGGAAAGATTGAAAGAACACCTCCCCAGGATGTGACGGAAATCAGTATGACGCGGGAGATCAAACAAGAACCCAAAAAAGAAATCAAGAAAGTGGAACCTAAAAAGCAGGTATCCCGTCCGCAAGCGCCCACACCTTTCAAAGGATTGGATACTGCGCTATCCGGCATTGATCTGGGTTCGCTGGGTTTGGATAACGGACAACGCGATATTGACGATAATTTGCTCGGTAAGACCGGTAATGCCGTCATGACCGCCGATCTGGTGGATATTCCACCTAAACCGATTGCGCGGGGATCGTTCAAATATCCGCCGACAGCCAAAAGGAATGGCATCAAGGGTTACGTTGTCTTGTCGGTATTGGTTGAAACCGATGGTTCCGTCAATCAGGTACAAGTGCTGGAATCCAGCCCATCCGGAGTTTTTGATGCGGCAGCGCTGCAAGGCATTCGCGCTTGGCATTTTGAGCCGGCGAAGTATAAAGGTGACACGGTTCGTGTCTGGGCCAAGCAAAAAATTCGCTTTGATTTATCTTGATCGTTGATATGAAAAACCAAGGGTCCTGGCAATTTCATTACCTGATTTATGTGGCTATCGCCTTGAATTGTTACGCTTATCCTGCGGGAGCAAACGATAATAAGGCGCAGCAACCCACCGATTTTATTGAATTGGCTGCGGTCATGCTCAAAGACGGTCATCATGATCGCGCTTTGCTGGCATTGCAAAGTGTCGACCTCGGCAATAAAAAGACCGATCTGGCCAGATTTTATACGCTGCAAGGTTTAGCGTATTTGGGATTGAACGACCTTGAAGCAGCCAAAGACAGCTTGCGACTGGCAGTCAGGAATGGGCAAAAAGATCCATCCATCTTTATCTATTTGGCGCAAGCTTACTTCGGAGTGAAAGATTACAAAAATACCCTTGATGCCCTTGAAAAGGCCGGTGCGTTGGTTAACAAGGATGCCGTCTTGATCAGTTTGAAAGCGGAATCCTATTGGCATTTGCAACGAACCACAGCGGCGATCGATACCTTGAATGAAGGACAGCGGGCTTTCCCATCGGATTCTCGTTTTCTCAAACGCAAGGTGTTCTATTTTGTTGAATTGGGACTCTATCAGGAAGCTATCCGATTAGGCCGGGAATATTTCAAACGCGCTGATGCAACCGCTGCGGATTATGTCGCCTTCGGCAATGCATTGCGTTTGAGCCGGGAATATCAGGAAGCCATCAACATTCTTGAAGTTGCGCGCCTGCAATACCCGCATGAGGAAATGGTGGCAAAACTGCTGGCGCATACTTATCTGGATCAAGGGCAGCTGAATTCCGCAGCATTTATCCTGGAGCAGGCTGCGTTATTGAATCCCGTATTACAGGCGGAAGCTGCCGAAATCTATCGGCGCGCAGGCCGGTTTCACAAAGCATTGACGCTCAATGAGAGTATCAGTGATCAGAAAGTGAAGTTGAAACAGCGATTATCGATTCTGCTGGCATTAAAGCAATTCGAGCACGCTGCCAACATGGAATCCAGCCTGTACCGCACCGGTTTATTGGAAGATCAGGATATTCGCTATGCATTGGCTTATGCGCTATTTTCGAGCCGCCGTTTTTCCGCAGTCGATAAGCACCTGCAACATCTCACGAATGCCGAGCTGTTTCGTAAAGCCACTGAACTTCGTCGCTTGATGGAGGTATGCAAAAACGAACCCTGGCAGTGCACCTGATGCATACGTTCACCATGCCGCCTTAACCATCCGCCCGGGACGGATCTTTCCGCCCATCCATAATTAGAATTTATCTCCATGAACCAGTGTGCTGTAAGTGGAGAGGGGGCTTGATACGCCAAATGAATACAAAATTAAAAAAAATTTTCTGGTTTTGCAGTGTAATCGCGATTGCGCTAATCAGCACTTTTGCTCGAGCTGAAACTGAGCAAGCCGAGTTTGCGATTTATTTATTTCAGAATGGGTTGCCGATTGAAAATGCTGAGCTATCAATCACCAGTGAGTTATATGACAAATCCAATGCAGTATTAATTTTTGAAGCCACGCCCTCGACGTATCATTGGCGCACGGAAGGTGATTCAGTATTGAAAACCAATGCTAACGGGAGCATTGCGGGGAAATTGCCACCCGGATCGTATCAATTTACGCTTAAAACTCGGGATCAAGAATTTACTTTCGACTTACCTTTGCGTCCTGCTGAAAACGCGCAAATACTCATAACCTTCTACCCCGGAAAAAAGCAGCCATTGCTCAATATTGAAAGCTCGGTCGCGGGAACGATAGCGGGTATGGATGCAACCGCGAGCGAAGCGCAAGATCAGGGGGAAGGTGTTATTTCCGTGCAAGTGATATCCGCAGAAACGCAGAAACCGATCAAGGATGTCCAGGTTTTTCTGAGCGGATCCCAGCAAAAGCTAAGAACCGATGAGCAGGGCCTGGTAAGCGCAACGGTTGCGGCAGGCAATTACAGCGTTTCTTTGTTACATAGTGCCTACAGCAGTCAAACGCAGGATGATGTCAGGATCACTGACGCGCAAACCACCGAGCTCAGCTTCAAGCTTACGCCTGCAGGTGTTGAATTGGCTGAGTATGTGGTTCTGGAGCCCCATCTGGCAGGGACGGTGGCTTCGGTGATTGAAGAGCAACGCACCGCTACATCCGTTTCTACCGTATTGGGCGCCGAGCAATTTAGTCGTGCGGGCGATAGCGATGCTGCCAGTGCATTACGAAGGGCATCCGGACTCACTCTGGTCGGCGGCCAGTTCATTTTTATCCGTGGATTGGGGGAGCGATTCTCAACCACATTGGTGAACGGTGCAGCGATTCCCAGCCCGGATCCGACCCGGCGCGTGGTGCCACTGGATCTTTTTCCGACCAACATTCTTGAGAGTGTGCAGGTGCAAAAAACCTACTCGCCGGATCGCCCGGCAGAGTTTGCCGGTGGCACGCTGGAAATGCGCACGCGCGGCATTCCGGATGAGTTCTTTTTCAACCTCAATTTGCAGGCGGGTGTTAATGACAATACCACCTTTCAGGAAGGTTTGACGTACAAGGGGGGCGGCATTGATTTTACCAGTTATGACGATGGCGCACGCGCCTTACCCGATTCACTGGATGCTGCTATCCAGGAAGGAAATCTGCGTCCGCAATCCCCCTTTAATCCGAATGGCGTTACGCCTGTACAACTGGAAAAACTTGGCGAGGATTTATCAGGCGTATGGGATGTTAACAGGAAGACAATCGGTCCCGATACAGGAATACAAGCTTCCGTCGGCGATCGTTTTTCTAAAGGTGATTTTACCTGGGGCTACATTGCAGCCGCTGGCTGGAAACAGGAATTTAGAAGGCAGAACGAAATCAATCGCGAATTTGCTACAGATGATGGCGAGTTGATCAAGAAAATGGATTTCGATACGCAACGGTCGCTACGTGAAGCGCATCTGACGGGTTATGGCGGAACAGAACTGCAATACAAGGATACCCATAAGCTTTTTGCGAAAACCATGTTCTTGCGCCAATCTTTCGATGAAGCCAGAGTTGCTCAGGGATTTACCGATGCTGAAACTTTTGATATCCGCAGAACCCGGCTTAAATTTTTCTCGAATCAATTATTCATGCATCAGGTAGGAGGTGAGCACCGATTTGATCAATTGAAGGATTTTACCATTAACTGGTTGTTTACCGATGCGACCGCCGATCGGGTTGAGCCTAAAACACGCGATTATCGCTACGATGATGTTTCAAGAAACGGCAATTTCTCTTTTTCGCGCCAGGTTGATAGCAATCAGATCATGTATTCCGACCTCATCGATCGGGATCGAAGCTGGCGTGTCGATGGGAAATTGCCATTAGAGGTTTTGCGTGATCATAAAATAACGATGCAAGGCGGTTTTATCACTCAGGATAAAACCCGTGATTCGAATATTCAGCGCTTTAATTATTTTACAACATCCTTCGATAATTCCGTTTTAGCTCAACCTTCGGTGGAAAATATCCTGCAGCCCGCCTTCATCGGCAGGAATGGATTTCAACTGCGTGATGTTACCCGGGCCAGCGAAAGCTATACTGCTTCTCAAAACCTCTTTTCTTACTATGGAAAAATGGATTGGTTGTTGCATGATAGAGTCAATATCACCGGTGGATTGCGATGGGAAGATAATGATCAGAAGGTCAATACATTCAAGGACAATTTGCCCACAACCGCAAGACTCAACAGAGTTGATATGTTGCCGGCAGCAACGGCCACGATGTTTCTTACGGACAAACAACAACTGCGGGCGGGATTTAGCCAAACATTATCACGGCCGGATTTCAGGGAATTATCCATCGCCCCCTTTACGGATATCAATACCAACCAGGAAACCATCGGTAATCCGAATCTCAAACAAACCGCGATCACCAACTGGGATGTACGTTGGGAATATTACTTATCGCCCAGTGAAAATATCTTTGCCGGTTTTTTCTGGAAAGATTTGACCAATCCCATTGAACTGGTCACTCAAGTCGGCTCTGGCGTGCTGAATACTTATCAGAATACGGATAAAGCGAATATTTATGGGTTTGAATTCGAATTGTTAAAAAAATTGGATTTTGTGCATCCGCAGTTGCAAAATTTTTATGTGGGCGGCAATTACACATGGTCTACATCGAAGGTTCAGTTAAGTGCCGAGAATCTGGCATCGCTGACGACCGTTTCGAGACCCTTGCAGGGACATTCTTCGCATATCGTTAATTTTCAGATCGGCTATGATAATCCGGCATGGAAGACCCAAGCGACCTTATTGTACAACGTCTCCAGCAAACGTATCGTAGCCGCAGGGCTATTGGGAACACCCGATAAATACGAGCAGCCATTTCACCAAGTCGACTTTGTGCTCAGCCAGAATTTGTATCGAGGAATATCGATGCAGGCATCAGCACAAAATCTATTGGATGACGATGTGCTCATCATGCAAGGCGATGAAATCAGCCGACAATTCCGTCGTGGGCGCTTCTTTAATTTTAGCGTTCGCCTGGCTTATTGATTGTAGGAAATAATACGATTTAGTGGCTGTTAAGCGCCAATTTCATGTAGAGTGTCGCCGGATTGTAATTCCTTTCACTTTATTTTGTTGCTGATGGCTTCCGATGAATCACTGATCTCCTTTGCGAATGCTTGTTGGTTAGTTTGCGGATCCGGATCTGCAGCAGATATGCACGGTATCCGGTAAGCATGTTGCATAAATTAACGCTGTTATTTCCGCTATGGATGATTGTGCTGTGCACGGCCGCATTAATCTGGCCGGAATGGCTGATTTTCCTGAATCAAGGTTCCATCGTAGTGCTAATTCTGGCGTTTGTCATGCTATGTATGGGCCTGACGCTCACCTTCGATGATTTTCGCCGGGTTACCCGTATGCCCAAAACGGTTGCAATTGGTTTTGCGGCACAATACTCCATCATGCCCTTGCTGGCTTTTGGCATTGCTTATGCGCTCAATTTGCCCGATTATTTTGCGGTTGGTCTGATTCTGGTGGGGTGCTGCCCTGGCGGAACGGCTTCAAATCTGGTGACTTATATTGCCAAGGCGGATGTGGCGCTTTCCGTGATTATGACGGTCTGTTCCACTCTGGCTGCGGTCGTTTTAACGCCATTGCTCACTCAGTTGTTTGCCGGTGCGCTTGTCCCGGTGGATAGCTGGTTGCTATTCAAGCAGACACTGCAAGTGGTAATACTGCCCGTTGCGCTGGGCGTTCTGCTCAATCGCTGGATGCCTCGATTGGTATGTTGCGTGATGCCGGTTGCACCTTTTCTGTCAGTGCTGGGTGTATGTGTAATCTGCGCTATTGTGTTTGCAGCTCATGCGCAATCCATTCTCAATCATGGCGCAGAATTGCTTCTTGCTACAGCCCTGCTGCATGGGGGTGGTTTTTTCATTGGCTATCACTTGGCAAAGCTACTGGGTTGCCAGTTGCAAACCGCACGTACGATTGCGATTGAAGTGGGCATGCAGAATTCCGGTTTGGCCATTGTGCTGGCTAAACAGGCATTTCCAATGTTGCTTCTGACGCCCGTTGCGGGCGCGGTTTCGGCGCTCATGCACGTATTGATTGGCAGCCTGCTGGCTGTCTTGTGGCGTATCCGAGCCCCATCTTAGTTGCACATATCCAATCGGGACGGCTTACGATTACAGGCAATAAATTCGGCCGTCAACCCTTTTATTTTTTAGTTAACCGAATTTTTAATTTACATGGGAATGTAATATCCCTGTCATGTTGGCCTGTTAGATTTGCGTACCTATTTAAAACTTGGAGGTGGGTAAATCATGTTCAGATTAAAACATATAAAAGAAAAATTAATGACTGCGTCGGCAGTGTTATTGAGTGCCGCGACATTCAATGTACAGGCAACGGCCACATACGATCCGGCATCGGGTATTGTCGATCTTCCCGTGGTTGAGCTTTTGATTGGCGGATCATCAGAATTCTATAGCGCGCAATTGCAGCTCGTTGGAGACGGATTACAGTTGATTGCGGCCAATCCTATTGCAGCTACCACGGGACAACGTAACGTGTTTGATTTCGATACGAGCTCAGTGCATGTTCCTTCGGTTGTGGTTGGGGCCGATAGTTTTTATGGCAAATTGAAATTGGTGCCGGGATCGGATCCGATGCGTTTTACGATCGAGCAACTGGCGAATAATGCATTTACGGGTTGCCCTGGTTTTGCGCCACCAGGACCGGCAGAGAATTCTTGTGTCTTGAGCGGCACGATTACAACCAATGTCACTTTGACAAAAAATATTGTGTGGGTACTCGAGGGGCCTGTCTATGTGGGCGGTGATAACACACAAAGTGCTACTTTAACAATTAATCCGGGAACCAATATCATCGGACTGGATAAGGCTTATTTATGGGTCAGACGTGGTTCAAGAATTCTGGCTGAAGGCACACCGGACAATCCCATTGTCATGACGGGCGCAGTGGGTCAGGATGCAGGCGAGTGGGCCGGCCTGGTTCTGGCGGGTAATGCGCCGGTTAACGGATGTAATGCAGGTGTACCCGTGTGCGAAGTTCCTTTCGAGGCGGTCACCACCGAGATTTATGGCGGTAATAATCCTGCGGATAACAGCGGCGTGCTTAAATATGTACAAATTCTTTTTGCCGGTGATGCGGTTCGTCAGGATGAGGAGCTTAACGGCTTGACGTTTAATGGCGTGGGTTCAGGAACGATTGTTGATTACGTGCAGGTGCACGCAGGTTTGGATGATGGTATCGAAGTTTTCGGTGGCACCGTGCAAATGAAACATTTGGTGTTAACGAACATTCGTGACGATTCTCTCGATTGGACCAATGGCTGGCAAGGCCGTGCACAGTTTATTTTGATCAAGCAGGCGGCGGATTCAGGGGATCGCGGAATTGAAGCCGATAACAACGAAGTCGACAATGGCAGTACTCCCCGCGCTCAGCCAATTTTGTCCAACATGACCATTCTCGGTCGAGCAGGCAGTGCTGTGGAAGGCATATTGTTGCGTCGTGGAACCGGTGTCAATATCTGGAATTCTGTGGTTGTGGGTGGATTCTCGTCATGCTTAACGATTGATGGTCCGGCAACTTTTGCCCATGCGGGTACTCCTGGCAGCTTAAGCGGCACTTTGACCATACAAAATTCATTTGTTAATTGCACTGGCAACTTTGCGGATGGTGAAGGTGCCACGTTTACAACAGCGGATTGGTTCTTGTCTCAATCCGAAAATCAAGAAGGCGATCCTTTGCTGAGCGGTTATTTGCCAGCCTCCGGCTCACCGCTAACCTTGGGTGGAGTCGCAGTGAGCGATCCTTTCTTCACCGCAGTCGATTATGTGGGTGCATTCAAGGATGAGAACGACGATTGGACCAGAGAATGGACATTTAACTTTAATTAATATGCGTCTGTCTTGAACGCTCTGTTGTTGTTACGCATGGGTTGAAGTTTTCGATCAGCAATACGCAACTTGTTCGTTGAAAAGAGATCGCTGGATTTGCCTTTCGAGGCGCCAGCGATTTTTTTATTTAAACGATAAAACTCAAAGAGCCTGATTCGCTCGGTGTGAAAAATCCTATGTTGCAAACTATCGGACCTCAATGACTTCAAGCATTCATGAAAAATTCATTCAGTTGACATCAGCGTTTCATATTAGGCCGATATAGTTGCGGCACTGACGACGGTAAGCTGGTTGTCCGACGATAAACCAAATGTAATTCAATTTTCAGGAGAAACTCATGAATAAATCAACCTGGGCACTACCGGTTTGTGCTGTGTTGACCACATGGGTTTATGCTGAAGCGGTACTGGTAGATGGCCCCATGAGTTTCAAACCAATCGCAGCTTCTGCTTATGAGCAAACAACGACTGATCCACTCGTTCTTGATAGCGAGCCTTGGATCATTCCGAAAGGTTTTACGCAACACATTATTTCGGATGAGCGCCATTTGGATATTTATCCTGGCTTGAATGATTTACCCGATATGAACACCGTCAACGAAACCGGAAAGCACGCGGGTCGTTATCTGTATCGTACACATGAAGCGCGGCCGGGTCTTGCTCCTTATGCCGGTGGCGCTATATCCATTGTGGATTTGAAAACCGGTAAAGCCAATATTCTGGCGCAACGTCATGATTGGGAAGCGCTGGATGGATTGGTATGGACGCCCTGGCAGACTCTTCTTTTCGCTGAGGAAACCATTTCAGCCGCACTGCCCGACCCGGATGTGCCTGATGCAGAGAGTGGCATGCTATACGAAATAATATTCGCCAAGAACGACCCGACCACCGCAGTAGAAATCAAAGTTCGCCCCATGCTGGGGTCACTTGCCCACGAAGGTATTGAAATTGATGATGAAGGCAACGTCTACGTCATTGATGAAACTGAAACAGGATCTATCTATAAATTCGTACCGCATGCCTATGGTGACTTGAGCAAGGGCCAGCTATATGTTCTACGGGTGAAGAATGGTATCAAAACCGGTGAGGCCGAATGGATTGCGCTGGATATGAATCAGGTGCAGGTCAATGCCAGGGTTGCCGCTCAAGCCGTAGGCGCTACGCCTTTTTGCCGTCCGGAGGATTTGGAGCGCATCGGGCATACTTTGTTTGCAGCATTAACCTGTGAGGATGCTAACGATCCGATCAACACTGATGGCCCCGGTGCAATATTGGCTATTAAACTGGCATCCGTTCCGATAGTGAGCTACTTCGTCCAGCCTGGAGTGAATGTTCCCCATGAAGTGAGACCCACAAGTACGACCATTGGTGTAACCGGGTTCATGAGACCTGATAATCTGGCGCGCGGTCCGGATGGCAAATTGTGGATTGTCGAGGATAACCCAAACAGCGATATCTGGGTTGCGTTGCCTGATGAAGATGGTGATGGTTTCAGTGATGGTGTGTATTTATTTGCTTCATTGAAAGATGCTGCTGCGGAAGGTACCGGTATCTATTTTGGCAAGGATCCGCACACGTTGTTTGTAAACATCCAGCATTCCGGTACCGGAAATGATAAGACCATGATCATTACCAACAAGCGATTCGATCGGGATGGGGAATAATCGCTTAATACACTTACATAAGGAGCCATGCATGAAAATTGATAATTTACTGGTGCGAGTAGTTGCGTTCATGGGTTTTGTGTTGCTTAGTATCATCATCAGCATCGCATTTTATGAGCTGACTGTGGATTGGGGAAGTATTTCAGTTTTGTTTATGGGGCTTTATCTTTATTCGGCTTATTTGTTGTTTACCATTATTTGCAATAAACCCGGTAATAAAATACATCACTTTAATACAAAATATTCACGGGGAAATAAACCCCCGGTATCACGTAATAAAATTTATGAATATTAAGGAAACGCTGATTAATTGGCTGCACGAGCGAATCACTTCGTTGCGCGGTACTCACACCTTCGTCTATCTTGTTGATATGTCTCAGTTGCTGCGTTCCGGGCGCCTCGTGCTTCATCTCGTTCGCCGAATTAATCAGCGTTTCCTTAGGAGTACGTGTTCATAGTACTACCGTAACTTCTTCTCAAAAGATTTTCTATGCCTTCCTCTCTATGCACTGGAAAATAACCGCTTAACCCAAGCACTGGAGTAGTTTAAAGTGTCACAACAATCCTGGAGATTGTGGGCGTGTTGAATTGGGTTCTATGTTTTACTATCTTCTAACTACCTTTCCTCTCAGCCTGCTATTTGCCTGCAGTTACTGAGGGGATTCTCAAAAGTAATCTGTTTGTCATCACTCTGTCATATCAAGCGATTAAAATTTCATCTTATTCCAGATTTATGTTCGCGACAGGAGCATTCAAATGAGATTGCACTTTTTTCATGCATTGGCAGCTGCTACAGCACTACTGTGCGCAACAATAGCGACTGCCGCTGATATTACCGGTGCGGGCGCTACTTTTCCTTATCCGGTTTATGCCAAGTGGGCGGATAGATATCATAAGGAAACAGGTATCCGGTTGAATTATCAATCCATTGGTTCCGGTGGCGGTATCAAGCAAATCAAAGCCAGGACTGTGGATTTCGGGGCATCCGACAAGCCTCTGACACGGGAAGATCTGGAGAAGGATGGCTTGACACAATTTCCTACGGTGCTGGGTGGCGTAGTGCCAATTACCAATCTTGAGGGAATCGGAGAAGGTCAGATTAAATTAACCGGAAAAGTTTTGGCCGATATTTTCCTGGGAAAAATCAAGCGCTGGGATGATGCATCCATCGCCGCATTGAATGAGGACATTGTTTTGCCAGCCAGCAATATTGCGATCGTTCATCGTGCGGATGGCTCCGGCACTACTTTCCTGTTTACTGATTATTTAAGTAAAGTGAGCCCGGAATGGAAAGCCAAAGTAGGTGCAGCGACTTCAGTGGCCTGGCCGATAGGTACTGGCGGGAAAGGTAATGAAGGCGTGGCCAATTTCGTGAAGCGAATCAAGAATTCGATTGGTTACGTCGAAGCGGCTTACGTAAAACAAAACAAACTGCATTATGTGCAACTGCAAAACCTGGCAGGTCATTATGTATTGCCTACCGAAGAGAGTTTCAGGGCTTCCGCTGCCAATGCTGAATGGGATAAAGATTCCGGGTTTTACGAAATTCTTACTAACAAGCCAGGTTCAGGCAGTTGGCCGATTACAGGCGCTACTTTTGTTCTAATGCACAAATCCCAGAGTAAGCCGGCGCATGCAATGCAAGTATTAAAGTTTTTTGAGTGGGCCTATGCGCATGGCAATCATACAGCGCTGGAATTGGATTATATTCCGCTGCCCGACAATCTTGTTGCTTTGATTAAGACCTCCTGGGAAGCCAATATCAAAGATAAGGATGGCCGCGCGATATACACTGTTAGCGCGAGCGCGAATAGCCCATAAAAATAACATGCGCCTGGCCATTACAGCCATACACAACGATCAATGTCAAAAATTATTTCTGCAGCAAAGCTAACAAGGCAACGACTACTGGATCAGTTATTTCAAAAAACGACCTGGTTTTTTACCGTGATCGTTTTAGTTCTGCTGGTTGCGCTTATAGGTTCGCTTGTCGTGGGCAGTCTGCCTGCCATTAAAACTTTTGGTTTTAACTTCCTCATTAGTCCGGAATGGAATCCGGTAACAGAGCAATTTGGCGCATTGGTGCCGATTGTGGGTACTTTGGTTACCGCAATCATTGCACTGTCAATCGGTATTCCCGTGAGCTTCGGTATCGCATTATTCCTGACGGAACTATCTCCATCGTGGCTGCGCCGTCCGCTTGGAACGGCGATAGAGCTCTTAGCCGGAATTCCCAGCATTATTTACGGCATGTGGGGGCTATTTGTATTTGCCCCGTTTTTTGCCAGCACCGTGCAACCTTGGCTGCAGAATACTTTTGGAGATTTGCCGGGCATTGGGTTTCTGTTTGAAGGCGCTTTTATGGGAATAGGCATGTTAGCCGCCGGCATTATATTGGCGATCATGGTCATTCCTTTTATCGCTGCCGTCATGCGTGATATATTCGAGATTGTGCCTTCCATGCTAAAGGAGTCAGCCTATGCTTTTGGTGCCACCACCTGGGAAGTGATCTGGAACGTGGTTTTGCCTTATACCAAAAGCGGTGTTATCGGCGGGATTATGCTCGGGCTTGGGCGGGCATTGGGTGAAACCATGGCGGTTACGTTTGTGATTGGTAACGCGCATCAGTTACACGCTTCCCTTTTTATGCCCGGAAACAGCATTGCTTCGGCGCTGGCAAATGAATTCACCGAGGCCGACGGCGAATTGTATACCTCGGCTTTGATTGAGCTGGGTTTGATTCTGTTCCTTATCACTTTTGTGGTATTAGGTTGTTCCAAGCTCTTGTTGATACAACTGAAAAAACGCGAAGGTGTTGCTACGTAGAGGTTTGTATGATTTCAGTCTATACCCGAAGACGCATGATCAATATTCTTCACTTGACTTTCTCCGTCTTGGCTATGATTTTTGGCCTGTTCTGGTTATTCTGGATATTGTTTGTCCTGGTTGGCAAGGGATTGGATGGCATTAGTGTTGCGCTGTTTACCGAGATGACACCAGCGCCAGGTAGCGCAGGCGGGCTGCTCAATGCGATCATTGGCAGTCTGATGATGGTAGCGCTGGCCACTCTGATCGGTACACCCGTGGGTATTCTGGCGGGCACCTATTTGGCTGAGTTCGGTCAGCACGGCTGGTTAGCTTCAATCACCCGTTTTATTAACGATATTCTGCTATCTGCGCCGTCTATCGTTATCGGATTGTTTGTTTATACTGTTTATGTGGCCAGGGTTGGTCATTTTTCCGGCTGGGCGGGCGCTCTGGCACTCTCGATCATTGTCATTCCGGTTGTTGTGCGCACCACGGAGGATATGCTTCGACTCATTCCGGACAGTCTTCGTGAAGCAGCTGCAGCTTTAGGCGCTCCCCCATGGAAAGTGGTTACACTGGTGACCTGGCGTGCTTCCGAAGTAGGCATATTGACCGGCGTGCTGCTGGCAGTTGCGCGTATCAGCGGAGAAACTGCCCCGTTGCTTTTCACGGCGCTGAATAATCAGTTCTGGACTGTGGACATGAATCAACCGATGGCGAATTTACCGGTAGTTATATTCCAGTTTGCCATGAGTCCGTATGAATCATGGCAGGAGTTGGCATGGGCTGGTGCATTGTTGATTACATTGAGTGTTTTGGGGCTCAATATCATTGCGCGCTTTTTTCTGCGCAAGAGGACGTTGTCAGGTTAAAGTTTTTTTACCGCCAATTACCGGATTACTAAGGAAACGCTGATTAATTCGGCGAACGAGATGAAGCGCGAGGCGCCCGGAACGCAGCAACTGAGACATATCAACAAGATAGGCGAAGGCGTGAGTACCGCGCAACGAAGTGATTCGCTCGTGCAGCCAGTTAATCAGCATTTCCCTAATAAAAAGACAGATGCATAAACAACAGGTGATGAGCATGAGAAACCAGCAGATATTATTTTACAGTAAGTTATCGGGGTCGCACGAACATCCGCAAATTACGGAAGAAGTCTCTGAATTTAAGGCTACGATGAATATCAATCAAGCAAAACGAGCTGATACCAAAATTACCATCAACGATTTAAACTTTTACTACGGCAAGCACCATGCACTCAAGTCCGTCAGCATGAATATCCTGGAGAAAAAGATTACCGCGTTTATTGGCCCATCCGGTTGCGGGAAATCGACATTATTGCGTACGTTCAATCGTATGTATCAACTTTATCCTAGCCAGGTAGCCCGCGGCGAGATCAGGGTGGATGGCGTCAATATTCTTGATAAGAAGCACGATATCAATATCCTGCGCGCTAAAATGGGTATGGTATTTCAGAAACCGACACCTTTTCCTATGTCCATTTTTGATAATGTGATATTTGGCGTGAAGTTATATGAAAGTTTAAACCGCAGTGAATTAATGGAACGAGTCGAATGGGCATTACGGAAAGCTGCGCTATGGGAGGAAGTTAAGGATAAGCTGAATCAAAGCGGCATGAGTCTCTCAGGCGGACAGCAACAACGCTTGTGTATTGCCCGCACCATTGCAGTGAGGCCCGAAGTGGTGTTGCTTGACGAACCAACTTCGGCGCTGGACCCGATTTCCACCGCGCATATTGAAGAGCTTATTTTTCAACTTAAGCAAGATTACACCATCGTTATTGTCACGCACAATATGCAGCAGGCAGCACGCGTTTCCGATTTTACCGCCTACATGTATTTAGGAGAATTGGTCGAATTTGGTGAAACAGATACGATTTTCACCACACCCAAAGAGAAAGCTACTGAGGATTACATTACGGGTAAGTTTGGTTGAAATACATTATATAGCCAAAAAGATTTGTGGCTCTTGTCAGTCCGACAGTGCCTGTGCATTTGTATCAGATTGAGCAACTTCCCTTACATGCATGGTCACTTTTGCTCGCTTCTCATTATCCCGGCTTTCCCGTTCAGTATTACTTTTTTGCGGGAAATTTTGTTTCCAGTTTGAGTGAGCCGCGTGTGGGATGCCTTAATTTATTAAGATAATGATTAACATGGATAAATAACATGTTATTGCTTGACTTAAATACTATGCTAATTTGACCATGTCTCCCTTATGTTAGCGAAATAATCTGATAGAATTTCTTGACTATTTTGATCGGAATATACAGTCCACTGATTATTTATAGTCGCGAATGCAGAAAAAAATTTTATTAAAAATAAGCTTTATTGGAGAAGAATAATGAAAAGAATCCCTAAGTATTGTTTTGCCTTATCCATGCTGGCATTGGCCATGTTTGCAACGTCAAGCTCAGCACTGGCCGCGGTAGCGGTAAATTGGACAGGGCCATCGCCTTCCGGCGTGTACTTTGCGGGCCAGGTGGTAAATCCGTTCGGCAACGCTAATGCCAGTGGTATCGTAGGCGGTAGCGGCTTGGATCTGGCCTTGGTACTTGATTCTTCGGGTAGCATGGGTGTGGTGGATAGCGGCAAGACCCTCAACCAATGGCTGCAAGAGGCGTCTACAGCACTAGTGAATGCGCTGCCTGCTGCAAGCACTTCGGTCAGCGTAATCGATTTCGATTCCAGTGCAAGCATATTGCAGAGCCTCACGCCATTATCCAGCGGTTCGGCCGCGGTAATATCGGCAATCAATGCAATAGATGCCTCGGGTGGAACCAACATCGGCGCTGGTATTGACAGTGCGGCTACCGAACTTACCGGCGCCAATCACACTGCAGGCGCTACGCAAATGATGGTAGTGGTTTCCGATGGTCTTAGTTCAGGAGATCCTGCAAGTAACGCTCTTGCCGCATTAGGTGCGGGTGTCGATGCCATTCATACCGTGGGCCTTCCAGGTCATGATGCATTCACTATGCAAAACATCGCTACTTCAGGTAATGGCATTTATACGAATGTCAGCAGTCTGACAAGCCTGATTGATTTGTTCAATGGCACTTCCGGAAATCTGGTAGGTATCGATCATGTAGACGTGACAATGAACAACGGTGTATTGATTAACGATATTGCCATCGACGGTCTGGGAAATTTTGTATTACCCAATGCTACACTTGCTCCCGGTGACAATGTATTTACCGCTGTTGCTTACGATACGCTAGGTAATAGTGCGTCTGCAGAGTTGATACTCACTGCTGTTCCAGAGCCTAGCACATACGCGATGCTTGGCTTGGGTTTACTGCTGTTGGGCTGGGTTAACCGGCGCCGTATCGCCTAATCGGTTTTTGTGAATTAAGGAGGCCGCGTTCTGGAAAGAACGCGGCCTTTGCATGTTTGCTTAACTATGAAATGCCTGGTATAGGGTTGCCTTGGTTATTTTCCAATCTATTGCTTTCCTGCCTGTTTCTTTCAAAATACGCCAGCCATTTACTGTCTTGAAGAGTTTGTTTTTTTATAACGCTTGATAATGAATTTCAATCACTTCCAGTTCTTCCACCCCACCTGGAGTATGCAACGTTACAGCATCACCTTCATGCGCTTTGAGCAATGCTTTGGCCAGCGGTGAAATCCAACTGATGCGGCCAGATCCGGGTTCTGCTTCGTCCATGCCAACAATGCTGTAAGTTTGTTTCTCACTCAGAGCATTGCAGACCGTTACGGTAGCGCCAAAAAAAACCTGATCGCATTCGCCACGCTGCGCGGGATCAACTATCTCCGCACTATCCAGGCGTCTGGATAAGAAACGCAAGCGGCGATCAATTTCGCGCAAGCGTCTTTTGCCGTAAATGTAATCACCATTTTCTGAACGATCCCCATTGGAAGCTGCCCAGGTAATGGTTTTTACCAATTCCGGGCGTTCCACTTTCCACAATTGATCGAATTCATCTCTCAATCGTTGATATCCGCCTGGCGTAATGTAATTCTTTATACTCTGCGGTAATTCCGGTGTGTCGTCCAGGTCATCGTCGTCCTCATTTTCCTTGGTAAATGCTTTACTCATACTTAGAGATCTTCACTAGAAATTTTTTTAGTAATAGTTTCTGTTTTTTGCCAGAAGCGTATTTGCTACAGTGCTGTCAACAATAGCGTCAACTTTTTCTAATGCTTTTCTGCCTAACAGCAATGGTGTTGAGAAACGGGAACGGTCGATCAAATTAACCATGATTTTATAGGGTTTTCCATCAAAGTGAATTTGTATCTTTACGACAGGACGTGAATGGTATTTTTGAGCTTGAGCGCCATCAATGGCCCGTCTTTTTATTTTTGAATAGCGAACAATCGGTAAATTGTAGTGGAGTGTTTGTTCCAATTCAGGATGAGAAACTTTAAACTTTACATACTCTTCGCCTTCTTTTTCATATAACTGAATATCTGTCGCGGATATTGAAGCAGTTTCAGCGCCTGTATCCAGCTTTGCCGTCAGCGTAACTTTATCAGGCGCTAGCGTTACGGGTTCAAGATAACCGTAAACGGATTTGTTTGCTGTAACAGGTGTTGCCGTCAGAAAAAAAATTATGCCTGTCAGCGGCAGAAAAATAAAATAAAACGGATAGGTTTTTTGTGATTTCATAACAAGTATATTTTTTGTAAGGATTCATTGTTATTTGAGCACAATGTGAACTCATATTTTGAACAACGATTTTAATAATTATGCAACTGCATTGATGCGGATGTAATGAATCGGCACGCAGGAAAAATGAGCGTCTTCTTAAAAAATACCGGAAACTGAATGAAGTGTCAAACACGCTGGCTAGCGATAAAAAGTTTGCGAAATTTGTATCCGCTTGGTTGAAACAGGTGTAAGTTGCCCAGCTTTATTTATATTATCAGAGAAAGCCTGCATAGGAAAAAAATTGGCGCAGTTGTGAAAAGAGTGGATTGCCCGATTGCAATCCACTCTTGCGAGCTGAACGCTCAATGAAGAACTGTGATTATTTATGTGAAAGTCTTACGGTTCCAGCGCTGTTCAAATAAGCACCGAGGCGTTTTGCCAAATAAACTTCTACGGCGCCAGTTGATGTACTGGTTTTGGTTTCCAAGCCAACGCCACAAGCCCATAGCTGCGCATCTAAGATAGCGATGCGGGAATTGTGGTTTTCATTGATTGTTTTAGCTTGAAAATTGGGATAGGTGTTGCCTGCTCCTTTAGAGGTATCAACAACGACAGTTCCATCGGGAAGCGTGATCAGAACACGGCCATCCGTTATCAGTGCTGCGACTGTGTTAGCTTCATTGAGTAATGCGTTGTAAGTACCCGGACCTACAACTGCATTTAGTCTGTTTCTGAATTTTGTTACTTGTGCAGGTGTCAATATGGCGTTCAGATTTGCATAGGCAGGTTGGGTTAATTTGGTTTGAACCTGATCTCCGCATGCGGCCATTGCATTGAAACTAACAAACAACAATGCAGCAACTAAAGACAGTAACGACATTTTTTGCATTTTCATGTGAAATCTCCGATGTGTTTTTAAAGTATTGTCGAGCACATTACGAACACTGAGTGTGCTCAATAATGCATCCTCCGTATTTGCATACATCACGAGTATGACGAGCATGATGTATGCGAGGGATATACTAGCAAGCGACCATGACATGCCGATGTCATCAACATTGCAGTAGCATTAAGTTTTTGAGAATGAGTAGAGGCGGAGCATTAAATAAGAGATTGAGTGCTCTGAATCGGAAAACAATTTTCCGGATACATCAGTAATGTGTTTGACAGCTTAGGGGATACTCGGTATTTTGCAGTTAAGTAGGGGATATTTCGTGCTTGTGCGTTTACACGAAAAATATTCGCTATCTGTGTCGTGATGGCAAAGTGAGAAAGTCTGAGTTCGTTATATGGAAATTGATTAATAAGAGAATCTTATGTCTGAAGTAGCCGCTGTAATTCAAAAAAATGATAATGCTAATAGTGCTGGTCTGAGCATGCAGGCTATTAGCGAATTAAATGATCGTTACCGCCCGCTCAATTTTGAGGAGCGATTGCGCAATCTCTATACGGATTTCCACCCTGAAAAAGTAATGGTGACATCCTCATTTGCAGCAACCTCTGCTTATTTCCTGCACATTATTTCCCGTATTCGTCCGGAACAGGTTATTTTTTTTGTAGATACGGGTTTTCATTTTCCGGAAACCTTGTTATATCGCGATTATTTGATCGGGTTATATCATCTTAAAGTCAAGGATCTGAGAGCGGATGGTTATCAGCACTGGTACAGTAAGAAAGAAAAACTGTATGAAGTGGATCCTGATTTCTGCTGTACGATAAATAAAATTAGTCCATTGGAAGAAATCAAGCCCAACCATGATGTTTGGGTGTCAAGTTTGATGAACTGGCAGACGGATCATCGTGCAAGCTTGAGTATTTTTGAAGAACGGCGCGGAATTATTAAATTTAATCCGATGATTGATGTGACTCGTGCAGAACGCGACGCCTATATTCTTGAGCATAAATTACCTTTCCACCCGCTTGTGGCTGAGGGGTATTCCTCGATAGGCTGCACGCATTGCACTGTAAAAGGTGAAGGCCGCAGCGGTCGTTGGGTTGGGAAGCCAAAGACCGAATGTGGTTTGCATCTTTAATTCACTAATTGATATACGGCCATGCCTTGCAAAGTGAGTCTTTGAATTATTTGATTGTGATTTTAAATTGATCGGTAGCTCTGACCAGGGCTGATTGTATGCCGGGTTCCCATGCCGAATGGCCGGCGTCATCAATAATGATATATTCAGCTTGTGGCCAGGCCTGATGCAGATCGTCGGCGCTGACGATTGGGCAGACCGCATCATAACGCCCTTGCACAATGGTGGCGGGAATGCCGTGCAGTTTATGCACGTTTTTCAGCAAAGCGTTTTCCGGCAAAAAAATGTTATGGCTAAAGTAGTGCGCTTCCATGCGTGCCAAACCCAATGCGACAGTATCGCTGGCAAAATAACTGATCGTGGCCGGATTGGGTAACAGTGTGGAGCACGAACCTTCGTAGGTGCTCCAAGTGCGCGCGGCAGGTAAATGTATGGCCGGATCGGGGTTCATCAGACGCTGATAGTAAGCCGCAAGAATATCGTCGCGTTCTTCCGTTGATAGCGGGGCGACCAAAACATGCCAGGCTTCGGGAAATAAATTGCGAAGTCCATAAAGAAACCAATCGATCTCCTGCTTGCGGCAAAGAAAAATTCCCCGCAGAATAAACCCCAGGCAGCGTTCCGGATGCGCCTCGCCGTAGGCAATTGCCAATGTGCTGCCCCAGGAACCTCCAAATACCAGCCATCGATCAATTTCCAGATGCAGTCTGAGCAATTCCAGATCGCTAATCAGGTGAGGGGTTGTATTTGCGCGAGTTTCACCGAGCGGAGTCGAGCGTCCTGCGCCTCTTTGATCATAAATTACAATACGATAATAGGTCGGATCAAAGAAACGCCGGTGCGCCGGGGTTGATCCGGCTCCAGGACCACCGTGCAGAAATATAACTGGAATTCCGGCAGGATTTCCGGATTCTTCCCAATACATGGTGTGAATTTCATCCAAGGGTAATCTTCCTTGACCATAAGGCTCGATTTCGGGGTATAGTTCAGCAGCTGAATGATTGTTCATAGTGGGTAACGAAAGTGATTCCTGATGAATGAGTCATGAAATTGAAAGAATAGCGTGACAAACCGCACAGAGTTTAAAGCTTAAATGA
Organism: Nitrosomonas ureae; assembly: GCF_900108305.1. Lineage (GTDB taxonomy): Bacteria > Pseudomonadota > Gammaproteobacteria > Burkholderiales > Nitrosomonadaceae > Nitrosomonas > Nitrosomonas ureae_B. Next base: position 99,732 of record NZ_FNUX01000005.1, read on the forward strand.
ATTACAGTTCTGATATATTGCTTGAAAGATTGCATAGGTTGCATACTGTATCAATGTTTTAAGGAATAATATATGCCCAATACTATACTGAAAGGACGGGAAGTTTCCATGTTACGTGAAGAGATGGAGATTTTAATGAATGAGCGTCAATGTTTGCTGGATACCACAGGGGCCGCGGCCATGTTTGTAGCCGAATTGGATAGTGCTGCGTTGCCCGCATCGGCTTGCCAGGCGGCGAAAATTTTATCCAGATCGCTTAATAACTTACCGGAAGAAACCTTGCAAGATGCGTTGGAAAGAGTGAAGTTAGTATCTGCAGTCCGTGCATGAAAAAAAGCATAATCTAGGTGCGCCAAAGGTTGGGCTTGTACTGACCGGAGGGGGTGCGCGCGCAGCTTATCAGGTAGGTGTATTGCGCGCTATTGTGGAATTGCTGCCGGATAAGTCTCGTAATCCGTTTCCTGTTATTTGCGGGACATCGGCAGGTGCTATTAATGCTGCCAGCATAGCCGTTGCGGCCAACAATTTTTCTGAAGGTGTAGCGCAACTAGAGGATGTTTGGTCAAATTTTCACGTAGATCAGATTCACCGCTCTGATGTGGTCGGTGTGACTCATAATACTTTGCGATGCTTACTGTCGTTGATTTCGACCGAATACGGCCAGCATAATCCAGTTTCCTTATTGGATAATGCGCCCTTGGAAGCGTTGTTAAAAAACCGCTTTTCTTTTCGCGCCATTCAGCACTGCATCCGTTCCGGCGCACTGCATGCCTTGGGGTTGACCGCATGGGGCTATACCTCGGGGCAGTCGGTTACTTTCTATCAAGCAGCCAGAGAGGTTTTGCCCTGGAAAAGGGCGCAGCGGCTGGGTGTCCCGGTTGAAATAGGAGTTGAGCATTTAATGGCTTCTTCGTCGATACCTTTCATTTTTCCGGCCGTGAAATTGAATCGTGAGTATTTTGGCGACGGTTCGATGCGTCAGTTGGCGCCGATTAGTCCGGCGCTTCATTTGGGCGCCGATAAGGTGTTGATTATTGGCGTGCGTAAACCAGTAACCGATGAACCCAAACGTACCAGCGCTACGAGTTATCCACCTTTTGCGCAGATTGCGGGGCATGCGTTGAACAGTATTTTTGTCGATAGCCTGGATGTTGATCTGGAGCGTTTATTGCGCATTAATGAAACGCTGAAATTGATTCCCTCTGAAGTATTTAAACAAAACAATGTTTCATTGCGTCCGGTTGAAGCAATGATGATTGCGCCCAGCGAAGGTATCAACGAGATTGCACAGAACTATGCCCATACCCTGCCGTGGATCATGCGTTATCTCTATCGCGCTATTGGTGCCATGGGGCCCAATGGATCGACCTTGCTGAGCTATGTATTATTTGAAGCGCCTTTTTGCCGGCATTTGATTGAATTGGGTTATAACGATACCTTGCAGCAGAAAACCGAGCTGCTGAAGTTTATTGGCGTTGAGGATAAGGCAGAGAAAAATGGCGGTTGAATTTTTTGTGATTTTGATTTGAATTTTAATCGGGAAAGATTAAATGGCTTTTGATAGTCCGCAATTCTGGATTGCTGTTATGCAAATCATCGCAATTGATATCGTGCTGGGAGGCGATAATGCAGTTGTCATCGCGCTTGCCTGCCGGCGCCTGCCGGAACATCAACGTAGACTGGGCATTATGTGGGGTGTTGTCGGTGCTATTGGATTACGCGTGGTGCTGATCTTTTTTGCGTTAAGTTTGCTTGCTATCCCCTACTTGAAAATTGTCGGTGCGGTTCTGTTGCTATGGATCGGTATCAAATTGCTGCAACCAGAGGAGGTGGTGGAGGGGCATGACATTGATGCCAGTACAACCTTATTGGGCGCGATTAAAACGATTATTGTGGCCGATGCCGTGATGAGTCTCGACAATGTAATCGCTATTGCGGGTGCGGCTAAAGATAGTATGGGTCTGGTAATTTTCGGTTTGGTCATCAGTGTGCCGATTATCGTGTGGGGAAGTCAGCTGGTGATGAGAGTCATGGATCGTTATCCGGTGGCGATCCTGATTGGCGCCGGACTGCTGGGGTGGATCGCGGGCGATATGGCGGTCACCGATGTGGCTACTAAAGATTGGGTCAGTACCCAGGCCAGATATTTACACTGGATTGCGCCGCTGGCAATGGCTTTGCTGGTGATTGTGCTGGGTAAAATGCTGGCTGCCCGGCAGCAGGCCAGGATTGGCCCTGTCATTGATTTGGTGGATGAAGAAAAATACAAACAATAATTGCTGTTATTAGAAATAAGGAGATTGATCATGCTAAAAATCCTGTTACCTGTTGATGGTTCTGATAATTCCGACAAGACAATCGGCAAGTTTATTCAATTACTGGATTGGTATAAGGAAAAACCGGAATTGCATTTATTGAGCGTGCAATATCCTCTCGATGGCAATATTTCATTATTTATTAATCAATCGGATATCACGCAATATCATCAGGAAGAAGGATTAAAAAATCTGCAATCCGCTCGTGATTTACTGGATCAGGCAGGGATTCCCTATCAACATCACATTACTATCGGAGATCCGGCTGAAATGATTGTTCGTTTTGCGGTCGAAAAGCAATATGATCAGATTGTCATGGGGCCGCGTGGTCAAGGCGGTATACAAAGTCTGCTGCTGGGGTCGGTGACGAACAAAGTGATGCAACTGTCGAGCCTTCCCGTATTGCTGGTTAGATAATGTTTTCCTGAGGCCGATACGGTGAAACTCAGGGTTCTGGGATGTAGCGGGGGAGTAGGAAGCGGTGCGCACACCACGGCCATGTTATTGGATGATGATGTTCTCATTGATGCAGGAACCGGGGTAGGAAATTTGACCATCGAAGAAATGGTCAAGATTGATCATATTCTGGTGACGCACGCACATCTGGATCATGTGGCTTTTATTCCTTTTCTGGTGGATACCGTTGGTTCCATGCGCACCAAGCCGATAACCATTCATGCCATACCGGCGACACTGGATATACTGCAAAAGCACTTATTCAACTGGTATCTCTGGCCGGATTTTACACAAATCCCTGTAGCCTCCATGCCTTATATGCGCTATGAAGCTCTGGCGTTGGATCAAACCATCTACCTCAAACAGCGAAAAATCACGCCATTGCCTGCGTATCATACCGTCCCGGCTGTGGGCTATCGGCTCGATTCCGGACAAGCCAGTCTGGTATTCACAGGCGATACTACGACTAATGATGCGTTGTGGGCAGCCGTTAATAAAATTGAAAATCTGAAATATTTAATTGTTGAGTCGGCTTTCTGTAATCGAAAGCGGGATATCGCTCAAAGATCCCAGCATTATTGTCCCAGCTTGCTGGCAGAAGATATGATGAAATTGGAACGGGCAGTGGAGATATTTATCACGCATTTAAAACCCGGCGAGGCTGAAATAACGATGCAGGAAATCAATCAGTGTATGGGAAGTTATCATCCTCGCCAGCTTGAGAATAATCAATTACTTGAATTTTAGGATGTGATGCCATGAATGCAACTGTATTAACGCCTCATCAGCCGAAAGATACCTCTAATACCCTTGAGGAACCGGATGTGATTGCGAATTTCCGTAAAGTTATCGGCAAGATAAATACTGCCAATAATTTGGACGAAATCATGGCGGAAATCAGTAAAGATATTTGTGCCCTGTTTAATGCAGATCGCTTAACCATTTATTCATTGAGCGCAGATAAATCATGTTTTGTGTCACGAGTTAAAACAGGGCTTGATTCGTTTCAGGATCTGCAAATACCGGTAACGGAGAAAAGTATTGTTGGTTTTGCCGGATTGCAGAAGAAAGTGGTCAATATTGAGGATGTTTACAATAAATCCGAGTTGAAAAAAATTAGCGCATCGCTGATTTTCTCCAACGATGTCGACAAGCGTACCGGTTATCGAACCAAACAAATGCTGGTGGTGCCAATCTTAAATCCGAATAACCAGGACCTGACGGGCGTGGTTCAGGTCATTAACAGCAATAATAATGAGCCTTTCTCAGCCGCTACAGTGAAGAAGGCCACGGAAATCTGCCGAGCGCTGGCGGTTGCTCTTAATCAGCGGCAACAACCGGTGCGGCTGATTAAATCAAAATATGACTATCTGATTTCCGATGCGGTAATTTCCGCCGCGGAACTTGATCTTGCAACACGTTCAGCGCGAAAAAAAGGCTGTGATTTGGAAGATGTGCTGGTGGATGAGTTTCAGGTTGCCTTGCCGCTCATCGGTAAGGCACTGGCCTTGTTTTTTGGAGCCAGGTACGAGCCTTTCCGGGGCGATCGGATCAAGCCGATGGATTTGCTCAAGAATATCAAAAAAGATTATGTTGAAAGTAATGCGTTGCTGCCAATTAATGAAACCAAAGAGGGGCTGGTGGTTTTAACGCTCGATCCGGAACAGATCAAGTCGCAGCGCATTGCAAACACGATTTTTCCCAAACACAAGATTATTTATGCAGTCACTACCAAGCGTGAATTCACGGCGACGGTAGAGCAGTTTTATGGCAGCGGTCAGGATGAGGCGGGTACCGGTGATATTAATGAAATGCTTTTTAATCTTGGGGATGAGCATGCTGAAGAAGGCTCCAACGACATAGAGGAATCTTCAGCGGCGTCGGACAATGAACTGGTCAAGCTGGTGAATAAAATTATCACTGATGCCTATAAGATGGGGGTGTCGGATATTCATATCGAGCCTTTTTCAGGTAAGGAAAAAACCAAAATCCGCTTCCGCAAGGATGGTTCGTTGATGCCCTATATCGAAATTCCGGCCAGTTATCGCAATCCGCTGGTGACGCGGATCAAGATCATGTGCGATCTGGATATTTCGGAGAAGCGCAGGCCTCAGGATGGCAAGATTAAATTCAGAAAGTTTGCGCCGCTGGATATTGAATTGCGGGTTGCGACCATTCCTTCGGCGGGCGGGGTGGAAGATGTCGTAATGCGTATTCTGGCCGCCGGAGAGCCGATCCCGCTGGATAAAATGGGATTCACCGAGCGTAATCTGGGGGAACTGAAAAAAATTGTCAGTAAACCTTATGGATTATTTTTTGTCTGCGGCCCCACAGGTTCGGGTAAAACCACCACCCTACATTCGGTGCTGAAATATCTCAATCGCAACGATACCAAAATCTGGACCGCGGAGGATCCGGTGGAGATCACCCAAAAGGGGCTGCGGCAGGTGCAGATCAACGTCAAAGCCGGGCTGACTTTCCCGGTGATCATGCGTTCGTTCCTGCGTGCGGATCCCGATATCATCATGGTGGGTGAGATGCGCGACAAGGAAACCACCAGCATCGGCATTGAAGCCTCGCTCACGGGGCATTTGGTTTTAGCCACGCTGCATACCAACAGCGCGCCGGAATCGGTGATCCGTTTGCTGGATATGGGGATGGATCCGTTTAACTTTTCCGATGCATTGCTGGGCGTTCTGGCGCAACGGCTGACCAAGCGTTTATGCAAATGCAAGGAATCGTATGTAGCCGACGAACGGGAAATCAACGCGCTGTTAAGCGAATACTGCGAAGAGCTCAGGAATATCGATCATTTCAAAGCCGATCCCGAAGCGGCGATGCAGGAAATCCGTCAGCAATGGATCGAACGGTACGGCGATGAAAGCGGACAGATCATGCTGCATAAACCGGTTGGTTGCGATCAGTGCAATAACACCGGCTTTTCCGGCCGGGTGGGATTGCATGAACTGATGACCGCCAGCGACGCGCTGAAGAAGAATGTCCAGGAGCGCGCGCGCGTGGCGGAAATGCTGGTGACGGCTTTAAGCGAGGGCATGCGCACGCTTAAGCAGGATGGCATCGAAAAGGTTTTGCAGGGCGTGACGGATATTCATCAAGTGCGGGTGGTGTGTATCAAGTAACCGATTCGACTGAATGTGACGTAAATGGTCACATTCTGACGTAACGTGTTGCACTGTCCGGAGCCGTAAATAAGTTAACGGCAAATGACAATTTATCCCGGGCGGGATGATCGGTTTTCCAGCCATTTTTTGGAGGATATTTGACTCTCACCCGAAGGTTTGCCTGCCAGTAATCCTTCAACACTGATATCTTCATCCAGGTCTTCCCAGTGTATTTCGTATCCAAATCAACCTGTAAGTTATCCTCTTGTTACCGTAACGTTTTCTGCGGCAGGAATTTCTATTTCAATCATGGAAGTATGCATGTCATGCCTCTTTCAGTTGTGATTAATGTTCACTGATAATTCCTTGAATACACCTCATTTCATTTCGCGAAAAACCGCCACTACTTTGCAAGCGCACTGGGTCGAGCCAGAATTTGGCAATCCTGCTCCATTTCTTCACATGAACGAGTTTACGCTGATTAAAAAAATAAAAAACCGCCTTTATTTGTTAAAGGCGGTTTTTTATTAGAGCGCTTACGACTGTTGCTCTATAAAGAGTCTCAGCCTATCAAATTTGTGTGGTTAGCAAATTTTGCCAGCACCACCAGCTGCGGCAAGACATCCACCAGTAACTGCCCAGGTTACACCTCCTGAACCAGCGACGATGGTTGGGGTGATTACGTAAGTATCTGCTGCTGCAATGCCTTGGCCAGCAACTGGGGTTGCCGTAATCGCGCCATTGGCACCAACTGCTATAGAGGTTACTATCCCTGTAACTGTCGCCATATCATTTGGAACCTCAATGGCTCCACGTGCACCAGTTGCAGCAACTTGGACCGCGCCAGCGTTATTGCAATTACCAGTTTGAACGCACAATTCTACAGCTGTTTTATATGGAGCAGTTGCATTGACAACTTCAGTGAATCTTGCTTTTAACGTATAGTTTTGATAAGCGGGAATTGCCACTGCAGCCAGAATGCCAATGATAGCGACAACGATCATTAATTCAATCAATGTGAAACCTTTTTGCGTGTGTTGCATTTGTTGTTCTCCTTTAGGTTGATTAGGGCACACAGTGTGTGTGATGCTTCATAAGCAGAAATCGTGCCAGAAATTTTATTTAATATAATTGCAGCAAAATAAATATCAGTTCATTGTGGTTTGCCACTGCTATCCGATCCATCGGCTGCGCATAGGATTGTGAGCGATTTTTTCCGGATTGATTTATTCATGGCCAAAAACTTCTTCCCATAGCGCCAGCACGGCCTTGCGATCTTTTTTTAAATGACTGCCATCGACCCGGGCGAATTTCTGTGCTTCTCCATCGATGGATGCGCGTACCGTCATGTCTGAATCGCCGTTTAATCTCAGGCGATGCTGGATACGGCGGAATTCCCGGTACCCCGAGCGAACTTGCTCCGCCGTGCCGGTCGAGATCAGCCCGAGTTCCCCGGCCAGTTTTAATAACGCGATGTTGCCGATATTCCCGGTGAGTTGCGGATATTGGCAGGCATAGCCCAGAACCAGGTATTGCACGATGAATTCAACATCAATGATACCACCGCGGTCATGCTTGATATCGAACAAGGCGGTCGGGTTGGGATGAACGTCCAGCATTTTCTCGCGCATTTTCAGAATCTCTTGCTTGAGCCGGGTCACGTCGCGCGCGTTGCACAGAATTTCTTTGCGGGTGTTTTCAAATACTTTCCCCACGTGGGAGTCGCCCACTACGAAACGCGCCCGGGTCAATGCCTGATGTTCCCATACCCAGGCTTGTTCATGCTGGTATTGCGCGAAAGCTTCCATCGAGTTGACCAGTAAACCGGTTGCGCCATTCGGGCGCAAGCGCAGATCGGTTTCATACAGTAAACCGGCCGATGTGTGGCGGGTGAGCCAGGCATTGATGCTTTGTCCCAGTTTGGTGTAGATTTCCGCCGCATCGGGATGATCATCCTGATACAAAAAGATCATATCAAGATCGGAGACATAGCCCAGTTCTTTCCCGCCCAGCTTGCCATAGCCGATAATCGCAAACGCCGGTGTCTCCCGGTGACGTTTTTTTAAACCCGCCCAGGCGAGATTCAATACGTTGTCCAGAATCAGATCGGCCAGCGCGGTCAGGTGATCGCTCAGCGTTTCGAGCAGCAGGGAGCCTTTCAGATCGGTGACCAGTAACCGGAAAACCTGCGCGTGCTGAAAGTGCCGCAGAACATCCATTTGCCACTCGATCACGTCATTTTTCGGATTATTGACATGATTCAATTGATACATAAGGTCGTGATTAAGCGTTGTCCAGTCAGGCGCCGGGTGCGGTACATCGCGGCGTAATAACTCATCCATCAAAATGGGATGCCGCCCCAGATAGTCGCTGGCCCACTGGCTGATGCCGGCCAGTTCCGCGACCCGCTGCAGGGTATGGGGATGTTCCAGCAGCAGCGCCAGGTAAGATGTTTGCGCGCTGATCTTCTCGAGCAGTTGCAGCATGCGTTCGAGCGTGGTTTCAACCGGCGGGAGCTTGGCCATTGCTTCGATTAGCAAGGGAACCAGGGTATTGATCTGCTGCCGGTTGAATTCAGGCAGTTGATGATAGAAAGTGCTTTGATAAAACAGCCGGAGCCGCTCGGACACTTTCTCCGGCTCGGTGAATCCCATCGTGCTCAATTGCGATGCGGCGGCTTCGGTTTGCGAGGTATCCTGTGCCTTGGTCTGCCACAGATAAGCCAGCGTGTCATGCGTGCGCGATTTTTTGGGAGCGGCAAAAATGAGCTCAAAGTGACGCGTTACGTCTCTACGATGAATATCCAATTGACGCATAAAGCCGGCATAATTCTGGAAGTTCATGGCACTTGCGATTAAGCGCTGGTCATCCGGATTCAATGGCAATGTTTGCGTTTGCTGATCGTCCAGGTATTGCAGGCGGTGTTCCAGTTTGCGCAGGAAGTGATAAGCATCGATGAGTTCCGTGATGGCTTGTTCCGGTAGTTGCTGCTTTTTTCTCAGGCGTTGCAGGACGCCGAGTGTGGGGCGAATACACAGATCCACATCGCGGCCGCCGCGGATTAATTGAAATACCTGCGTGATAAATTCTATTTCACGAATACCGCCAGGCCCCAGTTTGATATTGTCGTGCATTTCACGGCGCTCGACTTCCTTGCGCAATTGCGCATGCAGGCTGCGCATCGATGCATACGCGTTAAAATCCAGATACTTACGGAACACAAAAGGCCTGACTATTTTTTCCATCAGGATCGATTGCGTTTCGACGTCAGCATGGCCTGTGATGATCCGGCCTTTGATCCAGGCGTGACGTTCCCATTCTCTGCCTTGTTTGAAGAAATATTCTTCCAGCATGGGGAAACTGATGGCTAGCGGACTGTTCTCACCATGCGGGCGCAAACGCATGTCGACCCGGAATACATACCCGTCCACGGTAAAATCATTAAGGCTGGCGATCAGTTTACGTCCCAGGCGGGCGAAGAATTCATGGTTGGAAATCGACTTGGCGCCATCGGTTTCACCTTCTTCCGGATAGACAAAGATTAAATCGACATCGGATGATACGTTGAGCTCTCCGCCTCCCAGTTTTCCCATGGCGACAACCAGCAGGTGTTGAATGTTATGGTTATGTTCGCCGCGCGGTAATCCGAAGCGATCGGGTTGCGTCATCCAGTTTTCATGGTATTGAAGTGCGAAATTGATCGTGACCTCGGCAAGTTCGGTCATGCAGCGCATGACTTCATATAAATCCGCTTGGCCATTAATGTCGCGGATAAATAAACGAAGCATGGTTTGTTTGCGCAAATTGCGCAGCGCGCTGTGTAAAGTTTTCTCATCCGTGATATGTTTGGCGTAAGAGGCAAGGAATGTTTGCATCTCAACCTTTTGGAGAGGAAACTGGAGGGTTTCCAGCAATACATTTTTTTGCGCGGGCTCGCTTTCCAGCAGGCGTTGCGCATAACGGCTGAAGGGTAGCGCTGCAGCCAGCGCTGCGTCTGGGGAGTGATCGGTGGTGTCCATCATTGAACGGTAATTCTTCACTGTAACCCAATCTACTGATACCAGGTTAAGCAAAATCAAAATACAACGTTATCAGAGTAAATGCTAGAATTCTGCATAATAATATGAATCCATGATTTTATATGGAATAATTAACAAAAAAAGAAAAAGGTGCTTGATAAAAACGAGAATCCAATAGCACAATCTACCGATACTTCGTATATTGCTGCGGATTCAAATAATCAAAGCGATTGACCACAGAAAAATACATGGCTTAACAACGATCTATGAAGGAAAATGAGAAAAACCAGGGGTTTCGCGTGGCCGCGATTCAAATGGCCTCGGGTCCAAGCGTGACTGCAAATTTGGAAGAAGCGGCGCGTCTGATAGAGGATGCCGTTTCACAACAGGCCAAACTGGTCGTGTTGCCCGAGTATTTTTGCATTATGGGGATGAAAGATACGGATAAGTTGGCGGTCCGGGAGCAGCCAGGGGATGGACAGATCCAGAAATTCCTGAGTGATACGGCAAAGCGTTTGGGAATATGGCTGGTGGGGGGATCGGTGCCATTGGCATCGCCGGATCCGGACAAAATTTATAATAGCTGCCTGGTTTATGCGGATAGTGGAGAGCAGGTTGCGCGTTACGACAAAATTCATTTGTTCGGGTTGCAATTGGGGCAAGAACATTATGCCGAGGAAAAAACCATTAAAGCCGGAAACAAAGTGGTGACTGTGGAGTCGCCTTTTGGACGTATCGGTTTATCGATATGCTACGATTTGCGGTTCCCGGAGTTATTTCGCCTCATGAGAAATGTTGATATTATCCTTGCGCCTGCGGCGTTTACCGCAATTACCGGAAAAGCGCATTGGGAAGTATTGGTGCGCGCGCGCGCGGTCGAAAATATGGCCTATGTGATTGCGCCCGGACAGGGTGGATATCATGTGAGTGGACGTGAAACCAATGGAGATAGCATGATCGTTGATCCCTGGGGGGTGGTCATGGAACGTCTGCCACGTGGTTCCGGGGCGGTGGTGGCGACCATTGATCCGGATTATCAGACCAGTTTGCGGGCAAATTTGCCCGCGCTGGACCATCGAACCTTACAGCCTTGCTAAAGTGCTTTGTGCGTTGAATTAGCTTCATTCGGCTGATACATGTATTGAGCAACATAAACGGAATATAATGACCATTGAGCGTATGACAGAATCCAGAGAATTTATTGCAATTGCAGACCGTTGCTTGTTGACACCCTACGATATTGATACTGCAGGATTGCAGCGTGTGTTGGGTCAAATACTCACGCATAAGATCGATTATGCTGATTTGTACTTTCAATATAGCCGCTCGGAAGGCTGGATGCTGGAAGAAGGTATCGTTAAGTCAGGCAGCTTCAATATTGAACAAGGTGTTGGAGTTCGTGCGATCAGCGGAGAAAAAACCGGCTTTGCTTATTCCGATGATATTAGTATGCCGGCACTGGTTTCGGCGGCACAGGCAACACGAGCCATTGCCAATCAGGGTGCCATGCATTCCGTGCAGGTAGCAAAACGTAATGATGTAATGGATCGGCAAACTCAGTTGTATTTGCCTGAAGATCCGATAGCAAGCCTTAAGGATGCGGAAAAAGTAGCGTTGCTGGAAAAAATTGAACGCTATACGCGGCAACTGGATCGCAGGGTTACTCAAGTAGTGGCATCGCTTGCCGGTGAATATGAGGTTATATTGGTAACCCGAAGTGATGGATTGCTTGCAGCTGATGTGAGACCGCTGGTCAGATTGTCTTTGCAGGTGATCGCTGAGGAAAATGGCCACCGCGAGCAAGGTGTTGCTGGCGGTGGCGGGCGTTTTAATTACGCTTATTTTACCGATGAAATTCTGCAGGATTATGCTCAAAAAGCTGTGCATCAGGCAATCGTAAATCTTGATGCTCGTCCGGCGCCCGCCGGCACTATGACGGTCGTGTTGGGCAGCGGTTGGCCTGGGATATTGCTGCATGAAGCGATTGGACATGGTCTGGAAGGAGATTTTAATCGAAAGGGTAGCTCCGCTTTCTCAGGGCGAATTGGCGAACGAGTCGCAGCACCTGGCGTCACGGTGGTCGATGACGGAACAATCCCACGCAGGCGAGGATCGTTAAATATTGACGATGAGGGTAATCCGACCCAATGTACTGTATTGATAGAGGATGGCATACTTAAGGGCTATCTGCAGGATAGTTTGAATGCCCGGTTGATGGATTCTCCGGTGACCGGCAACGGTCGGCGTGAATCTTTCGCACATATCCCCATGCCACGCATGACCAATACGTATATGCTAAATGGCGACAAGGATCCGGCAGAAATTATAGCTTCAGTGAAACATGGTCTATATGCCGCGAATTTTGGTGGCGGGCAGGTTGATATTACCAGCGGAAAATTTGTTTTTTCTGCTGCGGAAGCCTATATGATCGAAGACGGAAAAATTACCTATCCGGTTAAGGGGGCAACTCTGATTGGTAATGGGCCTGATGTGCTGACAAGAGTATCGATGATTGGTAATGATATGCTATTGGACCCGGGGGTGGGGACTTGTGGTAAAGAAGGCCAGAGCGTTCCGGTGGGTGTTGGACAGCCAACACTACGGATTGACGGGCTGACTGTAGGCGGTACAGGTGTTTGACGGCACGATATAAGACTTTGCTGTTGAAATATTTTTAACTTGTTGAATTAACATTGGGATGTAAAAAGCATGAGTGCGGAATTGACCGGTGCTGAAATTACCATACGGTGTTTGCAGGAAGAAGGCGTAAAGTGTATTTTCGGTTATCCTGGCGGGGCTGTATTATTTATTTATGATGAATTGTTCAAGCAGGATAAGGTACGGCATATTCTGGTGCGTCACGAACAGGCAGCGATACATGCGGCGGATGGTTATGCGCGCTCCAGCAATAAAGTGGGGGTAGCGCTGGTGACTTCCGGCCCCGGTGTAACCAATGCAGTGACAGGTATTGCCACGGCTTATATGGATTCGATACCGATGGTGATAATCAGCGGTCAGGTGCCGACTAACGCTATTGGTTTGGATGCATTTCAGGAAGTGGATACGGTTGGGATTACACGGCCTTGTGTCAAGCACAATTTTCTGGTGAAAGATATTACAGAGCTGGCGCATACGATTAAGAAGGCTTTTTACATTGCATCGACAGGTCGTCCGGGCCCCGTGCTGGTAGATATTCCGAAGGATGTTTCGCAGCAAAAGACCAAATTTGTATATCCTGACAAGGTATCGATGCGTTCTTATAATCCTGTGACGAAAGGGCATGCCAAGCAGATTAAAAAAGCCGTCGAATTGATCCTCAGTGCTAAGCGTCCGGTGGTTTATGCGGGCGGCGGGGTAATATTGAGTGATGCTGCGCCGCAATTGACCGAGATGACGCAAATGCTGAATTTTCCTTGCACCAATACGCTGATGGGATTGGGAGGGTATCCGGCGACTGATAAACAGTCATTGGGTATGTTAGGAATGCATGGTACCTATGAAGCGAACATGGCGATGCAATATTGTGATGTTCTGATAGCTGTGGGCGCCCGATTTGATGATCGTGTCATTGGTAATCCAAAGCATTTTTTTAACGAAAACAGGAAGATAATTCATATTGATATCGATCCGTCGTCAATTTCAAAACGTGTAAGAGTAGATATACCCATTGTTGGGGATGTTTTGGATGTACTCAAGGAATTAATCAAGTTGCTTAAAATCGAGAAAGATAAGCCGGACCATGTTGCGTTGAAGGAATGGTGGAAACAGATTGATTTATGGCGTGAGCGGGATTGCCTGAAATTTGATCGCAAGAGCAAGATTATCAAGCCGCAGATGGTGATCGAGAAATTATTCGAGATTACCAAAGGCGATGCGTTTATAACTTCAGATGTCGGTCAGCATCAAATGTGGGCAGCGCAGTTTTATAAGTTTGACAAGCCCCGGCGTTGGATCAATTCCGGTGGACTGGGTACGATGGGATTTGGCATGCCTGCCGCAATGGGAGTGCAATTGGCAAATCCGCATGGGAAAGTGGCTTGTGTTACTGGTGAAGCGAGTATCCAGATGTGCATTCAGGAGCTATCAACCTGCAAGCAATATAATCTGCCGCTGAAAATTATTAATTTGAATAATCGTTACATGGGGATGGTTAGGCAGTGGCAAGAGTTTTTTCACGGGAATCGCTATGCAGAATCGTATATGAATGCGTTGCCTGATTTTGTAAAACTGGCCGAAAGCTACGGGCATGTCGGAATGAAAATCGAGAAACCGGAAGATGTCGGAGATGCTTTAAAAGAATCATTTAAGCTTAAAGATCAGTTGGTGTTTATGGATTTTATTACGGATCAGTCTGAAAATGTTTTTCCCATGGTGCCAGGCGGTAAGGGGCTCTCTGAAATGATTCTGGTATAGAAAATAAATGCGACATATTATTTCGTTATTAATGGAAAACGAGGCGGGCGCTTTGTCTCGTGTAGCAGGTCTGTTTTCGGCGCGGGGCTATAATATTGAATCGCTTTCAGTTGCACCTACTGAAGATCTAACTTTGTCACGCATGACGCTGGTAACCGTTGGGTCGGACGAAGTCGTAGAGCAAGTGACCAAGCAATTGAATAAATTGATCGAAGTGGTGAAAATTATAGATTTGAGCGATGGAAATCACATTGAACGTGAATTGATGCTGGTGAAAGTGCGTGCAGTTGATGCGGAACGTGAGGAGATTAAGCGGTTAGCTGAAATTTTCCGTGGCTCTATTATCGATGTTACGGATAAGTCTTATACCATTGAATTAACAGGTACCAGCGAGAAATTGGATGCATTTCTTGAAGCTATTGAATCCAGTGCAGTACTCGAAACCGTGCGAACCGGTGCTTCCGGTATAGGGCGCGGAGAATGGATTTTAAAGGTATAATTCGCAATTGCCAATTTACGCGGATCTCAAGGTTAGTAATCCAGAGTATTCAATTTGTTAAGAAGTTTTCTCTCTATTGCTGTCCTGTTTTACCCTAATTTTGTTTAAAAGGAAAATAATGAAAGTTTATTACGATAAAGATGCGGATTTATCTCTCATAAAAGGAAAAAAAGTAACTATATTAGGCTATGGTTCACAGGGGCATGCTCATGCCAATAATCTGAGTGAATCAGGGGTTAAAGTTACTGTAGGTTTGCGCAAGGGCGGAGGGTCCTGGAGTAAGGCGGAAAAAGCGGGCTTAAAGGTTAAGGAAGTTGCTGACGCGGTTAAGAATGCAGATGTTGTGATGGTTTTATTGCCCGATGAGGAAATTGGTTCGGTATATAAAAAGGAAATTGAGCCGGAGTTGAAAAAAAACGCAACTTTGGCTTTTGCACATGGTTTTAATGTTCATTATGGGCAGGTAACGCCACGTGAAGATCTTGATGTCATTATGATTGCGCCAAAGGGGCCTGGTCATTTAGTGCGTTCAACTTATTTGCAGGGAGGTGGCGTACCGACATTGATAGCGGTGCATCAGAACAAATCAGGTAAGGCGCGCGATCTGGCATTATCCTATGCGGCTGCCAATGGAGGTACTCGCGGGGGTGTGATAGAAACAAATTTCCGAGAAGAAACTGAAACGGATTTGTTTGGGGAACAAGTTGTATTATGTGGTGGCTTGACTGCGCTGATTCAGGCTGGTTTTGAAACGCTGGTGGAAGCCGGGTATGCTCCGGAGATGGCTTATTTCGAATGTTTACATGAAGTTAAGCTAATTGTTGATCTGATTTATGAAGGTGGTATCGCAAATATGCGTTATTCCATTTCCAATAATGCTGAATATGGCGATGTGTCCCGTGGGCCACGTATTATTACTGACGAAACGCGCGCCGAAATGCGGAGAATTTTGCATCAGATTCAAACCGGTGAGTATGCCCGGGAATTTATTCTCGAGAATCAGGCGGGAGCGCCGGTGCTTAAGTCAAGCCGCCGTATTGCATCCGAGCATCCCATTGAACAGGTGGGTACTAAGTTGCGTGATATGATGCCATGGATCAAGAAGAATAAACTTGTTGATCAAGGGAAAAATTAACTGATTATTTCATTATTAGAATTTTAATTTCTTTATTTACGGAGCTATTGTAGTAATTTATTTATGGCTTATTATCCTCATCCTATTATTGCTCGCGAAGGCTGGTTGCATATCGCGATAGCATTTTCTGTTGCGTTTGGTGCAGTGTTTCTGGTTGGTTGGCTCTGGTCAATACCGTTCTGGGTGATTGCTTTTTTCGTTTTGCAGTTTTTTCGTGATCCACCGAGGGAAGTGCCATCTAATCGCAATGCTATATTGGCACCGGCGGATGGCAGAATTGTTGCAGTTGAGAAAACTCAGGATCCTTATTTGGAGCGGGAAGCTGTCAAAATCAGCGTATTTATGAATGTATTTAATGTACATTCCAATCGCAGCCCTATTGATGGCGAAATACGTGATAAGTGGTATTTTCCAGGTAAATTCGTAAATGCGGATTTACCCAAAGCGTCGCTGGAGAATGAGCGCAATGCATTATGGATTAAAGCCGATAATGGTGCTGATGTGACTTGTGTCCAGGTAGCGGGACTCATTGCGAAACGGATTATTTGTCAAGTATCGCCGGGAGATCATATGACGCGTGGGCAACGCTTTGGGTTTATACGCTTTGGTTCGAGAGTGGATGTATATTTACCGCTGAATACTAAAATTAATGTCAATATCGGCGATAGAGTATCAGCAACATTGACCATTCTGGCTGAGTTTCGAGAAGAATAAGTCAAAAGGGTAAGTTAATAAATGGGTTTCTTTCTGCTTTTTTAGTATAATTTTATTGTCAAAAGCCCATTTTTTTATATTGTCTTTCTACGGTGTTTTTGAATTAATGATCCATTGATTATTCTTACTACTATCAGCATTTTCTTTCATTAACTAATAAATAATGCCCGATTCCATATCAGAACGCACTGTACTCAAATCTAGATTACGCAGGCGTGGTATCTATTTATTACCGAATTTATTCACAACGGCCGCATTGTTTGCTGGATTTTATGCCATTGTGCAGGCAATGAATGGGAATTTTGAGTATTCGGCAATTGCCGTCTTTATTGCGATGGTTCTTGACGGACTAGATGGCCGAGTGGCACGCCTTACTGGAACTCAAAGTGAGTTTGGTGCCGAATACGATAGTATGTCGGATATGGTTTCTTTTGGCGTTGCGCCTGCATTGATAGTATATGAATGGGCCTTGAAAGAAATGAATCAGTGGGGTTGGATCGTTGCGTTTATATACTGTGCATGCGCAGCTTTACGGCTTGCGCGATTCAATACTAATATCGAAGTGGTTGATAAACGTTTCTTCCAGGGCCTGCCCAGTCCCGCCGCCGCTGCGCTGATAGCGGGACTTGTGTGGGTGACGCTCAATTTTCAGATACAAGGGAGTGATGTTAAATGGCTAGCAAGTATCGTTACACTGTTTGCTGCATTTACTATGGTGAGTAATATTCCGTATTATAGCGGAAAAGAGATAAATCTACGTCGAAGAGTACCTTTCTTTACAGTACTGTTATTAGTTTTGTTTTTCTTTGTATTGATACCCAGTCATCCGCCTTTGGTTTTATTTTTCTTATTTGCAGCGTATGCGTTTTCGGGATATTTCATTAAGTTATGGCGCTTTGGTAAAAGCAAAAGAAGTAGTGACACAATTAATTCCTGAAGTTTACCTCTTGCATTCGAAGGAAAAATTAATTATATTTTCATTCATGATGTTTGAAAAAAACGATAAATACTTTTTCTCCCTGCTTGCAGTTTCTATTACGACACTGGCGTATCTGCTATTGCGCCTTGCGCGCTAAATTTTCTCTCCCTAATCTTCTTTCTTCCCTATAAAATTCGAATAGCGAATTTTATCTTACTTTAAGATTTCTTCTTCATGTGGAGAGCATAATGCAAGAGCATTTGATTATTTTTGACACAACGTTGCGCGATGGCGAACAAAGTCCGGGTGCATCCATGACTAAGGAAGAAAAGGTGCGCATTGCTTGGCAACTGGAGCGCATGGGTGTGGATGTTATCGAAGCAGGTTTTCCGGCAGCATCAAATGGAGATTTTGAGGCCGTAAAGGCAGTTGCTGACTCAGTCAAGGATAGTGTGGTGTGTGGGTTAGCGCGTGCGATTGAAACTGATATTCAGCGTACGGGTGAGGCGTTAAAAGGCGCGCAATTAGCACGCATTCATACTTTCATTGCGACATCGCCGGTTCACATGAAGAAAAAATTGCGGATGTCACCTGATCAGGTGATAACACAAGCCGTGAAAGCTGTGAAATGGGCGCGTCAATACACCGATAATATTGAGTTTTCCCCAGAGGATGCTGGTCGATCAGAATTAGACTTTTTGTGTCAGATACTTGAGGCTGTGATCGACGCGGGCGCAACCACGGTTAATATTCCTGATACGGTTGGTTATACCATGCCGGATCAGTTCGGGACGCTTATTCGAAATTTACGTGAGCGCGTTCCGAATTCAGATAAGGCAATTTTCTCGGTTCATTGCCACAATGATTTAGGGCAGGCTGTGGCTAATTCATTGACTGCGGTGATGAATGGGGCACGGCAGGTTGAATGTACCATCAATGGTTTGGGAGAAAGAGCGGGTAATGCTGCGTTGGAAGAAATCGTGATGGCTGTCCGTACCCGCCAGGATTATTTTCCTTGCGATACACGAATTGATACAACACATATCGTTTCGGCAAGTAAACTGGTTTCCGGTATTACCGGCTTTCCAGTCCAACCCAATAAAGCGATAGTAGGTGCGAATGCTTTTGCACATGAATCGGGCATTCATCAAGATGGCGTATTGAAACACCGCGAGACATATGAAATCATGCGTGCAGAAGATGTGGGTTGGGGTGCGAACAAATTATTGCTGGGAAAGCATTCGGGACGTAACGCTTTTCGGAATCGTCTGGTGGAACTTGGCATCGAGTTGGAATCCGAAGAGATGCTGAATAATACTTTTATGCGCTTCAAGGAGTTAGCAGATAAAAAACATGAAATATTCGATGAAGATCTTCATGCATTGGTTTCGGATGAGGAGTTAGTACTGCATGAATGCTTTCGGCTGATCTCGTTGATTGTGCATAGTGAAACGGGTGAGATCCCTTACGCGCGCGTGGTGATTTCGGATAACGGAAATGAAATGAGCGCTGATTCTGAAGGAAGCGGTCCGGTGGATGCCACTTTCCGTGCGATTGAGAAACTGCTTTCGAGCGAAGCGAAGCTGCAACTATACTCTGTCAACAATATTACCAGTGGCACTGATGCACAAGGCGAAGTAACCGTGCGATTACAAAAATCTGACCGTATTGTTAATGGACATGGTGCAGATACCGATATTGTCGTGGCTTCTGCAAAAGCATATCTGAGCGCATTAAATAAGTTATGCAGCAAATTGGAACGGGCGCATCCTCAAGTGTAGTTGCCATGGGATTGTTGATAAATCTGAAAGAAAGCTTCTCTTTGCATGATGAAAAATAAATTAAGCATATCGGTTTGTACAGCAGTTTTATTGCTAAGTTTTCAGGTGCAGGCATTTCAATTTAAAGATGCAACGGGTGAGCTTCATAAGCTTGAGGACTATAAGGGGCGCTGGGTATTGATTAATTTTTGGGCAACCTGGTGCCCGCCTTGCCTTAAAGAAATTCCTGATTTGATTTCACTATATCAGGATCGTAAGGATATTATGGTTATTGGAGTTGCGATGGATTATAGCGATCCACAAGAAATTATGAGCTTTGTGCGTTCTCTGTCAATCAACTATCCTATCGTATTAGGTGATCGGAAAATTGCTTCTCAACTAGATGATATCTCATTATTGCCCAGCACGTATTTTTATGATCCTAACGGTAATCCCGCTGCACGGCAGCTAGGCATTATTTCGCGGGAGAGTATCGAAAAATTTATTGAGTCAAAATCAGTGGAAAAGAAGTAATACCTATCCGCACTGACTCTGCAGCAGTTGTTTCCATTGTTAATTAGTTTATCGATTATAAGCTTATTCGATTGCGATGATGTTTAGCGCCAGGTGGTTTGCCATCTATTGAATACAAGTTGCGGGTAAGAAGCTTCTCCCAAGCTACCATTATATCTTCCGAGCGCACGGAAATAATCCCCATTTTCCTTATCTAAGTAATGCCGAAGAATGGTGCATCCATAGCGCAAATTCATGCGCAAGTGAAAAAGATTGTGATCTTGATGACCGATGACGCCTATCCAAAATGGCATGATTTGCATATAGCCGCGCGCGCCCGCATGAGAAACGGCATATTTTTTAAAGCCACTTTCAACTTGAATGACGCTTAGCACCAGTTGGGGATCCAGTCCTGCTCGTGTTGCTTCATAATAAACCGTTCTTAAAAAATCCTCTCGTTCGATTAGATCGGGTATGTATTTTTCTAAACGATGACTCATGCTGATGAGCCAGGTAACATTATCTGCAATAGCTGCATATTCTATGTATGAAGCGGCTTGATCACTCGTTTCGTGCAGAATGATTGTTTGCGTATTGGCAGCGAGATGCTCATAACCCGGATTGTTGGCATAAATAAGGCTTGGAACGAGTAATAAGAGTATTGCGAAGGTTAATCTATGCATAGTTTGGTGGATATAAATGGAAAAATTTCATCAATAAAGATCACTTGAGGAGAGCGATCTTTCCGGCTTTGATATTCAATAGTTGATTGCTTGAGTCCGCGTTCTCCAATCACAATTCGATGTGGAATGCCCATTAGTTCCGTATCAGCAAACATAACGCCGGGACGTTCATCCCGATCGTCTAAAAGTACTTCTATGCGTGCACCCAAGAATTGTTGATAAAGTTTTTCTACAATTTCTTTTACTTGAGGGCTCTTCTGCAAACCGATCGGAATTATTGCTAACTGAAATGGTGCTATTGCAGCTGGAAAAATAATACCATGCTCATCGTGGTTTTGCTCGATGGCGGCAGCCACAATACGCGAGACGCCAATACCGTAACAACCCATTTCCATATGTTGAGCGCATCCAGATTCATCTAAATAAGTGGCTTTCATAATTTTAGAATACTTCGTACGTAACTGGAAAATATGCCCTACTTCTATTCCTCGGCAAATTTCTAAAATGCCTTTCCCATCAGGAGATGCATCACCCGGAACTACATTCCTAATATCAAAGACATATTCCGGTAGCTTAAGATCACGACCAAAATTGACATGCATCAAGTGAAAACCTTCTTCATTTGCACCGCAAACAAAATTACTCATATTCATAACTGCTTGATCTGCAATCACGCAGGTATTTAACCCGACCGGACCGATATATCCGGGAACCGTGTCGGTTTCATCTAGAATATCTTCTTCATTTGCTAACTGAAATTCAGATAAAAAGGGTATTTTCCTTACTTTTAATTCGTTCAGTTGGTGATCGCCACGCAATAATAATAAAAATATTCGATCATTAGCTTTTACAGCGAGTGTTTTTAAGGTTTTGTTCAATGGGATTTTTAAGAATTCTGCAACCTCAACACAAGTTCGTTTGCTCGGGGTGGCAATTTTTTGCATGCTGCCATCGGGAATGCTGCGGCTTTGAGGGAGTGTTGGCGAACTGGCCAATTCAATATTGGCCGCATAATCCGAATCAGGACAGAATGCGATTGCATCCTCGCCAGAGTCCGCTAAAACGTGAAACTCATGTGAGCCGCTACCCCCTATGGCACCCGTATCAGCTGTGACTGCGCGAAATTGCAATCCGAGGCGAGTAAAAATACGATTGTAGGTTTCGTACATGAGCTGATAGGTCTGCATTAAACTATCTTCATTCGTATGAAATGAGTATGCATCTTTCATGACAAACTCGCGCGCACGCATTACCCCAAAGCGAGGCCTGATTTCATCGCGAAATTTAGTTTGTATTTGATAGAAATTGAGTGGCAGCTGGCGATAGCTTTTGATTTCCTTGCGCGCAATATCGGTGATGACTTCTTCGTGGGTGGGGCCAAAACAGAAATCGTGTTTATGGCGATCTTTGATTTTTAGCATTTGTAGTCCGAATACATCCCATCTTCCAGTTTCTTGCCATAATTCTGCAGGTTGTATAGCGGGCATTAAAACCTCCACGGCGCCACTGCTGTTCATTTCTTCACGTATAATGTTTTCGATTTTTCTTAATACTCTCAAACCCAGTGGCATCCATGTGTATAGTCCACTCCCGAGGCGTTTGATGAGCCCGGCGCGCAACATAAGCTTGTGACTAATCAGCTCTGCTTCCGCGGGTGCTTCTTTGAGTGTTGAAACAAAAAATTGTGAGACGCGCATGAGCTATTCCATTATGATAAGAAATAATAATTTTACCGTGAAATGCTTGTTTATAGTGTGCAGTAGTTCATGGGTCATGCGCCCGTGATTTATTTAGGTAATCAACGATATGAAAAGACATGAGTTTTTGTTTTTGGGTTATGAATACTTTCAATCTATCGTAAAGTATGAAAAAATCCATCTATTTGATGGGTCAAATGAACAATTCATATGATTGACCGTAATGGATATCGCCCCAACGTCGGTATTATTCTCTTGAATTCAAGAAACGAAGTTTTTTGGAGTAAACGCATTAGACAGAATTCTTGGCAATTTCCACAGGGAGGCATTAAGTCTGGAGAAAGTCCAGAGCAAGCCATGTATCGAGAGCTGAGTGAAGAAATAGGGTTGCGCCCGAATCATGTTGAAATTGTTGGGCGTACACGTGATTGGCTGAGATATGAAGTGCCTGATCGATGGATTAGACGTGAATGGCGCGGCAATTATAAGGGGCAGAAGCAGATTTGGTATCTGTTGCGACTGGTCGGGCGCGATAGCGATGTTTCGTTACGTCAAAGCACTCATCCAGAATTTGATGCATGGCGCTGGAATCAATATTGGGTTGAGTTAGACTCGGTCGTGGAATTTAAACGCAAAGTTTATAAACAGGCATTGACAGAGTTGTCACGCCTGTTAAAAACAGATCCTTGTCAATGTGCTGATTATGATGTGGATACTTTGGCTGGGGTTGGTAGGAAGGCTCTGACTGATCAATTGGAAGTGAACGAATAAGAACGAATCTATCATAAGCAGATCTTGGAATCATTCTTTTGGTTTTGTTATGAATCTAAGAGAAATAGAAGTGGATGGTTTAGTTTTATTTTTTAATAAATTTCCCATCTGTGAGCTTTTCATCAGGCGTAATCGGCTGCGCCATTACAGCCGCTTATTATTAAATTAGGGAGAGTACCGATGAAGATGCATATACTGGTTGCATCACTTTTATCGATTGGCATGCTTGCCATTTCGGTTAATACTTCAGCCAATGAGCCTATCCAACCTATTAAACCTGCAAAAGTTGAAAATGCTGATATGGTTGAGTTGGGAAAAATGCTGTTTTTTGATCCGCGTTTATCTATGTCTGGATTTATTTCTTGTAACTCTTGCCATAATTTGAGCATGGGTGGAACAGATAATCTTCCGAGTTCTATCGGTCATAAATGGCATCAAGGACCAATTAATGCTCCAACTGTATTAAATTCCAGTATGAGTTTGGCGCAATTCTGGGATGGGCGCGCTAAAGATTTAAAAGAGCAAGCCGGGGGGCCGATTGCAAATCCAGGAGAAATGGGTTCGACACATAAAATTGCCGTTGATGTAATACAATCGATTCCTCAATATCGTACCTATTTTGAGAAAGCGTTTGGATCAGACCAAGTTGATATTGATCGAATAACCACCGCAATTGCAGCTTTTGAGGAGACGCTGGTTACTCCGGGATCCCGTTTTGATAAATGGCTGGAAGGAGACAAAAAGGCCTTAAATCAGCAAGAACTTGAAGGGTATGCGCTATTCAAAAGTAGCGGGTGCACTGGTTGTCATAACGGGCAAGCTGTAGGAGGTGCACTGTATCAGAAGTTTGGTGTTTATCATCCTTATGAAACAAAAAGTAAGGTGGAAGGCCGGAAAGCGGTTACTGGAAAAGATTCTGATTTGAATGTCTTTAAAGTGCCAACCTTGCGTAATATAGAATTAACTTATCCCTACTTTCATGATGGCGCTGTAACCACATTAGAAGATGCAGTAAGGATAATGGGTAAAGTGCAATTAGATCGCGACTTCAACAAGAAAGAAATTGATAGTATCGTTGCCTTTTTGAAGACGCTAACGGGTGTGCAGCCTGAAATTATATTGCCCATTCTTCCACCATCAAATAATAATACGCCTAAGCCAGTACCATTTTAATTGTTGCAATCGAACAGAAGATTGTTGAAATTTCGGTATTACGATTATAGTGCTAGGCGAGTCTCGGATCACCCAGATTATGATTATAGTCTGGGTGATCTGAAAAGTATTTAGTTGTAAAATTAATTTGATATAACGGTTCTACTGAACGCTGAATGAGTAAAATCTGATATAGATTTACATTTAGAAATAAAGTAGAGTTACCATTCCGATAATGAATAATTAAAATAGGGAATTACCTATGGGTAACAAGGGACAGTTGCTACAAGATCCATTTCTAAATATATTGCGAAAAGAACATATTCCAGTATCAATTTATTTAGTGAATGGTATTAAACTACAAGGACAAATTGATTCATTCGATCAATATGTAGTACTGCTGAAAAACTCGGTTACGCAAATGGTATACAAACATGCAATTTCTACAGTAGTGCCTGCAAGAGCTGTTACCATTCCCGTTGAAGTGGTGGAAACGCGCGATGTCTGATATGCCTGTTGGGCATGAATAAATTAATAGCATCCGATACAGCAATTTTGGTTGGTGTCGATTTCGGTGGCGGTACTCATCAAGACAGTTTGCTAGAGTTGCAGCTATTAGCTTCCAGCGATAAGCTTGAGGTTGTTGCGATTGTGACGGGAAAGCGATCCCGCCCTGATCCCACAACATACGTTGGGAAGGGTAAAGTTGAGGAAATCGTGCGAGTGATGCAGCAGACAGGAGCTGGGTTGGTTATATTTAATCATGATTTGTCTCCAGCGCAGCAACGAAACCTATCTTTGCGTTTAAATTGTAATGTTATTGATCGCACTAATCTGATTCTTGACATTTTTGCCCGGCGAGCTCACAGCCATGAAGGAAAGCTACAAGTTGAATTGGCTCAGTTGGAGTATCTTTTGACACGTCTTGTACGCGGATGGACTCATCTTGAAAGACAAAAAGGCGGTATAGGTTTACGTGGGCCAGGAGAGACCCAACTGGAAACGGATCGGAGGTTAATTAAAAAGCGAGTAAAATTGCTTAAGGGAAAACTTTCGGATCTGCAGCGTCAACGAAATGTTCAAAGACGATCTAGGCAGCGAGCAAACTCGTTGGCGGTATCCATTGTTGGTTATACCAATGCAGGTAAATCAACTTTCTTTAACAAATTAACCCGGGCGCAATCGTATGCTGCTGATCAGCTATTTGCCACGCTTGATACAACAACACGTAAATTATTTATTGAAGAAGGCAGTACAGTAGTCATTTCGGATACGGTAGGGTTTATCCGGGAATTGCCGCATACACTGGTAGCCGCATTTCGTGCAACACTTGAAGAAACTGTGCAGGCTGATTTATTGCTTCATGTGATAGATGCCAGTAGCTCCAATAGTGATGAGCAAATTAAAGAAGTTAATAAAATATTAAAAGAAATTGGTGCCGATGTTATTCCACAGATCTTGATTTTCAACAAAATTGATTTAATCGACACGACCATATGCAGTAAAGGTTGCGTACGTGATGAATATGGTAGAATATCACGTATTCGTTTAAGTGCAGAAACAGGCGATGGAATTGAGTTTGTAAGGCAGGCGTTGGCAGAAACGATCTTGGAAAACTCCAAAAAACTGAATAAAGAATCAACGGAAATAACTAATGGATTTCGAGATTGTGCTTCAGTGCAAGACTTTTTTTGAACGAACAAACAGGAATGATTATGGGATTAAATGATCCACAATGGGGAAAAAATAAAGGCGATTCTGGCCCACCAGACTTAGATGATGTATTGCGGAATTTCAATAAGAAAATCAATGATATGTTTGGGCAAAAAAAAAGTGGAGGAGGGGGTGATGATGGCCCGCGTACTCAAGGATCTAAGCCGCAGAGTAGTGGGAGCATTATATTAATCCTTGGCTTGTTGGTTGTGGTGTGGCTGGGCAGTGGTTTTTATATTGTAGATGAGGGCCATAGAGGTGTGGTGTTACGATTTGGTCAATATGTCGATACATCAGCAGCAGGGTTGCGTTGGCATTTTCCCTATCCGGTTGAGAGAGTGGAAGTTGTGAATGTCAGTCAGGTCCGTACAGTTGAAATTGGCTATCGGAACAATGTAAGAAGCAAAGTGCTGCGTGAAGCGTTAATGTTAACAGACGATGAAAACATTATCGATATTCAGTTTGCGGTACAGTATATATTGAATGATCCAGAGAATTTTCTATTCAAAAATAGAAACCCGGATGAAGCCGTACTTCAGGCAGCCGAAACTGCAATTAGGGAAGTCATAGGCAAAAGTAAAATGGACTTTGTCCTGTATGAAGGACGTGAGCAAGTGGCCGCCAATGCGACACAGTTGATGCAAAAAATACTTGATCGATATGAAATTGGTATTTTGATTAGTAGAGTGACAATGCAGAATGCGCAGCCGCCTGAACAAGTTCAAGCTGCATTTGATGATGCGGTAAAAGCGGGTCAAGATAGAGAGCGGCAAAAGAATGAAGGACAGGCGTACGCGAATGATGTCATTCCAAGGGCAGCCGGTAATGCGGCTCGATTAATTCAAGAATCGGAAGGGTATAAGCAGCGTGTAATTGTAAGTGCTGAGGGTGATGCCAGTCGTTTTGAGCAAATTCTTACTGAATATAGTAAGGCACCGAATGTTACACGCGAACGTTTATATCTGGATATGATGCAGCAGGTGCTTTCTAATACAACTAAGATTATTGTTGATCAAAAGAACGGCAACAATCTTTTGTATTTGCCGCTCGATAAACTAATTAACATGAGTGGATCAACTTCGGTCTCATCAGCACCAGCATCACCTGCAGTACAAGAAACAACACCTGACAGCAGTTTACGCGCACGAGAATCTTTTCGTAGTCGCGAACGGGAGATAAGATAGATGAAAAGTTTTACATCAGTATTTTCAGGCATCATTATTGCAATTTTCTTTCTGGGCAGTTCAGCAATTTATATTGTTGATGAGCGTCAGCAGGCAATCTTATTTCAACTTGGAGAAGTTATTGATGTTAAAACTGACCCAGGCTTATATTTTAAAATTCCAATTGCGCAAAATGTACGCTTCTTTGAGAAGCGTATCCTGACAATGGATACCGAAGAACCGGAGCGCTTTATTACTTCTGAGAAAAAGAACGTTTTAGTGGATCTGTTTGTGAAATGGCGTATCGTTGATGTGAAACAATATTATATCAGCGTACGAGGAGATGAAGGATTAGCTCAAACACGATTATCTCAAACCATTAATGCGAGTTTACGTGATGAGTTTGGTAATCGTACGGTTCATGATGTGGTTTCGGGTGAACGTGATGTAATTATGGAGATTATGCGCCAGAAAGCGGATAATGATGCTCGATCCATTGGAGTAGAAGTTGTTGATGTGCGTCTAAAACGTGTGGATCTGCCGCAAGAAGTCAGTGAATCGGTATATAGGCGTATGGAGGCAGAACGAAAACGAGTGGCAAATGAATTACGCTCTACCGGTGCTGCTGAATCGGAAAAAATTCGTGCTGACGCAGATAAGCAAAGAGAAATCATATTAGCTGAAGCCTATCGGGAAGCCCAAAAAACAATGGGTGATGGTGATGGTCAGGCAGCTGCAATCTATGCGGCTGCATTTCAGAAAGATTCTGAATTTTATGCGTTCTGGCGCAGCGTTGATGCTTATAAGCAGTCATTCAAGAATAAAGGGGATATGATGGTTCTTGAACCTACCTCTGAGTTCTTTAAATATTTGAAAAATCCTGCAGTTAGTAAGTAATAATCATATTCCTGTAGAATCAGTTAAGGCTCTGTTTATTACAATCGATGCAAATAGCGTCCTAATTTATTTTTCACTAAGGCGTGTGTGATTTGGATGCTAATGCAGAAATTCCTGAGAATTGAAGCTAATTGTTTACTCGATTTTGTGACAGAGCCTATCAATTTTTTATGCTTCTCATTGAAGATATTATGCATGCGTGATTAAGCAGGGGTTATCGTACATGTGGGAAAATTTTTTAAATGCAATTGCATTGATGTTAATTCTAGAAGGAATGCTGCCATTTTTATCTCCGAATACCTGGAGGGAAGCATTTAGGAAGCTAATTGAGATCAATGATAGTCAGTTACGTTTCATAGGATTAACTTCAATGTTGATCGGATTAATATTACTTGTCATCATAACCTAAATCATTTTTCACTTCCCTCTGACGCTTTGTCAGTCTTAGCATGCATAATTGGTTGCTCCCAGAATATGTTGAAGATATATTGCCAGCGGAAGCATTGCATATTGAAGTAACGCGCCGGCAGATTCTTGACCTATTGTTAACACATGGTTACCAGCAAGTCATACCGCCTTTATTAGAATACGTAGAGTCATTATTGTCTGGCAGCGGCAGTGATATGGATCTGCAGACATTTAAAGTTATCGATCAGCTAAGTGGACGAATGATGGGATTGCGCGCTGACATGACACCTCAAGTGGCAAGAATTGATGCGCATTTATTGAATTCTAACGGTATAACACGGCTATGCTATGTTAATAGTGTACTACATACGATTCCATCCGGAATAACACAAACGCGTGAACCCTTGCAAATTGGCGCTGAGCTATACGGTCACTCAGGGTTGGAAAGTGATTTAGAAGTGCAACGTCTTATGCTGCAGTGCTTGTCGGCCTCCCAGATAAATGAAATTCATCTGGATCTCGGTCATGTAGCAGTTTTTCGTGGACTAATAAAAGGTGCCGGGATATCACGAGAACTTGAAGCAGAATTATTTTCGGTTCTACAAGCGAAAGATATTTCAACTTTACAGGAATTGTGTTTAAAGCTGAAAAAAAGTATTCGTGAGGCACTGCTCTTATTACCTGAGCTTTATGGTGATAAAAAGATTCTAGCCGATGCAGCGGCACGGCTGCCGGACTATCCAGTAATTAGAACCGCATTGAATGAGCTTGGTATGGTTGAAACAGAGCTGGAGCCGATAGTGGATAGCGTTGCATTCGATTTAGCTGATTTGCGCGGATACCACTATCATACAGGAATTGTATTTGCTGCATACGCGAAAGGGTGTTCAAGTGCTATCGCCCTCGGTGGACGCTACGATGAAATAGGGAAAACCTTTGGACGGGCACGACCGGCAACTGGTTTTAGTATGGATTTAAGAGAATTATCCAGATTAGTAAGGCCTAAGAAATATCCCAAAGGAATACGAGCGCCTTTTGAGAAAAAAGATAAGAGACTGGAAGCGATGATTCAGCAGTTACGCAAAGCAGGGCATATTGTAGTCATGGAATTGCCAGAACAAAAGGATGAATGTATAGGCTGTGACAGGCAATTAGTGCTGCATGATGGAAAATGGATAATTAAAGAGATTTAACTTCTTTGATTTAAATCCACGGATTTTTTAGAGAATAGGATTATGACTAAAAATGTAGTCGTTATTGGTACGCAATGGGGCGATGAAGGAAAGGGCAAGATTGTTGACTGGTTAACGGATCATGCGCAAGGTGTCGTACGCTTTCAGGGTGGGCATAATGCAGGTCATACATTGGTCATAGGTAATACTAAAACGGTATTGCATTTAATTCCATCCGGTATCCTGCGGGACAATGTTATCTGTTACATTGGAAATGGTGTGGTAATTTCACCAGAAGCATTGCTAAGTGAAATTGATATGCTGGAGCAGAACGGTATTGATGTTACCGGGCGTTTGCGCATTAGCGCGGCTTGTCCACTCATTTTACCTTGTCACATTGCGCTGGATAATGCACGTGAAGCTGCCAGAGGCGTAGGAAAAATCGGCACTACGGGGCGTGGTATCGGGCCTGCGTACGAAGATAAGGTTGCTCGTCGTGCGATTCGATTACAAGATTTGTTTCATCGGGATCGCTTTGCAGCCAAATTGGGTGAAATGCTGGATTATCATAATTTTGTGTTGAAGAATTACTTTCATGCACAGGTTATTGATTTTCAAAAAACGATGGATGATGCGCTAGTGCAATCCGAGCGTATTAAACCAATGATAGCGGATGTTCCGCAGCTTTTGTTTGAGGCGCATAAAGCAGGTAATAATCTATTATTTGAGGGTGCGCAAGGAGCATTATTGGATGTTGATCATGGTACATATCCATTTGTAACTTCGAGTAACTGTGTGGCAGGTGCAGCAGGGCCTGGCAGCGGAGTCGGACCACAAATGCTGCAGTATGTATTGGGCATTACCAAGGCGTATACCACAAGGGTTGGATCCGGCCCCTTTCCAACTGAGCTGGACGACGATATCGGCAGGCATTTGGCTTCGCGTGGACATGAGTTTGGATCAACAACGGGTCGTCCGCGTCGTTGCGGCTGGTTTGATGCGGTTGCGCTAAAGCGTTCCATTCAAATAAATGGTGTAACAGGACTATGCATTACTAAGCTTGACGTTCTGGATGGAGTGGAAAGCCTTAGTCTGGGTGTTGGGTATCGATTGATTGACGGTAACAAGAGTAATATTCTTCCGGTTGGTGCAGATGATTTGGATTGTTGTGAGCCGATTTATGAGAAAATACCCGGCTGGGTAGAAAATACAGCGGGTATTAAAAAATTCCATCAACTACCCAAGGCCGCGCAGAATTATTTGAAAAGATTAGAAGAAGTGTGTGAAATACCTATTGATATGATTTCTACCGGACCCGACAGAGAAGATACTATTTTATTGCGCCATCCATTTGAATCGATTGCTTAATAAAATTGTTATAAAAATGCGATGCAATCATCTTGTACGTGTTGTAGATTGGGAAACGGAAACGCTAACGCTACGAAATATTCGAACAACGGTTTTTATTCGTGAACAGCAGGTTCCAGTAGATTTGGAATGGGATGAGTTTGATATTATCAGTATGCATTTTCTGGTATTTAATAATCACCGCGAGGCAGTGGGAACTGCGAGACTATTGCCAGATGGACATATCGGGAGAATGGCTGTATTGAAAGAATGGCGGGGTAAAGGATATGGCAGTGCGATACTGAAAAAAATATTAGAGGAACTAAGGGGGCGCCATATGCAAAAAGCAATGCTTAATGCGCAAATTAGTGCAGTAAAGTTCTATGAGAGATTTGGATTTCAGCAAGTTTCTGGAAAAAAATTTCTTGAAGCGGGAATTCCCCATGTCAAGATGGCGATTCTTTTAGAATAATATTATTTCTGATTATTTTACTTCGGTTTTTCCCCATTCGTTCGCTAATGCATCCGATGCTTCCTTCCATTGCCTGGTTGCTTTTTCCATCGAGATTTTAGCTTGTTCCGACTTTTTCCTTGCCGTTTCGGCTGCTTGTTCTGCTTCTGCCAGTTTCTGTTTTGCTGTAGCCAGCTTTTTTTCAGCAAAAGTTAAATCCTTAGTTAAGGTCTCAGCATTTTTCCTGGCTTGCACCATTTTTTCATAGGTGATGCTTGCATTCTTCTGCATATTTTCAATATCTCCTGCTGTAGCATACGGCGAGGCTAAAGCGTAAAAAATAAGTACGGAGAAGAGAATAAACTCACGCAATGAGTTAAATCTTTTTAGATTTGAGTTAATTTTCATGGGATTGAAGGTGAATACTCGTTCAAATTTAATTTCTCGCTACTTGCGGAGTGATGCTTCGTGTTGAAGTATATCAGGAAGTGACAATTCTTTTTTATAGTTACCGTTATAATCGAATTGTTCTCATATAAATGGTTGTAAAGTTATCTTATCGAGATTCTCAGAAATAGATTAGGCTCTAGACTGACAGATTGTTTCTTCTAGTCTAGAGCCTTCTTATTCAATGAAAATTTAAACCAACGCCGGCAGATCCGGAGGTATTGATCCCTTCCTAAGTGGCTGTTTGCGAGCTGCTATTATGAGTGGAATTTCACTTTTCAATAAGTATTTACCTTATGGTTTATATTCATTTTATTACTTGACGTGCGGTCTCCAGGTAGCGAAGCCCCTGATTCTTTACTACTTCGACATCCGCAGTTTCTGAAGCTACATGTACCTTTTCGAGTGTTTCTGCGAGCTCCAGGAATTCTTCGTTAATTTTTTTCAGTGCTTCTTCTAAAGTGTAGGTCAGCTCATGCACAGTATGTAATTCTTCGGAAGTCAAACTTTCTTTGGTCAGAATTTCCTCTAATTTAGCATTGTGTTCAGAAAAGTTAATTACCGCCTGTTTCAGTGTGTTAGCTGATTTACCTTTAAAATGATCGGGCCGTTCACTTGCTGACGCAAATGTCGTAAAGCCTAAAATAAGTATGCTTGCTACTAAAAATGCCGGTCTTTTCATATTTAACTCTCTTAAATAATCTTTCTGGTGATTCAACTCAATCAAATTTATTGATGATTGAGGAAGCGAGCTGTGATAGATACAACAAATGCCATGAAAATCATGTTTTTGTATGTCATGCAGAAGACAGCGATGTCAATCACATTCGTACTAGTATATAATAATGATTATCATTTGCTAAATTAAATTACTTCCAAAATTCTTAAGCGGATTAGCTCAGATCTAATCTTACGAGATGTCTAGAATAGGTGATCAGGTTTTCGTAATCTTTTGCACTGGAAATTTTCTAATTGATTAAATACTAATGAGAGCCTTTTCTTCACGGTAAACCCAACACGAGCCGGATGCTTGGGGTGCGAATGTTATCGGTGGAACAGGCTCCCTCATACGGTTGAGGAGTATAAACCTGATTTATCCTTTTACACACGCAGATACTCAGTCTTATTGCCTAGCCAGCGCGAGATATGTCGCTGTGCTAATTCCGGGTAATTATTAAGCATTTCATTGGCGCAATCTTGCGCGGTTTTCAATAACTCACCATCTTGTTCTAAATCGGCAAAACGCAGCATAGGCAAGCCACTCTGGCGTGCGCCAAGAAATTCACCCGGGCCTCTCAATTGCAAATCCTGACGGGCGATTTCAAAACCATCGGTGTGTTCAAAAATGATTCGGAGTCGTTTACGGGCAATCTCTGACAGGGGTTGCTGAAACAACAAAATACAAACACTCGCTCCCGGTCCACGTCCTACACGACCACGTAGCTGATGTAACTGGGACAATCCCATGCGTTCGGCATTTTCAATCACCATTAACGAAGCGTTCGGTACATCTACTCCCACTTCTATCACGGTTGTCGCCACCAGTAATTGAATTTTACCTGCCTTGAACAGCAGCATAATTTCAGCTTTTTCCTGTGATGGCAAGCGCCCATGTACCAGGCCCACATTCAATTCCGGAAATATTTTCCTCAGATGCTGATAGGTTTCCATTGCGGTCTGTAATTGCAACGCTTCTGATTCTTCAATGAGCGGACAAACCCAATATACTTGCTTGCCTTGTTGGCAAGCGGAATGTATGCGCGCAATGATCTCGTCACGACGCCGATCGGCAATTAATTTGGTGACTACAGGCGATCTGCCGGGTGGCAATTGATCGATAATTGATACATCCAGATCAGCGAAATAGCTCATCGATAAAGTCCTCGGAATTGGCGTAGCGCTCATCATCAATTGATGTGGCATCAAATCGGATTGCGTGCCTTTCATCCGCAGCGCCAAACGCTGATGCACACCAAAACGGTGCTGTTCGTCAATAATCGCCAGGCCGAGCTGGTGAAATATTACCTGGTCTTGAAACAAGGCATGTGTGCCTATAACAAGTTGCGCTGCGCCCGATACGATTTTATCCATCCCGGCTTGTTTTTGTTTTTTCCTCATCCCTCCGGATAGCCATGCAACATGTACTCCCAGTGGTTCAAGCCAAGCAGATAATTTCATGAAATGCTGTTCAGCAAGAATTTCAGTGGGTGCCATGATGACCGCCTGAAAACCGTTCTCAATCGCCTGCAGTGCAGCCAGTGCAGCCACAATTGTTTTTCCGCTGCCCACATCCCCTTGCAGCAGGCGCTGCATCGGATAAGCGACTGCCAAGTCACGGCTGATTTCCGCATATACTTTGATTTGTGCAGAAGTCAGTTTAAAACCAAGCTGCGCCAGTAATTGATTCGTCAGTGCATTTTTTTGCTCCAGCACTGGCGCATTGCGGCTTCTCCGTTGCCGGTAATGCAAGCGCATCGATAATTGCTGCGCCAGCAACTCATCGAACTTGATACGCCGCCAAGCTGGATGTGTACGTGTTTGCAGGGCTTCAATCGATTCTTCGGGGGAGGGATGATGCAAGCACATCACACTCTCGTCAAAACCTTTTAGCCGGTATTTTCTGATGATTTTATCAGGCACCGTTTCAATTAGTGCCTGCACCGTTTGCGCATCCTGCAATCCTTGTCCGATTATTTTCGTCAAAGTCTTTTGCGTCAAACCCGCCGTGGTGGGATATATCGGCGTCAACGAATGCGCCAGCGATTCTCCTGCGCGCACAATACGACATTTCGGATGCACCATTTCGGCGCCAAAAAAACCACCACGAATTTCGCCCAGCAACCGTACACGTTTACCCACCGCATAGGTTTTAATCTGACTACTGTAGAAATTCAGAAAGCGCATAACCAGGGTGCCGCTGCCATCTTCAATCTGGAAAATCAATTGCCGTCTAGGGCGAACAACCACTTCATTATGAATAATCACACCTTCGACCTGCACTGTTTGCCCTTGTGGCGCATCACCGATCGGGAACAAATGCGTTTCATCTTCATAACGGATCGGCAGATGCAAAATCAGATCCAGTTCATTGTAAATGCCCAAGCGGGATAATTTTTCTTGCATACTGGCACTAACGGACAATGTTTTATTCCTGCAATGCCATGATCCCGTCCATTTCAACCAATGCACCGCGCGGTAAGGCCTTGACACCGATCGCCGCGCGCGCAGGATAAGGCTGTGAGAAATGACTGGCCATGATTTCGTTGACTAATGCAAAATTGTCGAGATCGGTTAAAAATATATTCAATTTCACAATATCGTTCAAACTGCCGCCGCTCGCTTTTGCCACCGCTTTCAGATTTGAGAATACCTGCTGGATTTGCGCTTCGATCCCATCCACCATTTGCATACTGACCGGATCCAAACCGATCTGGCCCGATAGATAAACGATATCACCTCCGTTTACCCGGATTGCTTGAGAATAGGTGCCGATGGCTTGTGGTGCATCCACGGTGTGGATTACTTGCTTAGTCATTCTTTCTCCTTATAAATTGATTTGATATTTTTGATATAGTTGACACTATTACATAACCTTTATCGCACCATTGCGTTATGATGCAGCGAACTTTGGCACATTTCAACCACATAAGAACATCACTAAAATACATTTAAATTTTTTACATTATGCAAAAACTGATTATCCAAGGTGGTGTACCACTGCACGGTGAAATTACCATTTCGGGGGCCAAGAATGCTGCATTACCCGTTTTGTGCGCCGCGCTTTTGACCGAGGAGCCTTTAAAAATAAAAAATGTGCCGGTGCTCCAGGATATTATCACCATGCTATCCCTGCTCAAACAAATGGGAATAAATGTCGCCGCACCCAATGTTTCGGAGATAACGCTATCAGCTTCTACGTTAACTCATCTTGTTGCTCCTTATGAAATGGTTAAAACCATGCGTGCGGCCATTCTGGTACTGGGACCGTTGCTGGCTCGAGCAGGAGAGGCCAATATTTCCTTGCCGGGCGGGTGTGCAATCGGCTTGCGGCCCGTTGATCAGCATATCAAAGGACTGCAGGTAATGGGCGCCGAAATCCATATCAAACACGGCTATATTCATGCCGTAGCGAAGAAGCTGCATGGGGCCCGCATTGTACTTGACATCATCACTGTAACTGGAACAGAAAACCTGATGATGGCCGCAACCTTGGCGGAAGGCATCACAATACTTGAAAACGCCGCGCGCGAACCTGAGGTCGTCGATCTGGCTAATTGCCTCATTGCCATGGGCGCAAAAATTCATGGCGCAGGCACTGATATCATTACCATTGAAGGCGTCCCGTCACTGCATGGTGCTGAACACACGGTTATGCCCGATCGAATTGAAACCGGAACTTTCTTGGTCGCAGCCACAGCTGCCGGCGGTGAAATCCTCTTAAGAAAAACAGATGCCCACTTACTCGATGCAGTCCTGGATAAACTTACCGAGGCAGGCGCTCATATTGATTCCAATGACAATTGGATTCGTTTGAAAATGCATACCAGGCCGAAATCAATCAATGTACGCACCGCTCCCTACCCAGCCTTCCCAACCGATATGCAAGCACAGTTCATGTCATTGAATTGCGTTGCTTCTGGAACGGCCATCGTTACGGAGACAATTTTTGAAAACCGTTTAATGCATGTGCAAGAATTAATACGCATGAATGCGAATATTGAAGTTGAAGGCAATGCAGCCATTGTCCACGGCGTTCCCCAGCTCGATGGCGCTCATGTCATGGCGACTGATTTACGCGCTTCAGCAAGTCTCGTAATCGCTGGCTTAGTGGCACAAGGAGAGACTGTAATTGATCGTATCTATCACTTGGATCGTGGTTATGAAAATATTGAAGGAAAATTATCGGCACTGGGCGCGCAGATCCAACGCGCTCAATAAAAAGCCTTTGCGATTGCAAAGGCTTTTTAACCAAAAACCAGACTATCCGATAGTTAATTCACACTAAAATTTCTGTTGTTTGTAGCTAACGATAATCGTTGCAATTTTCTTGTTCAATCCCATCACGGGAGCAACCAGTATCTTTTTGCCATCAACATCCGATCTAACAGTAATTTTCTGCAAATTCAGAATTTCTCTAGGAAACAAATCCGTACCATTGGTTTCCTCCAATCGTTTGTCCGTTGAAACTAATAATTTTCCATCGTCATTTATTAACACGACACGCTCGGTATCCTTCATTTTGACGATTTCATTTAGATATTGATCTATCTGATCAATATTATTACGAATCAACTCACCGCGAACTGCCCAGGACAAAATCTGGCCAAAACGTTCTTCTTCTTTAATATATTGATGATCAGCATATTCACGGGCTTGCTGTGTAATCAACACACGCTCATGCTCAAGCTTCTTGGCCATGTCAGATTCTGCTTTACCGACGGCGATGATCTTCCAAGCAAAAATAACGACGATAATTCCAACCAGAATCACTGCATACTTACCTGGCAGTTGCATCGTCGGAACTTTAGCCAGCCATTCAAACTTGTCACTTAATTGTGAAAGCAAGTTATCGATTGGCGATTGTTGGCTCTGGTTTTGCTTGTTGTTAGCTGTCATGGATAACTCCTTGTGTTATTGGTAGCGAGGAATGCAAATTATCCACTAATCCTGGAGGAAGTAAAAGTGGCGGTATCAATTAACTAGCGGTTTTACACATGATTTGCTATTTTTACATCAGAACTGCAACACCATGCGTGGATATCGTTACTACTCAAAACAACTCGACTTGTATTTTGCTCTATAATAAGTGCTTCATGGTATTTTATATGGAAAACAAGGAATTTCAGCGACATAATGGATAATGATTCTGCAGCGAAAAAAGAAAACCACAAAAATACATGGTCCGGGCGTTTCACTGAACCGGTTTCCGCTCTTGTGGAACGTTATACCGCTTCTGTTGATTTTGATCAGCGTCTCGCCGAATATGATATCCAGGGATCGCTGGCTCATGCGCAAATGCTTGCAGAGCAGGGGATTATCAGCAATGAGGATTTTACGGCCATCCGGCATGGATTGTATCAAATCCGCGATGAAATCCGGCTGCATCAATTCACATGGTTACAGGAACTCGAGGATGTTCATTTAAATATCGAAAAACGCTTAACCGCTTTAGTCGGCGATGCTGGCAAGCGATTACACACCGGCCGCTCACGTAATGATCAGGTCGCTACCGATATTCGGTTATTTCTGCGCGCTTCGATTGATGAAATCACCAATCTGATCAAAGCCATGCAACTTGCCTTGTTGAACCTGGCGGAACAGCATATTCACACGATCATGCCTGGATTTACGCATCTTCAAGTTGCACAGCCTGTATCCTTCGGGCATCACCTGATGGCTTATTTTGAGATGCTGAAACGCGATTCTGAACGACTGAACGATTGCAGAAAGCGTGTGAATCAATTACCACTGGGTGCAGCCGCATTGGCTGGTACGAGCTATCCGATCAATCGCGAACGGGCGGCGCAATTGCTGAGTTTTGATAGCGTTTGCCAAAATTCCTTGGATGCAGTCTCGGATCGGGACTTTGCCATTGAATTTTGTGCCTGCGCAGCGTTGATCATGACGCATCTATCCCGTATGTCGGAAGAATTCATTTTATGGATGAATCCTGCATTCGGTTTTATCCAGCTCGCTGATCGATTTTGTACCGGCTCTTCGATCATGCCACAGAAAAAGAATCCAGATGTACCGGAACTGGTGCGTGGCAAAACCGGACGCGTCAACGGTCACTTAGTAGCGTTGTTGACATTGATGAAAGCACAGCCACTGGCTTATAACAAGGATAACCAGGAAGACAAAGAACCACTCTTTGATACAGTCGATACCTTGACAGATACGCTGCGGATTTACGCCGATATGCTCACCGGCGTGCAAGTGAACCAGCAAGTGATGCGCCAGTCGGCTTTGCGCGGTTATGCAACGGCTACCGACCTGGCCGATTACTTGACCAAAAAAGGCATTCCTTTTCGCGATGCACATGAAATTGTAGCGAAAACAGTGCAGTTTGCGGAACAAAAAGATTGCGATCTTAGCGATCTTGCGCTTGATGAGCTACAAAAATTTTCTCCACAAATCGAATCCGATATTTTCGCTGTCCTAACACTCGAAGGTTCGATGCAAAGCAGAAAGCACACCGGTGGCACAGCGCCTGAACAGGTGCGAATAGCCATTCAAGCAGCCAAAGCATGGTTAACTGCAGAAAATTTAAAACATGCAAGCATGGCATGAAATCAGCAGACAAATTTCCGCTGTCACGGATAGTTTCTTCGAGGTTAAAGAGGCCTATTCCATCGGTGGTGGCTGCATCAACCAGGCTTATTGTATTACAGACGGAAAACAACGCTATTTTGTCAAATTAAATACCCCTGGAAATTTAGCCATGTTTGAGGCCGAAGCCGTTGGTCTCGTGGAAATTCACCAATCACGCACTATACGTGTTCCAGTACCTGTCTGTTCCGGGCAAAACACTCATGCAGCATGGCTCATTCTGGAATATCTCGATATCAATAATGGCAAATACGGAAAAGCATCCGATCTGGGTCGACAACTTGCTGCAATGCATCGTACGACTTGTAGTCAATTTGGTTGGATTCGCGACAATACCATTGGAAAAAATCCACAAATCAATACGACTTCTTTAAATTGGGTTGAATTCTGGCGCATGCATCGTTTAGGCAATCAACTCGAACTGGCTAAAAACAATGGATTTAATGGAAAACTGCAAGAGCTTGGAGAGCAATTACTGGCGAATCTGGCGAAGCTTCTTCCAGACGCTTCGCCATTACCTTCATTATTGCACGGCGATCTCTGGAGCGGTAATTATGCTTATGATAAGACAGGAGAACCGGTGTTATTTGATCCCGCAGTATATTACGGCGACCGGGAGGCCGATATTGCCATGACTGAGCTTTTCGGTGGATTTCCAGCTGGTTTTTATTCTGCTTACCGCTGTGACTATCCCCTGGATTCCGGTTATAATATCAGGAAAGTAGTTTATAACCTGTATCATGTTCTTAATCATTTAAATCTGTTTGGCGGTGGCTATTGCTGCCAGGCCGAACAAATGATGAGTAAATTGCTTGCAGAAATTCGCTGATAAATTCAGAGTCACATTGCCCATACAAACCCCATCTTATTGTTCCAATGAATTATTTAAATTGCGATAATCACTCATGACCAAGTATGTCTTTGTGACAGGCGGTGTCGTTTCTTCGCTGGGTAAAGGAATTGCAGCTGCATCTCTCGCCGCACTGCTTGAGTCGCGGGGGCTCAAAGTGACTATGCTTAAGCTGGATCCTTATATCAATGTGGACCCGGGAACCATGAGCCCGTTTCAGCATGGTGAAGTGTTTGTCACCGAGGATGGCGCCGAAACAGATCTTGATTTGGGACATTATGAGCGTTTCATTACTACCCGTATGACTCGGCATAATAACTTTACTACCGGTCAAATCTACGAAAGTGTTATTCGCAAGGAGCGGCGTGGCGATTATCTTGGAGGTACTGTTCAGGTTATCCCCCATATTACGGATGAAATTAAGCGCTATATTCACGCCGGCGTGGGAGATGCACAAATTGCGATTATTGAAATTGGCGGTACGGTCGGTGATATTGAATCGCTCCCGTTTCTGGAAGCCATCAGGCAAATGGCCGTACAAAATCCGCGCATGGATACCTGCTTCATTCATCTTACCTTATTGCCTTATATCGGCTCGGCCGGTGAACTGAAAACCAAGCCAACTCAGCATTCGGTCAAGGAGTTACGCGAAATTGGGATTCAACCGGATGTTTTGCTGTGCCGCTCAGACCGTGAGCTGCCCAAGGATGAACGCCGAAAAATAGCGCTCTTTACCAATGTTCAGGAAGAAGCCGTGATATCCGCCGTCGATGTGGATAGCATTTATAAAATCCCGGGGTTACTGCATGCGCAGATGCTGGATGGAATTATCTGCCATAAATTGAATATTCTGGCCAAACCTGCAGATTTGAGTGTCTGGAACAACTTGGTATACGCGCTTGAGCACCCCAAACACGCGGTTACTATAGCTATCGTGGGTAAGTACGTTGATTTAACCGAATCTTATAAATCATTATCAGAGGCTTTGATTCATGCCGGCATCCATACTCACAGCCGAATTAACATCAATTACATTGATTCTGAAAATATTGAGACAGAAGGTACCAGTGGTTTGAGTGAAATGGATGCAATTCTGGTTCCCGGCGGATTTGGCAAACGTGGTGTCGAAGGTAAAATAATGGCCATCAACTTTGCCCGAACCAACCGCATACCGTATCTCGGCATTTGTTTAGGCATGCAATTGGCTGTAGTGGAATACGCACGTAACAAAACCGGCATGAAAGGTGCCCACAGCACTGAATTCAATCCCGATACGCCGTTCCCGGTTATCGGGCTGATTACCGAATGGCGGACTCGGGATGGGCAAATTGAAATACGTAATGAAAATTCCAATATTGGCGGAAGTATGCGGCTAGGAGGACAGGAATGTATCTTGAAGCAAGATACCCTCGCCTGGAAGACCTACGGCACGGATACAATTACCGAGCGTCACCGTCATCGGTATGAAGTTAATAATCTCTATATTCCTAGATTGGAAAAGGCC
The DNA here is from genome assembly GCF_900108305.1 of Nitrosomonas ureae. Lineage (GTDB taxonomy): Bacteria > Pseudomonadota > Gammaproteobacteria > Burkholderiales > Nitrosomonadaceae > Nitrosomonas > Nitrosomonas ureae_B. The sequence goes on from NZ_FNUX01000005.1 coordinate 141,181, forward strand.
GGGCTTTGCATCAGCGGCTTTTCCAAGGAAGAGAATCTATGTGAAATGATAGAACTGCCTGAGGCTGAGCATCCCTGGTTCTTAGGTTGTCAATTTCATCCGGAATTTACTTCTACACCACGGCTAGGGCATGTACTATTCAAATCCTATGTTCAAGCAGCAATAAATTTTGCCAGCAAACATCAACTCTCCGGAGATGAAAAAATCCATGCATTACACAACAACTGACCAACTGTCGAAGCACAAAAAACTTAGAGCCAAGAAACAAAAAAGATAATCGACATTATCGATATATCATTGTAGTTGTAGTAGAAATCACAAGATCGCCATCAATTAATCAATAACAGTAAACGCAAATAACAGGAAAAATGTAGCATGAGTGCAATTGTAGAAGTCATCGCCCGTGAGATTCTGGATTCTCGCGGCAATCCAACTATTGAAGCAGATGTAATGCTGGAATCGGGAGTTTTAGGCCGCGCCTCGGTTCCATCCGGTGCATCTGTTGGAACCAAAGAAGCAATGGAGCTGCGCGATGGCGATGCACAACGCTATTCAGGAAAAGGCGTTCTTAAGGCGGTGAAAAATGTTAACACTGAAATCTCTGAGGCGCTAATGGGTTTAGATGCGATCGATCAAAGCTTCATTGATCAGACCTTGATTGATTTAGATGGATCGGAAAACAAATCCAGGCTTGGCGCCAACGCAATTCTGGCAGTATCGCTGGCGGTTGCCAAAGCAGCCGCCGAGGAATCAGGATTGCCGCTGTATCGTTATCTGGGTGGTGCTGCTTCAATGTCAATGCCCGTTCCGCTGATGAACCTGATTAATGGCGGTGCGCATGCCAATAATAATATCGATATGCAGGAATTTATGATTGTGCCGCTGGGAATCTCAAATTTCCATGATGCCATTCGTTGCGGCGCCGAAGTTTTTGGCACGCTCAAGAAGCTTATCAACAACAAAAATATGCCCACTACAGTGGGTGATGAAGGTGGGTTCGCACCTAACTTGGAAAACAATGAAGCAGCTTTGCAATTAATCGTAGAAGCAATTGATCAAGCAGGTTATCAACCTGGAAAAGATATTGCGATTGGTGTTGATTGCGCCAGCTCTGAATTTTTTCATGATGGCAAATACCATTTGTCTTCTGATGATTTGCACCTGACATCAGCGCAATTCGTTGATTATTTATTATCGTGGGTGGATAAATATCCCATCATCAGTATCGAGGATGGCATGAGCGAGCATGATTGGGATGGATGGAGATTATTAACTCAGAAAATGGGTGATTCAATTCAATTGGTTGGCGATGATATCTTTGTCACCAACGCAAGAATTCTACAGGAAGGGATCAAGCAAGGTATTGCTAATTCTATCTTAATCAAGGTAAATCAGATTGGCACATTAACAGAAACATTCGCGGCCATAGAGATGGCCAAATGTGCTGGTTACACCGCAGTCATCTCACATCGTTCAGGAGAAACCGAAGACACCACCATTGCCGATATCGCAGTAGCAGCCAATGCATTACAAATCAAAACTGGCTCACTATCTAGATCCGACCGTCTTGCTAAATACAATCAACTATTACGAATTGAAGAAAATTTAGGGGATACAGTAAAATATGCAGGCCGGAGCGCGTTTTATCAACTTAAATAATGAAGCCGTTGAGTTTCATACTGCTGGCGTTAATTTTTGCGACGCAATATTCATTGTGGATTGGTAAGGTAAGCTGGTTAAGAGTTTTTCAAGTGGATCAAGAGGTTGTCGCGGCACGTAAAAATAATTTACAGCTGCAGGTGCGCAATAACAAGCTAGAAGCCGAAGTCAATGACTTAAAACAAGGACTTGAAGCAATTGAAGAACGCGCCCGAAGCGATTTGGGTATGATCAAGAAAGGGGAAGTACTTTTCCAGATTGTCAGAAATGCGCAACCTCAGACTTCACAATCAGATATTGCACCATAAAATCTGCCAGGACTCTTGAGCGATCTGAGTACCCAATAATCTTTATAATCAGATGATCGTTATTCAGATGCTTGTCAATTATCCAATCTAGCTTTAGCTTAAATAAATTTTTCTTGAAAAAAGGCAAATAATTGACATATTACTTCTGTCAAATTAAATCTTATTGTGGAGCAAAAAATGAAAAGGATTTTTCTTTTTTTAATTACTAACCTGGCTATCATCGTTGTTCTTAGCATTTCCTTACGACTGTTGGGATTCGAAAGAATTTTGGATGAACAAGGTGCTGGCCTGGATATTAATTCATTATTATTGTTTGCGGCTGTATTCGGATTTGGTGGCTCCTTCATGTCGCTGGCGATGTCAAAATGGACAGCTAAACGTTTCACTGGCGCACAAGTCATTGAAACACCAAGAAACGCGCGAGAGCACTGGTTGGTATCTACCGTGCAGCGGCAAGCGAAGATTGCGGGTATTGGTATGCCAGAGGTAGCCATTTATGAGGCTCCTGATGTCAATGCCTTTGCCACAGGAATGTCAAAAGATGCTGCGCTGGTTGCCGTGAGCACTGGATTATTAAATACCATGAGCCAGGATGAAGCGGAGGCGGTCCTGGCGCACGAAGTCAGTCATATCGCAAATGGCGATATGGTCACATTGGCGTTAATACAAGGTGTCGTCAACACATTTGTAATCTTTTTATCACGCGTCATTGGACATACGATAGATCGCGCCGTATTTAAAACTGAAGAAGGCCACGGACCTGCTTTCTGGGTGACCACCATTATTGCTGAAATTGTTCTGGGTGTTCTGGCTAGTATCATTGTCATGTGGTTTAGCCGTCAACGCGAGTTTCGTGCCGATGCAGGCGGGGCCAACCTGGCAGGTAAAGTAAAAATGATTGCCGCACTTCGACGATTGCAACTAGCCCATGGGCAGGCCCATTTGCCCGATCAGCTAGCTGCTTTTGGTATTTCCGGAAGCAGTAATGGATTAACGAAGCTATTTATGTCGCATCCTCCGTTGGAGGAAAGAATTGCAGCACTTGAAGCGCAACAAAACGCTAAATTCTGACATTTGATGAAAAAATAAAGCCGCCATGCGAGTCGCATGGCGGCTTTATTTTTTATACAACTCGTTTTTCTATTATGCCGAGCTTTCTCGATTATTCGAGCATGATTGAAATAACCGATATCACACAAAAATATTCGTAATTCCCAAATACAGTTAAAAAGAAGCATTCCCTTTCTGCATTAATAACATTTCTTACGAAATTGGTTGTGCTATAAGATATTAATTAGTAAGAAGTCTCTCTCGAAAGGTCTTCCCAGATATAAGGTGGATTTACTGAAGGCTTTAATGGCATCCAGAAGGTTACCACATCCAATGCTCCAACAAGCGTTCGACCCACTGTATGCATGAGACCCATTGCCAATCCAACGGTAATGCCATATATCGGACCATCTCTTTGTCCCGTTAGCACAACATTCTTTGGCAGCTCCACCCACCCAGTAGCCATGTTTGCTATTCCGCTTACAAATCTCTCTCCCGAGGCATTAAAGTTACTACCAGAAGCAATTGCCTGAGACGAGAAAACAAAAGAAATCGCAATCACCAAAGATAATTTAACAATACTTCCCATCAAAGAATCTCCTTTATACAGTTTTAGAATTTATCAAATTTATGCCTTTAATGAGAATAAGCAAAAATTCCCTAGCAGTTTACCCTTTCGGAATTAATCATACAAATCAAGCTGAAATATATTGTGATTGATCCCCTTTTATATAACTAACGTTAAATCCCACAGAATAAATCTGTTTGTTATCGATCACCAACAAACACGATCGAATTTGCAATGTACGGTAACCAAATAACTTCTAACGAAAAAACGAAAACACATTGAATGTCGATAGCTATGTTTTTAGAAGAGCTAGATGCTGATTAATTCTATCCATCATATTCAGATTATGTCATTGAAAGGGAAGCATAACATGGAAGGGCTTATTGTTGAACCATCCAGAACTTATCAGAGGTTTTTATCATCTGCGATTGAATTGGGTGGATTGGGGACGAAACAGGTTTCAATTGGCAGCGAAGCGCTAATGTTACTGAGAAATCAACATTTTGACCTGGTATTTATTGCAATGCATTTACAAGATATGAATGCTTCCAAGTTTTCATGGCATCTTCGGGCTGATTTACATATCTGTCAAATACCGGTAGTTATGATCACTTCAAATGAAGACAAAGAATTATTGGATGAGGCATTTTCAGCAGGTGTAACAAAAATATTTGCCAAGCATGAACTCGACAAGATCACAAGTTATGCTGCGCAATTTTCCAATCAGAAATACAAAAAAGCAATATCTGGGCGTATCTTATACATAGAAGATAGTCAATCAGTTACTAATCAAACCTTAACTATACTTCGTGACAATGGATATACCGTCGACCGTTTCGCTAACGGCGAAGAAGGAATACGGGTATTTCAGAATAATGTATATGATTTAGTGCTCATTGATATATTGCTGAAAGGAAGATTAAACGGTCGTGGTACTGTAAAGGCCATCAGGCAGCTTGAGGATCAGAATAAGAATTATATCCCTTTGTTAATATTCTCAGTTCTTGACGATGTTGCAAGCAGAGTAGAATTGCTGCGTTTAGGAGCGAATGATTAGGTAATCCTCCCAGAATGGTATTAGCCACTTCCAGATCTTCTTCAGATAGTTCCTGATGTAGTATGGCTTGACCATAGTGACCTGATCTGGCTGATTTAATCTCGGCTTTCAAATCTTCCGTATCGATTTTATGTAGCGCAAGCTGTTAGGAAAAGTATCAAAGTTGCGAGTAGTAAGTAATGATATTTTTTCATGATGTTATCCTCGTGATTGAATTAGTCGCAACAGGCTTACTCGCCATCATCCAATGGGCCGTAGTTAGTCCAGTAGCCGGGGTAATGCAAGCCAAAATAGCGGCTATCTTCACTAAAACGATCACAGACATAGGCTGATGAGGCAAACTCACTCGTTGGAATCGGTAAGTTAAAAACTCAGTACCACCCACTAGTGTTCGACTCACCCCGTGCGCAACTCCTCGAATAACACCCCAATTCATGCCTACAAAAATATTTTGGTCATTGGTGATATTGATGATATTTTTCGGGATTTCGATAAATCCAAAAGCAATATTAGCCACACCCTGGCTTATCTTGTTGGTGAAACCTGTCAGATAGCTTTCTGCTCAGGCCGTTAATGTCATCATTATATTTAGGAAAGTTTAGCTAAATAAGCAGCATATCTAAGTCTAGTGATCTGTAAGTGGATAGATGAAACAAGATGATGTTTGCTCTTGATAATTATGCAGACTTTTCACTTTAAATTAATCGAACGATTTCACGCGCCAAATGATCATGATTGAGTCGCAGTAAAGGTAGATTACTCTTTTAACTTGATGCTGATTTGACCATCTGTGACTTGAATGTCTTCTACGCCTTCCGAGAAGGATTTCCAGAAACCTGGATCGACGCCAAATTCGCTGACGAGATCAATATTTTTTAATCCGCCCAGCCAAGCATTGGGGATGGGAACACCCATGATGCTGACACCTTTGAGGACAATAACCGGTTTATCATGCAGATAAGCCATTCCGATGCCGGCATTAAAGCGCAGTGTTTTGCCGCCCAGAACTGGAAAATCTTCTTCAAGCGGAATGAGCAGTTTTGCACTGATGAGGTTACTTGCAAGATCAATAGCCAGCTTTTGCGCAAGATCAGTATTTTTAGCAAGTAGTGCATTCAATTCGCGTTCTGTGAAAGTGATTTTGCGTGGCGCATTTTTTTCTGAATAGGGTTCAGGTTCCAGAAAGCCATCTTCATTGTCATTGATTTCATCACGTTCCTTTTTATGCCTGGGTCGTGCTGAAAATTCGAAGTCATAACCGATTGCCTTAAGTTTGTCTTGGAGTGTTCTTTCTTCCTTTGTGTCGAGTACAACGGGTGTAAATGCCGTTGTGAAAATGTAGGTCTTGAGTATCCAGTAGGTTCCGGCTATGGTGATTACAATGGTGAAGATAACAATGAGGAGTACATGAGTCCAGTGCATAGTAGAAGTCTTTTGATAAATGTTTTCAGTTGAATTCATGCGAGTGAGTATATCTGCTCAAAAGGGTTAGCCTTGCTTTTCGCATTGTATAGTAATAAAAAATAGTTTATACACCAGAAAAATTTTATGCTTAAATGGAAATGTATCATTTAAGCAGGCAAGTTACGCAATAAGTTGTTGCGATATTTTAGATACAAGCCGACCGATATTCTATTTGCATCAGAATGAATACATTGATAGGAGGGCATCAATCATGAAAAAGTTTATCGTCGAGTTTATTGGTGCTTTCAGTCCCGCAGTAGCGATCGGCGCCCCATTAATGGGCTTGATGAATTGGGAATTGGAGTAATATCTGGATTCATTTGGTCGCTTATTTTGTGGGCGGCGTAGTGGCAGAATTGGTTTTTAACATGATAAATCAGGGTGATAAATAGAAAGCCTGTAGCTTAATAAATTTGTAGGTAGAGATGTGTAAGCAGCATATTTCTACTATGTATTCGAATTTTAAATCAAGGGCTATATCATCAAACGGTTCTTAATTAAGGAGTAAATTATGAAAAGAATTAAATTATTAACTGTATATTCTTTATTAGGTGTCGCTATTTTCGTAGCTGCCAATTCTTATGCGGCCGACTTAAGTGATCTTACGGGAGCAACCGGTATTCTGCAGCAAGGCACGCAAGCTGGACAAGCTGCTACTGCGGCCGTGCCAAGCTCTACCACTGGGTTGACTGAGTTATTAATGCAACAATTAGGGGTGACACAACCGCAAGCAGAAGGTGGAGCAGGAGCGCTATTCCAATTAGCCAAATCTAAAATGTCGGCAGGTGATTTTACAGCCTTGGGTGATTCCGTTCCAGATATGCAAGGGTTACTAGCCGCCGCGCCTGTTGCAAACGCAGCTGGAAGCGGTAGTACGGCGGGCAACCTAGCAAGTATGGCAGGTAATTTGAGTGGAGCAGACGGAAATTTAGTTGGCTTAGCCAGCTCATTTCAACAGCTTGGCTTAGCACCTGATATGGTACAGAAGTTTATTCCAGTCGTTATGCAGTATGTTCAGGGTAATGGAGGTGGTGCAGTTGCGGGTGCACTTCAATCAGCACTAATGGGCGGAATGTAGTTATTACAGTGAAATCACCTGGTCAAATGAAACTGGACTGTCCAGTTTCATTTGACCAGGACACTTGTACTCTCACGTTCACAATCACATGGTGGGCGTGCTTTCCTTGCATGAAAGCTACTCTTGGATACATCAAGTACCCGACACATGAGCGCAACCGGATAGCTCAAAGCATCGACTCAATCAGGCCGTATCTCACCGCGATTCCTTGGCGAAATACGTCGCACACTTTTTTATGAAGTCACGCTCCATCTTCACTTCTGCTAATTCCCGTTTAACCCTGGATAGCTCTAATTCAAGTTCAGTCAGCGGCTTCTGATGTTTGCCTACTGCAGCGAGTTCTCCTCGTTTGTCAGCATAAACCCAGTTCTTTAGTGTCCCTCGAGGTAACGACAGTCGTTTTGCTGCCTCTACCACAGTCAATCCACTTTCTTTAAAAAACTTAACTGATTGCTCCAGAAATTCCTGACTATATTGGGTACGCGATAATTCCATCTTCATCCTCCATTTCATGCCTCCATTTTATGAAACTTTGGACTCCATGAAAATCGGCATACCTCAGATTAGAAACGCGGGTTTTCTCAGTGGCGTGCGTCCCTTCATGGGCAGCGTGGGCAATGCGATGGCTGAAAGTTTTTTTGCTACTTTGGAATGTGAAATGATCGACAGGCGTTCCTGGAGAGCCATACTGCAGATATTAGGAACTAATGGCTTCCCTTAGAGAAAAATGATTGTCTCCCCTATATACGTAAATTATTAATCTAATTACACTTATTCTAAATTTTAAAATCAATTCGAGGAGTGCCTATCATGAAAAAAACTACTAAATATTTTGTAATTACATCAATTTGTACTTTAATGATAATTTTTGCTTTTGGATTTATTGCTACAACAGTGGCTTCCTCTGCAGCAGAACAAAATGCAACATTAAGTTCCAGCAAAGCAGCTTATCATAATAAAATAACTGAAAAACAAGCAATACTGTCAAGTTAAGCCTTAAAGTGTGCAAAACTCTATAAAGTTAATCAATGTTCAATATTTACTCCAACTTACATTGCTCTAAGTTATTGTTAGGACAATGATTATTTGGTTATAAACTTATCATTCCCCGTGGTCTTTCCACGGGGGCCTATCTAATTAGTCTTTCCTTAAATACGCCGAACCAACTGATATCAAGCAATAATGCTGCGGTATGTATAATTCTGTCGACCTGGAATGTTAAGATTACTGCATATTTTTGGTTGGAATGGTGATAAAAATGCTAGCGCCCAGCAGCACGATTCATCAATTGAAATTTCTTGCGCAATGTTCGAACGCAGTATGGCATGCTCCGTGATCTGCCAAGTCATGATACAAGCGTTTCGCACTGTAAGTTCCCCGAGTACTAGATACTTCTCAATTTAAGGAAAACGTTTATAAACCCGTCCGAGTGGCGGGTTTTTTATTTATCAATAATTTATCAATATTGATAATTTGTGGTGACAAATTGGTGACATATTTCATTAAAAAGAAAAGCACTTAGGATTGCTAGTCTCTAAGTGATTGTTTTATTTGGTAGTTATTGCTAGATTCGAACGCGCGACCAACGGATTAAAAGAAGCAGTCACAGTGGAAGTTATGGTTTCAAAGTTGAAGAAGCGTAAATTCTTTTTTATTGCAAGTGTCTGGACCATCCAAAACCGAACCGAAAAGGGTATAAATTGCATTGCTATTAGTTTATTTTGATTGGAAACAATTCCATACCGCAATTTCAACTGAGCCGAACCCGAACGATTCCGAATCCAGTAGACGGAAAGCGAACACTGGCAAGGCAGAGCGGGAAAAAATCCCGGATTTGTCCCAAAACGACCCGAGGCGCAGCGCTGGGGATTGCCGATAGTGCAGCCATCCCCGCCCAGGAATCGCTCCAGAGCGGCCAACTATGGGCACGAGCGGGGCCGGTTTTCGCCAGCCCGACCCGCAATTTTCGCTCTTTTTTAAGTCGTGGTTGTCGTGGCCTCCCTGATTTTGATCGATGCGCTTTGAGCTGCCTCTTTCAATACCTTGGAAGACAGGTGAGAATAACGCTGCGTAACCACGCTCGTGCTATGACCAAATATCTGCTGTACTTCGTAAAGGGTACGGCCACTGTTGACCAGAAAGGACGCATACTGATGCCGCAGATCGTGCAAACGCAGATGTTTTAATCCTGCTTTCTTGCGCAGTCGCTGCCAGACCTTATGAATATTACGATAAGGCATGCCTGTCAGACGATTAATGAACAGATACTCAAACTGAACCACCCCGGGTTTATCGGAGACTCCATTTCTTGAGAGAATGGAGCTATGAATAAATCGATAAGATACTCACCTGAAATCCGTGAACGAGCAATTCGCATGGTTTTGGAACACCAAGCCGATTATGAATCCCAGTGGGCAGCCATCAAATCCATTGCCAGCAAGATCGGCTGTACTGCCGAGACACTGCGTACATGGGTGCGCCAGAATGAGTGTGATTCGGGTGTCCGCTTAGGTCAGAGCACCTCGGATCGGGAGCGGCTCATGTCTTTGGAGCGCGAGAACCGGGAACTGAAACGGGCTAATGAGATACTTCGCAAAGCAGCGGCTTTTTTCGCTCAGGCGGAACTCGACCGCCGACCAAAGTGATGGTTACTTTTATTGATCAACACCGCCGAGAGCACGGGGTCGAGTCGATCTGCCAGCAACTGCCGATTGCCCCCTCTACTTACTTTGCCCATAAGGCCCGTCAGGCAGAACCTGCTAAGCAATCTCTACGCCATCAGCGTGATCAATCACTG
>NZ_FNUX01000025.1 GCF_900108305.1 Nitrosomonas ureae
TCGGTAAATCCCGAGGTGGCTGGACCACCAGGATTCATCTGGTTGCCGCAGATGCCAGAACAGCCATAACCTCCTTTGCCTTATCTCCGGGGCATGCGATGATGCACCGGAAGGGCGACAACTCCTGTTAGCGCTCGGCCCCGTCTCTTCACCTACTCATCTGCTGATGGATCGTGCTTATGAAGGTGATCAAACCAGACAGCTTGCATTGGAGCTCGGTTATATCCCGGTTGTCCCACCCAAAACTAATCGATTGGAGCCCTGGGAATATGACCGCGCCATGTACAAAAAACGCAATGAGATCGAAAGATTATTCCGCAGACTCAAGGGCTTTCGTCGAATATTCTCCAGATTCGACAAACTGGATATCATCTTTCTCTCATTCATCCATTTCGCTCTTATCGTCGAAGCACTTAGGTAGTGTTAACAGGCCATAATTGCAGTATTTATCCAACCGTGTCTGGAAATGTTAATCTGTCACGAGAACAATAGAAATAATGTTTAGTGACGTGAATGATCTGTTGAAAATCCACGAGGCCGGCATCACTGATAAATCAACTAATAAGGTGCTAAAATTCGCAGTAATTATGATTGAGCGGCGTAATTTCTATCGAATTCTTTACATTCAGCCTGATGCACCGATGGAGGTGATCAAGGAAAGTTATTGGGCATTAATGCAGAAACTTGTAATGCATCCTGAGCTGACCAATCCGGATTGGAATGTGAGTTTGCTTAACCTTGCTTATAGTACGTTAAGAGATCCGCTCAAACGGGATGTATATGATCAAGAATTATTAGATCGATATCATATTAAAGTTCTCAGTCAGGGTGCATTGGGTTCCAATGCTAAGCTTGGAGCGGAGAGAAAGCCCAGTGAGCGTGTGGATAGTTTGAATCAACGCAATTATTATCGGATTCTTCAAGTTCAACCTGATGCGCCAATTACAACAATTAAGGCGAGTTATCAGACATTAAAAAAAAATTCTCTCCAGGATCAAGTATTACTTGAAGAGGCTTATCGAATTCTATCTGATCCGGCGGCGCGCATGCGGTATGACGCACTTTGGGTGAGTAAATTACTTCATGTTGCGAAAGAAACAACAAATAAGAAGACTAACCTACCCGGCTTGGTTTCTGTGCCAGATGCGCCGGAGCGCTCTGTTAAGCCCTATCGAGGGATAATTACACATTATTGTTTTTTCTGCAAAACACCCTATGTACCGCAAACAGGCTTATACCAAAGTGAAAATTGTTTGGAATGTGCAAGCCCGCTATTCGTATTGCATCATGAAAATCCGGAATCGACACAACGTACAATCATGCGGATTCCAGTGAGAGGGGAGTTGGTTTTTTATTTATTCTGGCCGGGTCGGCCGGTGCAGGGTGTTTTTCAAGATTTATCACCTGCAGGGATACGCTTCTTGACAGAAGTAATGCTGGATTTCAAAGACATTATAAAAATTGACGCACCAAATTTCCAAGCGGTAGCGGAAGTGACCAATAAATATCACGAAAGTCATGGAATTTCGGTAGGTGCCCGTTTTGTTGCGGTAAAATTTGCTCAGCAACAGGGTAATTTTATCACCATGCAGGTTTAAAGACTGCTGGAAACTATCGGCACTGATCGTTCAATTAGTATGATGTTAATCAGCGTGCAAAACTTACCAGAGTTTAGGGAGAAACAGCGTTGAAAAGTTTCCGCCCCGGAATGTTAAATGCCCGACATTTAGTCGGAGAACTCTGGAGTGATAACAATGGATATTATTGCCGAAGTAAGAAGGCGTCATTTTGTTAGCAGGGAAAGCATTAGCTCAATAGCACGTTCACTGTGTTGATACCGGTTTAAAATTGACACTCCATTACGGTTGAAAACTGACCAGGGGAAAATAGAGCGCAGGATACTACGCATCTGTGGATAAGTGAACCGGACTGAGTTGGTTTTTGCCTCCTGTTGATGTTTTAGTTTAGCTGTAATTTACTGCAAATTAGCCAGATTTTGTTCTGGTGAGTATTTTTCTTTTTCTCGCTGCTGTATTCTGATCTTCGCACAGGCAGCGCTTTGTTTGTACCGGAAAGACTCATTGCCGGTTTCAATGATGTGGCAATGGTGCGTTGTTCATATCATTTTATGAAACTTCGGACTCCATGAAAATCAGCATACCTCAGTATTCCGTGACAAACTTGTGCGGCGTTGAATCTCGCTTATCGTTAGATGTTCACGGTAAAACATCCGCCGTATCTTTGCATACATAACCATGGTAATCACCTCTTCTTAATCTCTGCTTAAAAAAATAAGCAGAATACGTGGATCACCTGGTCAATTTTCGACCGGTGTCAACACGCTTACAGATAAATCACTTAGGTACATAGGATTCATAAAATAGTTGAGAGCATCTTTTCAACTATATGACAAATCATCAAATTATTTCAAGACAGCTTCTGAGAATGATAGCTTTTCAAGGCATTTTAATCGATTCCAATAACCATTCCGGGAAAATGCCGAGTCCGATAACAAAAAGGCTGACGATGATCAGGACGGCATGAGTTCCTTGTGCCGGCGGTGTAGCATTGATGTCTGTTGTTTTATCGCTATAAAATACCATGATTATCCGCAAGTAATAGAAAAAAGCGAACGCCGTGTTGATTCCTGCTATAACCGCCAGCATGATGTGGCCTGCTTCGATGGCTGCACCAAAGGCAAGCAGCTTGGCCATAAACCCGGCGGTTGGCGGAAGACCGGCAAGGGCTAGCAGGCAGATTCCCATGGTGAACCCTACTATCGGGTAACGCCGTCCCAGTCCCTGATAATCTTTCAGATTTTCGCGATCATGATCGGGGAGAGCAAGCGCCGCGACGACTGCGAATACACCCAGATTCATGGCAGTATAGGCAACGGCATAATAGAAGGCGGCATCCTGGCCTAGAGAATTTCCTGCTGCCAGTGCTACCAGAATATAGCCAAGATGAGCGATGGAAGAATAGGCAAGCAGCCTTTTCAGATTCTGCTGATGCAGCGCCAGCAGATTGCCAGCTACCATGCTGATCAGCGCCAGCCCCCACAATAACGGCAGCAGCACCTCCCATATGTGGGGCAATTGCAGGCACAAAAGCCGGATCAGAAACACCAGCGCAGCAGCCTTGGCGATACTGGCGAACAGGGCTGTTATCGGTGAAGGGGCGGCCTGATAGATGTCAGGTGCCCACATATGAAAGGGTACCAGGGCCAGCTTGAATCCTATCCCGACCAGGATCAGCGTTACGGCGACCGGCAACAGATGCTTGCTGGTGGGCTCAGCCCCCAGAGCTGCCAGATCCAGAGTGCCTGTAGCGGCATAGATCAGTGCGACACCATAAAGAAAAAATGCGACCGAAAAACCAGCGAGTATCGCGTATTTTACCCCTCCCTCGATTGCGCCATCCCGCTCCGGCCGCCAAGCGATAAGCGCATACAGAGGTATTGCCAGGATTTCCAGGCCGATAAAGGCGTTGACAAGGTTATGTGAGCTTACAAGCAAAATCATCCCCAACGTCGCGAAGAGGATCAGGCTTAAATATTCCTCTCGTACTTCACCGCGGAGAGGTTCATAGCTGGTCGAGAGCATGACAATGGCTGTGGCACTCAGCATAAAAAATGGAGTAAACAAACGGCTGATACTGTCGGCTACCAGCAGACCGCCTACCTCTCGAGGTGCTTCCCAGAGCAAGGTGGTGGCAGCACCCAGCAACAGGAACACCAGTGCAACGTTCGTCAATCGGCGGGTTGAAACACGCTTTGGCCCGATACCCATCATCAGTAGGGTCAGGCCGCCCGTGGCTAGCAAGAGGTAAGGAATCAGACTGATCAGGTCAGCGAGGCGCATTGATTGTTCCTGTCATTGGCCGGGGTTCGATTCGATGAGGGCGGTTACCGGTATCCGCAAGCTATCCAGAAAGGGTGCAGGATAAAGGCCCAGCCACAGCACGACTATCGCCAGCAGCCCCAGCGCCAGTATTTCGCGGCGATTGAGGTCGACCCATGTTTGATCGTTGTTCGTTTCTCCCAGCATGGCACGCTGGTACATCCACAGCAGATAAACGACCCCGGCAATGATACCCATGGCGCCTGCTATGGCAAGCCCGGGGGAGATCTGGAACACACCGGCAAGCACCAGGAATTCGCCAATGAAGTTGGCCAGACCTGGCATGCCCATCGCGGAGAGCGTGAAAAACAGCAGCATGACAGCCAGCCGGGGCAGCGGTGATAACAGCCCCCCAAGGCGAGCCAGTAAGCGAGTGCCGGAGCGTTCTTCCAGCATTCCGACCAGGGCAAACATCGCTCCTGTCGTTACGCCATGAGCCAGCATCAGGAGTATGGCACCGTTCAGGCTTTCCTGATTCCAGGCATAAATGCCAAATACAACGAAGCCGAGGTGGCTGATAGAAGAATAGGCAATGAGACGTTTCATGTCTTCCTGCACCAAAGCCAGCAAGGCACCGTAAAGAATGCCGATTACCCCCAGCGCCATACCAATGGACGCGAAGTCTGCTGAGGCTTCGGGAAACAGCGGCAGGCAAAAGCGCAGCAAGCCATATGTACCGGTTTTTAGCAACAGGCCGGCGAGAAAGATGCTGCCTGCTGTAGGAGCCTCGGTATGAGCGTCGGGAAGCCAGCTATGCAGCGGGAACAACGGAATCTTGACGGCAAAGGCGACGAAAAACCCCAGCATCAGCCACATTCCAGTCTTGTCGGGCAAATCGGTATGCAGTAGCGCGAAGTAATCGAAGGTGTAAATTCCCGTCTGTTCGCCATGCAGGAAGTACAGCCCCAGGATTGCTATCAGCATCAGCAATGAACCGGTAACCGTGAAAAGGAAAAACTTGTAGGCAGCATAAAGCCGACGTTCGTGTCCCCACAATCCGATCAGGAAATACATGGGTACGAGCATCAGTTCCCAGAATACATAGAACAATACCAGGTCCAGCGACAGGAAGACTCCCATGATGCCTGCCTGGGTGGCGAGCAGCGTAGCGGCAAAGGCAGACCAGTTATGATGTACCGCATTCCACGAGGCGAGTACCGCCACCGGACCAAGCAGCGCCGTCAGCAATATCAGCAGCAGGCTGATGCCATCCATGCCCAGCAAGAACTGGATTCCCATGGCGGGTATCCACGGAATACGCAGGATGTATAAATAACCGCCTTCTCCGGGAGTCGCGCCCCACCACAGGAACAGGGCGATTAGCAGTTCTACACCTGTGACGGTCAGCGCGGCCCAGCGCACATACGTGGCTCTGCTATGTCCTGTCAGGCCGATCCACAGACCACCTAATAGAGGGAGAAATATCAGCACGCTTAACCAGTATGTCATCCTGTCTTCACCATAACCAATATCCTAATAAAAATGTGGCTCCTGCGCTTATCATGAGGGCATAGCGGCTCAGGAAACCATTCTGGGTGGCGCTGAGCCGGCTATATCCGATTTGCAATGCCATTACAAGACTGGCGATACCGACTTCCAGAACGCGGTGTTCCACACTTTTGCGACAGAAGGCGGCAAAAGCCAGGAATCCGGTTGTTATTCTGGTCAGCGCTCCTTCGATCACAAGCGTGTCCACGGTGCGCCACAGTCCTCTTGCCAGAGCATGGTAAGGGCGTACCAGGGCAGCATGGTAAAAGGCATCAAAGCCCCAGCCAGTACGCAAAAAATCAGCTGCGGGCAGTGACTGGCCTGTCTGTTCGCGATGTATCAGCAGCATGGCCAGTCCAATGCCTGCCAGTGGCAATAGGACAGCGATGGCCTGGAGAGTATAAGTAATTGTCAGTGAAGGGAAGGCTGCCAAGCCAAGCTCATCCTCCAGCCACGTACTCCAAAGATGGGGACCGGGCCAGCCTTCCGGCAGTTCGACAAATCCGCTGACGAGGCTAAGCAGAGCCAGGATGAGTAATGGCCAGGCCATGAGAGGGGGAAGCGATATCGTCGAAGTTCGGGGTCCCGGGCCATGAAAGACGAGTAAATAGGCACGAAAGATATAAACCGCAGTCAACAGAGCGCCCACGGCGGCAAACATCCACAGCAGCGGGCCCGCCGGTGCGGTCCAGGCGGTGGCAAGAATGGCATCTTTACTGTAAAAGCCGGCGGTAACGAATGGCAGCCCGGCCAACGATGCTGCGCCAGCCAGGAATGTCCAGCGGGCCAAGGGCGGGTGGTTGCCGAGCCGGCCCAGATTATGCATATCATGTTCATCGCCGCCAGTGCGAATGACGGCCCCTGCAGACAGAAACAATAACGCCTTGAAAAAGGCATGGGTAGTGAGGTGGAATAGCGCCAGCGCATAGGCACCGCAACCCAAGGCAAGGAACATGTAGCCGATCTGGCTGATGGTGGAATAAGCCAGTACGCGCTTGAAGTCAGTCTGCGCGAGGGCAGAGCTGGCGCCGTAGACGATGGTTAGCGCGCCGATGGCCGCCACGAGCCATTGAACCGAGGGTGCCAGTTCGAATAATGGGTGAGTGCGGGCGATCAAATAAACACCGGCCGTCACCATGGTAGCGGCATGAATCAGTGCAGAAACCGGACTGGGACCAGCCATGGCATCCGGCAGCCAGACCTGTAGCGGCAACTGTGCCGACTTTCCCACGGCGCCGCCCAGAATTAACATTGCGACCAATGTAGCTAGTTGTGAGCCTGGTTCCCATTGGGTCGTAGCGTGAGTGAGCAGAGCGGATAATGACAATTCGTGAAATTGGCTGAAAAGTAGGAAGATACCGAGCGCCAGCGCCGTATCGCCAACCCGGGTAACGATAAAGGCTTTGCGTCCTGCGTTGCTCGGCAGCGGTTCACGGTACCAGAATCCGATCAGGGCATAAGAGCATAAGCCTACCAGTTCCCAGCCCAGATAGAGAAGAAGTAGATTGTCGGCCAGCACGAGGATCAACATGCCAGCCAGAAACAGATTGAGAAAAAAATAGTAGCGGCGCTGATCGGTTTCTTCAGCCATGGAGGCTGCCGAGTAGAGATGGATCAGCAAGCCCACGCCGCTGACGATGCTGACCATTACTAAAGCAAGGCGGTCAAGGGTGAAACCAATTGCCAGTCGCCAGTCGCCTACCGCTATCCAGGTGTAGAGAGTCTGCTGCAACGGCTGGCTGGCGGCTCCGGTAAACCATGCCAGCAGCACTGCTGCAAAAGCTGCGGCTGCAGCGCAATTGGCTGCCATGGCAAAGTACTCACGCCTTAACAACCCTCCCAGCAAAGCGATAACCAGCGCGCCTAGCAAGGGTGCTCCGGGAATCAACCACAGCCACTGGCTCACGGCACACCTTCTTTATTATCATCTCTGAGGCGGGTAAGAGCCTCTACCCGTACCGCCTTGTAGCGGTCGAAGGCCAGCCATATCAGGATCAGCGCTACCACGATTTCTGCGGCGGTTACCGCCATCAGCATGATGGTCAGTACCTGGCCGTCGGCATTGCCCCAGTGCTGACCGGCCGCTATCGCCGTCAGAGCGACACCGTTGAACATCACCTCCAGCCCCATCAGTATGAACAGTAATTCACGCCGCAATAGTACCACTGCGAGACCCAGCACGAATAACAAGGCAGCGATCGCAAGACTGTGATTAAGCGGGATCACTTCTGTCTCCTGCGACTGAGATAGAGGACAGCCACCAATGCCGCCAGTAACAACACAGCAACGGCTTCAACGACTAACAGATAAGGGCCGAACAGGGCGTTTCCCACAGCTTTGGGTCCGATCGTCGTGACGTCGCCAACTTTTTCCGATGGCGACCGGGTGAGCAACAGCAAAAGTTCCAGCCACAGGAACAACGCCAGCAGCGCTGCCGGTACCCATCCGGCGGGCAGCGACAGCGGCCGGTTTTGTCCGGTGCGAAGATTCATCATCATGATCAGAAACAGGAATAAGACCATGATCGCCCCGGCGTAGAGCATAACCTGAAGGGCTGCCAGCAGTGGCGCGCCGAGCAGGAAGAAGAGCAAGGCCAGCGCCAGCAGCGAGACGATCAGGTAAATGGCGGCATGGACCGGATGACGCACGATCAGGATCGCACCTGCAGCAATCACTGCGATGGCGGAAGTGAGATAAAAAATGATCTCATGCATGAGTGGTCCGTGTCGGGCTGTCAGTTATTATCATTGCTGCTTTCTCTTATCTTCATACATTGCAAACAGTTTTTCACTTGCTAGGGCAGATTGGTATCATGATCCACCGGTGGTGTATCGTGGGTGCCCTCGCCAATGGCCTTGCCGAAAATTGCAATGCCGGCGTGACGGTAAAAATTGTAACCGGCGTGCTTGCCCTGACCATCGATCAGCAGCTGCTCTTTCTCATATACGAGGCTGTCATGGCTGCGCTCGCACATTTCGAAGTCTGGAGTAAGCTGTATCGCCAGCGTCGGACAGGCTTCCTCACAAAAACCACAGAAGATGCAGCGGCTGAAATCGATACGAAACGTTTCCGGATAGCGCCGGCCGTCGTCCTGTTGCCTGGCCTGCAGGTGGATGCAGTCCACCGGGCATACCGCCGAGCATAAATAACAGGCCACACAGCGCTCCTCGCCGTCAGGATCGCGGGTCAGCACGATGCGGCCGCGCCAGCGTCCGGGCAAAGAGCGTTTGATCTCCGGATAAGACACGGTCTCACGTTTTGCCCACGCGTGACGTAGGGTTACCCACAGCGAACGCCACAGCCTGATCAATGGGGACGCTATGCGTTTATTTGTCTGCCCGGCTATTTTCAAGTGTCAACCCTCCATCCAGAATAATCCCAATACAGCGGTCATCAGTAGATTGATCAATGCAGCCGGCAGCATCAGCTTCCAGCCGAAATCCATCAATTGATCATAGCGCAGCCTTGGCAGACTGGTCCGTAACCAAAAGAACAGGAATATCAGTGCCAGCGTCTTTAAAGCAAACCAGACCACGCCGGGCAGCCAGGGTCCGTGCCAGCCACCCAGAAACAGCACGGTCGCCAGTGCCGCAATAAGCAACACTCCCAAGTATTCGCCCAGATAGAAGAAAGCGAATTGAATGCCGCCGTATTCAGTATTGTAGCCGGCAACAAGCTCATTTTCCGCTTCCGGAAGATCAAAGGGCAGGCGGTTGGTTTCGGCGATGCCGCACACCAGAAAAATAATGAAGCCCAGCGGCTGCAGCACAATAAAAGGCAGCTCCTGGGCAGCGACGATTTCCACCAGGCTGAAGGAGCCGCTCAACATGACTACCCCCACCAGCGCGAGCCCCATTGGTAATTCGTAACTGATCATTTGCGCGGTAGTACGCAGGCAGCCGAGGAGCGAATATTTGCTGTTAGAAGACCAGCCACTGAGCATGGTGCCGTAAACCCGCAGCGAGGAGAGAGCCAGCACATAGAGCAAGGCGATGTTGAGATCGGCCAGCCACCAGTTGTCGCTCACCGGCACGACGGCAAAGCTGAGCAGGGCGGTCAGCGGGACGATGATCGGAGCGATGGTATAAACCGTGCGGTCAGCAAAAGGAGGAACAAAGAATTCCTTGCTCACCAGCTTCAGGATATCGGCAACAGGCTGCAGCAGGCCGAAGGGGCCGGCGCGGTTGGGGCCGAGGCGATCCTGCAACAGGGCAAGAATCCGGCGTTCACCATAGATCATGAAGGCTCCGATCAGCAGCAGTACGAGCAATACCAATCCCAAGTTTGCGAGCGCGAACAGCCACTGAGCGAAGCTCATGATACCTTCTCCAGTTCGAGTGGATCGCCATGACCGGCCCCTAATTGAGCAAGCACTGCCCGGGTGAGGGCAATCGTGCCGGCGGCCACATCGTTATCGGGCTGTACCGGCAGCACCACTGTTCCGGCAGGACCTTGTAGTCTGACCCGTTCTCCCGCTTTGATTCCTTCATTCAACGCGGCCGCCGGACTGATAAGCGCGGCAACTGCCGGAACCAGCTCTGTTAAAGCCGGGGCAAAACTGGCAAGCGGATCATCACCATACCAGGTCGACAGTGCGGCTTGCCAGCGTCCTGGATGAGACTCGCATCCCTGGTGGATGGTGGTGTCAATGTGCATGGGTATAGCGGGTGCGGGTAGAGGCGATCCGGGAGCGCCAGGGACAGGTGCCTGGTAGCCGGGGAAAGTGTCACCCAGCGCTGCTGCGATATCCGGCAGCACCAGTTCAAGGTGCCGGGCCAGATCAGCAATGACCTCCGCCGTGCTGGGCAGGAACTCGGGACGCCGGAAGGTGTGAGTAAAGCCCTGGGCTCGGCCTTCATAATTGACGAAGGTGCCGCTGCGCTCCGCCCATGCTGCTACCGGGATCAGAATATCCGCCGCTTCGGCAGTGGCAGTGGCGACACAATCAAGAACAATAAGACTGTCGAGGCGCTGGCGCGCAGCACGCCAGCGGGCACCCAGACGGGTATCGCCGAGGGGATCATTTCCTGCCACGATTAGATTCTGGATATGACCTGTTTCGATTGCTTCCAGCATTGCAGTGGCACGACCTGTCTGGCTAAGCAGCGCGGCCCCGTAGGCATTGGCTCCAGGCAAAGCATAGGCAAGTCTTGCACCGGGTCCCAGCGCTGCGGCCAGTTGCGCCAGAACGGCAATCTGCGAGGCAGACAGGGTTTCGGTCACGCCTATCAGCAGCGGCCGATGAGACGCTGTCAGGCTGACCACGATATTCGCCAACATTTCTTTCTGGTTGCTGTTGGCAGCAGAGGGGGCGGCCGCCCGCTCACTCAAGTGCGAAAGACACACGCTCATCTCATGCGGCGGGATTGCCAGCGCCGTAGCCGCAAACCGGGCCAGTGGAGTGGGTCCGCTATGCAGCACGGCCAGTCTGGCGCCGCTCCGGTATGCCTGACGCAAGGCCAGATCGATCATGGGCGCATGCGCAGTGAGGTCACCGACGATCAGGGCGGCATCGGCCTGTTCCATTTCTGCAAGGGACGGCGCCCCGGTAGTGTTCTGGAGAGCAGTGACAGCGGTGATGGTTGCTGCCTCGAGCCGGGGATCGCTGAAGGCAGTGAATATTCCGTTAAAACCATTCAGCAGTGCTCGTAACAAGGTATTGCCTTCCAGGTCTTCCCGTACTGAGCCAAGTCCGCCGGTTTTGTCCCCGACGGCTTTGATCTGCTCCGCCGCGGCGGCGAGCGCCTGACGATAGCTTACTTTCGCGCCGTCTACTCGGGATGTCAGCGGCCGGGCGGGATGTTCGCTGTATTGATGACCGTAACGGCCACGGTCGCAGATGAACCAGCGGTTGAGGTCAGGATGAAAGCGGTTGCGCACCCGGCGCAGCATACCGTCCCGCGCGCCGGGCAGGGTATTGCATCCTATACTGCAGTGAGGACAGATGGAAGGGGCTGTTTTGAGATCCCAGACCCGTGCAAAGTGTTGCCGGAAAACGGCATCCGTAAAAACACCGGTAGGGCAGATTTCGACCAGATTGCCAGCAAAGGGGCTTGCCAGCGGACCGTCCTGAAAGCGGCCGAAATAGACCTCATTGCGCAGACGCATGGCGCCGAGATCATCGCCCAGGGCGTAGTCCTGGTAAAAACGGGTACAGCGATAGCAGGTAATGCAGCGGTTCATCTCATGGTGAACCAGAGGCCCCAGATACTGATTGGTGAAGGTGCGCTTACGGCCGCGATAACGTCGATAGGGTGGGCCGCAGGCGACGGTCATTTCCTGCAGATGGCATTCTCCGCCCTCGTCACAGACAGGACAGTCATGAGGATGATTGGTCATCAAAAACTCGATCACCTTTTGGCGAACCTGCTGAGCCGCTGCGGATGAGATGGAGACCTCAATCCCGCCTCTGGCGGGTTCGAGGCAGGCCATCACTACCTGGGGAGCTTTACCGGGATCCTTCGGTGTGATTTCCACGGCGCACAGTCGGCAGGCGCCAAGGCTGCCGAGCGCAGTGTGGTAACAGAAATAGGGGATTTCCATGCCTGCCGCCAGCGCGGTTTTGAGGATGTTGTCACCCTCTCTGAAGGGAATCTCATGGTTTTCGATACGGATCGTTCCCATGATCAAGCTCCGTTCCTGTCGGCTGCGTCAAACGGGCAGCGACCCGTGGCGATATGGCTTTCGTAATGCTTCCGGAAGCCTTGCAGGCTACTGATGAGCGGCGTCACTGCACCGGGAGCGAAGGCGCAAAAGGATTGCGGTCCGATGATATCACTCAGTTCCTCCAGCAAGGCTAAATCCTCTGCCTGGCCTTCTCCGGCAGCGATAGCCGTCAGGATTTGCGCCAGGTAAGGCAGGCCATCCCGGCAGGGAGTACAGAAACCGCAGGATTCACGGGCGAAGAAGCGCATCAGGTTCAGCGTTACCTGCACCGGGCAGGTGGTGTCATCAAGAACGATGATGCTACCAGTGCCAAGCCGCGATCCTGCTTTGGCGACGGGATCGAAATCCATCGGTACATCAAGGTGCTCGGGAAGCAAGAAGGCTGTTGAAGCGCCGCCTGGCAGGAAGCCGAGCAGCGTGCGTCCTTCGGCAAGGCCGCCAGCATGTTCGAAAATCAATTCTCGCGCAGATGTGCCGCAGGGTAGCTCGAACAGACCGGGATGTTGCACCATGCCACTGACACAGAACAGCTTGGTTCCGCAACCGCCATTGACTCCCAAATCGTGAAACCAGGCCGCGCCATTGAGCAGGATATGCGGCACATTGACCAAGGTCTCGACGTTATTGGTCGTGGTGGGATAACCCCATAGACCCTTGACGCTTGGCCGGGGTATTTTGGGGCGCGGATTGGGACGCCGGCCTTCGATGGCATTTAGCATGGCTGTTTCTTCGCCACAGATGTAGCGTCCGCCACTGACGTGCACCTCAATTTGAAGATCGAAACCGTTGCCGCCGATATTTGTTCCCACCAGCCCTGCTATCTCGGCCTCCTCGAGGGCGCGACGCAAGCCATTTCCCCCCTTGGCATATTCGCCCCGTACAAAGATTACGGCCTGCTCAGCCTGCAGCGCATAGGCGGAGACGATGACCGCCTCGATGATCTGGTGGGGGCCGCCGTAAAGCAGATGGCGATCCTTGAAGGTGCCAGGCTCGGATTCATCGATATTACAAATCAAGTAACGGGGTCGCGGCGCATCCGCGCCCCGCAGACGCCATTTCAAGCCGCAGGAAAAACCGGCTCCACCGCGTCCGCGCAGATTGGCGGCTTCTACTGTCTCAATGATTTCTTCAGGTTTGCGATCGAAAGCGGCATTCAGGCTGCGGTAGCCACCGGCGGCCCGGTAGGCCTGCAAATTCAGGGGGGCATTGATATCGAGGTGGTGCGTCAACACGGCTTCCATATATTTAATCTTCCTCTCTCAGGCGTTGCAGCAGTGCTTCCAGGGACGCTTCATCCAATGGTCCCACTGCTTCGTCGCCAACCAGCGCTGCGGGGGCCTGGTCGCACAGACCGAGACAAATGCTGGGCAAGATGCTGAAAGCTCCATCCGGCGAGATCTTTCCCAATGGCACACCGCTGTAATTTTCGGCGGCTATCAGCAGCCGATCCGCTCCGCGTAGACTGCAACAAACACTGTCGCAGATCCGAAGGACATGTCGGCCTGCCGGGCGACGATAGATCAGGCTATAGAAAGTGGCTAGCTCATCGATCTCGGTGACTGACAGGCCGGTGAGATGGGCGACTTCTTCAACTGCCGCATCATCGAGGCAACCATGCTCGATCTGTAAGGCTTGCATCATGGGCACCGCCGCCGCACGGCGTTCCGGGTGCATGGGGGGAAGTTGGTCCAGATGTCTTTGCAGGGCTTGCCGGTCGAGCTTGTCATTCATTTGCTTTTCCCTACCTGTCTACGTCTGCCAGAACGTAGTCAATGGAGCCGAGGATGGGAATCAGATCTCCCAACAGGTGGCCGCGCGCAAGCAATGCCAGCGCCTGGATATGGGGAAAGGACGGCGTACGGATGCGCAGCCGGTAAGGTTTTTCCGAACCATCGCTGACAACAAAGTAGCCGTTCATCCCCTTGGGTGCTTCAGTCACAAAGAGGCTTTCCCCGGCTGGAAAACGCATACCCCGGTTGACGGCGATGAAATGGTGGATCAGGGTCTCGATGTCTTGCAGGGTTGCCTCCTTGCGCGGCAAGGCGTAGCGCGCCTCCACGGAGAGAATCGGGCCGGGCGGCATGTTCTGCATGGCCTGCTCGACGATGCGCAGGCTCTGGCGAATCTCTTCCAGGCGCACCTCGGTACGGGCTAGGGCATCACCCGCGGTGGCGGTGGGAATCTCGAAGTCATAATGTTCGTACCCGCTGTAAGGGCGTCTTTTGCGCAGATCCCATGCCAAGCCGCAAGCCCGCAGATTAGGTCCGCTTACCCCCCAGTCGATGGCGTCTGCCGTGGACAATACCCCGATATCTCGGGTGCGGCTGCGCAACACAGGATTGTTGGTGAGCAGCGCCTGGTATTCATCGATAGCAGCGGGCATGCGTTTCAGAAAACTTTGCAGTGCTTCGTACCAACCTTCTGGCAGATCGAGCGCTACACCGCCGATGCGGAAAAAGGCCGGATGCATGCGCCCGCCGGTGATGAGTTCCATGACATCGAACAGGTATTCACGATCGCGGAACGCATAGAAAGGAGGTGCCAGCGCCCCTGTATCATGGGCATAGCTGGACACCCAGACCAGATGACTGGCTACACGGCAAAGTTCACAAAGCATAACCCGAATCACCTGAGCACGTTCCGGCACGGTAATTCCGGCGAGCTGTTCCACTGCGAGTACATAGGGCAGCTCGTTTTGAACGCCAGCCAGATAATCGATGCGGTCGGTGTAAGGGATGTAGCTGTGGTAAGTGTGGCGTTCGGCCATCTTCTCCGCACCGCGATGATGAAAGCCGATATCAGGGCGCACATCGCGAATCTCTTCGCCTGCCAGCCGTACCACCAGGCGCAATAGGCCATGGGTGCCAGGGTGAGTGGGGCCGATGTTGAGGATCATTTCCTCATCGCTTACCCCCGGTTCACGGTAATCCTCGGCGCGGTAGCTCTCCATGATACTGCGGTAGCGTGCTTCGGGCAGCTGGTAGGGCGGCATGTCGGTGGCACGATTGGGATGAGTTTTGCGCAAAGGATGACCTTCCCAGTATTCGGGCATCAGGATGCGTCTCAGATCGGGATGACCCTCGACGTGAATGCCGAACATGTCATAAAGTTCGCGTTCATACCAGTTGGCGGATGACCATATGGTACAGACACTGGGCAATACCGGTGCTTCCGCAGACAAATTCACCCTGAGGCGCAGATCGACATTGCCGGACAGGGATAACAAGTGATAAAACACGGTCAGTCCGCCGCTCCGTTCTGTCTCGTCGATGGCGGAGAGATCGAAGAGCATCTCGAAGCGGGGTTCTGCTTCGTGCTTGAGGAAGGCGAGTGTTTCGGTGAGGCGTTCGACAGGGATCAAGAGGGTGTTGATTTTGTCGCGAGGCAGCTCGCCAGGCACAGCGCTGAAGCGTGTCTGCAATTGAGCAGTGAGCGCGAACGGGCTATCGATATCTGACATTTGTTATTCCTCCACCCTCCGGCCAAGGGGCCGGCGCTCGCTGCCGATCGCCTCTTGCAATATGATCAGTCCTTGTAACAGCGCCTCAGGTCGCGGCGGACAGCCGGGTACATAAACATCTACTGGCAGAATCTGGTCTATTCCCTGGACAACGCTGTAAATATCGTACATGCCGCCAGAATTAGCGCAGGAACCCATGGAAATGACCCACTTGGGTTCGAGCATCTGATGATAGAGACGCAGAATCATCGGTGCCATCTTAATGAAGACGGTTCCCGATACGATCAGAAGGTCAGCCTGACGCGGAGAACCGCGCATGACCTCGGCGCCGAAGCGGGCGATGTCGTGGCGTGGTGTAAACGTGGCCATCATCTCGACAAAACAGCAAGAGAGGCCAAAATTAAATGGCCATAGTGAGTATTTTCGGCCCCACGATACGGTCTCTTCCAGTTTGGTGAAAATGGCGGTCAGAGGTCCCTGGCTGTTCTGTCCGGACTCCATGACAGACCTCCTTTGCGCCACTCATAGACCAAGCCAAGCAGCAGAATCAAGATAAACACAATGACGCCAATCACTCCCTGCATACCCAATTCCCAATAGGCTGCCGCCCAGGCAAACAGGAATGCCGCTTCAATATCAAACAGCAGGAAAGAGACAGCAACCACATAGAAACGTATCGGGGTCTGAACATGAGCATCGCCAGTGGGGGGGACGCCGCACTCAAAGGGTTGTTCCTTATCCCATTGCGGGCGGTAGCCTCCAAGCCAGCGTGATAGCCATAACAAACTGACTAGCGTGATCAGCGCAAGCAGTGCGAACAAACCTATAACGGTAGAAGATTGCAGGTTTTGCATCCACCTCCTCCTCAGATTTTAAGGCTGATTGTTAGTATTGAATCACTCTGCACCTCGTAGATCGTTCCAATATAATGCCTATAAAAAAACGCTGCTTTATCCAGACCTCCCGGCGCTCGACGTCAGTTGCTTAGCGGTTCGGTACCTTCACCGCGAACGGTAATGGTTTTACTGGAACGATTTACTCATCATATAATACTTTAACTGCAAAATTAAATGTGCAGCAATAGATTTGACTCATAAGTAACGCTGCAGTAGTCAGTTACTTGAAACTTTGGTTGATTAATCAATCCTATGAGAGGGCAAACTGAATCGAATCAAGGGATGTCAGTTGAGTTTGTTTGCAGATCGCACAACTTACTACTTATGTTATTTATGATGGTCGAATCAGTTCCAAGTTCCAGTTAGAGGGAAATTTGACTGATAGACTGGTAGAAATGATGAACACCAGTGGACTGGGAGGTGTTGATTTAGTCAACGGCTAAGCAAACCGGTTTTTCTTCTTCTAATTTTGCATTGAGATTTAGATTCTGTTAATTTTCACATTCCCAGCTAAAGGAGTCATCATGAAAACTGTAAGACAATTACTGGAAAGCAAAGGTTATGAGGTTGCAACGATTGGGCCTGATAAAACGTTATACGATGCCATGCAGCTAATGGTTGACAAAAACATCGGTGCGCTATTGGTACTAGAGGCCGGTAAATTAATTGGTATCATCACTGAAAGAGATTTTTCTCGTAAAATACATATGCTCGATAAGACTGCGCGCGACACTTTGGTAAAAGAAATCATGACCAGTCAGGTAGCGTATGTTAGTCCTGACTATACCACTGAGGATTGTATGGCACTGGTTACCAACATGCGGGTACGCCATCTGCCCGTAATGGAGGATGATAGAGTAATCGGCATTATTTCCATTGGAGATTTGGTCAAGGATGCCATATCCGACCGGGAATTCGTTATTGATCAGTTAGAGCGATACATATATGGAGTTCGCTAATCTAATCTGCAAGAACTTCCAGCATTGTTCACAAATGTGCAGGGTTATATGTCAGCGAGGGAACGCCGACACGACACAAGAAAGGACAAAATGAGGTGTGCGAATTTCATGGAATCTGGGTAGTGGAGTTGTCCCATTTTAACGGACAGTTTTTCATGTGGCCGAGAGAGTCTCGACCTGTGAGAGGGGATTGTATCCCATCGCGATTTGATTTTCCTCCTTAAGTTTTCTTTCAAAATTGTTGGGTGATAAGTATCCCAGCCCGGAATGCCTACGGGTTGGGTTGTACCAGGACTCGATCCAGGTGAAGATGGCTAGTCTTGCTTCAGTTTTATTTTTTCATGAGCGCCTGTCGATCAATTCACATTCCAGACTAGCAAAAAAACTTTCAGCCATTGCATTGTCATAGGCGTCGCCCACACTACCCATCGAGGGATGCACGCCCATTTCCCTGCATCGCTTGCCGAACTCAACGCTGGTGTATTGACTGCTCTGGATGCCCTTCTAAATGTCATGCGGCAATTTGTGTGCTATTGATAGTATTATTTCGTTTTCTCAAAATAAAATATACCTCTCTTGCGATATAGCGTTTAAGACAGTGTAGTGCTTCAAGTTTCGTATGGCCCTGTGATAAACGTTTTTCAACGTACTCCTTTGTTTTGACATCTATCCTCAGCCGCTCTTGATCTGGTTTAATGAAACCGGACAGTCCAGTTAAGAGAAAATAGCTTAATTGGAGGAAGAAAATGACAGCAAAAAAGCAATACACAAAGGAATTAAAATTAGATGCAGTCGGTCTGGTATTGGATCAGGGCCATACGACATCGGAAGTATCTCGAAGCCTGGAAATCAGTGTCAATCAACATGCAAAAATTACCACCTATCAACATCCAAAAGTTTCCAGTTAAGAAGTGGCACAACTTAAATTTCGAGTGCTTTTTTGCGATGTTTGAATCGGTAAGAATCATTGCCGGTTTCAAGGATATCGCAGTGGTGAGTAATGCGATCAAGTAGAGCAGTGGTCATTTTTTCATCTCCGAAGACTTGGATCCACTCAGCGAAATTAAGGTTAGTGGTAATAATCAGAGAGGTTTTCTCATAAAGCTGGCTGATGAGATGAAACAGCAAAGCGCCACCGGATTCCGGGAATGGCAGGTAGCCCAGTTCATCGAGAATAACAGCATCGATCTGCATGAGTCGCTTAGCCATTGAACCCGATTTACCCAGTTGCTTTTCCTTTTCTAATTGATTGACCAGATCAACGGCATTATAAAAACGCACGCGTTTTCCCTGATGGATCGCTGAAACCGCCAAAGCAATGGCCAGATGGGTTTTTCCAGTCCCTGTACCGCCGACAAAAATAAGATTGTTTGCCTGAATCATGAATTCACCGGTGGCCAGTTGCTCAATGCGCCCTTTGGTCAAAGGATTTTCCGTCCAGTCAAAATGAATCAAATCGCGATGATGTGGAAACTTGGCGGTATGTAATTGGTAGTTCAGACTACGTGCCTTACGATCTACCTGTTCAGCAGCGATCAATCGATCCAGCCAAATTTCGGGCATAACCGGCTTTTGTCGTGTATTTCCTTCAACCTGCCATTCTTGCCAGGCAGCAGCCATGCCGTGCAAATGAAGCGCCTTGAGTTGCGCATGACGATCAATGATCATAGCGCATCCTCCGCAAACTGTCGTAGCGGCTGCAATCGGCTTTAGGTTCGATTTGCAAGATTGGTGCTTGCGTGATACTCCGTAGGGTTTTGGGCCGCGCCACTTCGTTTAAGCGACGCATTTCATTCATGACAATGGCGGTGGCAATAATGCCTGTTTGCAAGGTCAGATCGCATGCAACCTCCAGCGTTTCAAGACCGACATCACCTAATGCTCTGGCCATTAGCAGCAGTTCGACAAACGCTCTGT
Source organism: Nitrosomonas ureae (assembly GCF_900108305.1). Classification (GTDB taxonomy): domain Bacteria; phylum Pseudomonadota; class Gammaproteobacteria; order Burkholderiales; family Nitrosomonadaceae; genus Nitrosomonas; species Nitrosomonas ureae_B. The sequence goes on from NZ_FNUX01000025.1 coordinate 19,286, forward strand.
CACCTTTATCCTGTTTTAAGATGCGATCCCGCACTATTCGAATGGGGGTTGGCAGATCCCATTGCTGGAATGGTGCACCATGGCGGAGTGCGCCCGGTTTCTTTTCTAATACAGGTAAGTAATGCCAAGGATCACATATAAGCTGATCACGACCATAGCAGCGAGCATGTTCAGCAACAATCTGATTTTCAGCGACTATCCGTAATCGGTCTGCCGTTATCCGCAATGAAATGACACGATTCGACCATTCGGCAGGTACGCTGAACGGTTATGGTCAACCTTAATCAAACAAGTACTGGAAATCCGCAGGGTCTTTTCTACATAACCATCAAATACTGCTTTGACAGGGATGAGTAACGGCTTTTCTTCGATAAAACAATCAGCAATGGTACGTCCGGTTTGTTCTGGGTGTCTACGTCCTGCCAACTCTTCGCAACGCAAAGCCAGCCACGCATTGAGTTCAGCGAAACTCTCGAATCGAGGGGTGGGCGTAAATAGCCATTCCCTGACATTGCCGACCTGATTTTCAACCTGACCTTTTTCCCAACCGGATTCCGGTGTGCATGCCACAGGTTCAAACATATAATGATTCGCCAGGGTTAGAAAGCGTCGGTTAAACTGATGCTCCTTGCCGGCAAATATGACATCAACCACCGTCTTGAGATTATCGTAAATCATCCGCTTAGGTGCGCCGCCAAAGCAAGTAAACGCCCTGATATGCGCATCAAACACCATTTCCTGGGTTTCACGCGGGTATGCTGCTAAAAACATTCGCCGACTGTGAGCCAGTCGAAAATGAGCTACCTTGATCGTTTGCAGTACGCCATTCAATATGACATATTCATGGCTCCAGTCAAACTGACAGGTTTCACCTGCTGGAGAATGCCAGGGGAACAAAGGCTTGTGTAGTCGATGGCCGATGTGGTGCTTGTTGTTTCCAATCCAGTACAAACCGCTGCACCGGACCATACGAACCTTGATAACCTTCAACCTGCAAACATTCGAACAATCGCTGCGCAGTCCTGCGTTGGCGTCTGGGAAATTTCGCATCCATCTCAAGCCATTCAGCTAGTTGTGATTTAAAAGCACCTAATTTCGGTGTCGGTTGAATTTTACGTTGGTATATCGGTTCCGCTTCACTCCTTAATGCCTTGCGAACCGTTTGACGTGAGAGACTCAGACTATTTGCGATCGCACTGATGCTTTCTTTGCTAATGAAATGTCGGCGCCTGATTTCGGCTATATGCTCCATTGTTATCACTCCAGGGTTCTCCGACTAAATGTCGGATTTTCTCATCCATAGAGTGAAAACTTTTCAATGTTGATTTCACCCCTTTCCCTGGTAATTTTTGCATGTTGATTAACAGTATCTAGTACTCGGGGCTTAACGGCACACGGTGCATTCGACCCGATTTCATTCGATTGGCTGGGATTGTCCATGTTTTTGCGATCTTATCGATTTCATCCCAAGTCATGCCACGCGCTTCTGAGCTTCTGCAAGCGGTCAGGGCTATCCACTGAATGTAATAAGCGCTCATGCTGGTCTTGTCTTTTGCACGCAATGCTTTCATGACTTCAATCAACTTGCCATAGGAAATCGCATTAAAATGAACGACAGGAGTTACTTTCTTTGGTGCTGGAAATATGTGGTTTAAACAACCTTTCCATCGAGCAGAGTTACTCTTGTCGATATTCTCATGAAAAAAAGCGTAATCCAGCACCACTTCTATCCGCTGTCTTACCCTTGATGCGGTTTCCGTCTTATCTTTCCAAATTGGATTAAGCACAGCTTTAACATCATCTACGCCAATATCTGTGATGGATTTATCGCCAATGAATGGAAACGCATATTGCATAAGCGTGTTTCGCCACTGGCTCTCATGCTTACTGTTCCGCCATCCAATCTTTTATGTTCTATGTATTCGAGCGCATAGTCAGCGAAAGTCTTACTAGGCTTTTCTATTCGCAATACTTCTTTAGGAGATTGGCCACGTGCGATTGCACGCCGCATATTACCAGCGATTTCACGGGCTTCAACCAGCGTTCTATCAGTTGTTGAACCTAATCCAAGCTCGATGGCCCGGCCATTTTGCTTATATCGAAATACCCAACTGCGAGAACCGGAATCTCTTACCCGCAAAAGCAGATTATCACCGTCCGAGTGAGTGCCGGGGGGGGGAATGAATTGATTTGTACTGCTTTTAGTCTTTTGACTTCCTTTGCCATCTCGTCTTACCATTGAAGTTGGATGGCATTATATTCCATGAGACTGCTTTGGACAAATTTCTAAGTGAATATATTGATTTGTTGGCTTATTTGTACTGCTTTGGATTTCTTTGGATGATTGGCTGGCGGAGAAGGCGGGATTCGAACCCGCAGTTTAAATAAATAAAATAATATTTATCAATCAGTTAAAATTGTAATGTTGCCTAAGAATAAGCATAAGTTGGCATGTTTTGGCATGGTTTGGGCAACATTTAGGGCAACATCTTTTTGTGATTAACAGAGGATTTTCGGTTTATCTGTTCCAATTAAAAACGACAATGTTATAGGTTTCAGCTTGTCAGATATATCACCAAGTGCTATATTTTATTTAGGGTAGGTACAGAATGATCGTTTACAAGACACGATGGTTTGATCGTTGGGCAAACAAACAAGGATTGACCTCGCCTAGTCTTTGCGCCGCTGTGCGTGAGATGACTGAGGGACTGTATGATGCCGACCTCGGCAATGGGCTGCTGAAAAAACGAATTGCGCGACCAGGGCAAGGAAAGAGAAGCGGCTTTCGCACATTGGTTGCCACCAACAAAGGAAACCGTTGGATATTCTTATTTGGTTTCCCAAAGAACGAGCGTAGCAACATCGACAAAGATGAAGAGGTAGCGCTAAAGCTGTTGGCTGCTCACCTGCTGTCACTGACAGCACAGGCGTTCGATCAAGCACAACATGCGGGAGAATTAATGGAGGTTAATTGCGATGCGCAAGACTAAATCAACCATTCTTGAGGCTGTACATGACACGGCCAAGGGATTACACAAGGCTGGTGTGCTGGATCAAGTTACGCTACGCGAATTCGATCGATTGTGCTTGCCGCCTATTGAACCGTTGGGACCGGAGCAGATAAAACAAATTCGCGAAGCCACACGAGTCAGTCAGGCGGTGTTTGCTGCCATACTAAATACAAGTGTTTCGACAGTACAGAAATGGGAGATCGGACAGAAACGGCCAACAGGCACCGCTCTTAAGTTGCTACATCTTGTGCAAAAGCGCGGTCTGGAAGCTGTCGTCTGAATGGGTTAATTTCCTTCTCTTGCAGGAATCTATGTACTTACGCAGCAGGGGCACCTATGTGTGGTGGTATTGAATACCAGGATCAGAAGATTTATTTCCCGCATAATCGATAACGGAGTCGCTCATTGTGAGTCATACTCGGCTTGATGCTCAAAGACCAAGCGAATCGCCCATACAAGAACTTCGGGGGAATATCGAGTTGTTTGTTCATCACTTCATCCTCTTAAAAAGAGAGTCCTGGCAAACCCGAGGTGGTTCAGTACCATGTCGAACAACGTGACTTTTATGGATACATAATCCAGAATCGGAGATTCTTGCTTGATATCTTTATTTGACAATACAAACACTATTGTCCAGTCTCTGAGACTTGAAGGTCAAGAATCGAATCACAAATGATGAGGAGATTACTACGATGACTGTGCTCAGGAGCACCAGATTTTCAGGCAATGCTGATTTGACAGGTGTCCTAAACGGGGATTGGGGCTCGCTGCTGGTTTAAATTTTCTTCAGGGAAAAATAACTTTTGATCCGACAAAATTTAGTTTGAAGTCAGCTACTAATGTAACGTTACTCATTCGTGAGTCAAGTTTATTCCTATAAGTTTAACTTAGTGGTTAAAATGTTGCGTGGCCAGATTATTAAAGTCAATATGCAAAAACTTTATAGTTGCTATTAGGCTACTTGCAGTAATAAATTTGCGCAAATACAGAAAACGAGGAGACTATCAATGAAGAACCAACCAAATGGAAAGCTCGAAACCGAAGCACTGACCATGGAAGCGTTGATCAAGGAAAAAATGATGGAGCGAAAGTTCTTTGTCTTGGATCGCACAGTGCCCACAGAAGAGGCAAAAGATCTTCACACGTCGCTTTTTGAAGATCATGTAGCGACTTCCTTGCAGCGGCAGTTAGGTGAAATGCCCCCTGAGGTTGAGGGATTAGTTGCCGCATCACAACCGCTAAGCACCTTACGGGACTTTGGTGGTCTTCAAACTAAAGTCCAACTGCGTTACCACTTGCTTGAAAAGTTGTATGTTGCGTTGAATCAGCCGATGAAGCCCCTCGATTTTACGGTGCAAACTGGCAGTCGGGTGATTGGAACTCCCTATGACTTAGAATGGGGTACAGGATGTGGTATAGCCTTTGGAAGTCGTTTTGATGGAAAATTGTCGCTATTTGGATGTTCTGGCTCCGATACAGTGGCAGTAGGCTTTTATCTGTCTTCGCCCGAGCGTCTGTCGGCGGCGATTACACCGATGGGTTCCTACGATTTCAGTTGGGCCGCATTTCAAGACATACCGTCATTGCGAAGCAGAGGAGGATTAGGGATAACAGTCTATGTTAATGAAAATCCGCAGCCCATCCTCTCACGGCAGGCGTTGCTCTGGAGTACGAGTGGAGCTACGTTACTCTCAGGCGAAACAGGCACGGGTCGAATCGAGGATGCTTCATCTCCTTCCGGATTGGGGCCAGTTCGCCTCGCGCCGATCTATCTGGACACAGGCCCCGACCTTCGTTATCTAGTTTGGGTATATTGTTGGCAAGTTAATCAGATACCAACTGACAGCTCTTTTATTTCGATAATAACGATGAATATGCCGTTTGTAAATGTGAATGCGGGGCCACTGAATGTGATCCATTAACTCTTGAAAAAATATGAGGTTTGTCCACACTATAAATCAGCTATTTTATTGGAGCAGAGCCAGTTTGAGGTATGCTGTCAAATATAGAGTTCATATTCAGGAGTTTTATTATGATCAAGCGAATATATTTCTTTAAGGGCGATTTATTTTGGGCCTATGACCCGCGCCCTGGCACTGACCGCGTTGTCGAAGGACCTCGTACAATTGGCGAAAAGTGGCGCGGGCTCGTTCCTCCCTTCACGAGAGATATTGATGCGGTTGTGAATTGGGGCGATGGCTTCGCATATCTGTTCAAGGGGGATGAATACTGGAAATACGATATCCTGCTCAATCGGACGGCTACGTCGACACCTATCAAGATCGCCGATGGTTGGACAGACTTCCCTGCCGATTTCAAGCTCGGTATCGATGCCGCATTCAACGGCGGCGAAGGTAAAGCCTATTTTTTCAAAGACAGCCAGTATCTCCGCTACAACATCGCAAACGGAGCGGTCGATACTCCCGATCCCGGTACAGTGCCCTATCCGCGCGCTATTGCCGGCCCAAACGGATGGCGTAACCTACCCAGTAGTTTCGCATCCGGCATTGATGCTGCTGTCAACATGTGCAACGGCAAGATATACTTCTTCAAAAATGGTACGTATGTGCGACTGACGTTCGCCACACGAACAGTCGATCAGGTCACCCCGCCTTATCCCTATTCCATCGCCGATAACTGGCCAGGCCTGCCAACCGAAGTGAACGCTGGCGTCGAATGGAGCCATGCAGGGTCGGCAATGCTTGCCATCACGATTGCGCCCGACTGCGAGGTGATAGCCGGGCCTTTTCTAGGTGGTGGCAGCATCAGGCGCATGTTTACGGCCGTTGCGGAGTTCTCGAGCGGGCCCTATCCGGTTCTCTGCGGCTGTGCCCAATATCGACAGTTCGTTCGCGGAAGCACGATGCTCGACGCCATACCGCATCAAGCGCTACTTCCTGACCCGAATGGCGGCCAGCCAATCCCGATGTTGCCGATTCCAGCCTCGGGTGCACTCGATGAGAATTTCCTCGAGGATGGGGATGTCAATGCGACGGTGCAGTTCTATGGGCATCGTGACGGGCCGCCGGACCCGATCGGGCGTTATCAACCTGATCAGCGATCGGGATGCCGTTATCAAATGGTCGATCGGCCATTTGTTCAAGGACTATCCGGACAATCTGCGAGCTTTGATCTTGACTTTAAGGGTGTCGTTATCGACGCGTGCAATGGCGACGAGGTAATCACCGAGAAGCGCTGGAGCGTGTTCTGCTCAGGGATAATTCCGGATCAGTAACGCCGATGGATGAATTGTGAGCATTAGTTCATGTGCAAATTGGCCATCAATAGGTTGATGTGAGCATCGATCATGATGCTATTGAGATAAATTGCGTGACAGATCTTAAATCTGACTTCAAGTACACAATGATGGGTTCGATGGCAGCTCACTTCTTGTGTCGCCTTCGCTTCCTCTTTTTCTGATATCGTATGCCTTTCTTCAAGGTTTTTTTGACAGCATGATGGGTCAATGACCTTGCCCTGTAAAAACGTATTTCTTAACTGAGGTTACACTACAAGTTAAGGAGACGAAGAAATGAAAGCAGAAAGGGTCAGGAGAGCATCGTATACACTGGAATACAAATTGGAAGCGGTACGATTGGTTCAAGGTGGTCAATCATGCGCGGCGACAGCCAAAGTGCTGGGTATTCCCAGTCAGACATTAGAGAATTGGGTTCGACAGGCGGTGAAAGGCCAATTGGCTGATGCAGGAGCCAAGCCGGTAAGCGCGGAGCAAATGGAATTGACGCGACTAAGGGCAGAGCTTGCAAGGGTGAAGCTGGAGCGTGACATTCTAAAAAAAGCAACGGCGTACTTTGCGCGGGAATCAGTGTGAAGTACGCCTGGATTGAACGGCACAAAAGCTGCTGGCCGGTTATCCGACAATGCGAAGCACTCAATGTCAGTAGCAGCGGTTACTTTGGACATCAGCGGCGAAGAATTGCGGATGATCCGGCGATTCCCGGCAAGCGCCTCAGCGATGCTGCTCTGCTGGTTCATATCAAGGCTGTGCATGCAGCCAGCAAAGGCGAATATGGCTGGCCGAGGATCTGGCAAGAACTTCGGGCTAATAACGTGCGAGTTTGGAAGGAACGGGTTCGGCGGCTCATGAAGATACATGGCATCAAAGCGCGCGGAAAGCGTAAATTCGTCGTGACCACCGACAGCAAGCACAATCTGCCGATTGCGCCGAATTTGCTCAACCGAAACTTTCAGCCTGACGCACCTAACCGTGTTTGGGCAAGCGACATCACTTATATTCAAACCGATACTGGCTGGTTGTATCTGGCGGTTGTTCTTGATCTGTATAGTCGCCAGATTGTGGGTTGGAGCATGCAACCCCATATGCAAAGCAGCCTGGTGACGGATGCGCTCAAGATGGCCTGGTTCAGACGACGACCAGAACCGGGACTCATCTTCCACTCGGATCGTGGCAGTCAGTATTGCAGTCACGCATTTCAGAACATACTGGCTGAATACGGCATGCACTGCTCAATGAGCAGAAAAGGAAATTGCTGGGATAATGCTCCCGTTGAAAGCCTGTGGGGATCGTTGAAAGTGGGCAGATTGTATGGAATGCGGTTTGAAACACGCCGTCAGGCAATGGATGAAGTCATTGATTGGCTTAACTACTACAACTACAGAAGACTGCATTCGACACTGAATTACATCAGTCCAATGAAGTTTGAGCAAAACTGGCTTGTGGCACAGTTGGGAAAAATCGCATAATAAGCGCGTTAAGATGTACGGATTACCAGGGCAAGGTCAATGGCTTGAATTGGCGAGAAAAAAATGATTGACATTAGTTTAATTCCAGGAGCATAGTTATAACTCCTATCTATGACAATTTAACAGATTAGTTAATAACTGGTCGATCTACCGAGAACTGGTTCAATCAAACTTAAAAATAAGCCTGTATAAAATCAGGTGCTAAATGGGTTCGAAATGACAAAAGGTCGTGGAGAAATCAAAATCCGGTATACCTTGGAGCAGGGGAAGATAGATGCTTTGAGCAGTGAAACCGTGCATATTTTTCCTGCTAGTCACTGGAAAATATTTCTAATTGTAGTTCCTGTCTTTATCGCCGCCGCATTTTTAAGTGCTTTCTTTTTTTTCATTTTTCTCCTTTGTTTTTATTTGGCGGGGGAGTACTTTGTAGTGAAGGAGGCTCAAATTATTGAAACAAAAACTAACACTAATAAGAAGAGGGATCAATGAATAGATCGCTCATGGTAATAAATTTGCTCCGCGCGCCCTGCACCTATCCCCGCGGCAAGACCACGGGGAATTGCAAGTTGAACAATACTATTGGAAATTTAAATCTGTTACGCGCTTTTCAAGAAGTCCTAGGTGGTTATGGTTGTTAGATGATGACTCCAAGCCTAGTCTTCTTACATAGGAGAATACTAGTGGACAGAGAATTCGTATTTCGGGATCATAAAATTTACGTCAGGGAGATATCTCAGTCTCAAAACAAGTCGCATGAAAATGAGAAATCAGAGCCTTGTGATTACGATCAGCACCAGGCTCATTCCCAGAGAGACGAAAGTCACGATAAACATGAAAAGGATGGTCATTCACAAATTGAATTGTTTATTGATGGAGAGAAATTCGTGCTTCACCGTTTGGAGAATGGAGCTTTTCATACTCACGAATTGCCATTTGTGGTTCATAAATCGGTTGAAGATGCGGCCAAAGCGATTGTCAATCTCCGTTCTTTAGGGAGGTCTCATGGGCATACGGAAAAACCAAAACAAACTGACTAATGCCGAAAAGACTAGGTTTGTGAATGCTGTGAAGAAGATGAAAGCGGACACAGCAGCAGCATACAACTACGATAAATACGTCACTATCCATAATACCGCTTTTTCAGGTAATATGGATCTGAATCCGGCACACATGGGGCCAGCATTTTTTCCGTGGCATCGTTATTTTCTTCGCAAGTTCGAGCGCGATCTAGAAGCGGCAGACCGCGCGTTGGGTAAGGATGGTAATGTCACACTGCCATACTGGGATTGGACTCATGACAATGCTAACGAGGCCAACCGGCAGAGAGGCTCTATCTGGAAAGACAACTTTATGGGTGGCTACGGTGACCCAGTGACTACGGGGCCTTTCCGGACTGGAGAATGGACTACCATTCCGCCGGGGCCAGCAATGCTCGTGCGTGCGCTAGGGCGCACCGCGATTGACGCAAATGCTGTCAATAGCCTGCCGACCGAAGCCGAGGTGAATGATGCGCTGACAATTAAAGGATTCGATTGTGTACCGTGGAGTACAGATTCTTTACGTGGCCCATCCCTTCCAACACCTCCAGCGCCTATTCTTACGGGAACAGGTGGCGGAACTTTAGCGACCGGTGTTTATCGGGTCGTTATCACTTATGTTAATGTGCTAGGAGAAACACGCCCGTCTCAAGAGTCCACAATCTGTTTGGGGGGCGGCTGTACGCCGTCGAATACGAACAACGCTATTCGGATTACGTCCCCCCCAGCACAAGCATCAGCGTCTGGCTATAACGTATATGTCACCGCAGCTAATGGCGCGAGCCTTACTGAAACCAAACATGGTGGTACTACACTAATTGGTACATCAGTGTCTATTACAAATATTGTGCCAGGTGATGCATTTCCGACGATGAATAGCACAGGCAGTTACCGCAACTTTTTAGAGGGTTGGATCAGCACTCGAGGGCAGCCAGAGCTTCATAATCGCATACACATGTGGGTGGCGGGCTCCATGTCACCCGGTACTTCGCCCAATGATCCTGTATTCTTTCTGCACCATTGCAATATCGACAGGCTATGGGCGCTGTGGCAGTATCGCAATCCCGGGCAGAATTATCCACTCGTGGTTCCGAGAACTTCCCCGCCACCCGGCAATCGCCCGCATGGTCTGAATGACTTAATGCCTCCTTGGATTGCTCCTCCGGAGGAGGTGCGCCCTGTTAATGTTCTCAATCATAGGCCTATGGGATACAGCTATGATACTGATCCAGTTGGCTTGAGCATTAATGTTGCACCCTAAATGAAAATCATGAATAAAATTATGTACAGTGAGTTGTCGCTATGACTACATTTGTTGGGGAAGTCTCGACTGGGCTTAGATGTGCTTTAGAACCACTGCAAAATGCATTCAGCAATGAGGTAACCTTACGGGATTTCTTTTTGGATTTTGGCTGGGACGTGAACGTGTCGCCTGCAGCGATGGCGAGTATTCGTGCGGGTTTTGCAATCGACGCTATATTTGATGCGGCTAATGCGATTGCCGATAGAATTGATGAGCAACCAGAAGACCCGGCGCTAGCAAAAGCTTTATTAGATGCGGTGGTCAAAGTAATCGATGCAGTAAAAGGACTGAGTAGTGCACCGCCGGCTGGTTTACCCTTCCCATTTGACCAGCCTGCATTCTGGAATGAAGTGCCTAGTTCACTGGGCGATTTTTTGTTACTTCGGTTTCTGCAAAAACAGGCAGCGCCGCTATACGGAGTATTACGTCTGTTAGGAATCGCCGATATCAGTTCTGAAGCATCGGCTGGTGATGGTCGAGTCCCCTATAAAAAATTGGCTATTCATTGGGATCGATTGCCAAGAGTCATTGGAGACCCTGCTGCGTTGTTGCGTGATGTTTACCGATGGGAAGGAGGTGCGCAACCGTTCGATCATGAAAAACTAGTCAGCGTTCTTGAAGATTTTTTTCATGCCGTAAGATTTCCAGCGCGTGTACAAAGTACTGGTGCACTGGCTAGACGTTATATTGATGAGGCCAACCCAGCGCTTTCCCAAATTAAGGAACTTGCCATCCCATTATTTTCAACTGCAAGCGATGACTGGAGTAATTACGCAGAGGTTGGACTTCTCATCTTACCGATTCCCCCGAAAGACAATCCGGGACAGCCGCCCTCAGGTATTTTGCTTACACCACTCTCGTCAGGAGTTATCGGTAGCAGTGGTCTCAGTGACTCGATTTTCTCACTCGCTATTAAGGGTGGATTTAATTTAGATGGTGTTTTTGGTGTAGAGATTCGCCCGAATGGATTGGAGTTTTTTGCGGAAACCGGTCGCGCAACAATTGATTCCGAAATTGCTATTTCTGCACACCCGGAACAACCGTGGATTTTATTTGGCGATGCAAACACTTCGCGTTTTGAAATTGGTGGTTTCACAGCTGGAGTTGGCTTGCGGGGTAAACTGGATTCCCCGGAAGTGATCATCAGTGTCGGTACTGGCAGGGGAGCTAATCCGCCTAAACTTGCAGTGGTTATTCAGATGTCTGACGGAGATGGATTTTTGGGTAACATAGTAGGCAAGGAACCTATTCGGATCGATTTTGGTGGCGTACTCGTATGGGAATCGCGCTCAGGGAAGATCTATCTTGAGGGTTCCGGTGGTTTCGAGTATGCGATTCCATTACATTTCAATTTTGGCATTGGCGAACTTAATACCCTGATAATCGCGTTGCGTAGTGCACGCAATGGTATTGGCTTTGAAGCTGGTATTACAGCGAAAGCTTTGCTCGGCCCGTTGACTGCGGTAGTCGAAAATTTAGGATTCAAGAGTATCTTTAATTTCGCCAGTGCGGATGGGAAGCTAGGTGATCTAGATGTCAGCGTGGATTTCAAGCCGCCCAACGGCGTCGGTCTTTCTCTCGATGCTGGCGTAATCAAAGGCGGCGGTTATCTTTACTTCGATTTCGAACGCGAAGAATATGCCGGTGTACTGGAATTGGCCATCGCCGAGATTGTCACCGTCAAGGCCATCGGCCTGATTACCACCAAAATGCCCGACGGCTCCAAGGGCTTCTCGCTGTTGATCATCATCACTGCGGAATTCGGTACCGGCATTCAACTAGGGTTCGGTTTTACGCTGATCGGCCTGGGCGGTTTGTTGGGACTGAATCGCACCATGAATTTGCCGCCGTTGATGGAAGGCGTGCGTACCGGGGCGATCAACAGCATCATGTTTCCGGATAATCCGGTGGCCAACGCGCCGCGCATCATTAGCGATTTGCGGCTGATCTTTCCGCCTTATGTCGGCAAGTTTTTGATTGGGCCGATGGCGAAACTGGGTTGGGGTACGCCGACGCTGATCAGCGTGTCGCTGGGCGTGATCATCGAAATCCCCGGCAACATAGCGATTCTGGGTGTGCTGAAAGTCGCATTGCCGGCCGAAGAAGCGCCGTTGATCGTCATTCAGGTCAATTTTGCCGGTGCCATCGAGTTCGATAAACAGCGTTTGTATTTCTTTGCAACCATGTTCGAATCGCGGGTGCTGTTTCTGACCATCGAAGGCGACATGGGCTTGCTGGTGGCTTGGGGTGATGATGCTAATTTTGTGGTTTCGGTAGGTGGCTTCCATCCCCGCTTCAACCCGCCGCCGCTACCGTTTCCATCACCACGGCGTATCGCGATCGATATATTGAATACCCCAGTATATCGCATTCGCGCCGAAGGCTACTTTGCGGTTACTTCGAATACTGTCCAGTTTGGTTCACATACCGAACTAATGATTGATGTGGGTGTCGCCCAAGTGGATGGGCATATTACCTTCGATGCTTTGTTTCAGTTTTCGCCTTTTTATTTCATCATCGAAATATCGGCAGGTGTTTCACTAAAAGTGTTCGGAATGGGGTTGTTCAGCATTTCCTTGCAATTCGCACTTGAAGGCCCGACGCCCTGGCGGGCGCATGGTACTGGCTCAATTAGTTTCCTGTTTTTCGATGTGTCCGCAGATTTCGATGTCACCTGGGGAGACAGTCAGGATACGACCTTACCGCCGATTCCGGTGATGCCGTTACTCAAGGCCGAACTGGAGAAACAACAAAACTGGATTGCCGAATTGCCGACCGGGAATAATCTGCTGGTGTCGTTGCGCAAGCTGTCCGAGACGGAAAGCTCGCAAGTCTTGCATCCGCTAGGCACGTTGCGAGTCAGCCAGCGCGCGGCGCCGCTGGATATTAGGATCGACAAGGTCGGTAGTCAAAAACCGGCGGATGCCAATCAGTTCAAACTGGTACCTACAGGCGATCTGGTCAAGGTCAGCGATGCCGACGAGCAGTTTGCCAAGGCTCAGTTCATTAATATGAGCGATGCCGACAAATTGTCGCAACGCGCTTTCGATCCGTTGCATGGCGGTGTGAAGCTGGCGTCGGGTGCGCAGACCTTGGGTTCGGCCAAATTGGCCAAGCGCAAAGTTCGTTACGAACAGATCATTATCGACAGTAACTTCAAGCGCTTTCCCCTGCGCTTCAAATTGTTTAGCTTCGGCTTTTTCATGCATTTTCTGCAGGGTTCGGCGATAAGCAAATCGGCATTGTCCAAAAACTACCGGTCGCAGCTCGATCCTTTTTCGGAAAAACTGCAAGTAAAAGACGGCGGATTTACTGTGGCATTAGCGGAAAACAACCACGCCTATAGCACACAAGCGATGAATTTTTCCAGTGAGATCTTGGCTCAACAATACATACAAGAGCAAGTGTCCCTACGCCCCGAATTGCATGAAACCCTGCATGTGATTCCGCAACATGAAATGACCGTCGAGGCCTAACATGCAGGTTTGTAACCTTTGTTCGGAGAAGGATTGATGTATGGCTAAACCAATCGGTACCTATTCCTTTCTGCCTTACCTACGCACCGGGCTGGCCAATAAAATCCAACAGCTCGATCAGGATCCGGTAAAACTGCGCGCGTCGTTTCAGTTGAAGCTGAATGTGGAGGGCACGCCGGTCGCCGGCGGTGCGGTTCTGACGCAGGAAATCGATAGAGCGGTGCAACTTTACGGGCCAGGTGATATTGTCGGCATCGATAGCCGGACCACCTTCAAAACCGAGCCGCTGAATTGGATTACCAATTTCGAGCCCAACTATCTGCCCTATATCGATTTCTACGACGAGGATTTTGCCTGGCGCTATACCCCAAATCGGCCCGATGACGCCAAACATAGACTGCGACCCTGGCTGGCTTTGGTGGTATTGGAGGAAAGCGAATTTAGCGACGGCACCAATATAAAAGACCGGCCGTTGCCGTTTATTCAGGTTGTCAATGCCGCGGCAAGCTTTCCGCCGCCGGAGCAGCTTTGGGCCTGGGCGCACGTTCACGTCAATCAGGATTTGGCCGCCAGTGATGCGGAAATCCTCTCCACCGACATGAATGTCGTGTTGCCTAAATTGAATAATGTTTTGCATGAAAACCAGGATCACGCCTATTGCCGAATAGTTTGCCCGCGCAAACTCAAGGCCAACGCCGCCTACCATGCTTTTCTGATCCCGTCTTACGAAAGCGGCCGGCAGGCCGGATTGGGATTGGAGGCCAATCCGGACTTTGCCAGTCAGTACGCCTGGGGTCAAAAGGCCGATCAAGGAGAGTTTCCCTATTATCATCGCTGGTATTTTCGCACCGGCACCGTAGGCGATTTTGAGTATCTGGTGCGGCTGCTGAAAGCCAAACCCGCCGACGAACACATCGGACGACGGGATATCGATGTGCAACAACCCGGCTGGAACATCCCCGGTATTGATCCCGACGGGGAATTGGCCGGCATCCTCAAACTGGGCGGAGCGCTTCGGGTTCCTTTGGAAGTGATTAAGGATCCGGTTGAATTTAACAAATACGAGAATTGGGCGAAAGACGGTTATCCGCAGCCGATTCAAAAAGGTATCGCCCGCTTCCTGAATGCAGCGGACGATTATCAAAAGCCTGGTGTCAATCCGGAAATCATCCCCGATCCGGGCAACGCCGTCGACCCCGATCCGCTGATCACGCCGCCATTATACGGACGTTGGCATGCCGCGGTCGATCGGTTGTTGACCAATGCCGCCGGTAATGACTTACCTAACAATAGAAACTGGATCCATGAACTGAATCTTGATCCGCGCTTTAGAGTACCTGCCGGCTTCGGTACCAAAATCATCCAGAATAAACAGGAAGATTATATGAATGCCGCCTGGCAACAGGTTGGTGACGTGCTCAAGGCCAATCGTTTTATCCGTTTTGCGCAACTCAGCAGCGAAACCAGCTGGCAATGGCATACCTTGCAGTTTCAACCGCTGCTCTCGAAACAGCCGGATAAACTGATGTTGTTAAGCGCGCCGGTGCAGAAGCGGATCATGGTGCAAAACGCCACAGCATTTCACCAGATCAAGACCAGTGTCGTGCCGCCGGTCGCGGTATCGGCGCAGATGCGCAAAGTGCTGCGGCCGCGTTCGCGGCTGATCAGCAAACTGCCTTTCGCAGCTCGTGGCATAGAGCCAAGTGCATTATTCGGTCGCTTGAACCGGCAAGAAGTTATGCCGGCGCCACCCAAGGTTATACCAGCCGGTATCGGAACCGAGCAAGTGCTGGCCGAGCAAGTTCAACCGGTGCCGCGGCCGAAATGGCTGGCCGATTTACTGGGCCGCTATCCCTGGTTGGCGACTGTCACCTTGGTCTTAGCCGTATCGTTGGCATTGTTGGCGATTTTATTTGCTCCGGCCATCGGTTTGTCTCTGTTAATTTTTGCACTGGCTGGCGGGTTGTTTTACTTGTACCGGACCATGCGCGACATCCTGCGCCAATTGGCCGAGCCGCAAATCTTCACCGATCAGGGCCAAACGCCGGCGGCGGTGGATGTCGCGCCGAAAAGTCCGGATTTCCAGCTTGCCGAACCTGGTGATACCTTTCATCCCCGCGCCGGTAATGTCGATAGCCAGACGGCGATAAACTTCAAAGCGGCACTGAAGGACATGTATACCGCGGATCTCGCCGCCCGCCAGGCGGCATTCGAAGCGCCCAAACAGGTTCTGGATATGTCGATGCTCACGGCGACGTTGGTAGCCAATTTGCACCCTTACCGCACTATACCCCGATTGGTATTGGACAGGATCCTTTTGCCGGAGCGTTTCCGGATTAAATTTGTCCCGGAATTGTTCGACGAGGTGATGAATTATCCGGAATTCGACATCCCTATGTACAAGCCGCTGGCCGATCTATCCACCGAATATTTTCTGCCTAACATCAACCTCATCGAGCAAAACAGCATTACTCTACTGGAACCCAATTCGAAGTTCATCGAAGCCTATATGGTTGGCCTCAATCACGAGATGTCGCGCGAACTCCTGTGGCGAGAGTATCCGACTGACCAGCGCGGCAGTTATTTCCGCCAATTCTGGGATGTCAGCGCTTATTTGCCGCAAACGGGCGAGAATCTTAGTGCCTTAAAAGAGAAGCTCAAGGACATCCCGGAATTGCACCACTGGCCTCTGACTTCCGAAACCTCAGCATTAGGCAAACAAATGCGCGCGAAGGGGGAAGATGTGGTACTGGTAATTCGTGGTGAATTGCTAAAAAAGTACCCCACCGCTGTCATCTACGCACACAAAGCCAAGTGGCAAACTAAAAAACCGGATGGTAGCGGCGGCATCGATAACACCAAGGAACGGCTGCTGGTCGACATACCGGCTGGGCAGGAAGACAATCCGCCACGCGATATTCTGAAAACTCCGCTCTACAGCGCCAAAGTCGAGCCGGATATTTATTTTTTCGGTTTTGATCTGAAGTCAGAAGAAGCCAAAGGCAGTGATGGTACTCAGCCGGGCGACGAAACTAAGCCCGGCTGGTATTTCGTGATCAAGGAGCGCCCGGGGGAACCGCGTTTCGGTTTGGATATCGGCGGACCGACCAAGGATACCGAAAGACATACCTGGAGCGATCTAACCTGGGAAGATGCGGCACCCGGTTTGGCGGATGGCGATTTTCTAAGCATCACTAACGCCACGGCGACCATCCGTCTTACGGAACCGACGGATACTTTGCAGGCCGAGTTCGTCGGTGAACTGGAACAATACAAAGAAGACAACGTTATTGCCTGGAGCAAGGATGCCGATGCCGCGGACTTGGCTTACATACTCTATCAAGTGCCGGTGATGGTGGCGGTACATGCCAGCGAAATGTTGAAGTGACGGCGTGGGAGGGTGGACAAATGACTAGCTTGCAACAAAAAAGGAATTGCGATGCCTGATTTTCACGAGATACAAAAAGCATTGTTTGCCGCCCGAACCAAGCACGATACTGCGGCCGGGGTGCTGTTTCGCGTGGATGAACAGCTCAAACAGAACGCCAAGGAATTGGCGCAGATCGAGCGTTGGTTTAACTCCAACAATCCCGAGCATTTACAAGCCCGCGCACGACTGATGGAGGCGCAAAAAAACCTGCAAGATCAAAAACAGGAAAACCAGGCGGCTGTAGATCATCTGCAAAGTCAATTAGCCGATCTCTATCCGCAGTTCTGGGAGGAATGGACCGATCCGCGCAAGCATATCGAAAAAATGAACGACGACTTTCCGGTGATGCTGTTTCCGTTGCGTTTGGAAACTCGTTTCAAAACTGTCGGCGGCCGCGATGGGCAGGGACAACAGCTGTGGGTACGCGTCTATCCCGACGATTGTCTGGTTGATACCTTTGAAGAAACCTTGTCGCAAACCGAGCTGAAAAGCGCCGGCATATTCTGGCGGGAATATTTTCGTGCGGCGGGTTTGGAAAAGGAGGAGCGCGCGGCTTGGCGGACTTTGGTAGCCAGCCATGGTGCCGGTCGGGCAGGCTGGATCATCAAGCATTTTCGGCCGGCGAATCCGCTCTCGCCCACCGATAGTGAGGGCGATGCGACGCTGCCGATCAAGCCCCAATCTAAAGCGACCGGGGATTTGATTCTGGTGGTTACTGCCAATAGCAATTTGACTCTCGCTGAACAAACTGAATTGCAAACATATTGGGTAGCCATTTGGCGAGCGCAAAACGACCAGGATTTGCAGACTACAGCGTTCAATGCGTTGATAGCCGCGGTGGGTGCGGATCGGGTCGCCACGCTGGTGGAACAATACCAGCCTTATAACCTGTCGGAAAAACCCTCCGCCGGATACACGTATGCGACCGCCAACGTCAGCGTGGCGTTTGCCTATCTGCCCGACCAGAGCGAGATTCAGAGCAAATCCCAGTCGTGGACGAAGCCGGCCCAGGCTAATTTGTTGCCGGAGCGGCTGGTATTGCTGGGCTACCGTAAAAACGGCGAGCAGTGGCAGGAGATACTCAATCAGCTCGGCAATCCGCTCGACGGCCCGTTCTCGGTTAGCCCCAACCCGATGGCCGACACCGAGTCGCAATTCAAGTTCGATGAGCACGGCAATCTGATTATCGGCGACGAATTGCGCTGGATGATGGATTTCGATGAAGCGGTCAAACGCGGGATGGGCTTTCGCGTCAATCTAAGTTCAGAACAAATCCAGGGATTCGATCGCCTGTTTGTTCTGGGCGTGCGTTTGGGTTCCGACGCCGAGCAGAGCAAAACCGAACTGGAAACGCTGTTCAAAAATCATTATTTCAGCCGAAGCGGCTTTGCTTTCTTGCCGCAGGGTTCGCCGACCAATAATACCGAAGACGGCAACTCGGCCTATACCCGGCAGGACGATGCCGACCAGAGTTTTGACTTTTACTTTAAGGGCCAAGCCGAATTCAGCGAAACCGAGGATTGGCTGGATAAAAGCGACGGCCAGTGGTTTGCCGAGAGTCTAGGGTTGGATACCGATTGGCTGAAACAAATTCCGAATGCTGGCGGCCGCGATCAGTGCGAAGCCCGGGTCATGAATGCCGCGCTATGGCCGGCGACGCTGGGCTATTTCATGGATACCCTGTTACAGCCGGTATTTAACGATGACGAAATTTACTATACTCGCTGGTTCTTCAACCGTTTTGTCAGCGGGCGGGGCATGTTGCCGGCGATTCGTATCGGCCGGCAGCCTTATGGGATTTTGCCGACTTCGGCCTTCGATCGCATCGGTTGGGTGTTTGGCGACGAGACCGTATCTTATCTGGATTATGTCGGTCGTTTCCAGGAACAGCGGGGTACTGAATTCAAGGACTGGTTGTGGAAATTCAAGGGCATCCTAGACAATCTGGCCGCGACCTGGACTGGTTTGTCGGCACAGGTCGCGCGTGTCGAAGCGCAGCCCAGCCCGGATAAAGATCCGCATCAGACTTTGCTGGATATCGTCGGTTTGCATCCTGCCTCGGTGGAGTTTTATCAGCGCTATGCCAACACCAAAAAACAGGAACACAATATCGCCTTAATCTGGCATAAATTCATTTCCTGGCAAACCTTGCCGGCCAACGAACTGCACAATCAGGCTTTCGACAGATTGCGGCTATTGGGATACGAAGGTTTAACCCCGCCGCAGTTATTCGATTTGTTCTGGAAGGTATTGCCCAATAAGCTGCTGGGTCCGGTGATTCAGGAAGGACCGTTATCCGAGAGCGATCCCTTGCGCATCGCCACCGACAACAACCGTAATTACATTCAATGGCTTTACGAATGGGCGCGGCTGTCGTTCGACACCGTCAGGGTACAGGACGGTTTCAAAGACAACAAAAGCCCTAATGCACTGTTGTACATCTTGCTGAAGCACGCATTGGAACTGGGCTATTACGATGCCGGCGTGCGGGCGATGGACGATGCGCAATTACTGGACAATCAGAGCCGACTTGCCCTACGCAGCGAGCCGCATTTTTTCCATATCAAAGCTGCAACTGCCCAGCTTAAAACGGCCACCGCAAACACGTCGCTCCAGGACAAAAGCCGTTACGAATTGCTGTATACGCCTTCCGAACGCATCACCGGCGATCCGCAAAAATCACTGGTCGATTATTTGACCGCGAATTTGGGCAAACTGTTTGCCACGCGCTATTTGGATGAGCAATTACGGGCATTAAACCATCTGCAAAAGACACCCACCGCGCGGCTGGAACGGTTGCTGGCCGAGCACCTTGATTGTTGCAGTTACCGACTAGATGCCTGGATGACGGGTTTGATCAATTTTCAGCTGTCCTCGATGCGCTTTGCCCGGCGCGGCGACGATGTCGGCGTCGAAGAGGGCGTCAGCTACCGGAAAGGCCTGTATATGGGCGCTTACGGCTGGCTGGAAAATGTACGTTCGGAGAATAAGGAGCTCGATCTCGTCAGTTTGAAGGATCCACAACTGGATGAAATTTTCAATCAACAAATTCCCGACCATCAAAAAACTCCGCTGGTAAGCGATAGCACCAATCAGGGCTATATACACGCACCGTCGATCAATCATGCGGTGACTGCCGCGGTGTTACGCAACGGTTTTATCGCCAACGCCGACGATGAGCAAGCCGATTTGCTGAAAGTGAACCTGGCCTCGGAACGGGTGAGATTGGCGTTGAATATTATCGATGGCATCCGCAACGCCCAGAATCTTGCCGCTCTGCTGGGCTACCAATTCGAAAGAGGCTTGCACGATCGCTATAGCTTTGCGGAAGCCGATCAATTCATTTACCCGTTACGCAAGCAGTTTCCACTGGTTACCCGCAAGGAAGATTTGCCCGATGGCGTGTCGATCGAAGCCGTGGAAGCTCGCAACGTCATCAACGCCATGACTTTCATTCGCCATATCAAAAATGCCGCCGCTGCCGACAAAGTTTATCCTTTCGGTTTCGGTCTGGATAAATTGCCTTTCGCCGACGCTGCGCAGCAACTGGTGATTAACTCAGAAGTCGGCCGGTTGCTGGATCTGTATGACGCGGTAGCCGATCTGGCGATTGCCGAAGGCGTTCATCAAGTGGTGATGGGTAATTACGATAGGGCCGCGGCGACCCTGGATGCCTATGGCCAGGCTACCTTCCCGCCGATACCCGACGTGGTGCAGACGCCGCGTAGCGGTATCGGCCTGACCCATCGCGTGGCGGTACATTTCGATAGCAACGTTGCCGTTGCGGACACCGACAATCCCCGAATCAAAGCCGAGCCAGCGATGAACCACTGGCTGGCGGCGCGATTGCCAACCGCCAACCGGATAGCCTGCAAAGTGACGTATCCCCATCCAACCACCGGTTTACCGGAAGCACTATTTGTTACTCAAGCTCAGCTGGTCTTGCAGCCACTGGACATGCTGTATGTGGTGAATCCGGATAATCTGGAGGTCCGTTCGGAACTGGAAGACCGGGTCAGACATTATGTGATGCAAAGCGCCGTGCCGACGCCGCTGCCCGACGCGGTGCTGGAAATCAGTTATGCGCAAGCCGACACCACTCAGTTCAGCTTTTTTGAGGTGGCGCCGCTGATTCGCAGTTTAAGGGTATTGTTGCTGCGTTCCAGACCGTTACGAGCCACCGATATCGCGTTGCCCAGCGAAGCCAGCTCGGATAGTGCCGGTGCTATGCAACTGGACAAGAGCCGGGTAGCGTTTTTGAAAACCGATCTGGCTACATTCGATACCGCATCTTTACAACCGTTATTGGCGCAATTAACTGCGGTGTTTCCAACTGTCGGCCCGCTGACCGCGACAATTTTGGTTAATATCGATAGTTATATCCAAGCCATGATTGAACTCTGCAAAACCTTGGCGTTATATGGCTTGCAGCAAACCGGCTTTGGCATCTTGCTGGAAACTAAAGGTGCCATCTTTAACAGTTTGCGACAACTGGCTGCGGATGTAAATCGGCGTTGGCAGACTAAAGCAGACGATTATGATGCACTGATCGCCAGTCTGCCGGCGCAACCCGGCGACCCGGAACGCATCGCTGTGCTCGCCAAAGCCGAGCGCTTGATCGCCATCGCACTGCTGGATCCGACCGGAAAAACCGTGGCGCAGATTCAAGCGGAAGTAGCGGCTAAAAAAGTGCTGTTCGATAGCAAAAAAGCATTGTTTGAAGCTTTCAGCAAAACCATCGAAACCCAGCTCAGTCAGGCCTTAAATGATTTCAATACTTTGCTGGTTGCCGCTCCGCCCTACACCAATTTTGATATTCAGCCGTTGTCAGCGGCGGATGTCGAGAAAGCCATCGTGGTGATGGCCGAAGACATCTATAACCGCCTGAAACAGCTGGCCGCCGATTTACCAAAACGCCTGGCTACTGTCGACAGCAAGCTGACCGAATATGACGGCGAAGCGGACGCCGATAAACGGCTGCAATTGTTGACCGATGCTGCTAAGACCGTGTTCGGCGATGAATTTGTTCTCGTACCCTGGTTCTCGGTGTCGGCAAAATCAGGTGATGAATGGGCGAACGCCTATGCCGACCGGGCCGGTTTGCTGGATCACCAGAAAACCGTAATCGGCAACGCCTTTCCGATTGACGACTGGTTATATGGTACCGCGCGAGTCCGGGAAAAAATGCACCATTTGGAAAATCTGCTGTTCCTGACTGAGGCTTTCCAGACCAGCCTGCCGGAGCTGCGGCCGATCCAGCTGCCGTTCGATGTCGATACGCCCTGGCTGGCGCTGGAGTTTCCCGAAACGGCACTCGACAAACTCAATCGCGAGAATTTGTTGTATACCGCCTTGTATGCAGGCGACTTCAATCAGGCCGATACGCAAAGCGGTCTGCTTTTGGATGAATGGACCGAAGTCATCCCGGCCCAAACCGAAACCACCGGCATTACCTTTCACTTTGATAAACCTAACGCCGAACCGCCGCAAACCATCCTGCTGGCGACACCGACTCAATTCAACGGTGCCTGGCAGTGGCAGGATTTGGTGAATACCTTGCACAGCACTTTGGATAGGGCGCGGATTCGCGGGGTGGAGCCGCAACAGCTGGACAAAACCGAGCTATCGGTGTTTTTGCCGGCGACAATTTTGGCTACCACCTGGCAGCCGATTACCATGGGCGCCGATCTGGCTATCGTCAATAACTTTATTAACAAAGCGGCACCCTGAGCCATGAGCGATAAACTCACCATCCGCAATATCACCGCCGTGTTCAACAGCGAACTGTTGTTTCCAACCCTGACCCGTTACAATCGCCTGGAAAGCCGGCCGCGCACCGACAACTTCCAGCGGGCGATGCGCGCCGAGGTGCGCGATGCTTTGTGGATGCTCTGCAAACAATGGCAGATGGGCGAGTTTCTTGGCGATGACGCCGGCAGTCCAGTGGCGGCAAAAATTCATGTCGAAGGGCAGCGCATCACCAAATACCAGCCCTTGGGCGGCAGCGTACAAAAGTTCGATCACGACACCCCGCTGGAAGCCACCGTGGAACGCCGTGCCATTCCCTGGACCATCGGCGGTGTGCCGGTTTCCTTGGATTTGCGCTTACAGCTGGGCAGACACTGGTTAAAGACGATACCGGTTGGCGCTCGTGATAAATTCAAGGCTAAATATCCGATAACGTCGCCCGATCCGAGCAATAAGGATCAGGCAGCGATCTGTGCGCATGCGGAAGTCCGGCAACAATTCCAGGCCGTCGCCGGGCGGGCGATGGATGGCGCTGCGCTGTATCTGTATTTGAAGGCTGATCCCGGTCATTCGGCCTCCGATGGCATCGCCGGACTGAGCGTCAGCGAACAACAGGCTGTCGATCTTGAAGGGCCGAAGTTCGTGGCCTGGTTCGAAAAACTGTATTTGCAGCCGCAAGCCGGGCAAGGCGATGCCTGGCAATCGCCACGGCTAGAATATCAATTTAGTTGCGCGGTGCCGGACGGCGGCGACGGCGAGAAGGTGTTAAGCGCCGAGGAATACTATCAGGGGCGGCTGGATTGGTACAATTTCGATTGGGATAAAAGCCGGCCCGGTTTGGATGCCGGCGATCAGGATACCCCGCCGAAACCGGTCGAAAAAAAATACACCACCCAAAGTTTCATTCCCACCCCGGTGCGCTTCAATGGCATGCCCGACACCCGCTGGTGGGCGTTCGAAGACGGCAAGACCAATTTCGGTGACATCAAACCCGGCACCACCGATCTGGCAAAATTACTGCTGATCGAATTCGGCTTAGTGTATGCTAACGACTGGTTTATCTTGCCGTATACCGTGCCCAGCGGTTCAGTACTAAATATCAAGGGCCTGTCAGTCACCAATACGTTTGGTGAACGTTTCTGGATCGAACCGGCCGGTAGCGGCTCCGATCAGGCTTGGCAACGCTGGGCTATGTATTCGTTAAATATCAAGGGTCAGACCGATGAATCGGCGGATTTAACCTTGTTAGTGTTGCCGACTGTTCCAAAAATTCAAGAAAGCCCGCCTTTGGAACGCATTGCTTTAATACGCGACGAAATCGCGAACATGGTTTGGGGTATCGAAAACACGATTCTGACTGCAAGTGGTTGGACTCGCGCCGGCAATATCGCCGCAGCGGAATATCACCAACATTTGCAAATGCTGCACGATCTGGCGGTCATCGGTCCGACGCCGGCGCCCATAGAATGGAAAGCTTCTTTCCGTTACGAGCTGATGACCACGGTACCGGAAAACTGGATACCGTTTGTGCCGCAGCATATTTCGGACGATAAGCGGCAGATTCAGCTGCGCCGCGCCGCCATGCCGAGGCTGTTGGAAAACGATCCCAATCCCGATTATGAGCGCGTCAGGCCACGGACCGTGCTATTGTGCCAAGGCCTGGACGCCAACCAACCTTTTTTCATTTACGAAGAAGAAGTTCCTCGATCAGGTGTGCATGTCAGTCAAACTTTTCAGCGTACCCGCTGGAACAATGGCCAAGTCTTTATCTGGATTGGCGCCAAAAAAGCCACCGGTCGCGGAGAAGGCCATAGCGGGCTGGCGTATGATCAAATTGTCAGTACGAGTTCGAAAGACTCATAATTGTGAAAGTCTGCTTTTAAAATTACCAAGGACAGCTTTGGGTCGAATTCAGTCAATCAATGTCGATTGAATAGAGACTAATAGTAAGCGTCCAACCCGACCATCTAAAAATTAGAAATAGATCTGGCTATCCTCGAATATTTTCACGGAGGTTAGCCGATGACATCACGGGAGCGAC
>NZ_FNUX01000018.1 GCF_900108305.1 Nitrosomonas ureae
ATGCCTATCTTGTAATATTTCGAGTCGTACCACAGCGACATGTCATAGTTGGCGCTCGCCGCGCCGCTAGTTGTGCCATAGGTTGTTGCCATGTTGATCTCCTATTAATTTAACAGATTGTTTGTTAACAGAAAAATTTGTTTGAGATGGAAAATAACTTTTACCACTCAACGTAAATTAGACAGATTCTTTCTTCCTGAAAGTTCCCATCAATCTGTGAAAACTCTATCTGGCATTTACAAAGTATTTAGCAGTTCTATAAATGCAGGGATATTCTATAAATTAATATCCAATCTTTCAATTAATTAAAAAATAAATTCAAGTTCACAAGTAACAATATTGTCACAATTCTGCAAAAAAAATGATGTTGTCACAAAAATGTAACATTGCTGTTATATAACCGCTGTCTCGTCTAGTAATTTATTTTTCAACCCTGGATTAACGACAGATAATGAAATTTCTCAGCCTTATTTTAGCAACCCTCGTGATATTCAATTTATGCGTCATCTCCAACGCTTATGCATTGGATTTGTATGTTGATACAAAAACCAAACAAGTTTTTGCGGAACCCGGAGCGGGTAGAGTTCATATGGGTACGTATGTAAAAGCCGATAATCCGCCGGCGCAACCGGAACCCCCCAAAGTAGCTACAACACCATCCGCGGCACCTGCTGAATCAGAGAAAAAAGAAACAGTGGCCGGATCAACTTCAATGCGTGAGGAAAAAGCCACAGAGGTGGCGGATAAAACCATACACGAACGCCTGGCTAGCCAAGTCTCAGTGCTGGAAGAACGCGTTAAGGATGTTGAAAAGATACATGGTACGTTTGATGATCGGGGTTTACATTGGGCCACCAAGGATGGAAATTTTTCAATGTCGATCAATGGACGATTACAACCCGCTTCACAATATAATTTCGTCAATGATCCTGATCCTGCCTTCGGGTCCAATACCGCGAATGAACTGAATAGCGGCATGAATATCCGCCGCGCCCGCCTGGGTGCTGAAGGCACTTTTTATCGAATATGGGATTATAAATTCGAGTTTGATTTTAGCCGTGGCAATGGCTCTGTCGGATCCGGAATTACGGATGCTTTCGTACGCTTGAATCATACGGATGCACTGTCTTACAAAATAGGCTCATTCAAAGAGCCATTCAGTCTGGAAGAGGCTGCCAGCAATCGATTTCTTACCTTTATCGAACGCCACATGTCGGTCAATTCGTTTGTAGATAACCCCAATACTTACAAAACAGGTATCGGCGCTAATTATGCAGTAACACGATTCCAAACCGGGCTGGCTTTTCAAACCGAGCCTATTGGCGCGTGGTCGGCCGCATCAACTTCAGTGAATGCAAACGGCAACCAGAGTCGCAACAACGGTTCCGGTGACACTGGCTGGCAAGGTATAGGCCGTATCAGCGGCAGACCCTGGATGGAAGATGAAACCAAGTTCTTACATGTGGGCATTTCTGCAGGACACACCGCAGTCAACACGCAATATCGTGCTGATGGCACCATGGTTGGAGAAGGCTCTAATGGCGGCGGCGGCGGTATGTCATTCGTCGCATTCCCGGGAACCAACGTGGATCGCAGCAATGTCCTGAATACCGGCAACTTGAGCACAGGCGCGCTCAACGATCCGAACCGGCGCGAGATTAGCAGCTATGATCGATACGGTGCGGAAGCATGGTTTGTTCATGGCCCTTTCTCAGCGCAAGCAGAGTTCTTACGCACCAATATCAATGGGGTTGGTTATGATGGAGAGCACCTGACGGGTTACTATGGTTTCGTGAGTTACTTCCTGACTGGTGAGTCCAAAGCCTATCATGTCAGAAACGGCGCAGCAAACCGGATTAGACCCAACCGGCCGTTTCAATGGAATGGATCGGGATGGGGTGCATTCGAGCTTGCTGCCGGTTATGATTACATTGATATGAATTCGGGAGTCATCAGGGGCGGGCGGGCTGATATGGTCAGGTTTGGTTTCAATTGGTATCCTCACTCGAACGTTAAGTTTCAGGCAAACGTTATACATATGCTGGATATCAATACGGCTAGAACACCCACCACCAATACCGATGGATTCTCTGGCGGAGCCGGGGCACGGACTAATGGCTGGAATGATGGCGATTTGAGTGCATTCCTGACTCAATGGACTATCGATTTTTAAAGGCGTTTTGCGTTGTGCGCACAGCGGGAACCCGGAAAACTCCGGGTTCCCGCTGCACTTTAAATTTATATTCCGAGTCTTAGCTCATGTCACCTCAAAACTATCCCTGCAATCAAACTATAGGCTAACACGATGTGGATTATGATCTATAGTAGGCTGCACAACACAATCCATCTCACACAAGGAGGATGAAATGCCGCAAATATACACCTTCAAAATACCAAACATAATGTTCTTACTCTGTGTAGGTATAAGTATGCCGAGTATTGCAAATGCACAATCGATCATCCAAACTGATGGCTCCAGCACCGTCTATCCCATTACCAAGGCAGTCGCCGATAAGTTTCAAATCGTAAAAAAAAATACAGTGAATGTTACGGTCAATATTTCCGGCAGTGGTGGCGGCTTCAAGAAATTCTGCCGTGGTGAGATCGATATCGTGAATGCCTCGCGGCCCATTCTGAAGAATGAAATGCAGGATTGTAAAAATTCCCGTATTCAATACGTTGAAATCCCGGTAGCTTTCGATGCCTTAACCGTAGCAGTTAATCCGGAGAACCATTGGGGAACGGCCATGACACTGGCAGAATTGAAAAAAATATGGGAACCGGCTGCACAAGGCACGATTACCCGATGGAAACAGGTCAACTCGGCGTGGCCCGATGAAACCATTAAACTCTATGGCGCCGATCCGGATTCCGGCACTTATGATTACTTCACGAAAGCTATTGTAGGTAAAGCAAAATCAAGCCGCAGCGACTACACTGAATCCGCAGATGATAACGTATTGGTTAACGGTGTGGCCAGCGATAGGAATGGCCTGGGATTTTTTGGATTTTCCTATTACATTGAGAATCAGAATAAAGTCACAGCTATTGCCATAGATAATGGAAAAGGACAAGGTGCTGTTTCTCCAGCGGTCGAAACTGTCGAAAACGGCAGCTATCAACCTTTGTCACGTCCGGTTTTTATCTATGTCAATGTTAAAGCTATCGAGAAGCCTGAGGTTAAGGAATTTGTGGAATTTTATCTAAAAAACGCTCTCTTGCTGGTAAAAGAAGCAAAGTTTTTTCCATTGCCACCTCGAGCTTATACCACTATGCTGGAGCACTTTAACAGAAAAAGATCAGGTTCGGTATTTAGTGGGATACCGGCAATAGGTCTCACTATTGACGAACTGATCAGACGCGAGGACCGGCTTCAGTACGAAAATTTTTAAACCCATACAACGAAATACATAATTGTCTGAAAATTGCTTATCGCTTTAAAGAGGTTGAGAAATTTGCATTTGTCATTACCAGTGGAGTGAGGAATCTTTAACAATCAATGCAGTAGATTTATCGCCTTGCTCGAAATGCGCTTGTTTAGAACTTCCATAACAACAACAGTTAATAATTTCTTAATGAAATTATTAACTGTTGTTTTTTTCAAATTCAACATTCATTTATGATATAAGTCCCCCATTGCAATTAAATAACATTATCTCCTCGCAACCATTATCTAATCTATGCCTTTCAGCCC
This sequence comes from Nitrosomonas ureae, assembly GCF_900108305.1. GTDB lineage: Bacteria > Pseudomonadota > Gammaproteobacteria > Burkholderiales > Nitrosomonadaceae > Nitrosomonas > Nitrosomonas ureae_B. Next base: position 3,695 of record NZ_FNUX01000018.1, read on the forward strand.
CATTATCCTGTGGACAGATGCACTTATATATTTATTCATCGGCATTGTATTTTTTTTGATTTGGCATGTAAGACAAAACGAACATCTATTGACACCTTGGAGACGTGTAGGACATAGCACCAGCGGCATGTCCGCGCTGACGGTGCTATTTTTTTTCTTGATCGCAGGGTTACTCGATACTATCCATTTTCGCCCTGCTCTCGATCACAAAACCTCGGACGGAGAAAGCGTTTACAGTGTAGAAGTCTTGAGCGTACTTGATCTTCTGGTAACGCCACTGCGTACGAATATGGAAAAGACCTATTCCGCGCCATTGGCTACACATCTCTACGCAAAAGAAACGATTGAGCTTCCCGATGGCCAGCAGGTTCGAACTTTCGCCCGGCTTAAATATGGCGGGGCTCACCTGCAAAATCCAGATACGGATCATGTCAATGACATTACATGGCGCAGCGCAAAAGGTTTGATGACTGGTTTTCTGACCTGGTGCTCGCTTACCGCAGGTTTAATCATGTTATTGTCGCATCGGCATCAGAAAAGTTTTACCCAAACCATTACAGTCATTTTGCGATGCAAAATGGAGATTCCCTGGCACGCCATTTTGATCACGTTATTAATCCTGTTACTGATCATCGGTTGCGGAACAGCATTAGCCAGTCACTACCATGTCTTAGGCACTGACAAGGTTGGACAGGACATTCTGTATCAATCACTCAAGAGCATTCGTGTCGCTTTGGTCATTGGTACTCTAACCACGCTGATTATGCTGCCGTTTGCACTGTTGCTCGGCATTATGGCTGGTTACTTCAGAGGCTGGATCGATGATGTTATTCAATATATTTATACCACGCTGAATTCCATACCCAGCGTATTACTGATCGCCGCTGCAGTACTCATGATGCAGGTATATATCGAAACCCATTCGGAATTATTCGAAACCATCGCCTCACGCGCCGATCTGCGCTTGCTATTTCTTTGTATTATTCTTGGCGTTACCAGTTGGACCAGTTTATGCCGGCTGCTTCGCGGCGAAGCCATGAAGCTGCGTGAATTGGAGTATATTCAGGCAGCACACGCCTTTGGCGTTTCACATTGGCGCATCATTACGCGCCACATTTTACCGAATGTAATGCACATCGTTTTAATCGCGACGGTCATGGATTTCAGTGGTCTGGTTCTGGCTGAAGCGGTTTTATCTTATGTCGGTGTGGGTGTCGATCCTTCCACGATGAGCTTTGGCACTATGATTAACGCGGCACGTTTGGAAATGGCACGCGAACCGATGGTCTGGTGGACATTACTGGCAGCATTCGGATTTATGTTCACCTTGGTATTGAGCGCCAATTTGTTTGCCGATGCAGTACAAAACGCTTTGGATCCGCGCACAAGAACGTTAAAACAAAGCAAGAAATTCTTTCAGGAATCAGAAAACAAACCACAGACACCAGGCAAAATATCCCAGGCTATCGGATCTACCCAATCTTCTCATCAGCCATGAAAAATTTGCTGGAAATAGAACATCTTGAAACCTTGCTGCATACTGGCAATGCACCCGTGTGTGCAGTCGATGGATTGTCTCTGGCAATTTTACCGGGTGAAACATTTGCGTTACTCGGAGAATCCGGATGCGGCAAGTCAATGACAGCACTTTCCATTATGCGCTTGCTGCCCGAAGCGGGTGAAATTGTTGCCGGGCAAATCAAGCTCAATGGCACGGATATCCTGCAACTCTCTGAAATGGATATGCGCACAATCCGAGGCAAACGCATCAGTATGGTTTTTCAGGAACCGATGTTGAGCCTGAATCCAGTCCTAACCATCGCTGAGCAAATTGAAGAAGTATTGAACCAGCATTTGCAATTATCCAAAGACGCAACCCGGCAACGCATTCGGGAATTGCTGGAGCAGGTCGGCATTCCCGATGCAACGCAGCGCATGCATGAATATCCGTTCCAGTTTTCCGGTGGCATGAAACAGCGCGCCATGATCGCCATGGCGCTTGCGGGCGAACCTGAGTTACTCATTGCCGATGAACCGACGACAGCTCTGGATGTGACGATACAGGCACAAGTCCTGGATTTGATGCGACAAGTCCAGCAACGCACGCGCATGGCAATTTTACTGATCACGCATGATCTGGGTGTGGTTGCCGAAATGGCTGAACGCATCGCAGTAATGTACGCAGGAGAAATCGTCGAACTGGCTTCCCGGGATGATTTCTTTCAGCGCCCAGCTCATCCTTACTCGCAGCAGCTGTTTGCATCCTTACCCGGAAAACAAAAACGCGATCAGGCATTAACCGTTATTCAAGGCAGCGTACCCTCCCTTGCACAACAGTTTCATGGCTGCCGTTTTGTTGATCGCTGCAATCAAGCTCTGGCTATCTGCCACCATACCGTTCCCCAATGGCATCCGGCAACATCGGAGAGCCATCAAGTGCGCTGTCATTTGTATTCGTATCAGCAAAATGCCCCGGAAAAACCACCAGCACATAACGCTGATCAGCAGGTAATCGCTTTAGATACACAATCCGCTACGACAGAAGAAATATTATTACAAGTTACCGACCTCAAAGTACACTTCCCGATTCGCAAAGGATTATTCAAGCGCGTGGTCGGTCACGTTAAAGCAGTCGATGGTGTATCGTTAAAAATTGTTGCTGGACAAACTTTGGCATTAGTCGGTGAATCGGGATGCGGCAAAACAACGATCGGCAAAAGCATTCTGCAATTGATTAAACCAACCGCCGGAAGCGTGCGCTTCAGAAACCAGGAACTGGTTTCTCTAAAACGCGCTCAGTTACGGCAAATACGTTCCCAATTTCAAATTATATTCCAGGACCCCTACTCTTCACTGAATCCGCGCATGCGGATTATTGAGATTTTGCGGGAAGGTATGGATGCGCTGATCATCAGTAAAAAAAATGATTCTAAAACTCACGTTCCATCATCAATTGATTCAAGAGAGGAAGAAATTGATGCATTATTACGTCAAGTGGGTTTGCCTGTTGAGGTAAAATGGCGGTATCCGCATGAGTTCTCCGGCGGTCAGCGGCAGCGTATCGCCATTGCGCGCGCTCTGGCGGTTAATCCGGAACTATTAATCTGCGATGAACCGACCAGCGCACTGGATGTATCGGTTCAGGCGCAAATCCTGAATCTGCTCAAATCGCTGCAAAATAATTTAGGGCTTGCATTTTTATTTATTACCCACAATATCGCTGTTGTGGAATATTTGGCTGATGAGGTTGCTGTCATGTATCTGGGACGAATTGTTGAATATGGGCGTATTAATGAGGTGATGAATCACCCCAGGCATCCTTACACCCAGGCGTTGCTATCATCAGTTCCGCAAATTGAATCCAATCCCGACCGCCAAGTCATTGCGTTGAAAGGCGACCTGCCATCCCCGGTCACACCGCCTGCCGGCTGTCATTTCCATCCACGCTGCGCCAGCGCTATGCCAATTTGCCGCATAACCTATCCTCCGGCCAGCACATTCAGCGCAACGCATACAACCCATTGTTTCCTTTATCCACACTAACAAGTTTCTTGAAATTATGAGTATTCATAACGAAGTGGCGCGTCGCCGCACTTTCGCTATCATTTCCCATCCTGATGCGGGTAAAACAACGCTGACTGAAAAATTGCTGATGTATGCCGGTGCGATTCATATCGCCGGCAGCGTAAAAGCACGCAAAGCCAGCCGCCATGCCACCTCGGACTGGATGGAAATCGAAAAACAACGCGGTATCTCGGTCGCCAGTTCAGTCATGCAAATGGAATACCGCGATTGCGTAATTAACTTGCTTGATACTCCCGGTCACCAGGATTTCTCGGAAGATACCTATCGCGTGCTCACCGCAGTCGATGCCGCATTAATGGTAATTGATGCCGCCAATGGCGTCGAAGCACAGACATTGCGCCTGCTGGAAGTTTGTCGCGCACGCAACACCCCGATCGTCACTTTTGTCAACAAAATGGACCGTGAAGTGCGTGAACCGCTGGATTTGATCGATGAAATCGAACGTACCCTCGGTATGGCCACCATTCCTTTCACCTGGCCGGTCGGTATGGGAAAAAACTTTCAAGGTGTCTGCGATCTGAAAAATGATTGTATGCGCATATTTCAAGCTGGATCTGACCGCATCGACAATAAAAATGAAATGATCGTGCAGCTTGATGATCCGGAGATCCAACAACGTTTCGGCACGGATTTGTCCAGCGCTTTACAGTCAATCGAGTTGATTAAAGGGGCTTCACCGGCTTTTGATCATCAAGTGTTTCTTGCGGGCAAACAAACCCCTGTTTTCTTTGGTTCCGCAATCAATAATTTTGGTGTGCGGGAAATTCTCGATTCGTTGGTCGATTTGGCACCACCACCCGAGTCACGTAACGCTATTCAGCGTGAAGTATTGCCAGATGAAAAAAAATTTTCCGGCATGGTATTTAAAATTCAGGCCAATATGAATCTGGCACACCGCGATCGCATTGCCTTTGTGCGTATATGCTCCGGTCATTTCAAGCGCGGTATGAATTTGAAAGTCGCACGCAACGGCAAGGATATCCGCACCAGCACGGTGGTATCTTTTTTGTCGCAACGTCGTGACATTCTTGAAGAAGCTTACCCCGGAGATATCATTGGCATACCGAATCACGGCACGTTGCAACTCGGCGACACTCTGACCGAAGGTGAGGTATTGCAATTCACCGGACTGCCTTTTTTTGCTCCGGAAATTTTCCGTACCGTGGAAATCTCGGATCCGTTACGCAGCAAACAATTGAAGCTGGGATTGACGCAACTGGGTGAAGAAGGTGCGATCCAGGTATTCCGTCCGCATTTGGGTAACATGCTGTTACTTGGCGCCGTTGGCACGTTACAATTTGAAGTGGTCACTCATCGACTGCAATATGAATATGCGGTGGCTGCCCGGATAGCGCCGGCCAAATATCAACTGGCACGCTGGATTACTTGTGACGATGCGCACGAATTACGACGATTTATTGAAGCCAACGCGCATCGGATCGCCTATGATGCCGTGGATGCTCCCACCTTTCTGGCCGCTTTTGGCGCGGAATTAAGTGTCGCGGAAGAGAACTGGCCGACGATTCGCTTTCATAAACTACGCGAACACGCCGGTTTGGTGTTTCAGGATCATATCAACGCATAATGGCACATAGAATGATATGGATACCGGTTATTTTATTATTCATCTTTTTTACGGCATCCACGTCGGCTAGTAATTCAACTTCCGCATCCGCTGACCCTCTCACCCGGTTTGTTGTTATTGGTGACATGCCTTATACCGATACCGAATATGCACTGCTGGAGCAACCTGATGGCGCCATCGCCAAAGCCATTCGCACCCTCAATCCTCCCGTACTCATTCATCTGGGAGACTTCAAACAGAGCCGGTTAAGCTGCAGCGATGAACTGTTCCTGGATCATTACCGCCAAATCGCACAGCTCAATCCCCATAGAACTGTCTATACCCCCGGCGACAATGAATGGGTGGATTGTGACCGGTTTACCTTTGCCGCACGCTACGACGAATTGGAGCGGCTCAACTTCTTACGTCAGCTCTTTTTTCACCAGGATCACCGTCAATTGACCAAAAACATTCCCGGCCTTATCCGGCAAGAAGGGTTTATCGAAAATGCGCGATGGGAATTCAATCAAGTCGTTTTTGCCACATTGCATGTTCCAGGAACCAATAATGGCCGCATGGAAATTTTACGCAGCAACCTGCAGGATGCCATGGATGAAGCCGATTATCGCGACCAATCCAACGAAAAATGGCTACAGCAATTATTCGTCGCGGCGGAATCCGCGTCAGCGCTCGTCATTGCATTCCATGCCGATATTTTTAATTTTGATCATAAGAAACCGGCCTGCACGATCGAGAATCGCACGAATTGCGATGGCTATCGAAAGCTGCGTGATTTGATTAAGAGCCAAGTTGCGCAATTCGGCAAACCGGTTTTGCTCATTCATGGCGACTCTCAGGCATACTGCCTGCATCAACCGTACACCTCGATTCCTAATCTTTGGCGGCTCAATGCCCCCGGAGACTACAAGTACATCGATGCCAGTCAGGTTGTATTTGATCCGGAAAACAAGAACACACCCTTTACCGCTCGCGGCGTGCTTGACCGCAAACCTGCTCCGGCAACCTGCAGCTATAGTATTTTCGGCTCATCCCGACATTCTCCACCTTTATTTCCAAGAACACAGCTATCATGATATTCAGCATGACCGGTTACGCCGCCGTTAGCCAGGAAACACCTCACGGATCTTTCAGCATCGAAATACGCTCAGTCAATAACCGCTATTTGGATATTCTATTCCGCCTGCCGGATGAGTTCCGCAAGCAAGAAGCCGTTATGCGCGAACTGCTCACTACGCAGCTCAGTCGCGGAAAAATCGAATGCCGTCTGAATTTCTCTCCATCAACCGGCACGGTAAATTTACCACAACTGGATCACACGTTATTAGAGCAATTACTGCAACTGGAACAAACGATTAAAACACGGCATGCCGTAGCGGCATCGCTAACCGTGGCAGAAATTCTTAAATGGCCCGGCATACTGGGAAGTAATCATGCAAGAAGCATCGAAGAACTCGATGAAATCACGGTAATGCTACTGCAAACTGCACTGAACGATTTAAAAGCTGCACGAATACGTGAAGGCAATAAACTCAAATCAATTCTACTGAATCGCATCGAGCAAATGCGTCAACTCTTGCAGATAGCATCACCGCGAATTCCCGCACTCATCGCGGCCTTTGAGGAAAAGCTGCGTACCCGTCTGGAAGAAATTTTAGGTAACTATGAAAATGAGCGGATCCACCAGGAAATTACATTGTTTGCCGGGAAAATCGATGTTGACGAAGAACTCTCGCGTCTGCATGCACATTTACACGAAGTGGAACACATTCTGGATAAGGGCGGCTACGTCGGGAAACGGCTCGATTTCATGATGCAGGAATTGCATCGCGAAGCCAATACCATCGGATCAAAGTCCATTGATCTGGAAATCACGCGAATCTCTATGGAGTTGAAGGTAATCATCGAGCAAATGCGAGAGCAAGTTCAGAATATTGAATGATGAAATTGCCCTGAGACTTCATAATCCCTATATATTTTATTGATAGGCGGTAAAACCATCATTGTTTTATCATTTGCCTAAGCTCAAAATTGCTATGCTTAACTTGTACCGCGCCGGTATAGCCAATTTAATCCGGAAGAAATTAATTCATTCTTTGGCAATCCAAAAAATTTATGTTAATAATTGGATTGATGTCATTCCATAGAGAGCTGAAGAAAAATGGGAAAATTATTCTTTTATATCCTAATCGCACTATTGATCTATTGGATAATTAAGAGCCGTCATTCTAAAAAAGACTCAAATATATCGAATCAGGATTCGATTGAAGACACGGTCAATTGTGTGCATTGTGGTGTTTATTTGCCTAAAAGTGAAGCAATCAAGCATCAAGATAAATATTTTTGCTGTCAGGAGCATTGTGACCAATTTTTAAGCTCTCCACCTTAAATTAATTGTTGTGCCGACATCTACTTATCCATCACAAACAAAACACTCAATATTCTGGCCCTTCCATTCTAAACTAGCGAGTGCTGATTACACCGGCCAGTACTGGTGTTCGCTTTACTATTTCAATATTTACCGCATACTATTGGGCAGTAGTCTGCTCATTAGTGTTTGGAAATTTGAGCTCACGAGTTTTGGTTCGCATCATTACACCCTATTTCTGTACGCAGGACTTTCACATGTAGTTTGCAGCTGTATATCCTTGTTGCTGATTAAATTAAGAACCCCGGGGTTTAGTTGGCAATTAGCCATACAAGTAATTTGTGATATTGTTTTTTTTACCATCATGTTACACGCCAGCGGGGGGCTGCAGAGCGGTTTAGGCGCCATACTGCTGATATCCCTCGCGGCAGCGGGATTGATCAGCCGCGGTCGTTTAGCATTATTTTTTGCATCGATTGCGACAATCAGCTTATTACTGCAAGAAACATATTCCTTGCTTACAGTTAACTATTATTCAGCTCAGTATTCACAGGCCGGTTTATTGAGCATGGCGTATTTCGCTGTAGCTTGGTTGGCGCATCAATTAGCCAAACATACTTTAGCCAGTGAACAGCTAGCAAAAGAACGTGGTATTGATCTGGCAAATATGTCGCAAGTCAATCAATTGGTCATTCAGGATCTGCAGGAAGGCGTACTGGTAGTAGATAAACATGGCGTTATCCGACAACATAATAGCTACGCTGATAAGCTGCTCGATTTAAGATCATCTGCAAATGACACAAAATCACTCAAGCTATCCGATTACGCACCTGATATAGCGGAAAGGCTTAAGAGGTGGCAGGGAGACAGCAAAATGAATTTCGATCTATTGCGATTAACGCATAGTCATGCGTTAGTGCGAACCCGCTTTCTACCCATACAAGCTGATTTCAGCAATGGAGTTGTAGTTTTTCTTGAGGATATGGGGCGTATACAGGCACAGTTACAGCAACTCAAACTGGCAGCTGTAGGGCGCTTGACAGCCAATATTGCACATGAAATCCGTAACCCGCTGTCGGCTATCAATCATGCAGCTGAGCTTCTGGAGGAAGAACAACAAGAGAATCATACAAATCCCCGCCTCGTGCATATCATTTGTGATAATACCCGGCGATTAAACAAGATCGTACAGGATGTACTACAACTAAACCGGCGTAACATTCCGAAACCGGATATCTTGGAATCTCACGATTTTATTAAGAAATTTCTTGAGGAGTTTTGTGATGTGGAAAAAATCGATAGGGATGTATTCGTATTTCAAAACACCAATAAATATTTAGTTAGTTTTGATCGTGATCACTTGGCCCAAATACTCTGGAATTTGTGCCGGAATGCATGGCGGCATTGTCGCAAGCAAGCTGGCAGTGTTCTTATTGAATTGTCTACGACAACCAACGGGCATAATGTTTGTCTGAACATTATTGACGATGGCCCGGGTGTGGATCCGCAGCAAGTCAAAGAAATTTTTGAGCCTTTCTTTACAACTGCCGATGGTGGCACGGGATTGGGTTTATATGTGGCGCGTGAACTGTGTGAAACTAATCAGTCATCGCTTGATTATATTGAAGACTCTTCAAGTGGGCATTTTAGAATAATATTGAGTTGCAGTGAACCATGTCGATAGATAACGAACGGATTAATCTGCAAAAGAAGATTCTATCCCCTAGAATACTAGTTGTGGATGATGAGCCTGATATTATTGAATTGTTAGAGCTCACACTGGCCCGAATGGGAATGGAAGTTTCTAGTGCAATGTGTATCCATGATGCCAAAGCGCTGCTGCAATCGCACTCATTTCAATTATGCCTTACCGACATGCGGTTGCCAGATGGTAATGGATTGGAACTGGTTAAATATATTTCGCAGCACTTTATTGATGTTCCTACTGCCGTTATTACTGCGTATGGCACCACAGAAAATGCAGTAGCTGCGTTAAAAGCCGGCGCTTTTGATTACTTACCCAAACCGGTTTCCTTGAAACAGTTACGTGACCTGGTTAAATCGGCTTTAAGCCTTCCACCGGTAAAGATTGAATCAGCAGGGCAAGGTGAAATAAGTCAACAACGCACGCTACTTGGCGAGTCTGAATCCATGCGCCAGTTACGCGCAACCATCGACAAACTCTCGCGTAGTCAAGCTGCGGTATATATCAGTGGTGAATCGGGTAGCGGTAAGGAGTTAGCCGCAAAAATGATTCATGAAAGAAGTGCGCGCCACAAGCAGCCATTTGTTGCTGTCAACTGTGGCGCAATTCCAGAAAATCTGATGGAAAGTGAATTTTTTGGCTATAAGAAAGGCGCCTTTACTGGCGCGGAAAAAGATCACGATGGATTTTTCCTGACCGCCGACGGCGGTACCTTGTTTCTTGACGAAGTCGCCGATTTGCCATTAACGATGCAGGTTAAACTGCTTCGGGTCATTCAGGAAAAACAAGTAAGAAGGATCGGGGATACACAAGAAAAAAGTATTGATGTACGAATTATCAGCGCTACCCACAAAAAGCTAAATCATTGCGTCGCAATGGGTCAGTTTCGACAGGATTTGTACTACCGTTTGAATGTCATTGAACTGAATATGCCTGCATTACGTGAAATGCGCGAAGATATTCCACTCATTGCAGAAGCCATTCTGGAAAAACATTGCCAGGAAGCCAGTCGACCCATCTGTCGCATCGAAAAAGATGCCATGATAATGCTCAAGAACTATGATTTCCCGGGTAACGTTCGTGAGCTTGAAAATGTACTGGAACGCACGTTAGCGCTTTGTCCGGATGTGAACATTGGAATAGAAGAATTACAATTGCCGGATCAGACGGTTGAAGCAACGCCAAACGATACTGCGGAAGTCACTCAGACTCCCGCCACTACCATTCAAGTAAAGACAGATCATAATCTACCGCTACAGGATTATCTCGATAAACTGGAGAAAGATTCCATCATCAAAGCGTTGAATGAAAGCCGATACAATCGTACCAAAGCTGCCAAAGGACTGGGTATCACGGTTCGTTCATTGCGTTACCGGATGGAAAGATTGGGGTTAAACGACTAACAACCTACCACCAACCAGGCAATATTCGTCTTGCACATCAATGAAAGCAACAAATTCGATGTACAAGACGCCGCGCATTATTTCGATAGATCTGCTCTTTTCCTCTTAGTTACCTGTAAATTCTGCCTTACCTTAACGTCCGGTCAGAGCGGATTGCAACAAACTAGCACTGGCTTGTCCGCTTGTCTTGCTTACATAACTTGTAATAACAGGAATAAATTGACCGATCATATCAGGAGAAAGATCCAATTGCTGGAATGACGCCGCCAATGCAGCGGCATTCCCCAACGAACTACTGCTATCACCCATTAATGAAGATAAATTGCCAGATAAATTTGACATCGCAGGCGCAGCGCTCAACATATTATCCATTCCTGGAATGGATCGGGATATTGTCGCAAATGCTTGCGGATCCATATTGCTCTGAGCCATCTGGAATATGGCTCCCGCCCCGCCTAGTGCTTGTTGCGACGATACGCCCAAGCGATGAGACAAAATATCAACCAAACCAATTTGCGCCATTCCAGCCGGATCGCTGGCAGCCGTCGCTCCGGCATTCAGTATTTGCCGACTGCTTTGTGCCGCACCCTCTACAGTGGACAAGCCTTGATCGATTGTCCCCAATGAACCAGCGCCACCCGTATTAGTTGCACACCCGCTTACGGATAAACACACTGCAGTAGCAATTAAATAATAATTGATTTTTCTCATGACAACTCCTTCAAAATAGAAAATATTAAACATTCAATAAATATTTTAATGACAGCATGCCATCAATCGACGTTCAATGCTACATGATACATGCATTGTCATAAATTCTTCAAAATACGGTCATCAAATTTTCACATTTTTTAGTTATGCTGTTCTACGTCATAAATAACAAGGAGAAGAACAATGTACTGCTTAATTAAAGAATGGCCCAATAAAATGGCAACACTAATGACTGAAGATGGCGTCGTACTCTGGACATTTAGCGATGTGGAAGAAGCTCGCAAAGTATGGCAAGACTGGTGTTCCCTTCAGAATGACAAAAACGCAAGTCAATCGAGCCAAATCGAACACCCTTGTACAGCAGATTTATCCGAGCAAATTTTCTAAACATTCGGTCATAATTTAACATCTCCCCTCTTTTTGGGATGATCCATAATGATCAGATTTATCTTTTGCCTTCCTGTTCAGCCCACTTCTCACCAATCATCCCCCACACGGTAATCAAAATGCTTAAAATAAGCCCCTGTCCTCTTTATTCAGGCAAGCTTAATGCATACAAAATCTTACTCGGAATCTCGGCACCGGCAAACCGATCATACCGCACAAAGCAGCGCAGCCGACAAAGCCGGCCTTCCTGCCGGAACATTGATGCACATTGGAACAAAGCATCAATCAGAATGTAAAATCTCAGTCATACAATACAATGCCGAGACACTGCTCTACCATGAAATTTCAACGATTTCAGATCTGCAACCGTTGCAAAACACCAAACTGATCACCTGGGTAAATATAGACGGACTAAGCAATATTGGTATCGTTGAAGGTATCGGCCATGAATTGAACATTCATCCTTTAGTGCTAGAGGATATTTTAAGTACGCACCAACGCCCCAAGCTAGAGGAATATGAAGATTTTCTGTATCTGGTCATCAAAGGCATCAGTCTTGATCAAAACAAAATTTTCAGCCTCCAGTACGAACAAATCAGTATTTTATTATTAGCCAACTATGTTATTACTTTCAAGGAAAAGTCTGATACTACATTTGATTCCGTCTATCATTACCTGAAAAACCGAAGTGGTCGATTGCGGCTAAAGGGCAGTGATTATCTGACATACGTTATTCTTGACACCATCGTTGATGAATATTTTGTAGTAGAAGACAACTTGGATGACGTCATTGATTCATTGGAAGACAATATTTTGCTCAATTCCAATAAAGAAATACTACAAACCATACAACAAATACGCCGCAGCCTGATTTCAATGAAACGTAATATCTCGCCATTACGCGAACTATTGGCGACAATTCAACGTATTGATACGCCGTTATTACAGGAAAAAACTTTGCGTTATTTTGGTGATGTCTATGACCATGTGCTACGTGTTAATGATTCACTTGAATCCTATCGCGAAAGAATCTCAGCAATGCATGATATTTATCTTTCAAGCATTAGTAACAAAATGAATGAAACAATGAAAATTCTGACTATTTTCGCGACTATCTTCATACCATTGACCTTTATTGCGGGTATTTATGGCATGAATTTTGAATATATGCCTGAATTGAAATGGCGCTGGGCCTATCCTGCAGTATGGATAATATTTATTTTAGTTAGCGTAAGCTTACTTATTTATTTCAGAAAGAAGAAATGGCTATAGCTGCATGCAGCTCATCGACTCTGTACTCCACTCGGACATAGGCTAACCGTATAGTCATAGATATAAAACAAAAAAGAGATTCAATTCTGAAATTGGATTGAATCTCTACCAAACATTCTTTTTAATAGAATTCTCAAAAAGAAACTAATCTTCTCTGACTGCACATCGAAAATCCGACTAATCCTAATCCAATTAACATCATGGCATAGGTTTCTGGCTCTGGAACTGCACTGACCCCGATAACAAAATCATCCCAATCACCCAGATACTTTTGGCCAGCGCTATCGTTGTATCCTATTACAAAATCATAAACCGTAGACCCCACCTGCATATTTGTCCCAATCAGTCCTATCGAGGTACCTTTATCCCAAGGACCACCATTCACGGCAAATTTATCAACATTACCCTCAAACTTAAAAATGGGAGGATTACCATCTTCATTCTCATTGTCTTCTGAGTTACCAAATAAAAGATCAACGAAAAGTTTTTACGATATCAAACGAAACAATCTAAATAAGGATTAAGTGTATATATTTTATATAAAATACGCATAATAATTGAATACTTAAATATAATTTTCGATGAAGGAGGATGGTCATGAGCACTACAATTGAGCATAAATCCACGCCAGGTTCAGATAAAAACGCTGAAGGTGAAATCAATTGGTATGAACATATTGGAGGAGTAATAATTCAAACTATATATTTAGTGCCATACATATTTGGTGCTTTAGCGTTTACCGGTTTTGTTTTGGGGCTTAAATTTTTCCTCGACAAACCGCCACCTTCATATCCACCGTATGGGCAAATAAATGAAGAGCATATAAGTAGTACAACTGAAATTGAAAGTGATGTTGATAAAATTATTAATTTGTTAGAACAAAATACAGATAAGCAAAACAAGCTATTAATTAATGTAAGCACTCAATTAAATAATTTGCAATCAGAAATAGAAAGACTCAGCTTTGAAGTTTCACTTCTAAAGAGTGAATTAGAAAGCCATAAAATTCAAGAGGACTTGGAAAAAATCTCAGAGCTCGTTGAAAATTGTAAATTATGTAAATAAGTGGTGAAATTTAGAGTGAAAAATTAGGAATAAAAATATGAAGGGAATAATTGGATTCTTTGACATTTTAGGCTATCAAAATTTTTTAGAAAATAATTCTGAAATTGAATATGCAAAAAAAATTATTGAATTAATTGAAAGACTTCAAAAAACATTCTACAAGATCTCAGAGATGGTGATTTTAGTATTGAGATAAAGGAAATAAGTAAAAAACTCGATTATCTAGTATTTTCCGATACTATTATTTTAGCGATCCATTTTGATGATGATCATACCAATGAACACGCTGCGCGAGAAATAATGGTAATGGCAGCTTCAAAGCTAATGATGCATATGTTTTATATTGGGCTGCCATTAAGAGGAGTAATACATGAGGGTGAATTTATAATTCAGCATCATTGTCTGACAAGTAAAGCAGTAGTAGATTCTTATAGGCTATGCGAGAAATTAAATTTCTCTGGCCTTGTTTGCTCCCATGAATTTGCTTTCCATTTTAGAAATGAATTGAGAAATACACCTATTACGCAAGTATTCCTTTTTGAGTATTTAACACCTTTAAAAAATAACGATGAAGATAAGCTCCTAAATGTAAATTGGGTTCTCTATACTGAGTTTGATCATGATATAGAGGATATGGTCTTATATAAATTCTGAATGCATCAAAAAGATTGCGCAATTTCAGTCGATGTAAAAATTCGTAACACAGTTAAATCAATGCGAAAGATGATACATTTAAAAAGAGAAAGGGAAAAAGCAAAACTAGAAACTGATAGCAAATAAGCTGATAAAAGTTTATTTAAAAATCGTTTATCAGAAAGAAAAACAATGTAGAAAAATAGCTTTGAAATATTAGAATTAAGTATATACCCGTTCTCTTAAACTTGAGAATCTCTACGTTTTGCTTTCGGCAAAGCCTTGAGGCCTCCTTTCAAGATTTGCTACTATTCATTGACATACTCTTATAAATTAATAACACACCAATTAAAACAATTTCAAAGATATTTTTTTTCAAATTCATCCAAAGTACAACGAAATATTTGAGCTAAATATAAACGATTTGGGCCAGGTGTATGATCTAATAAATAATGGCAATTTTTCTCAAGTGAAATAATCAATATGGGCCGTATTTTTCAATATATTTTTTATCAAAAAGCGACATCCCTATTAAAGGAAATTCTTCCAAAAAACTATTAAGATCAACAATAAGCTCATCAGTATTTAATAAAGCTCTTTCGGTCATTAATACCAAATCCAGTAAATCGGAACCTCCTGCCAATGACATTAATTCATCACTAGAAAGTATACCTTTAGCATTATCGATTCTGCTTCTAATGAGCAAATAAAGCTCATTACGTTTATTCCACATGTCTATATTTCTATTATATGAATCAATAAGTTCCCGTAATTTAATTAAATTCTGCCATTTTGATGCTGTGGCAATTGCAATTTTAGTAATAGGAACAATAAAAGACAATTTGGTTAAATCTACAGCAATTTTTGTTGTAGCAAACACTGTTGATTTAATATCTAGAGCTTTGTGAATTGGATTGAGTTTAAAATCTTGAGGATAATAAGTCGCTTTAATATGAAAGAGAGCAAAAAGGGCATCTGCTGCCACTAATAAAATTTCGTTGATTGCCCTAATCTGGTCTTTATTTATTTGAATATTTTCTTGATGCTTTATGGTCAAATACGCAACAAATGCTCCTAGTAGTGTCGAAGAAATGCTTGCTATTAATGGGAACACATAATCTGAGGTCGAAGATTCTAATTTTTCTATGGCTTGTACTAACAAATCAATTTCTTCGTGCATTTTAAATTCGCAAATTTAGTATAAAATTATATTATCAATAAATATTTCTAAATTTCAATAATTTATTGTTATAAATTTTACCCTTTTCTGCCCCAATCATTTTTAACCGCTAATTCACAAATTTCCTTTGGGATTACCAGATCCCTCTTCTTTTTTGGTACGCTTCTGTTTCTAATGTAACTCCGGGTGCTTATGATCTGTAGTAACGCCAATCCTTTCTTTTTTATTTGTTGGCTCTTTGCGCTCTAATAATTCGTAGATATAGCATAGCGCACCTAATCCAGTTATAACAATTATTAATAGAATGGGCGAAGGAACTGGCACGTCAAGATACCAACTACACCACTCTAAGCCAGCAAAACTAATAAAAATTAATGGTGCAATGATTAACGGTAATATGTCATTGTCCATACTTTTATTAATTTTTTCTCTTATGCTCTGACATAAGATATTAAATAAGCCTCTGATCCTAGAATATTTCTTTCTTACTCTCGGTTTAATATTTTTTAATTGATATTTTTTCATTGAATAACGCACCAGCATTGTTATAAAGATAATGAAGTTAATTAAATCAACTACTTAGTATATGAATTGAAGTTTTTAGAATACTTAACGGAAGTGACTACCAAAAGTTGATAGCATATAAAAGGAATATGTCAGATATATTAATTGCGAATGGAACGTTTGTTAAAGCATCGTGTTCGTTGAAAGCATATTATTTACGGTAGCTGCTACAGAGGGGTTCGAAAAATAAAACACCTCGCCATAAGCGGCGAAGTATCGAGTGTGCGCTCTTCAGACTGCTGGTTTTCAACCAGCTTGCGCCTTAGCTGAGAATTAAACCCGGTAGAAATTAATATAATCAGATATCTGAATCTTATTCCGTTGTGGCACCAACACAAATCATTTTTCCATGACCTGCAAACTAGAATAATCGGACTACTACTATCCTAATAATGTAATAAACAAAGAATTAATTTATACTTCTGTAGCGCTTTGCTTGCTTACAAAAATCCCATCGCTCTAATTATTCGCCAAACGCATCTCTGAGCCACTCGATTTCCTGCCCATTAGCACCGGACAACAGAAGTGCATCAAATCGACAAGCTGATTCTATTTCTAATTCAGTTATATAATATCGTGCAGTACGTAATATTTTTGCTTGTTTCCTAGAAGTAATACTCGCTGCTGCCCCACCATATTTTTCATTTGTGCGCATGCGCACCTCAATGAAAACCAGTGTTTCTCCATCGCGCATTATCAGATCAATTTCTCCAAAACGACAGCGATAGTTTTGTTTGACCAAAACCAAGTGCTGCCGCTGCAAATATAATAAGGCGATTTTTTCAGCTCCACTACCATTCATCTTCTGCAATATTTTTTACATTTTTTATGAGTTGAACTTTACCATTCTCAAACTGTGCTGGGACAAGTTCACGCACAAATTGATTAGGTGATTGAAAGCGAATTTGCCCGGTAACACCATCAATAGAGATTGCGCTAATAGGTTGTGGCAACATCAAATTTGCCAGTAATCGGAAAGCATCAATACCCAGCGCATAAAGGCGCTCCATATCCACGCTTCTAGCTGGGCTGAGATGACGATAAGCCATGACAGCGGGATGATCAGGCTGCAATAGCCAAGGCATATCAAGAAACTGAATACCATTAAGATCATTATTGAGTAAAAAATTGTCTGCTCCTGAAAAAACCTGCGATGTAGCATACACAG
Source organism: Nitrosomonas ureae (assembly GCF_900108305.1). Lineage (GTDB taxonomy): Bacteria > Pseudomonadota > Gammaproteobacteria > Burkholderiales > Nitrosomonadaceae > Nitrosomonas > Nitrosomonas ureae_B. Next base: position 21,318 of record NZ_FNUX01000018.1, read on the forward strand.
GCACTTCGGGATCAAGGTAGGAGCGTAGCAAACGTGACTTAGCTGCGTCCAGAGCAAGAAAAACCAAATGACCACTACCGGCAGTCAAATTACGAAATTGTTGAAGCATAATCGGATTATCAGCATAAAAAAATGATTCTGCAGTTTTATCAATTTCATTTTGCCATCGCAGTGTAAAAGCATTCTGGAGCCGTTTGGATAAGGAGCTGTCATCACCGATGATAATGGCATGATCTATACCGCTTGACAGTGCTAATTCGGCGAGTTGATTCGCTTCGGATTCCATCTGCAAGCCAAAAAAATATAACTTCGGCGGTAAGGTTGCATTACTGTCTGCCGTGTTCAGTGCTAAAGTAGGTACATTCGAGAAATGACTGGAGGCTACTGCCGAAACACCATCGCGCGTAAGAGGGCCGACGATGAATATTGCACCGGCATTGAGTGCCTGATAATAAGCAATCAAAATATCGAGCGGATCTTCAGTAGTGGAATATAACCGAATAATCGCTGGAAGCGGTTCTCCGCGTTGTGTAGCAGCCACAAAACCTTCTTTCACAACATTAGCAGCTTCACCAAATGAAGCAGACTCTAAAGGCAGTAATAGCGCAATATGAGGTACTAGTGCGGATTCCGGCAAACTTTCCAATTGACCTTGTTCATCGGAATCAGCTGCCATTAATGAAAAGTTAAAACTTAACAACAGGATTACCGCCAGGGTAATAGTAAGAAAACGTTGCATAGTGAGGATTATGCTGAACAAAAGTACATTATATGTGGTTGCCACACCAATAGGAAATTTAAACGATATCAGCTTACGTGCCTTAGATGTTCTGGCAAAAGTGGATGTGGTTGCCGCAGAACACACACAGATTTCCGGGCATTTATTCGCTGCACACACAATCTCCACAAAACTTATCAGCCTCCATCAGCACAATGAAACCATTGTTTCCTCCAAGATTCTGGCACTATTGAATAGCGGGAAAAATGTTGCTTTAGTAACCGATGCAGGCACCCCCGCAATTTCCGATCCAGGCGCAATTCTAGTTCAACGCGTACGTGAGCACGGATATTCGATTATTCCCATTCCCGGTGCGAATGCGGCGATTTGTGCTCTATCAGCCAGCGGCATTACAAATCCGCATTTTCTATTTTATGGCTTCTTACCCACTAAAACCGGGTTGCGTAAACGGACATTAATCGAATTAAAACCACAGCTATACACATTAATATTTTATGAAGCACCTCATCGGATTCTAGAATGCATAACCGACATGATCGAGGTTTTTGGTCCTCAGCGGGAACTGACTATTGCCCGCGAATTGACTAAATTATTTGAAACCATCCATAGGGGAACTTTAAAAGAAGCTTATTCCTGGCTGCAAGAAGACACTAATCAGCAAAAAGGTGAATTTGTTTTATTGTTGTCCGGCGCGGAAACTACGGACAAATCCGAAATCAGTGAACATGCAGAACACACATTAAAATGTCTACTCATTGAACTTCCGTTAAAACAAGCGGTTAAACTAACAACAGAAATCACAGGTGAAAACAAAAATTCGCTCTATCAACTGGCACTGAAGTTAAAAAATGCACCATGTTCCGAATAGCACAATGGCGCCTACGCTATAATTTAGTCCTTATCCTTATTTTAGTCCTTATCCTTATATTTGATGGCTGACATCCTTGACTAGCATAACCATTATTCGCCCAGATGATTGGCACTTACATTTGCGTGACGACGAGCAATTACGCTTCGTGCTACCGCATACAGCAAAACAATTTGCTCGCGCAATCATTATGCCTAATCTTAAACCGCCGATTGTAACAACAGATATGGCTTTATCTTACCGTGCAAGAATATTGGCCGCTTTACCTGAGCCTTTGCATGGCAGCTTCGATCCGCTCATGACGCTGTATTTAACTGACAATACAGTACCTTTAGAAATCATTCGAGCAAAAGAAAGTAAAGTGGTGCAGGGAGTAAAACTGTATCCGGCCGGTGCAACCACAAATTCGGATGCCGGAGTGACCGATATTACCAAGTGCTATGCAACTTTGGAGGCAATGGAACAAAATAATCTGCCGTTGCTGGTGCATGGTGAAGTAACAGATGCCAATGTAGATATATTTGATAGAGAAAAGATTTTTATCGATCGGGTGCTGGATCCTCTGATACGGCGTTTCCCAAGTTTGCGCATCATATTCGAGCATATCACTACCAATGATGCAGTAATGTTTGTAAAAGAAGCATCCAGATTTATTGCTGCCACGATTACGGCACATCACTTATTGTTGAATCGTAATGCGATTTTTCAAGGCGGTATCCGTCCTCATCACTTTTGCTTACCTGTCTTGAAGCGCGAAACTCATCGTCAAGCATTACTAAGTGCGGCGACCAGCAGTAACCCGAAATTTTTTCTGGGTACTGACAGTGCGCCGCACGCACAGGTCAATAAAGAAAATTCCTGCGGCTGCGCTGGCATTTACACAGCCCATACCGCTATTGAATTATATGCCACAGCATTCGAACAAGCGGGCGCGCTTGACAAACTGGAAGCTTTTGCCAGTTTCTATGGTGCGGACTTCTATCAATTACCCCGCAATAACAGCCGTATCACATTAAAAAAAGAATACTGGACTGTTCCCGAGCAATTCGAATTTGCAAATGAAAAATTGATCCCTCTTTATGCCGGAAAGAGTTTAACTTGGAAAATGTCATAATTATCAGGAGACATTTTGTACAGTCACGGTACACCCGAATAATCTGCAAAATCAATTCCAATACTCTCTACTCCCTACAGTAATCGACCGAGCCCTACAAGTTATTATCTTCTTTAGTCAATCACTTCCCCTTGTATCGTTAACAACCTAAATATCCTGAAAATTCGATGCAATAAATTGGCTCTTCTCTCTTCTTTAACTAAAGCCTAAACAGGCTACCACACCGGCATTAAAGCAATAATCGATTGAAAATATTTATAAAGTCCTATCTCTTCTACCAAAACTTATCCGGTTATTGCAATGCATTAAGAAACACTTAATAAGTTTGCATTCAGCTCCTATTAAGCAAAAAACTTGCACAATTGAAACCCAAATACAAAATAGATTGTTGGATTGCACTAAAGGACATAGATAAAGTTTATATAAAAATTCTTATGAATTATCCATGCCTTAAGTTTAATCAGGAGATAAGTCATGAACACAAAAAGCATTCTTACTGGACTCATAATAATTGGAGTACTTTCTCTGAGTGGATGTGTGGCCACCCCTTACTATGGAGGCTTGGGATACTATCGAAGCACAGTCTACGGTTATGGACATCAATCACCCATTTACATCAATCCAGGTCGCATCGGAGCACATAAGCACTTTATCGGCGGACATAGACATATGCACAGGGGATACCAATACTCTATCGGTAGACATAAGCACATGCATGGAGGGCACAATTTCATCGGCGGGTACCACAACCAAGGAAGGCACTATCGAGGAGGACATCATCGTTGATAAAAAAGATTAAATTTTGGCGGCGCCTTCCGTATGCACATACTTGACCTAAAATCCGCTTTCAATAATTGAGAAATCTGCTATCTTTGCTCATGATAAATTTCCAGCGGTTTCACTTTATCGCTGATTGTTCAAAATATCAGGTTGCTAATATCGTACCCCATGATAATTTCTAAAAACCGCTATTAGTCTTGCTTCTGTTGTGTTTTAAAACTGGAAGGTTTTAGATTTTTTGACGGCAAGATATAATATCTATTTTTTTGCGGATTCATATGAAGCTTTTATTCGTATTATTGCTAATGTGCCTGGCTGTTTCATCAGTATCTGCACAGCAACAAGAAATTCCCGTAGCTGCTAAAGCTTTTATGCTATCAGATTATCAAACGGGACAAGTATTGGCTGGACAGAACGTGCACGAGCGCATAGAGCCCGCATCTCTCACTAAACTGATGACTGCTTATGTGGTGTTTTCGGCATTAAAGCAGGGACAACTTACGCTGGATCAAACTGCCCTGGTATCCGAAAGTGCTTGGCGCATGATTGGTTCACGCATGTTTATCGAGCCCAATAAACGGGTTACTGTGGATGAGTTAATCCGCGGAATGATCGTCCAATCCGGCAATGATGCCTGCATTGCTCTGGCTGAAACCGTCGCAGGTTCGGAAGCAAACTTCGTGACCCTCATGAATAAGGAAGCGAAGCATCTAGGAATGCAGAACACACATTTTACCAATACAACCGGATTGCCTGACCCCAATCACTATACGACAGCCCATGATTTAACATTACTGGCAACTGCTATCATTCGTGATTTTCCGGATTTTTACCCACTTTATTCGTTAAAAGAATATACCTATAACAATATTACCCAACCCAATCGGAATCGGCTGCTATGGATCGATCCGCATGTTGATGGCATGAAAACCGGCTGGACTAAAACTGCCGGTTATTGCCTGATTACATCGGCGATACGGGATAAACGACGATTGATCTCCGTAGTTATTGGTGCTAAATCGGCCAATGCACGCAGCATAGAAAGTCAACGCCTGCTTAATTATGGTTTTCAGTTTTACGATACGCTGCAGCTATACAAAAAAAATGACTCACTTGCCACTATCCATTTATGGAAAGGCACCCAGAATGAATTGAAAGCCGGATTTGACCGCGATGTTTTTTTCACACTGCCCAAAGGTCAGGCCGACAAGTTAAAAGCCACCATGGAGTATAAACAACCTCTGATTGCGCCAGTTCAACTTGGACAGGAAGTTGGCACGGTCAAATTTACACTCGATGATAAGACTGTCGAAATTTACCCCTTAGTGGCCTTGGAAAAAGTTGATTCAGCCAGCTTCCTGGGTCGTGCATGGGATAGTGTAAAATTGTTGTTTAACTAATCTCCAATTAACTCACAAAAAGAATCTCGCATGATATATCTGAATGGCAAGTTTATGCCTATCGAAGAGGCATTCATTCCTGTGTTGGATCGTGGCTTTATTTTTGGAGATGGTGTGTATGAGGTTATACCCGTATATTCACGTAAACCTTTCAGACTTGCTGAACACCTCACACGACTGCAACACAGCTTGGATGGTATACGTCTGAAGAATCCATGCAGTAATGATGAATGGAGAAACATTTTAGAACAGATCATTGCCAATAATGACGGAGAAGATCAATATCTTTATCTGCACATCACCCGCGGAGTGGCCAAACGCGATCATACCTTTCCCGCGAACGTCCTCCCCACTGTTTTCATTATGAGCAATCCCCTGCCGCAGCCACCTGAAGAATTACTCAAAACTGGTGCACCGGCTATTACAGCTAGCGATAATCGCTGGATCCGCTGCGACGTCAAAGCCATTTCTCTGTTACCCAATGTACTGCTGCGACAACTGGCAGTAGATATGCATGCACTTGAAACTATCTTGATCCGGAATCAATTCCTGACTGAGGGTGCCGCCAGTAATATTTTCATCGTAAAAAATAAAGTGCTGCTTGCCCCTCCCAAAAGTAATCTGATGCTACCTGGAATCACGTATGATGTAGTGCTCGAATTAGCTGCAGCTAATCAGATTCCTCATGAGATCCGGGAAATTTCTGAAACGGAAACGCGCATGGCTGATGAAATTTTGCTGACATCATCGACCAAAGAAATCATGCCGATTACTCTATTAGATAATCAACCCGTGGGAGATGGAAAACCAGGAGAACTGTTTAGGCAATTGCATACGCTCTATCAAGAATATAAAGCAACTCACATGCGCGGACAAGTCACAAATCATTTAACAAATTGATTCAGAATCAAGTTATCTTCGATTGGCAGTTATGACAGAACAAGCTTCATTAATTGAATATCCTTGTGATTTTCCAATCAAGATTATGGGGAAAGCACAACAGGATTTTACTCAGACCACACTGGCTATTGTTAAATACCACGCCCCGGATTTCGACGTTAACACTACGGCGATTAAAACCAGCAGGAATGGTACTTATTTAAGCCTCACCTGTACCATTCGAGCGACTTCCCGATCCCAACTGGATGATTTATATCAGGCGTTATCAGAACATCCCATGATCTCGGTGGTATTGTGATTACCCATGCGACACCAGCATTTATTATCCACTCATGAACGGCAGCGCTTTATTATAAAAACTATCGGGTTATCGGATTATCTACCCACCTGGCAAGCCATGAAATATTTCACCCAAGCCAGAACTGTTCAAACTCACGATGAAATCTGGTTGTTACAGCATCCACCTGTATTTACTCAAGGCATTGCAGGAAAGGATGAGCATTTATTAAACAATCATGGTATTGATGTCATTAAAACAGATCGTGGCGGTCAAATCACCTATCATGGACCGGGGCAGATTGTTGCTTATTTGCTGCTGGATATACGCCGGTTAAAACTCGGCGTGCGCGAATTAGTCAGAAACATGGAAAGTGCTGTAATTGATTTATTGAAGAGCTATCATATCGATGCATCAGGACGGATTGAAGCGCCGGGCGTTTACGTCAAAAACGCTAAAATTGCATCAATGGGACTCAAAATCAAAAAAAGCTTCTGTTATCACGGCATCGCTTTGAATGTGGATATGGATCTGACTCCATTCTCCTACATTAATCCATGCGGCTATCAAGGCTTACAAGTTACACAAACCAAAGATCTGGGAATTCCCGATGGATTAGAAATATTAAGCAACAAGCTGGCAGATCAACTACAAGTAAAACTTCTTAAAGGATAACCAACTTCTCATCATGACCACCGATACCCGGCAAAAAGGCGCTGACAAGACTGCGCGCAATCCTGTCAAAATAGCGCCACAATCACGCAATAATCTGTTGCGTAAACCCTCGTGGATTCGCGTTCGTTCCTCCAGTAGCGAGAATTATTACGAAGTTAAGCGATTGTTGCGCGAACATAAGCTTCATACGGTCTGTGAAGAAGCATCATGCCCAAATATCGGTGAATGCTTTGGAAAAGGAACAGCAACTTTTATGATTCTGGGTGACTTATGTACGCGCCGCTGCCCTTTTTGTGATGTCGCTCATGGCAGACCCAAACCACCGGATGCCGATGAACCGTTACATTTGGCGCAATCAATTGCCGCAATGCGATTGAAATATGTAGTGATTACCAGTGTAGATCGTGACGATTTGCGCGATGGCGGCGCTCAACACTTCGTCGATTGTATTCGCGAAATACGTACCCACTCTCCAAACACTAAAATTGAAACCTTGGTACCGGACTTTAGAGGCCGTCTGGAAATTGCTCTGGAAAAACTCACAGCCTACCCGCCGGATGTCTTAAACCATAACCTCGAAACCGTACCCAGATTATACAAGCAGTGCCGACCCGGTGCAGATTATAACAATTCATTGAAATTATTAGAAGATTTCAAGAATAATTTTCCTCATATTCCGACAAAATCAGGTTTAATGCTGGGCTTGGGAGAAACAGACGAGGAAATTATGGAAGTATTGCACGATTTGCGCAGGCACAATGTGGAAATGCTGACTATCGGTCAATATTTACAACCCAGTATCGGCCATTTACCGGTCATGCGTTACGTTACGCCCGAAGGATTCAAAGCTTTCGAGCATGCGGCGCTTGCGATGGGGTTTAGTCACGCCGCTTGTGGGCCAATGGTACGCTCCAGTTATCACGCCGATCAGCAAGCCCATGAATCGGGGTTACTTTAGCGGCATAGACTTATGCCCATACAATTTATTGATAACTAGGAATTAATAATCTCGAAATCATGCGTGATCTTAACCGTCTGTTTAAGCATGATCGAAGCCGAGCAATATTTCTCAGAGGACAAATTTATCGCTCGTTCTACCTGTTGTGGACTCAAATTGTGACCCGTGACAATGAAATGCAAATGAATATGAGTAAATACTTTTGGATCGACCGGTGCACGCTCGGCTTCAATTTCCACTTCGCAATCGGTAATATCCTGACGGCTCTTTTTCAGAATCAGCACCACATCAAATGTAGTGCAACCACCCAGCCCCATTAACAACATTTCCATTGGACGTGGCCCTTGATTCTGTCCTCCTGCTTCAGGTGCGCCATCCATCAATATTGAATGACCGCTACCGGATTCAGCCACAAAACTAACGTTGCCTTTCCACTTAATACGAGTCTTCATTTTTACCTACCGCAGTAATAAAAATTTTATGCAAACAAAAAGCCGACGCTTTTAGACGTCGGCTTTTCTGAATTCTGAATGCTTATTACTTCAGTGTCAGGATAAAATCAGCTAACACTTTAGCATTTTCTGGACTAACGTTAGCATTTGGTGGCATTGGAATCGGACCCCAAACTCCATTGCTTCCTTTTACAATCTTATCTGCCAGATATGCAGACGCATCCGCTTGATCTGCATATTTAGCGGCAATATCTTTCAGGCTTGGGCCCACCAACTTAGTATCAACATTATGGCAATTCAAACAACCACTGTTTTTTGCCAGATCGGCATCTGCTTGTGCAACACCAACTAAGAAAAAGGCAGATGCAGCTACTGCTCCAATTAATACTTTTTTCATTTCTCTTCCTTATTTTAAAATTATAAATGGGCTGATATTCTAACCCGAACTTTACAGACTTGCAGCAATTCCTATAAGTTTTGTGATTTTCAACGTTAAATCTGCTGCTCTACATCCTCACGCACTTACCATCCAACCGCAAGCTCTGATGATACTGCCTTGCTGAGACTTCAAAGTAAATTATTTAGTTCCAGTATCACATAAAACGCTTGAGCCAAACAATACCGATAATACGCGGAATCAATCCGTTATTGCACCTGTACTGGCACTTGATACCAGTTTTGCATATTTTGCCAGAACTCCACGCACATAACGCGGCGGCGGCGATTGCCAGGATACACGGCGTTGCGCAAGCACATCGTCAGGCACATTCAATTGCAACAATCGCCGTTCAGCATCGATGGTAATTGAATCCCCCTCCTGCACCAGTGCAATGGTTCCACCGACAAAAGCTTCCGGTGCCACATGGCCGACTACCATGCCGTATGTTCCACCGGAAAAACGCCCATCGGTAATCAATCCAACCGAATCGCCCAAACCTTCGCCGATCAAGGCGGAAGTCGGTGACAACATTTCGCGCATTCCCGGGCCGCCTTTAGGACCTTCGTAACGAATGACCACTACGTCACCGGGTTGAATTTTGCGCGCCAGGATTGCCACCATGCACGTTTCTTCCGATTCAAATACACGTGCAGGCCCGGTAATCTTCGGATTTTTGATTCCAGAAATTTTCGCCACGCACCCTTCAGTGGATAAATTACCTTTCAAAATAGCCAGATGTCCTTGCGCATACATTGGATTGTCCCATTGGCGAATCACATTCTGATCGGCACGTGGTGCATCCGGAATATCGTGCAATACTTCCGCGATGGTTTGTCCGCTGATCGTGGTGCAATCGCCGTGCAGCAACCCATGATTCAGCAGCATTTTCATCACTTGCGGAGTACCGCCGGCTTGATGCAAATCTGCGGCCACGTAACGCCCGGAAGGTTTCAAGTCACACAATACCGGCACTTTAGCGCGCATCCGTTCAAAATCATCTATGTTCCACTCAACTTCTGCGGCGTGCGCAATAGCCAGGAAATGCAGCACCGCATTGGTCGAACCGCCCACCGCCATGATCACCGCAACGGCATTCTCGATCGATTTACGGGTAATGATATCGCGCGGCAGAATCTGTTTCTTGATGGCACTCACCAATACTTCTGCAGATTGCCCGGCGCTGATCATTTTCTCGCCGTCTTCAGCGGACATGGTGGAAGAATACGGCAGACTCATGCCCATCGCCTCGAAAGCGGATGACATGGTGTTCGCGGTATACATACCGCCGCAGGAACCTGCACCCGGGCAAGCATTACGCTCAATCTGCAGCAATTCCTGATCATCAATCTTATGTGCGCTGTGTTGCCCCACCGCTTCAAACACGCTGACAATAGTCAGATCCTGATTTTTATAATGCCCCGGCTTGATCGTGCCGCCATACACAAAAATTGCCGGCACATTCATGCGCGCAATCGCAATCATCGCGCCCGGCATATTTTTGTCGCAACCGCCGATGGCAATTACACCATCCATACTTCCTCCCTGCACGCAGGTTTCAATCGAATCGGCAATCACCTCGCGGGAAACCAAGGAATACTTCATGCCTTCCGTACCCATCGAGATCCCATCTGACACCGTAATGGTGCCAAACATCTGTGGCATGGCACCTGCTTGCTTTAGTGCCGATTCAGCTTTTAACGATAGTTCGTTGAGTCCCTTATTACACGGCGTAATCGTTGAGTAGCCATTAGCGACTCCCACAATCGGTTTATTAAAATCCTCATCGTTAAAACCGACCGCACGCAACATGGCACGACTCGGCGCGTGTTGAGTACCCTGAGTAATAGCCTGACTACGTTTATTATCTGGCATGCTTGCTCCTGAATAAGATAAAAATACAATTTATGATACGGTGTATACCAGCGCAATTGGTATAATGCGTGATATTTTACCGTAAATAAGGCCGAAACTATGCTCGTTCACCCGCAAATTGATCCGGTTGCCATCTCGCTGGGGCCGCTTTCTGTGCATTGGTATGGATTGATGTACCTGCTGGGTTTTGTGGCGTTCATTCTGCTCGGGCGGTACCGTATCAAACATAATCCACAAGCCACCTTTACCTATGAGATGCTTGATGATGCACTCTTTTACGGCATGCTGGGAGTAGTTGTGGGTGGGCGGTTGGGGCATGTACTTTTCTATCAATTCGGCTATTATCTAGAACATCCATTGCATATTTTCGCCATATGGGAAGGCGGCATGTCCTTTCATGGCGGATTTCTTGGCGTCTTTGTTGCGATGATATTGCTCGCTCGCAAATATCATTTGCCATGGCTTGCAGTAACCGACTTTGTCATTCCACTGATTCCACCGGGATTGGCCGCTGGCCGCATTGGCAACTTCATCAATGGCGAACTATGGGGACGCCCTACCGATGTCCCATGGGGTATGGTTTTCCCGCATGTTGACAGCCTTCCCCGTCACCCTTCCCAATTGTATCAATTTGCGCTCGAAGGTGTAGTGCTGTTCATTTTTATCTGGATTTACTCAGCCAAACCACGCGCAACTGGTGCAATCACAGGGGCATTTATGATTGGCTATGGTGTTTTACGTTCATTTGCAGAATTTTTCCGTGAACCGGAGGATGGCTTCATGGGCGTACTGACTTTAGGAATCACAATGGGGCAATGGCTATCGATTCCAATGATTCTGGCAGGAATAGCAGCCATTATTTGGTCACGACACCAAACCAATACTGTTCGACCACCTGCTCATTCAAGAAAACATAACAAAAATAAAAAACATAACGTCTAATGGAAACCATTAGATAAAAAACAGGGTTTCCCTAATATACTCGCTCCATCAAGTGAAGCTATTATGACAGTCATCAATCTACCATTGGAGAAACTGATCATGAAAGCACAAAAATTCTTAACATTAATTTCTGTTTTGGCATTCAGCTTAGCTGCTTCATCAGTATTCGCCGTAGAAGTAGAAGGTATTGATGACAACGATCATGCCGCCTTGACACAGCATTATGAAAATGCTGCCAAGGAAGCCGAAGCAAAATTACAAAAAAACAAAGCTGCACTCAAAGATTACGAAGCTCATTCTTATAACTATGGTAGACAAGGTCAGGATTTCAAATCGCATGCAACCGCTAATATCCGCGAATACGAGGAAGTGTTGGCAGAAAGCCTTAACAATGCGGATCTACACAAAAAAATAACGATGGATCATCATGATCATTCATCGGTCAACAAAGCTCGGGTTAATCTGGATCAAAATACATCAGCGATTAGATAGTTAGTAGCAACGCAATTGGATCCGCGAAAGATCCAATAGAGAGCTGACAGCTGCTGGGTAACCGGTGGCTGTTTTTTTATTCCTACAACGCTCTTTCTATCAGTTATTTGAACTATCACCTACTCAAAATTCAGCTTGGATGCAGGCGCTCAAGTCATCTACCGCAGCAAGTATCAACACTTTTAAGTCACGGTCACCGTATAAACACGGTGTTTCTTACCAGATTCATGGAAATAAAATACAAGTTATCACGTTTTCCTCATAGATACTGAGTGATCACGCATTTCCAGAAACTAGACGCTTAGCTGGAAACCAGATATTAAACCGGCTACCCTTGCCTACTTTACTAATAACTTCGAGATGCGCCTCATGCCGGTTCAAAACATGTTTGACAATTGCCAATCCAAGCCCTGTGCCACCAGTTTCTCTTGAACGGCTGTTATCAATACGGTAAAAACGCTCCGTCAACCGCGGAATGTGCTCCGGTTCAATCCCGATTCCACTATCTTGCACAAAAAACAATCCTTGATCATGGCGCTTTTCCCAACTAATAATTATTTCCCCGCCGTCCGGAGTATAACGAATCGCATTACTGACCAAGTTCCCAAAAGCACTACGTAATTCTTCCTCGCTCCCCAAGAGCTGATCTTGCGAAGCAACAGTTAATTTGATTTGATGCCGCCCTGCACTCAGAGATTCCGCATCTTGCAAGAGATCTTGCGCCAAGTTAACTACATTCACTATTTTTTCGCTGACCTTATTCTGCTCATTTTCAAGACGTGACAGAATCAACAAATCTTCAATCAATCCCTGCATGCGAGTTGTTTGCTCAGTCATCAATGCCAGGGCACGCTTATTGAAACTGCTATTAACATTATCATCAGCGGATAATGTTTCAAGAAAACCACCGATGACGGTAAGCGGTGTGCGCAATTCATGCGAGACATTAGCAATAAAGTCGCGCCGCATCGTCTCTATTTTCTCAAAACGCGTAATATCACGACTGATTATAAGCTTCTGATTATAACCATAAGGCACCAGCTGCAAGGAAATGATCAATCCTTGCAATCGGGTCTGCTTTAGAATTAATGGGCTACTATATTGGCGTGCTGTCAGATATTCAACAAACGGTATCTGCCTCACCAAATAGGTAATCTGCTGACCGACATCCAAAACAAGATTGATGCCCAAGTGCTGCTCCGCAACCGGGTTACACCATTCAATACGATCATTCATATCGAGAATAACAATGCCATCCGGCATAGCGGAAGTAACGCTTTGCACGCGCTTTAAAGCAATACTCAGCATTTCCTGGTTCTGACTATGTTGACGCACATAGCGCGCCAAATGTGCGTATACCTCATCCCAAGCTCCGGAACCGGCTGGGATGCTTGCTGGAGAATGATCAGAAAGCTGTAACCAGCGCTCCAACAAGACCAAATGACGAATGTGATGAAACACAACCCAGAGCATGGCCACACTGAAAAAAATCAGCGCTTTCACAGCACCAAAGATCATCCATAGCAACACTGTAATGAAGGCAAGAAAAAAAATATTTGATGAACGCTGCCAGATATCAGACACTTAAATGCTACCCTACAATAAGACGATTATCCGAGAAAATTTGCAACCATTACTCAATTTCACCGCGTTTGAAGAAGCATCGCAATACACATGGATCAATGTTCTGATTGATCGGATTCATCACTGCAACACTCTGCAACACAAACATTATCAGATTTCCTTATTTGAAACATCAGCGAGGGCTATGGCAACTGCGGAGAACCGATAACCTGTTCCCCTGACAGTTTGTATCCAGTTGTCTTTACCTGACCAGTGCAAAGCTTTCCGTAACCGGAGGATATGCACGTCAACAGTACGCTCCTCGACAAATACACGATCGCCCCATACTCGATCCAATAATTGACTACGCGAATAGGTACGTTCGGCATGCAACATCATAAAATACAGCAAGCGATACTCTGTCGGCCCCAGTTCAATTTCTTTATTTCCGTCGGTAACACGATGATTGACTGGATCCAATCGCAACCCATGGATTTCAACCACTTGTGCAGAAGCTTCCGGGATCAGCCGACGCAAGACCGCATTAATTCGTGCGATCAATTCACGCGGTGAAAAAGGCTTTGTCACGTAATCATCCGCGCCTATCTCCAGGCCGGCCACTTTATCCGCTTCCTGGGTTCGTGCTGTCAGCATAATAATCGGGATAAGGCGAGTGCGTTCATTGCGCCGTAGAATTCGTGCAAAATCTATACCGGCCATATTGGGCAGCAACCAATCCAACAAAATCAAATCCGGCAGTGCATCATGGATGATCGCCATTGCTTTCTCCGCATCTTCAGCACAAATGCTTTCATATCCCGCCTGCTGCAAATTATAAGCAATCAGCTCCCGGATAGCCGCTTCATCTTCCACGATCAGTATTTTTGCACTCATGCTTATATTCCTGCATCAATAATTTTTTGCACAGTTTGCTACAATGGAGCCATTGCACATCCTTAATTCATCATATTAAATAAAGAACATGGCTGGTTTAACTAAACACACACCGCATCCGACAGAAATCAAGCTGCATCAGAAATCCGGAATTCTGGATATTACTTTCTCTGATGGCAAATCCTTTCAATTCTCATGTGAATTTTTGCGCGTTCATTCACCCTCTGCCGAAGTCAGTGGCCATGGTCCGGGGCAAGAGGTACTGCAAACTGGCAAGAAGACGGTCGGTATCAGCAAAATCGATCCTGTTGGTAATTATGCCATACAACTCAATTTCACCGATGGCCATAATACAGGGCTTTATTCATGGGATCTGTTATATAACTTTGGTCTTAATCAGGATACAATGTGGCAGCGTTACTTGCAGCGCTTAGAAGCAGCCGGTGCCAGCAGAGAACTCGAAATTAAACCTCAAAAGACGCATCATTCCTGCAAATAACTTATTATCAATAATTATTCACCCGCCACACCCAATTCAATTCAAATTAATGTCATGACTAAAACAACTCATTTTGGTTTTAATACTGTTGCAGAGGATGAAAAGGCGGGCAAAGTCGCTGAGGTTTTTCATTCTGTCGCGGAACGCTACAATTTAATGAACGATCTTATGTCAATTGGAATGCACCGGTTATGGAAACGTTTTGTAATGGAAACCAGCGGAATAAAACCGGGTGACAAGGTATTGGATATCGCCGGAGGCACTGGAGATTTAAGCGTATTATTTTTACAGAAAGTAGGGAAATCCGGGCAGGTGTGGCTAACTGATATTAATAATTCCATGCTTTCGATCGGACGCGACCGCCTGATTGATAAAGGTACACCGACTCCGGTCGCTCAATGTGATGCCGAAAAACTACCTTTCCCAGATAATTATTTTAACTGCGTCAGTGTAGCGTTTGGTTTGCGAAATATGACCCATAAGGATATCGCACTTAAAGAAATGTTACGAGTCATAAAACCGGGCGGAACGGTTCTCGTACTGGAATTTTCCAAAATTTGGAAGCTGCTTCAGCCTGCCTACGATGCCTATTCGTTCAAATTACTACCCGCAATGGGAAAAATGATTGCCAATGACGCGGAAAGCTATCAATATTTAGCGGAATCCATTCGCATGCATCCTTCTCAAGACGAATTAAAAGAACTTATGGAGCAGGTTGGTTTCGAGCGCGTGGAATACTTCAATCTAACCGCAGGCATTGTGGCGCTCCATCGAGGATATAAATTTTAACCCTTTCCCGATTCCATCGATATGCGTCTCAATAAGAAGTGAGCTGCACCGTCAAAGATAGAATCCGTTTTTTTACGGCACAGCTCCGAAACAGGGAATGCAATATCAAAGTAGTTTTTACCTGGCCATACGCCACCCAATATAATCAGAATCTTTCGAGAAATCCTCCCAAACGAACAACGGGTCAGGGGTTGGATAAGTTGGAAGCCAAAAAGTGGCAAGATCCAATGCACCAGACCCAGTACGGCCTGCAGTGTGAAAAATACCCCATAACAATCCTTCGGCAGCGCCTATGACAGCATTGCTATCTCTTTGGCTCCACAAATTAATATTTTTTGGCAACTCCATCCATCCGGTGGCTACATTAGCAATACCACTTACAATCTTCGTACCTGCCCTTTTAACATAAACTCTACTAGAAATTTCTTCCATTGCCTGAACCTGCGACGAAAAAATAAAACACAGCAACATTCCCAAAACTAATTGTTTAATTATTCTCATTATTCATATCTCCCCAACAATTTTAAACAATAGCGGCCATCAATCCATTGAAATATTCAGTGCATGATATCGAGTATAGTATGATTGAAACTCAGTTAATTAACTATGGAGAGATTCTAAAATGTCTAATATGCTGGAAATCGTTTTATATTCTGCAATTGCATTAGTTGCGGGATTACTTGTTGCGCAGTTTATCAATGAGAAATTTCGCAAGTAATAGATCTGCTCAAGAATCTTTCATGCAGCCTTGTGCTCCTAATTCCGATTGGGCATCTCATCCTTATTCATCTTCAATCTTCGTTGCTTTCTTTTGCCCGATTACTGATAACCGCTAATTGCTACACAACTACAAAATGAGTCAATCAGAGATATGCCTGGAATCAATAAATCCGGTACGCTCAGGTAACATAGTTTTTAAAAAATAAAAAACTAACTAACTTATATGCATGCAATTGGTATAACACCTTTAATTACACAAAAAATCTAAAAAATGACAAAACCAATATTGATAATCACATTGATGCTTTCATTGATTCTATACGGATATTATGCAGTAACCGGTAATGAATCAGTCTTGGCGCCCATACTGCTTGGTCTCCTTGTTTCATTTACTTGTGCAATGCTATTGCTGACAAAGAAATAGCGATGCAAACCAGGACCCAATCACTCACAGAATCATTTGCTAATGTTACTATTGGCTATTTTGTAGCCTTAGCCGCACAAATGATCGTATTTCCGCTTTATGAAATAGAAGTCAGCATAAGCCAAAACATTCAAATCGGATTGATCTTCACAGCTGTTTCGATAGCGCGCAGCTATCTGTTGAGGCGGTTTTTTAACCATTACCATCACCCATCCGCAAGATAGAGTGACCATACGCAAATAGTCACAGTAAATAGTTTCTCAAAGCATATCTCAACGCTGCTGCAATAATAACCGTATGAATATTTCCATTGATCAATCCTGCAATTCAAACTAAAGCTTGCAGCAAGAGTCTTAGCAACAAACTCACACATTGAATTTGTTGTACAACGATTAAATTAATACATTGCGCCGGATCAATTTCAAATAAATCGCAGGAGAAAAATCATGAAACCATTTTTACTATTGCTTTATTTGCTATTGAGCGCCTGCGCCGGATTACCGTCGGCTATCGAAAATGCGCCGGCAATAAACGTTTCCTATAATCAGATCAGTCATGACATCAATAATTATAAAGATGCGCCTGTTCGCTGGGGGGGCGTGATTATTGACGTGGAAAATGAAGCGCATGCAAGTTTGATACAGGTTTTATACTACCCTCTCGATTTCAGCGGCCGCCCGCAGTTACACAAAACAGGTGCAGGCCGCTTTGTGGTTAAAAGCGCCGAGTTCCTGGACCCGGCCGTCTATGCCAAAGATAAGGAAATTACCGTTGCCGGGGTAATTACGGGGGATATTGAACAAACTGTTGGCAAAAGAGTTATTCAAGTACCATTGTTATCTGCAACGGCAATTCATCTTTGGCCGACCTATCCTAATTATAATGACTACCGGGGTTACAACGGACCTTATCCTTATTTTGGCTATCCAGGCTACTATCCTTATTTCCGTGGAGGGTTTTATGGGCCATATTACCGCTGGTAATCCACAATTATTTTTAGTCGCAACTAAGCAATCGCTTATGCAGCGCCAATAGTCACATAGTTAAAGGACGTCTATTGCACTGGCTTCTCTTTTCTCGAAAACATGCCCATTTTCTAAAAGATTTTCATAAAAATGCAACTGATTCTTACCGCTCTGCTTAGCATGATAAAGCGCTTGATCTGCGCGTCCGATGATTTCGGAAGCCAGGTAATTCAATTCATTAATCAAGGTCGCGCCCATGCTGATTGTCACGGTCTCAATTTGTGGAAAGTGATATTCTTGAATCTTGTTGCGAAAACGCTCCAGTGCTTTATAAGCCTCTTCCTTATCGGGCGCACGGAAAATCACCACAAACTCCTCTCCGCCAAAGCGAAACAATAAATCCCTTGCGCGGAAATTTTGCTTCATCACATAGGATAACAACAGTAAAACCTCATCTCCCATGATATGGCCAAACCGGTCATTGATCGACTTAAAATCATCAATATCAATGATAGCGAGGCAGAATTTTTCCGTTTCCACTTTTGGCCTTCTTCGGTTCAACATATTACCGTCATGGTCTTGACCAATATCGGGGCCCGCAGTAAGTGCGCTTATTTTCTTGATATTCTCTTCAAAAGTTTGACGATTCAATAAACCGGTTAGTTTGTCTTTCTGACTTTCATCCAACAAGCTACGGAAGTTATGCGTAATACTCAGCAAGCTGGAAATGATCAGCATTTCTCCTTCAGTCAATGGATGAGGAAGCTCAAAAGTCAACATCTCCTCAATTTTGTTCACAGTCAGTATGGGATACACCACCAGGCACCGATCTCCCCGGTAATGAATATAAGGTTTCCTGGTTGTTTCCATCCATAGCTGGGCAGACTTGATTTCCTCAGGAATCGTGATTTCCGATGTACAAATCTCCTGTGATTCTGAAAATTGTCTTTTACTATCATCTTGAATAAAATCAATCGAATAGGTAGACAACCAACACGTAGTATTGGTCTGATCAAGCTTGTACATTGAAATCTGATTAATACTTAAAAGTTCAGCCAAAGTTTTCAATAAACTGAACTCGAACAATTCAATATCCCGAATTGTAGTCAAAGATACTAATTTATTAAGCAAAGAAGGTGGCGCAACATCTTTTTTATTAAGCATATATAAGATTCTGATGACAAGGCGATATTGTGATTATAGCCATATTACCAAGTAGGGAAAACTTCAAAATCAATAAAAGGATCCTGAAATCACACCCGAACAAAACTATTAAATCCGATAAAAGATTCGCTATTGAAACTCCAAGACGCCGCGAATGCCTGAAAAACTCCCACAGAATTAGTAGTAGAATACCCGCAGACTTGCATACCCGGATTGACTATCCGGGCAGTTCTGACAGCAAACACAACGCTCAGCAGCCAGCCATCGGATAAACAAGGAAAAAATAACCTGTGCCTGACAAATAAGAATTCTGAGCTCGTTTTTAGCGCCACAACGGTAACGCAAATGATTTCTCAGTCACCCGTTAAACGACAAAAATTGATGAAAGGAATAAAATCATGCATGTAACCATCGTCACTGTTTCAATCAAACCGGAAAAAGTGGAAGCATTCAAGGAAGCTTGCCGATACAATCACGAAAATTCCATTCTTGAGCCGGGTAATGTGCGTTTTGATATTTTGCAATCCGCGGATGATCCGGCAAAATTTGTATTGTACGAAGCCTATAAAACCCGGCAGGACGCAGCCGCCCATAAAGAGACGGCGCATTACCTGACATGGCGCGATGCCGTTGCGGATTGGATGGCCGAACCCCGCAAAGGTATCGTCTATCAAGGCTTATATCCGATCGTAAAAAGCTAATGGTCAATTTCTCCATCGCCCGATTACCGCGCATTGAATTTGGCGCGGGCGTTATCAAGAAACTACCAGATATCATTACAGGCTATGGATCGAATATTTTGCTTGTCACGGGCGCCCGCTCGTTCTTGGGTACCAGTCACGGGCAATCTTTTCTTGATCAACTCAAACAGCGTGCAATTACCTGGCAGCATTGCATGATTGCCGAAGAACCCTCCCCCACTCTGATCGATGACCTTGTCAAAACCTTTGCAAATGAAACTTTTGATGCCGTGATCGGAATCGGCGGCGGCAGTGCACTCGATGCCGCCAAAGCGATTGCCGGATTACTGAAAGTACAACGCTCTGTCATGGATTATCTCGAAGGCGTCGGCCCGGAGTTACCGTACCACGGCCCGGCCATTCCATTCATTGTCGTACCTACCACCGCTGGCACGGGTAGCGAAGCCACCAAAAATGCCGTGCTCAGCGTGCAGGGCGAAAACGGGTTCAAGAAATCCTTCCGTCACGACAAACTGGTCGCCGAATACGCCATCGTCGATCCGGATTTGCTTGCCAGCTGCCCGCCCAGTGTGATCGCCGCCAACGGCATGGATGCGTTGACGCAACTACTGGAATCCTATGTTTCCACCAAATCCAACGCTTTCACCGATGCTCTGGCGATCAGCGGCCTGCAGGCCGTGCGCGATGCGCTGATCCCGCTTTACCACCAGCAAGGGAAGCTTGCACAACATCGCGAAAAAATGGCCTATGCCGCGCTGTTATCAGGAATCACACTGGCGCAAGTCGGCCTCGGTTCGGTACATGGCCTGGCATCGCCATTAGGTGCTTTTTACCCGATCCCGCACGGCGTGGTATGCGGCACCCTGGTCGCATCTGCCACGCGAATCAACATTCAAAGCATGCTGGCACGGGAACCCACCAACAAAGCACTGGCAAAGTACCTGCACGTCGCAGAAATTCTCTGCCAGAAACGCTTTATCGATCCCCAAGCCGCATATAACGCATTAATTGACCTGCTGGCGCGATGGACCAACGAACTCACCCTGCCGCGTCTGTCACTTTACGGACTGCAGGAAACCGCATTGGATAAAGTCATCGCCAATTGCCGCGGCAGCAGCATGAAAACCAACCCTATTGTGCTCACCGATGAAGAAATCAGGCGGATTTTGCTGGAACGTTTATAGTCAATTGACATTCCTCAATCTATGAACTACAAATAAATTTTTGTTAAAAATTAGAAAGTGGACACAAATCAAATTAAGCAAGGTGGATAGAACCATGAAAAAATAACCGCAGCAGATGCCATTTCACTCTTCATCCCTGAGAGAATCCAATTAGTGGAAGATATTTGGGATACGATAGCCGCTGAAGCTCAGTCCATCGAACTAACGGCAGAAGAGAAAAAAACAATTGATGAACGATTGGAGTCCTATCATAAAAACCCTGATTTAGGCTCTCCCTGGGAAGATGTTTATAAGAGGATTTAAGCAAGCCATGAAATATAAAGTCATTGTCAGCGTGTTTCCTGCTGGGCATTCTGAACCGGATCGGGCGCTTTGAGCCGGTTCAGTCTTAAGTCGTTTTTCGCAGTTTAGCAAAAAATCTCCCTCAGAAAATCAGCAACCGACCGATACGCCCGATTTGCCGCGATTTCCTTGTATACCGTGCCAAAGCCGGGATTATTGGCTTTGGGGTTGGTGAAGGCGTGCATCGTACCGCCGTAGACGTGCACTTGCCAATCCACATTCGCTTGGGTCATCTCGGTTTCAAATGCGAGCACTTGCTCGGGCGGCACCATCGGGTCATCGTGGCCATGCAGACAAAGCACTTTTGCGGTGATGTTTGCATTCGCAACATTGCCCGGCGCAAAAATGCCGTGAATACTGATCACGCCTTTAACATCCGCACCGGAACGCGCCAGCTCCAGCACGCACATGCCGCCGAAACAATAGCCCATCGCGACAATTTTAGTGGCGTCGACCTGTGGCAATTGGCACACGGCATGCAATGCGGCGTTGATTCTGCGCCGCAGCAGGGCGCGATCCTGGGCAAACGGCGCCATCAAGGCGCCATTCTTTTCCGCATCGCCATCGGCGCCGAATATGCCTTTGCCGTACATATCCAGCGCAAAACCGGCATAACCCATATCGGCGATTCTTTCCGCCCCTTTGCAGGCCATTTCGCGCCGTCCGCTCCAGTCGTGTGCAACCAATACCACGGGCTGCGGCTTGCCGGTGTCGTTATAGGCCAGATAGCCCTCCAAACTTGTGTTTCCATCCAGATAATCGATCGTTTTTGTAATCATGCCATTACCTCTTTTCGCAAATAATAGGATTTGTTGTCAATTAAAACAGTGATAATCTTATGGTGCAATGTTTAATGTACTTGTATGAAATACTCATTCAAAGGATTCGATTATGACCCCTACACTCAAATCATTATTAACCGGCATTTCCGCGTTTACGTTGTATACAGCGTCCGTTCAGATCTCGGCGCAGAGTTTTCCTACACAAAAAACCCTGCCGCTTGAATTATCAACCCAGGCAGCAATGTCGGCAATCAAAAAATGCCACGACGATGGATTTAAAGTCAGCGTAGCTATTGTGGACCAATCCGGTTTGCTCAAGGTGCAGTTGAAAGCCGATGGCGCCGGGCCGCACACGCTCGATAGCAGCCGTCGCAAAGCCTATACCGCCAATAGCTTGCGCGATTCGACGCATAAATTTGCCGTACTGGTAGCGCAAAAACCGGAATTGCAAAGCTTAATGCGCTTGAACGAAAGCATTCTGTTATTGGGCGGCGGTTTCCCAATCAAAATCGGCGGTGAAGTGATGGGCGGTATCGGCGTCGGCGGCGCGCCCGGGATTGAGTATGATGAAGTGTGCGCCAGCGCAGCATTGAAAGTCTTGAAAGCGGATGATACGTTTGAGAAAAAATGACGGGGGATTACTCTCCCTGCATCATGACAGTGTACGCGATGAACATTTCCTCCAAAAACAGGCGTGGATTGAGCGGATGATGCGACAGGTGCTGTTTGGTGTTGAGTTCGCGGGTAAATCTCACGCACTCAACGAGGTTGATTTGCCCGCTTAGCGCTTGAATGGCTCGCAACTGTTTCAAATAGTAGCGGATTTTCCCGGTAGTGCGATAGCTGACCAAGTCATAGCACCATTTTTGCAGCCAACCGACTACAATTGACAGACTCGTTTGCTGCAATGCTCCGGCCAGCATCAGTGGATCAAACTGCTTGGGATGGGCCATGTGCTGGATAAATTGTTCATAGTGCGCCGCGTACTCCCCCTTATCCAACAACAATGCGGATAAGGGCGCATAACCCGCGGCAGCGAGCTTGCTTTCAGGATCACTGACCGCTTGCTGCTGCAACCACGCCACGGAAGACTCAACATCCGGCATCGGCATCGAAATCTGCTGACAACGGCTGCGTATGGTCGGCAGCAAATGCTGCGCCTGGTGCGTGATCAGTATGAACAATACATTCTCCGGCGGCTCTTCAAGTTTTTTCAGCAAGGCATTGGCCGAGGCGGTATTCATCGTTTCCGCAGGATAAATCAGAATAATCTTGTAACCGCCTTGATGGCCGGTCAGATAAACAAAATCAGTCAATTTCCGAATCTGCTCGATGCTGATTTGCTGGCTGGCGCTTTTCTTGGCCGTAGCGCTGGCGGATTTTTCTTCGCCTTCTTCCTTCTCGCCGCCTCCCCCGGAAATGACAGCGAGCGCTTCCGGCATCACCGGATAAAAATTAGGATGGCTATCGTGTTCAAACCAGCCACAACTCAAACATTTTCCGCAAGCCTGATGATCAACCAGGGGAGCGGTGCAAAGCAATGATTTGGCCAGTTGACACGCAAAATCATATTTGCCAATGCCCTGCTTACCTTTGAGCAGCAATGCATGACCCCGGAATTGACGGCTATGCATCAATTTCGACCAGATCTCCTGTTGCCAGTTATAAATTTCACTCATGATGCAACAAAGGCTGCAAGATTTGTTCAACCGCAGCTTTGACTTCCGGTAACGATCGGTTGCTGTCGATAATTTTGATGCGGTCAGAAAACCGCTGCGCTCTATCCAGATACGCTGCGCGCACCCTCAGGAAGAAATCGGCTTGCTCTTGCTCGAACCGATCCACGACTCCTCCTCGACTCACACGCTGCTGCCCCACATCCACCGGGACATCGAAATACAATGTCAAATCCGGCTGCAAACCATTTTGCACCCATTGCTCCAGAATAACCAGCTTAGCGCTATCCAATCCCCTGCCTCCACTCTGATAAGCAAAACTGGCATCGGTGAAACGATCCGACAACACCCATTGATCCTGCGCGAGAGCGGGCAAAATAACTTTATCCAAATGTTCACGCCGCGCGGCGAACATCAGCAATGCTTCGGTTTCCGCATGCATGGCCATGGATCTATCCAGCAACAGTGCACGCAATTGCTCGCCCAATGCAGTCCCACCCGGCTCGCGCGTCACCACAACCCGTTTTCCAGCGCGTTGCAATAGTTCGGCTATCCACGCCAACTGGGTCGATTTACCCGCACCGTCGATACCTTCCAGCGTAATGAATTTGCCTTGCTTCATGCGATTCCGGTTTTCAAGTTTGATTAAGCTAGGCTACCATGCAACATCATTTTTTAATTTTCAACTTATTCTATCGCATGCAAATAGATACATCCGGTCTGATTGATACCGTTCCATTCATTGCTTCGCCTAATTGCGACGAACGCCCGGCGGGTGTGGAAATCAACTTATTAGTGATCCATAACATCAGCCTCCCCCCCGATGAATTCGGCGGCACGGGCGTAATTGAGTTGTTTACCAACCAAATCGATCCGCAAGCACACCCTTATCATCAATCGTTACAAGGATTGAAAGTATCGGCGCATTTTTTCATCCGCCGTGATGGCGTAATCATCCAATTTGTCCCCTGTATTAAGCGTGCCTGGCATGCCGGCGTATCTTATTGGCAAGGAAAAGAGCGATGCAACGACTTTTCGATAGGCGTAGAACTCGAAGGCAGTGACATGTCACCGTTTGCTGATAGTCAATATTCATCATTGATTGCACTGACGCAATGTCTGTGCAATCAATATCCCATCCAGCATATCGCCGGGCATTCGGATATCGCACCCGGACGCAAAACTGATCCGGGGCCTTATTTTGATTGGAAAAAATATGCATCCGATTTAGGCGAGAAAAAATTCTTCAATGCAATCCAGAACTTCTTATGATGCGGCAAACGACCGCATCATACTCTTCTCAATCAGTTACGTATCACCCGATAGTTCGCAGTTAATCGGCATTCACTTCCCGGCACGATTTCTATCACATCATTCGCGGCATTCGTGGTTTCAACACACAGCAAGCGCTGATAGTCGGCATCTTCCAGATCGGCCATTTCCTTGGAAATTTTTTCCCAGGGATTCCATACCACTGCGGTTTTGCTGCCTTGCGAAGTAATCCGGATGCGTCGGTTCAGCGCACTATCGTCGATCGTTAAGGTATTGCCGACATCCAGATAAATGCGGTCGACTTCGGATTCGATGATCACTGCATCCGATTGCCGCTTTTGCGCATTGCCGCCGCCCGCCTTATCGATATACTCACAACCTTCCAGACCGAGCACTTTCGTCCGTGCGATATCACCCACTTTAAAGTACGTGTGAAACGCCTGTGTAATGGAGAGTGTTTCTTTTCCGGTATTGCGCGTGATCAACGAAAGATTCAGGGCATCGCCAATTATAATTTCTTGCAACAGACTGAACGATTGCGGCCAGATGGCACGCGTATCCGGCGTATCTTCCAAGCCCAGCGTGACTTTGACATCGCCATTGGCCATAGCTTCGGTTGCCACAACATTCCACGCACGATTACGTACAAATCCATGTCCAGGGCGGCCTTTCCCTTCCGGATCGGCACCAAACCACGGCCAGCAGATCGGCGCGCCGCCTTTAATTGCTTTGCCATCCTGGTAATACGCTTTTTCACTCAGAAATAGAACATCCTCCGGCTCTCCGGCTGGCCGGTACGACAACACCTGTCCGGCATGAAGCGAAATCAGCGCCCCGGCTTTGGCGCTCTTCACCTGGATCATCGGCAATCCGCTGTTGCCGGCTATAAATTCAAGTTGACCTGCAATTTTGTACTTGGCGTTGAGTTCTTCAATAGTCATCATTTTCCTTATCAAGTTATTGGTTATTTTGCTTATTTATACTTTGACAGGCATCACCCGGCTGGCCGCAAGTTTAGCACGGCTTCGCGCTTCGTCCGTGTTAACGCCATTCGCCAACGCAACGCCCATGCGCCGGCGCTGGAATGATCCCGGCTTGCCGAACAAGCGTAAATCGCTATGCGGCACGCTAAGCGCTTCAATCACGCCAGAGAATGCAATGCCTTGCGCTTCCAGTTGACCATAAATCACCGCGCTGGCACCCGGCGCCAACAAGATGGTATCCACCGGCAATCCCAGGATGGCACGCGCATGCAAATCAAACTCGCTCTGTTTCTGGCTGCACATGGTCACCATGCCGGTATCATGCGGCCGCGGACTGACTTCGCTAAACCAGACCTCATCGCCTTTAATAAACAATTCCACACCGAAAACGCCTAAACCGCCCAGGTCATCAGTAATTTTCTTAGCCATCTCACGTGCGCGTTCCAATGCTATCGGTGACATTCCCTGCGGTTGCCAGCTTTCCACATAATCACCCTGCACCTGCACATGACCGATCGCTTCACAGAAATGCGTTTTCACGCTCCCATCTGCACCCAGCGCACGTACCGCCAGTTGCGTGATTTCGTAGTCAAAATGAATCACTCCCTCGACAATCACCCGCCCTTGATTCACCCGGCTGCCACTCGCAGCGTAATGCCATGCCGCTTCAATTTCATCTGCATTTTCGATACGCGACTGTCCCTTGCCCGAAGAGGACATCACCGGTTTTACGATACAGGGATAGCCGATCTTGCCATCAATTGCCACGCGCAGTTCATCCAGACTATTGGCAAAGGCATAAGGTGAAGTGGGCAAATCCAGTGTTTCCGCCGCCAAACAGCGAATTCCTTCGCGATTCATCGTAAGTTTAGCGGCACGCGCAGTCGGAATTACGGTCGCAATCCCCGCTCGCTCGATTTCTATCAACATATCGGTCGCGATAGCTTCAATTTCCGGCACGATGATATCCGGACGCTCCCGCTCGATCAGCACCCGAAGCGCCTGACCATTCGCCATGTTGATCACATGCGCGCGATGCGCCACCTGATGCCCCGGCGCATCGGCATAGCGGTCTACCGCGATGGTCTCCACACCCAGACGCTGCAGCGCGATAATCACTTCCTTGCCGAGTTCGCCACTGCCCAGCAGCATGACTTTGGTCGCTGACGGACTCAGCGGCGTGCCGATAACGGATCGTTCATTCATCATATGTCCTCTGTTGCTGTTCTGTTCGTTTCATATCCTGTTGTTGTAATGCCCATTGCACATGTTCCCGCACCAAAACTGAAGCATCATTTAACCGCGCTTGCAACGCCTGGACGATTTCCGCCGAGTACGGCGCATTCCCCAAGCCAACCGCGATATTACGTAGCCACTGTATATGACCAATACGGCGAATCGCACTGCCAGCCAATTTAGCTTCGAATGTCTCTTGATCCCAGCTAAATAATTCAATCAACGATACATCATCCAATCCATTGCGCACATGAAAATCATTTTCGTTAGTGATTTGGGCAAATTTATTCCACGGACACACCAACTGGCAATCATCGCAGCCATAAATACGATTGCCAATGAGCGGACGTAACGATTCGGGAATGCTGTCTTTTAATTCAATGGTCAAATAGGAAATACAGCGCCGCGCATCAACTTCATACGGTGCAACAATAGCTTGTGTCGGACAAATATCGATACATCGGCTGCAACTGCCACAATAATTTTCAGTTTCTTCATCAACGGGGAGCGGCAGGTCGACATACATTTCACCGAGGAAAAACATCGAACCCGCTTGGCGCGACAACAGCAAAGTATGCTTACCGCGCCAACCCAGGCCGGCTTTCTGCGCCCACGCCACCTCCATCACCGGCGCACTATCGGAAAATACCCGATAATTGAACGCACCTGCTTCCGCTGTCATTTTATCCGCCAATTTTTGCAACCGGGAACGCAGAACCTTATGGTAGTCTCGTCCCAGTGCATAGCGTGAAACAAATGCGCGCTCACCTGAGTGGATCACGTCCCAGCTGTTTTTGACGGCAGGTGGCGCATAATTGATGCACACGGAAATAATTCGCAGTGTTCCAGGTTCAAGTTCGGCGGGACGGGTGCGTTTGGTGCCATGTTTCGCCATATAATCCATTTCGCCGTGATATCCTTTATCCAGCCATGAGAAAAAACCGGATTCGATTACAGCGATATCCGCATTCGCATCGGCGATACGGACATCATGAAAACCCAGTTCCTTGCCCCATGTTTTAATGACAACTGCCAAGGCCGCAAAATCAGATATTTTATTTGTTGAGGTATTCTCTTGCATAGCGTTCATTCGACAGATTCTGAATCAATACAAAGCCATACGCACTATCTTGCCGATGAAGCAGAAACCTTGAAATTCGGTGAAAGATTAGCAACTTGCTTACACCCTGGCTTGATAATTCATCTGCTTGGTAATCTAGGCGCCGGTAAAACCACTTTAACCCGGGGTATTTTACACGGCCTTGGATACTCGCATATCGTCAAAAGCCCTACCTATAATTTAGTTGAAATCTACAAAATCTCTGGGTTATACTTGTATCACTTTGATTTTTATCGATTCAATCATTATTCGGAATGGGAAGAAGCAGGTTTCCGCGATTATTTTAATTCAGATTCGATTTGCTTGGTGGAATGGCCTGAAAAAGCAGGGAGTTTATTGCCAAGCGCCGACCTGCAGTGCTTTCTTAACATACTTGATTCGGGCAGAAATATTGAAATCCGGAGCAGTACAGAGACAGGAAAACAATGCCTGACACATTGGACTACAGAAAAAAGTACCTGATGGCATATTTTAGCGTCTGCAGTAATGCGAACGTGAAAAGTGTTTTTCTGCCATCGCTGATACTAATCTTTTTTTGTTGCTGGATGCTGTTAAGTCAATCCACGCTGGCTGCGGATGCCACTGTTCAATCCGTTCGCGTTGGATTGACTCCTGACTATACACGCATCACCCTTGAATCCGATCGGCCGCTTGAATATGAGCTGAGTATGCTGGATAACCCGCACCGCGTGGTTATTGATCTAAACAATACCAAGCTTAATCCGGTACTGCATGCCTTGCCCCAGAAAGTGGATGCTATCGACCCTTTTGTGCAAAATATCCGTATCGGTCAATTTACTCCGCACGTTATCCGGCTGGTATTTGATCTTAAAGCGCACGTCGTTCCTCGTACATTTGTTGTACCGCCCAAAGAAAATTTTGCTTATCGATTGATATTGGATATTTATCATCCGCACAAAGCGGCTAAAGCGGATTTGAACACTCGTACCCATCCTGCTGCTGTCAAGGCAAATTTTGAAACGGATACTCTGGATGAATTGGTAGCTTCATTAATACAAGACAGCAGCAAACAAGAATCCAACCTGATCCGGGTTGTTCCTCCGTCCTCCCCCAGACTCCAACCGCAACCTGTGAAGCAAGCTGAACAACCAGGCAGTTTTCAAGCGGCGCAATACCGCAAACCCAATTCGACACCACAAAAAAGCAGGGCGCCGCGGATTATCGTTGTAGCAATTGATCCCGGTCACGGTGGCAAGGATCCCGGGGCGGTCGGAAAACAGGGCACTTACGAGAAGGATGTTACGCTGGCAATTGCCAGAAAACTTAAGGAAAAAATTGATAAAGATCCCAGTATGCGGGCTGTTCTAACACGGGATGGCGATCATTATATTTCGCTTCCGCAGCGACGGATAATCGCACGGCGCGCCAATGCCGATTTGTTCGTATCAATACATGCAGACGCCAATCCGAAGTCACACGCTCATGGTTCTTCGGTATTCACCTTATCTGAGCATGGCGCAACTTCAACTACGGCCAGTTGGCTCGCCGACAAGGAAAACAGCGTTGACGGTGATTTGATGGGGGGAATTGACATCACATCGAAATCAAAAGATATCAAAGAATTGCTGCTGGACCTGTCACTCAATGCCGCCATCAACGATAGCGTTAAATTGGCCGAGTATGTACTGAAACAACTTGGTAGTATCAATCACCTGCACAAAAGGAATGTAGAGCAGGCTGGTTTTGCGGTACTCAAATCACCGGATATTCCTTCAATTCTGGTGGAGACCGCTTTCCTCAGCAATCCCAAAGAAGAAGTAAAATTACGCAGCGGCGACTATCAAAACAAAATGGCGGATGCAATGTTTCTGGGGATAAAGAAATATTTTTCCGATAACCCAGCATTAGCTCGCGCTGCGGTAGCGCAAACCAAGTAAGCTTGCTGAATGTTTGTCAGTAGCATAATGAGCCTGATTAAACCACTCTGGTTGTCATAATCCTATACAATGGCATCTTCTGTTTTACGTAGATTTGCAATCTACGCAGTCTAATCAAGAAGCACAAATTTTCTTGTGAGTATTAGATTAACCTCGATCGTTTTTAAATATATTTGGTATTTCTATAAATAGGCCACGCCCAAATTAATATCTGTTCATTACTCTTAAAAAACAATGAATCACTGGTATCAACTGTGTACTAAAGATGGTTCTCCTCACATTCTCCTGACGGGCAGCTATACTTTAGCGGCACTGGGATCCTTGCTGAAAACGTTGGAAGATGGGCTGTCCCGTGAGGCTAAAAATCAGAATCTCTATTGGGATTTAACGGGTATTGACCAAATCGATACTGCTGGCACCATCCTGCTCTGGCGCGTATGGAAAACCAAGCGTCCCGAGCATTTACAACTACGCCCCGAACATGAAAAGATGTTCGAACGGTTAGAACGGCTGCCCACCCTTCAGTCAGGAATCAAACACCGGGACTTACTCTGGCCAATCACTACCTTAGGAAAACTGGTACTGGTGTTATGGCAGCATTCCGTGGATTTGATTGCATTGGTTGGTCAGCTACTGCTTGATATGATTTACTTAATCCGGCATCCTGCTTATATTCCTTGGCGGGAAATCTCTGCAAATCTATACAGAACCGGTGCTCAGGCACTGGGTATCACCGCATTGGTGGGATTTCTAATCGGGATTGTGTTAAGTTATCTCTCTTCCAAACAATTACAAGTATTTGGTGCCGATATCTTCATTATCAACATACTGGGAATTAGCATTATTCGCGAACTAGGCCCCGTGCTGGCGGCAATACTGGTAGCCGGTCGTTCTGGTTCAGCGATGACGGCGCAACTGGGCGTCATGCGTGTAACTCAGGAACTGGATGCTTTGACTGTCATGGGAATTTCCCATAGTCAACGATTAGTCCTACCCAAAGTTGCGGGTCTTGGCATTGCAATGCCGCTGCTGGTCATGTGGACCAGTGCAGTGGCATTATTAGGCGGCATGGTTGCGGCAGAAATACAGCTGGGCTTGCACTATCACTATTTCATTACTGCGCTACCAGATTCTGTGCCGATTGGAAATTTGTGGTTAGGATTAGGAAAAGGAGTTGTATGCGGAATAATGATAGCGTTGATTGCATGCCATTTTGGACTAAAAATTAAACCAAATACTGAAAGTCTGGGTGAGGGTACCACCACTTCTGTCGTAACCGCCATCACCATGGTAATCATTATTGATGCAATTTTTGCAGTACTCTTCTCTGACGTAGGGCTTCCTTAGATTCATGACGGAACCGGAATGTATTATTGAGGTTGAATCATTACACACCCGCTATGGTAATCATGATGTTCATCGCGATGTCAATTTAAATGTGTATCGCGGCGAGATTCTGACTTTGATCGGCGGCTCGGGTAGTGGAAAAACGACTTTGCTGCGTCATATGTTGGGATTAGAGCAACCTTCCCAGGGTACGGTAAAAATTTTCGGCCATTCCCGTAACGATGCCAGCTTCAATCTTCAAGAAAAAATCATACGAAGCCGTTCCGGTGTGCTTTTCCAACAAGGGGCATTATTTAGTGCATTGACTGTGTTTGATAATGTTGCACTGCCCTTGCGTGAGTTGCATATACTCAATGAAGACATGATTCGTGATTTGGTGATGGTTAAACTCAATATGGTGGCAATTGAACCGGAACACGCCAATAAGATGCCGGCAGCCCTATCCGGTGGAATGATCAAGCGCGTCGCTTTAGCCCGCGCACTGGCATTGGATCCAAAAGTATTATTTCTCGATGAACCTACAGCAGGCTTGGATCCCGAGCTGAGTGAAAGTTTTGTGGAATTGATTCTTGCTTTACGCAATGAAATGGATCTCACAATTGTTATGGTTACCCATGACCTTGAAACACTTGTGGCATTGTCTGATCGTATTGCCGTGCTGGCCGATCAACAAGTTATCGTGACAGGTACCTTGGATGAGATATGCCGCTTTCAACACCCATTCATTACCAGTTTTTTTAAAAGCATACGGCATAAAATCGAGCAAAAAAATCACTCGGAGCAAACATGGAAAACCGTGCCCATGCCCTTATAGCCGGCATCTTTGTTATTTTATTGAGTATCTCTGTGGCCTTGGTCGCCATGTGGTTCAGCGGCAACAGCACCAAACGCACAGATTATCTCGTGGTAACCAAGGAATCGGTGAGTGGGCTGAATCCTCAATCTGCCGTGCACTATCGCGGCGTAAATATTGGTAAAGTGGAAAAAATTCAATTTGATCCTGATAATCCACACCAAATACTCATCCATATTGCAGTCAACGAGAATGTTATCCTGAGAAAAAGTGTTTATGCACAATTAGGCTACCAGGGTGTTACAGGACTCGCTTATATTCAGCTAAACGACGATGGCGTGAATAATGAGATACTGAGTGATGAGAGAATTCCAATGCGCCGATCATTACTGGATGAAGTCACCGGCTCCGGTCAGGATTTGCTAACTAATGTCAATAAGTTAGTATTAAAGATGCATCATTTGTTGAATGAGCAAAACCAGAGTCATATCTCACAAATTTTACAAAATATCGATAAAGCAACCAAAAATTTTGACGATATTGCTGGCCACTTACAACCGGTGTTAAGCTCATTTACTGAATTAACCATAGAATCAGGTACCTTGGTCAAACGTTTGGATCAACTGCTGGGCGAGCTCAATCTTACAGTAGCCAAAGCCAATGAAAAAGAAGGTATTTTTGATAGCTTGTCGCAAAGCACCCAGGAACTCGCCACTACTATCCCTGAATTGCGAAAATTGAGTAACAGCCTATTACGTAACTCCAGTAACTTGGATAAAGTGCTTCATCAATTAGAAGAAAACCCACAGAGCTTGATCTTTGGCCGCTCCCCGTCATCACCTGGTCCGGGCGAAACCGGTTTCATTCCACCCACAGAAAATAAACCATGAAGCAAATGCTATTGTTGATCTTCACTATTTTTTTACTCACGAGTTGCACTGGATTGCATAAACCTCAACTCGCGATATCGACTTACGCTTTTGGCATGCAGCATTTACCACTCATTGAACAAGTACCGGATCAACCACATCTACACCGAAAAAGCTTGCTAATTGCTGATGCGGCAACACTCACCTGGCTGGATAATACTGCTATCCATTATCGGTTGATTTATCATAATCCCTCGCAATCATACGCTTATGCTAATAGCCGCTGGATAGCGACACCTGCTACATTGCTCACTCAACAGATACGTAACCGTATCGTTACCAGCACACCTGAGCAAGTCATAAGAGACAGCGGCATAGTAAAACCTGACTATATTTTGCAAATTGAACTGAACGAATTTATTCAGCTGTTCGATGCAGCTGACTCTAGCCATGCCGTGGTTAGCATTCGTGTTAGCTTAATTGAATATAACTCTCGCAAGCTATTTGCTCAAAAAGATTTCAGTGCTACAGAAAGCACCCCTTCCGCTGATGCCGCAGGCGCGGTATTTGCCCTAAGTTCTGCAAGCAATAAACTGATTAATGAATTAGTAAACTGGCTGATCGTAGAACTACCTCCCACTTAACCTAATACGATTGCCAAAATTAATCGCAAGTTCGATTAATTCGTCATTCGCTTATGATAGTATCCGGTAAATTATCATTTAAGGTTTATTCATGCGTTTAATCTGTGCTGCCATTTTCTTAGCTTATTATTTAAGTGCATGCGGTCATAAAGGTCCGCTTTTTCTTCCTCAAACTGATGAAGCTAATCGTATGACATCAAGTGAAAGTGAAATTGAAAGAAAATGAGCGGTTTTCCGGAATTTACCTACCACGATGACGAACTCTGTGTTGAATCAGTGCCTCTAAAACAGATTGCTGAAAAATTCGGAACACCATGCTATGTCTACTCACGGTCAGCCTTGACCAAGGCTTATCAAGAATTCGATACAGCGTTTGCAAATCGTGATCATCTGATTTGTTTTGCAGTTAAAGCCAATTCAAACATTGCCATACTCAATCTTTTCGCCCAACTTGGCAGCGGGTTCGACATTGTATCCGGCGGGGAATTGCAGCGCGTCATTAAAGCTGGCGGAGATCCCGGAAAAACAGTTTTTTCCGGTGTTGGAAAAAGTGCGCATGAAATGCGTATGGCTCTAGAAGTCAATATCTTATGTTTCAATGTAGAATCTGAAGCTGAATTAATTGCTTTAAATAGGATTGCCAAAGACATGGACAAGCTTGCACCGGTCAGTTTACGTATAAATCCGGATGTCGACGCCAAAACACACCCATACATCTCCACCGGCCTCAAAGAAAACAAATTCGGTATTCCTGCCCGTGAAGCTGAAAGGATTTATAAATCCGCGCACTTATATCCCAATATTCGTTTTATCGGCTTGGATTGTCACATTGGCTCGCAGTTGACAGAACTCGAGCCTTTCATGCAAACCAGTAAAAAAATGCTCCACCTACTTGATAGTCTTCAAGCGCAAAATCTGGAGATTGAGCACCTGGATTTAGGTGGAGGATTAGGCATCCGCTATAGCGATGAAATTCTGCCATCGATTAGTGATTATGTTTCCGCGCTTTGTACCAGCACGCATCAAATAAAACAACGCCTCCTAATTGAACCAGGCCGATCTCTGGTGGGTAACGCAGGCACTCTTCTGACACGCATTGAATACTTAAAACATACACCTGCACGTAACTTTGCAATTGTTGATGCGGCAATGAACGATCTGATGCGTCCAGCACTTTATGATGCTTATCATGAAATTTTACCCGTTAACAAAAATTCTGGAGAAATCAAAGATTATCAGATCGTGGGACCTGTATGCGAAACTGGTGATTTTTTAGGTCATGATCGTCGGATCGGTCTGATCGATGGTGATCTTTTGGCTATCATGTCAGCCGGTGCATATGGCATGAGTATGAGCTCAAATTACAATTCGCGGCCGCGCGCTGCTGAAATCATGGTAGACAAGGATACTACCCACATTATCCGGCAACGTGAAACGATTGATCAGTTATTTTCTAACGAGAAAACCCTATCATAGTAAGTAGCATGAATCAGAAGATACATTTATTATTAGTTATCACGCTGTACTGTTTATGATAAATCTGCAATGACAAGCCACTCTCGCATCAACGATGAACAATATCAAGACTACATTCTGCAGGGTGTCTCGCGCACTTTTGCATTAACCATCCCACAATTACCCGAGGCTTTACGACGCATCATAGGCAATGCATATCTGCTTTGCCGTATCACGGATACGATTGAAGATGACAATGCTCTGACGATAGAACAAACCCGGGAATTATCGGACATGTTTGCCGAAGTAGTATGTGGAAATGCATCAGCGGAGGAATTCTCACTAAAATTGTACCCTCTCCTTTCTAACCAAACCATTCCTGCCGAACATGACTTGATTAAAAATACTCCCGCAGTGATTCGTATCACGCACAGTTTTAATCCCGTACAGCGTAAGGCACTGGAACGATGCGTCAGAATCATGGCGCAAGGTATGGCAGACTATCAGGAAACTGAGTCTTTGGAAGGGCTCAAAGATTTATCCGCGATGAATCAGTATTGTTATTACGTTGCAGGCGTTGTCGGTGAAATGTTAACCGAGTTATTCTGTGATTACTCAACGGAAATCAATGCGCACAAACCCGTCTTGATGAAACTTGCCGTATCATTTGGGCAGGGGCTACAAATGACCAATATTCTCAAAGATATATGGGATGACCGTAAACGGGGTGCCTGCTGGTTGCCACAAGATATTTTTCTTAAAAATGGATTTAACCTCGGCAAATTACAGCCTGGTACGAACGATACTAAATTTCAAGCTGGATTGGCAGAACTATTGGGAGTGGCTAAAGGACATCTACTTAACGCCCTGATCTACACCAGTCTAATCCCTCCGCACGAGAAAGGCATCCGCCGATTTTGTTTATGGGCAATCGGCATGGCCATCTTGACGCTTAATAAAATAAATCGACACCGGAATTTTTCTGAAGGAGCGCAAGTCAAGATCAGTCGCCGTAGTGTTAAAGCAACCATCCTAACCACTAGTTTGTTCGCCAGTCACAATTGGATGCTCAAGCTATTGTTCAAGTATACTTCCAGAAATCTCCCTAAAGCTAGCTCACACCAAGCAGCACTATCAGAAATTAACTAAGCAATTACAATAATATGAAATCATTGGTTACAGGAGCAACTGGATTTCTAGGTTCGGCGGTTATGCGATGCCTGCTAACGGCCGGTCATGATGTTCGGGTTTTGGTCAGACCGAACAGTGATCGGAGAAATCTTGAGCGTTTTGCGGTTGAAATTTCAGAAGGTGATCTACGTAACCATGAATCCCTTAAACATGCAGTTCATGGTTGCGATAATCTTTTTCACGTCGCGGCTGATTATCGCCTCTGGGTTCCTGATCCCGAAACCATGTATGACATCAACATCAATGGAACGCGTGCCCTCATTATGGCTGCACATCAGGAAGGCATAAAACGTATCATCTATACCAGCAGTGTAGCGGCACTGGGCCTAAATCCCGATGGATCACCGGCTAACGAAGAAACTATATCAGACATTTCCGCAATTACCGGATACTATAAGCGCTCCAAATATCTTGCCGAACAAATTGTGAAGCAATTAACTGATGAACACCATTTACCCTTAACTATCGTTAACCCTTCGGCTCCGGTAGGTCCCGGAGATATTCGTCCCACCCCAACCGGGCGCATTATATTGGATAC
The DNA here is from genome assembly GCF_900108305.1 of Nitrosomonas ureae. Taxonomy (GTDB): domain Bacteria; phylum Pseudomonadota; class Gammaproteobacteria; order Burkholderiales; family Nitrosomonadaceae; genus Nitrosomonas; species Nitrosomonas ureae_B. Next base: position 58,275 of record NZ_FNUX01000018.1, read on the forward strand.
ACTCCTGGATCGCATGCCTGCCTATGTGAATACCGGCCTAAATATTGCTCATGTTGATGACATCGCACATGGCCATTTACTCGCATACCAGCACGGAAAGCCGGGAGAACGCTACATACTGGGAGGCGATGATATGAGTCTACTGCAAATCTTGCAAGCCATCGATGAAATCAATGGTGTAAAAAAGAATCGTATCAGCATACCTATTAGTGTCATGCTACCTATGGCATGGTGCATGGAAAAAATTGCAAGTCTCACGCACTCAGAACCCCGCGCAACATTGGATAGCGTTCGCATGGCAAAGAAATTGATGTTCTTTTCCAGTAAAAAAGCACAACATGAATTAGGTTATCGATACCGCCCGGCACGTGAAGCTATTAGGGATGCAGTTAGCTGGTTCAAAGAAAATGGCTACAGCAACTAATTAGTCGATTCTGAAAAACCCTTAAGCATTTGATATTAGTTATAAATGCACTGTATGTTAGTGATCATAGCGACCGAAGATGTTAAAATGGCGCTG
>NZ_FNUX01000044.1 GCF_900108305.1 Nitrosomonas ureae
TACGAATTGCTCGTTCACGGATTTCAGGTGAGTATCTTATCGATTTATTCATAGCTCCATTCTCTCAAGAAATGGAGTCTCCGATAAACCCGGGGCGGTTCAGTGGAGCTGGGTTGGTGTTATTTCTCTCGATACAAATAAGAGATGAGTGCAGATCGACACATCAATTGAGGAATGAAAAATTTATGCATTTCAGTAAAACATGCATGTACTGTTGTTATACATCCAAATGATCAGAAGATAAATAGGGCAAAATTGTATCAACTAGCCCGCTTAATGCATCAGAAATTATAAGACCAATTAAACTGCAATAGATCAATATAACGTACCCCATGTTGCTGATTAATGATTGATCTTTGTACTAAAGGCCCTACCTCAATCCTTCCATACTGTCGGGTTTGATAACCGATTCCCGCATAGCTCCAGTTCTCACTATACAAAGCATTTCTGGCTCCTGTTAGACTGAAATAGAATTCATTATAAGCATTAAAATAAAATTCCCCATTGTCTAATTCTTTTCCTTTCAGTGGTATGAGAAGCGCTATCTGATAGCGGAGCCGTGTGCTTAGAGGTGTTGTATCGAGAGCTGTGTTATGAATAAATCTTTCTTCGAAGCGCATCCGCTGGGTAAGCCTTCTAAAGATAGTATCCTTACCATAAACAATCTGCTGAAAGATCCTGTTTTCATTACCAGAGTTCTCAGAGAAAGGATTTGTTCTTTGATAGATGTATCCTAGTAAAACAAAATTGAGATTTGGACTGTATTTATAAATAGGGCTCGTCTGAAAATAATATTGTATATCAGACGGAAATTGCGTTTTTCCGTTAGTATTATCGAATAGGATGGGATGAGTCGAAGTAAAAACATTAAAATCCCATCTGTCAGAGATTTCCTTGGTAATGTTGATTTGAGGCCGCAGTCCATAGAACTGTTGCGACTCCGCGAATATCGAATGGCTAAAAATAACAAAAATAAAAAATACTATTACTTTTATACTATCTGTGGATTTCACAAGATTTAGCCGACTCAGTTGAGTGTTTCAATAGATTTCATTTTTATATTAACGAATTCCCTGAATGTGCCCGATTGGTACTCAAAGATTGCTTCAACAAAACCAGTTTTAGCTTTGGGGTGGGAGAAGAAAATTTCCAATAGCATTTCATTGTGAGTATAAACTTCTTCGACCAATATAATATTGTAGTCGGGGTAATGCTCAGATAAGACTTTTTCAGCTTTTATCCTTAGGTCATAGGGTATATCAGAAAATTCCACCTTTTTTTCTTCTTCTAATACCGTGCCCTGTTCGTCATAAGCGATAGAAAACTTTTTTCCACCTTTTTCATAATCCACGTCATAGCTAGTGATGCCATTCTTCAATTTACGCTTATAAGTAAACTCTTTTCTGTTGTACTCTTTGGGTAAAGCCATTAAAACTTTAGGCGGCAAGTCTTTTACACTTATGGAGTGTTCAACTTCCGTATTATGATAGATATCCGGTGCGGTTGCCGCGCATGCACTGAGGAGAAAAAGTGATAAAACCGAAACTATAAATGCAGTTTGGATCATGACGTTTCATTCCTTAATTTTGAGAGTACCCTAACAAAATAGTGAGGAACACTCCACAATTCTATAAAACTATTTATCATTAAGATAATCCATTACAATCCATAAAGTATCATGTATAAAGCAATGATGATCAAAACGTTGATCGTGTTGTTCGGGATGGTCTTCTACCTGTGGTGGCTACCGCGTCATTTGTTCAACGAAGCATCGGCCGCTATCGTCGAAAGGAATCCCTCATGAGCGCTGTCATTCTTGAATCCACGCTGACTTGCCCCGTTTGCAACCACACCAAAACCGAGATCATGCCAACGGATGCGTGTCAGTGGTTCTACGAATGCGAGCAGTGTCACACTGTGCTCAAACCTAAGCCGGGCGACTGCTGCGTTTACTGTTCCTATGGCACGGTTCCATGCCCACCAATTCAAGAGCACGGCAATAACAGCGGCGATTGTTGTGGCGGTTAGGCCATGAGCTATATGGCAGCCTCACAAACCAGCAGCTTCCGCAGCTTGTTTAACCACTTATCTGATGGGTTGTTTGGCAATTCCTATCGACACTTCTCTATCCATGAATTGTTATTGGCTACTTCTTAATAAATTCAATAATCTATGTACGCCGATCGGCTCTTCTTGGAGTAATGGCACGACGGCATAGCGCTTTGCATGAATAGTGGATACTGTTTTTATATCAGCAAGTTCGTTACTGGCGCGCTGACACAATAAGGGTGAGTGGACAGTCCTCGCAGCAACGCTATTATTGATGATCCACGCCCATGGCTCAATACCAGCGCGGCGCAAATCGGCTTGCAGGTTGGCGGCTTCCAGCACGGGCGTTGTTTCCGCCAATGTAACAAGCAGTATTTTGGTTTGCTTAGGATTTTGCAGTTGCATCATCGGCGTTGAGTAGTGCACGATGGAAGGATCCATTTGTTTGATAACTTCGCGATGATAAGCGCCAGTGGCATCCAGTAACAATAATGTATGTCCTGTCGGTGCGGTATCCATCACCACGAATTTCTTTCCCGCTTCGCGGATAATACGCGAGAATGCCTGAAATACCGCAATTTCTTCGGTGCACGGCGAACGTAAATCTTCTTCCAGTAATGCTCTACCTTGCGCATCCAGATGCGAGCCCTTGGTTTCCAGGACATGCTGACGATAACGTTCGGTTTCCACATGTGGATCGATCCGGTCAACCAGTAAATTATCCATAGTACCGCTGAGTGTTTCGCTTAAATGAGCTGCGGGGTCTGAAGTGGTGAGGTGTACTGGCAAACCCCGATGTGCAAGATTTACAGCGATAGCCGCAGCAAGGGTAGTTTTGCCGACACCGCCTTTGCCCATCAGCATGATTAAACCGCATCCGTCTTTGGCAATCTCATCAGTCAAACTGGATAAGCTGGGAAATTGGATTGCATGATGGTTTGATTTATTTTCACCATCGACAGGCAGATCATCAACCAATAGTTTCCGCAAGGCTGTCAATCCGACCAGGTTAAACGGTTTAAGTACAATATGATCGCAAGGCAATTGGCTGAGGGCTTCCGGTATAGCTGCCAAAGCGTTTTGCTCACGTTGGAAGATTGCAGTTGCCAATGGATCCTGTGCTGTTTCTGCCTGTGGAAACAATCCATTGATGACTAAAAATTGTTTCGTCAATCCAATGGCGGCTAATTCTTCATGTGTCCGCGCTACTTCGCGTAACGTGGCTTGCTGCGCACGAGCTACCAATACGAGGCGGGTGCGTTGCGAATCGGCGAGCGCATCTACCGCTGCTTTGTATTGGGCACGCTGTTTCTCTAAACCGGCCAGCGGGCCAAGACATGACGCATCGCCTTTGCCTTCCGCAAGAAAATCACTCCATGCGCCGGGCAATTGAAGCAGCCGAATGGTGTGGCCGGTCGGTGCGGTGTCGAAGATAATGTGATCGTAGTCCGCTGTCAGTACCGAATCCGTCAATAGCGCGGTAAATTCATCGAAGGCGGCAATTTCGGTCGTGCAAGCACCGGATAATTGCTCCTCGATACCTTTGACTACCGTATCCGGCAACACGCCGCGTACCGGACCGACAATGCGGTCGCGGTAAGCTTGAGCTGCCGCTTGCGGGTCAATTTCCAAAGCGGCCAAATGGGGTACTGAAGTAATCGCCGTAACCTGATTCCCAATCGTGATACCGAATACCTGGCCAACGTTAGAAGCCGGATCGGTGCTGACCAATAACACCCGTTGATCGGCGTCGGCCAGCGTTATCGCCGTGGCGCAAGCCAATGAAGTTTTGCCGACCCCGCCCTTGCCGGTAAAAAACAGAAAACGCGGCGGTTGATTCAGAAACTTGAGTTTAGTCATGGGGTGGAATCAAGGTTACTTTAGCAACAGCCGCCGCAACAACTCGATTCTTCGACTTCTTCCTGCAGAGGAATTCCCGCCCAGCGCGCGAGTTCGCTGCGCTGCGGGTAGCGGCCTGCCAATGCTACTTCTCCATCTACAAGAATTAAGGGTAGCGCTTCAGCACCGGAACGTTCCAAAAATGCTTTCACCGTAGAATTATCCGCAAAAGCCATGGGTTGCTGTGCCAGATTAAAACGCTCGATTGCAACATCGCGTTGTTTGACCCAATCGACATCAGCGGAAAAACCGACCAATTCTTGGTCTACGTCGGAACCGCAAACGCCTGAGCTACAGCATGAAGCAGGGTCAAATACTTGGATAGTTGTCATTTTGATTCTCCTATAAAGTTAAACTAACAAGGTTGCGATACAATTTAATTCTGCTTTCAGGCATTCACGGTTATGTTGCGATTCTTGCAATGATAATCTCATTGAATGCTCAGCCACATAGCGAGAGTAGCCAGCGTGACAAGCAATACTGGCACAGTCAACACAATCCCCACCTGGAAATAATATCCCCACGTGATAACCGTATTCTTCCGCGCCAGTACATGCAACCATAACAAAGTTGCCAAGCTGCCAATCGGAGTGATTTTTGGCCCCAGATCACAACCGATCACGTTGGCGTAAATCATGGCTTCCTTTACCACGCCGGTTGCATTGGTTGCGTCGATCGACAACGCGCCGATCAGTACCGTAGGCATATTGTTCATGATGGACGATAAGAAGGCCGCCAAAAAACCAGTGCCAAGCGTTGCACCCCACACGCCATAACTGGCGAAGACATCAAGCAGACTGGTAATGTACCCGGTCAAGCCTTCATTACGCAAACCATACACCACTAAATACATTCCCAGTGAAAAAATAACGATTTGCCACGGCGCTTCGCGTACTACCTTACGCGTGTTAATAACATGACCACGCGCTGCCACCACGAGCAGTATTAGCGAACCGGTCGCAGCCACAAGGCTGATGGGCACACCCAAAGATTCGAGACCAAAAAAGCCGATAAGCAGCAATGCCAACACTACCCAGCCAGCACGGAACGTTGCTGGATCGCGTATTGCTTCATTGGGTGACTTCAGTTGACTGACGTCATAGCTAGCCGGAATATTGCGGCGAAAATAAAGGAAAAGTACGCCTAAACTTCCCACTACTGAAGCGAAATTGACCGGAATCATCACCGCAGCATACTCGGTAAACCCAATTTTGAAATAATCAGCCGAGACGATGTTCACCAAATTGGATACCACTAATGGCAAGCTAGCTGTATCGGCAATAAAACCCGCAGCCATGACAAACGCAAGCGTAGCAGCCGGACTAAACCCAAGCGCGAGCAACATCGCCATCACAATCGGCGTTAGAATCAAAGCCGCACCGTCATTCGCGAACAACGCTGCAACCGCCGCACCCAGTAATACTATATACACGAACAATAAATACCCATTGCCGCGACCCCAACGCGCCACATGCAATGCTGCCCACTCAAAGAATCCCGCTTCGTCGAGCACTAGGCTGATAATGATGATGGAAATGAAAGCCGCTGTTGCATTCCAGACAATATTCCAGACCACCGGAATGTCACTGAGCTGCACCACACCAAGAAGTAATGCCGTAGTTGCACCAATCAGAGCGCTCCAGCCGATTCCGAGACCGCGCGGCTGCCAGATAACCAGCACGAGTGTTACCATGAAAATGAGTATGGCAATCAGCATATCAATATGCACTCCTTGCTATTTTGTCTTGGTTTGTGGCTATCACTCTTTGTGTGTCTGTTTAAATTTCAAAATGCCGATGTAGTCCAGTTTCGTCTTGAAAGCGGAAGGATTTTGGCGCAAGTCATCTAATAGCAGCGATAAAAAAGTCTCAATACCTTCGCGCAAGGTACCGTAAGCCTGCATGAATGCCGCATTGATCTCTTCTTCGGTTCCAGTGGCTTGGGCTGGATCATCGACACCCCAATGCGTGCGTAGCGCAGGGCCAAGATAAGTTGGGCAGGTTTCACCGGCCGCGTTGCCGCAAACTGTGATCACAATGTCTGGCGTCGCGGGTAAGTTGTCCCACGATTTACTGAAATATCCCTCAGTTGGGATACCTTCGCGTGTAAGCAAAGCGAGCGAACGCGGATGAACCTGGCCGGTCGGTTGACTGCCTGCGCTCATGGCTTGCCAACCTTTGGGTGCCAGATGATTGAAAGTGGCTTCCGCAAGGATAGAGCGGCAGGAATTTCCGGTACAAAGAAACAATACTTTCATAATTAGGCAGCACAGCAGGATTCGGTTTTAGTCGGAATGGCAGTATCCTGCCCAAATACCGGGATTGTTGTCAGTGAATGAAACGCTTCCCAGGCGATGCCTTGCGGATCAACCGCCCAGTATTTATTCGATGCGGCATAACAGCATTGCGCGTTTTTTTGTTCCGCAGCAGGTAAATCGGCTTGAGCCAAACGGTGATTCATTTCGATTAGCGCTTCTTCCGAGTCAACCTGGATTCCCACATGATCCAACCCCGGTTTTGCACCTCGCGCCGATATGGCGAAATTAATATACGGATCATCCAGCATCCATTTGGCGTAATCCAATTTGCTGATGGAGGGTTCGGTACCGAATAACGCAGAATAAAAACGGATGTTATCCTGCAGATTATCGACGGAAATATGGACATGAAAGCGTTTCATCATTGTCTCCTTGGTTAAATGGTCAGGGAAATATGTTTTAGCTGTTCTTTTCATCACAACAAACTTCAACAGGGCTGCATGGAATCCCAGCGCAACAATTCTCGGTGAGATACCCCAATAGTGCATTCATAGCTGTAAAATTCGCTGAGTAATAAATAAAGCGGCTTTCCTGCCGGGCAATGACCAGCTCTGCATGGGCCAATTCTTTCAGGTGAAAAGATAGCGTTGCGTTAGGGATGCTCAAGTCCTTGGCAAGCTGCCCCGCAGGAAGTCCCGGTTCTCCAGCCTGAACCAGCACCCGGAATATCGTGAGACGGGTTTCGTGGGCTAGGGCAGCAAGTGCTTTAATTGCAATATTCATTTCCATATTTCTAATATATTAGAAATTATAATTGGCGTCAACCCTTTTTGATTTGATTAATCGTTAATTCATCATGAGCAATAGCAAAACAAATCCGATTTCTGATAGTTTTGCTACTTATTTAATATTACCCGTGAGATGGCCTCACTTGATTGGACAATTTTTTCCATATCTTAAGTGGAAACCTTGCGTTAATGCCTACGCTGTTTTTTTCATTGCAGGCAGGTTATTGAAGTAGAACTCATTTGGCGTTTTGTCGTCAAGCGCGGTGTGAGGTCTAATTTGGGTTCATCCGGCAAGTGCATACTTTCTGGTTCAACCGACAAGAACGTAATTAGTTTCATGCAGCGCCATAATTTTAAGTTTAATGAACTCGATAT
>NZ_FNUX01000006.1:0-20033 GCF_900108305.1 Nitrosomonas ureae
TAAAACTTATATTATTCTACCCAGCTTTTAGCTACACCTCTCAGGCTAGTCGACCTTGGGGTTCAAAGTCAAGTCATTTGTCATAAAATTACCTTTCATAATCCATGGTTCCTTTCCCTCCTTCTCCCCCTTTCCCCTTTACTCACAATAACTAAAGGGATAAGCATCATTACTCCAATATCAGCAGAAATATTTTCTAACTTCACCCTATTATCTCCACTCACGCCAACCTTTAATAAGTGGAAAATAAATTCCCAATTTAATCGGCTGCGGATCAATCTGACGCATGAGTTTTGCATAATAATTCAGCTGCTCGTAATAACGAATCTGTTCACAATTCAGAAAATTTTCCATATCCGATCCTTCATGACTACCTGTTTTATAATCAATTATCCATCGAATTCCCATAGAATCATTGAAAGTTCTATCAATCACGCAATTCATAAGCTTATTATCAACAATTCCAACAACTCTCAATTCATTTTTTGCATGTCGATGACTGCTCAAAATCCACCGCCCTCGTTCATCACTGATCGCATTAACCAATGCTAAAGTGATGCGATCAATCGCATTCTCCACCTCCATATCGTTTCCGCTCATGCCATCTGCAAATAAATTCTGTTTAAAACAGTCATGCATCATTCGTATACGAGCAACATCCCAGGCACGCAACTCATCGTCAGCAATTTTTTTTAACCAACGATGCACTACATTACCCACGTGACGAGCCATTTCGCCCGCCCATGAAAATTCAATATCGTCCTGAATTTGTCTAATTTCATATATCTCTTTCCAAACAACTGATTTTGGAGCATCTGGCAATGCCCATCCTTCTTTTAGCCTATATATACCTTGATTATCTATATCACTAACAGTCACTTCACATTCTTTGCCTTCCGGCTTAGGATTTTTTTCAGCGGCATCAAAATAAATTAATTGTATAGCAGGCCATAACCTATGAAGTAATGAACCCACCGCCGGCTTTTTAGGTATGCATTTTCCTTCTTCACTCTCAACCAAGTTTACATGCCCTAACAAATGCAGAAACTTCCTAGCCCGCGTCGCAGCTACATATAACAAGCGATTCGCCTCATTTTGCTCCTTCTTACAATCAATTTTTTCCATCCACCTATAAATCGGATCAGAATCTAATCCTGTTTCCTGAATAGGTGCAAGTAATAACTCCGGACTAACTAACATGTTTTCGGCTTTAATTCGATCACGCGGTTGCTCCATCCACTTTAACAACTGCTTGTCATTTCTGCGCTGCTCTCGACCGAGCCCAGGCACGATAACTGTATCAAATTCAAGTCCTTTAGCCTTATGAATCGTCATAATCTGCAAAGAATCATCTGCAACCAGATCCTGGGATGCGTAGAGCGCATTCAATCCTTTTTCAAAACTTATCAAATCTCGAATCGTACCAATTTCTTCCTGCTTCTCTAGATAATCCAGGAAGATCATGGCATCGCTCCAGGCTGTTGAGATATCATTTTTATTCTTTTTTACAATGGGATTAATACACCCCGGTCCTCCCAAAGTTTGCCATACCGCCTCAACCGTCATGCGTAGAGACTGACGCTGCCGATGCATTATGCAAGGTGTCAAAACGTTACGTAACCTTTCTATTCGCACCTTTGCATCATCTGACAAATAGCACCAATGATTTGGATCGCCAATTAACTTCCATAAGACTGTTTCTTTGATAGTCGTATCGAAATCTTTTTCTTTTTGTTCATTACTAGCCTTAAGCAAAGCATCAATATCTTTAAGCAAAAGTCCGCACCAAGGCGCACGCAATAATGCAAACCAAGCTACTTTATCCGCTAAATTTATCAATACCCTGGTAAGAATCAGCAGATCCTGAACTACAGGTTTGTAATGCAATAACTCAATATCAATGGCACGAAATCGTAGACCAGATTCTTTTAATTTTTGTACAATTGCCTGTAAATGACTACGGTTACGTACCAAAATTGCGATTGTACTTGTGGGATAATCACAGCGAGTTTGCTGGATGATTTCAACAACCTGCCTGGCTTCAGCAATCTGATTTTTATCAAATAACGGATATACCCTCACTGCGGTCTCTGTGAACTTAGAGTGTATTGTGGCTGAAGGCGTATAAGGCACCGCACCAGACTCAATCTCTTCACGAACAGGCATAATTTGTGTAAAAGTTTCATTAACCCAATCAATGATGCCTTGCTGTGAGCGGAAATTAGAACTAAGCGTAATTGGTTGCAAAACCAGATGGCCAATCCCCGTATTTCTAGCTTGCAAAAAAAGTCCCACTTCTGCTTCCCGAAAGCGGTAGATGGATTGCATCGGATCTCCCACGGCGAATAAGCTGCGTCCATCCCCCATTTCCCAACCAGCAATAAGTTTTTCAATTAACTTAAACTGACTGATCGAAGTATCCTGGAACTCATCAATCAGCAAATGTTGGATACGATAATCCAGCGCCAACGCCAGATCTGTAGGAAACTCGGAATCCCCCAGCGCAAGCAATGCACGTTGCGTAACCTCCGAGAAATCTACAAAACCGTTGATTTGAAAAATGATCTTAAGTTGTGCAACAGCATTAGGTAATAATCTTGTTATTGCACCAAGAATTTTCCATTGCTTGTCCGTATAATAAGCGGGTGGCAATAGACGTACATCATGCAATGCTTGCCGAAAAACTTCCTCTGGGTTAAGCGCAGCGATCAAGGCGTTCCATCGATTTTTCCATTTCTTTGCTTCATCCTTCTCAATTTTGCTGTCACCGGATGGAAAACCCTCGTTGATAGAGATTTTTTTTCTCCAAGAACCTTCCCGGGTAAGTAACAATTCTGCAATCCCATACCAATGCTCAACACTAGCTGAAGAAAGACTATCTATCTGATTGAGAAATAGCATGGACGATTTCCTGTCATCAGCAGTCAGATTTGTAGCAGCATAACGCAGCAATGCTAGCAACTCATTCTCTAACGCCTTGGGAAATTGCAGCAAAACATGCTGTAATGCATGATGGCGTAAATTTTGCAAGGATTCTTCCAGCTCTTGCCGGGTTTTACCATGGATATGACGCAACCAATGGTCACGCTGCGCTAACATTTCGGTCAGTAAAGTTTCGACACGTGCCCTGTCATTATCCAGATGCTCAAGTAACTGCTCCACATCATGGGCAATTACGTGGTCTTGCTGCATCAATTCTAGCGTAGCTCGCGTCGCCTCCAAATAAAAATCGGTAGCGTCCTCAATCGTTTCGGGTTGCGCTCCGAATTTTGACAGCATAGGCATTTGTCTTGTCAGTGAAGCGCATAATGAATCAATCGTCTGTATTCGCAATCGTTCGGGGTGCTCGATAAGATACCAGCCAGCTTGTTGATCGCGCAGCAAAACAGCCGCTGCCAACTCCCGGTTCAGTTTGCCATAAACAATTCCAGCTCCAGCCGGATTGCGTGCAATTTCTAGCTCGGCTAGAACCCGAGTACGCATCTCTGCCGCAGCTTTGCGCGTGAAGGTAATGGCCACCACTTCTTCAGGTGTGTCGACACAAGCCAGTAATTTCAGATAACGTTGGATGAGCAGTGTCGTTTTTCCCGACCCGGCAGGCGCTTGAACAATAAATGATTGAGATGGATCAAGTGCTTGACGGCGCTGATCGACATCAGGGATTATTTTAGAATTAGTCACTTTCCTTGCTCAACTCAGTCATACTGTCATCGATCCGCTCACGAATCCGGCAAAACAACTGCATATCACAATACTTACACGTTACAGGAAAATTCTTGGGATTTACTCTGGCATCACCACTGCAAAAACCCGTTGCCAGATTTGTCAGATATTGCCGCCATACTTCAATCAGATCTTCCCATGTGTTAAACCGTGTGCATTTTTCTAATTGCGAGAAAGCTTTTGTACCTGGCAATAGATTCGCTTCTCGCACTATTGCCGCAAATCCCATTTCACCTCGTTTTATAACCGCAAATGCAGCACCTGCAGCTTGTTGCTTCATTCCTGCCATCACCAGATATAAAGGAAGTTGCGGCTCATCCGGGCGTTCTCCAATCATTGCTTGAATGGATTTTCTGCTTGTTTTGTAATCAATTACGATCCATTGCCCGCCCTCCAGTTCATCAATTCGATCCAAGCGGGCATCCAGAATCAGATCACCTATTTGAATAACGCATTTTTCCTCCGCAGCGATCACCTTAAAGGAATTGCGCTTCTTTTCTTCATCCAACCATTCAAGCGCCAAGCGAAACAAACGTCGTTGCTCAATTTGTGCAAAACGTCCCGAAAGCGCAATAGGCTTATAGTGCTCCATCTCTAAAATAGCGTTGTTTGTAATATCTTTCAGCATGCGTTCAAGATTGTGATCACTAATATCATCAAGCGCTTCTTTGGTTTTCAATTGTTGCCATAGCTGCGCTAATACCTGATGCACCAGCAAACCTCTTTCCGCCGCATTCAGACCTGTGTGCGGCACATCCAAGCCTGTAATATATAATCGATGTTTGGCCCAAGCACGGAATGGGCATGCGGCATAATCCTTAATTACCGATGTGCCCCCGCTGATGCCTTGTTTAACGATTTCTTTATCCAGCGGTAACGATTCACAATCTACGATATATTCCATTTCGCACGATTGGATAATCCGATCATGATGCTGTTCCATATCACGAACCACCGGTTCTCTGAGTAGTATCGATCGAATCAATGGACTGGATTTCAATTCATGCCCATCGTCATCATTACTATATCTGGGATAGCTTAATATGACATCTTTGGCGCTAGATAACCAATTCCGCGTCAGCCGTTGACAGTATGCAGATGACTCCAACGGTGATCCCAAGGGTAATTTTGCTTTGCGCTGCAATCCTAATGGCAAAAAAGGATTTGGATGGGATCTCAAGGGCCACTGTTCATCGGATAACCCCATAACCCATAGATGATCAAACTCCATTCCGGTCGCCTCAAATACATCGATAATCTGCACAGGCACATTAGGTGTTTCAGGCTGAAACAAGGTATCGCTTGCCATCTGTTTAAGTCGACTGACAGCTTCATGGTAGCTGGTTTTTGCATTGATTCGATCGAACGCTGCGAAATTTGCAACAAGCATCTGCCACTTTTTAAGTGTTTGATACTCGCTGGAATCCAACCCACGCTCTCCGGGGAAACCCAAAACTTGCAATACTTCGGCAATAATTCTCGCGAATACAGTATGACTGGCTGACTCCGGAAGTTTAGTCTGACGGAATACCCTTAATGCTGACAAACAATGCAATAAAATCGGACACTCCTTCCCTCTTCTTGCTTGCGATACGAGTATAAATAACCGCTCCAAAGAAATCTCAGGTTCAGAAAAACGACGTATCTGTGCATCTAGCAGCACGCGTTGATTCATTTCACTTTCGCTCCCTGCAAGAAATGGTGAGCGCAACCAGTGACTGATACGATTAAATTCCACTTTTTGGTACAGTAATGCCAGACTCACAAAAGCCATATCAATCAATGGATAATTTGTTAGTGCCAAGCCCAGCGAAACATTAAACGGTGCAATATTCCGTATTGCTCCCGGCAGTGCAAACCGAATATCCGGATGCATTACTTCTGTAAAAATACGAATCAACGTATTCCGATATTTCACCAATGCTGGCACCACGATACCTACGCGCACACTATTATTCACTGTTTCAATTTTGGAGCGTGCCCATATTGCAGCTTGATAAATTTCTTCCTGACTATTTGTATATTCAAATCGTTGAATGGTTGCTAATGATTGCGGGCATCGTATGGTTGGATTAGCAATCACGACTTCACAACCGCAATCACTCAGTTTCTTTAAGAAAACAATTTGCTGTGGTGTAATAACATCGAAACCATAACAAATTATTAGAGATGGCTTTTTAATATCCAGAAATTCATAGTGTTCTGTGATCAGATCACAAATACGCGCTTGATCCGTTTGCCGGGTCAATGTCGTTATATTTTGATAAGTTTCTGCCCAACCTAAAAACTCCCTAACATCTTCGTCCGGTACAAAATCACCTAGACGATGAATCAGCCGCCAGGCATGCGCGAGATGCCATGCTTCACTGACTAAGCGGGCTGTCTGTGAAATTCTCAATAATGTTTTTCCAACTACTGAGGATAGAATAATTGATTCCCAAAGCATTTGTTCCTGATGCACAGACAGTAACAAAGGTAATGTAGCTACCGGCTTGACATACGATGATTCGAGATAAATTCGCTCAGTTAGCGAAGAAAATGGCAGAATATCTGCTGAGTACCATGCAGTCTTTTTCTGTTTGATTTGATCTTGATTAAATTTTTCATTAAGCGCTAATGCAAGCCTGCGATTAGGTGTAATCACCAAGCTGTCAGCATTTATGCGCTTAGATATTTCATCAAAGGGAATCTGTGGGAATTGTGAAGAATCAAACATGCGACATCTGAATTACCGCCATTCCCACTTAGCGTTGCAGTTGATCCAGTTTGTCTTTAACACTAGCCCAGTCATCTGCATCAGGCAAAGCATCTTTCTTTTCAATAATCGGACGCCATTCTTTAGATAGTTCAGCATTCAACGAAATAAAGTGCGTCTGTTCATCAGGTACATCATCCTCTGCATAAATAGCCTCCACCGGACATTCTGCAACGCATAATGTACAATCAATACATTCATCGGGATCTATCACTAGAAAATTAGGCCCTTCACGAAAGCAATCGACAGGACACACATCTACACAATCCGTATATTTACATTTAATACAATTTTCAGTTACAACATAAGCCATGACAACTTTTCCTTGCTTAACACTTTTATAGAATATTATATTTTAGCAGAATTCCAATAAGTAACGCCATCGCCAAAACCACCAGAACCATATATTTTAGTAACAATGCGCGCAACACATTGACCTTTTGTTTGATCGATCACAAAACTACCATGTCATTTCAATTTGCTTCTTGATTACTATTCGCTGTTGCTTTCGTACTCAAATCCACGTAATCAATATGCATTATCTTTACGCAAGACGATCAAAACGGTTTTAAGAATGATCCAAAGGTCGAGCCAGATGGACCAGTGTTTGAGATAATACAAATCGTGTTCGATACGAGCCTGCATTTTTTCCAGCACTTCAGTTTCGCCGCGCCAGCCATTAACCTGAGCCCAACCGGTAATACCGGGCTTGGCTTTATGCCGTAACATATAACCTTTGATCAATTTACGATAGAGCTCATTATGCGCAACTGCATGAGGTCGCGGACCAACAATGCTCATTCGTCCTTGCAACACATTGAAGAATTGCGGTAACTCATCCAGTGATGTGCGCCGGAGAAAACCACCGATTCTTGTGAATCTTTGGTCGTTTTCTTGTGCCTGCTGGATATTTGCACCATCTTCAATGACTGTCATAGAGCGGAACTTATAAACAGTGATTTCTTCACCGTTAAGACCGTAGCGACGCTGTTTAAAAATGATGGGGCCCGGCGAAGTAAATTTTACTGCCAATGCAATACACGCCATCACAGGGAACAGTAGAATGATGATAATCAACGCAAGCACAAAATCACTGATGGATTTGACCACACCATCAATGCCGGTAAAGGGTGATTCATTCATGGCGACTACCGGAATATCACCAATATACTCAAATCGCGCCTGCATCAAATCGAAGATATAAATATCTGGAAGAAAATAAATGGAAGTTGTGGTATCAGGCAATTCATCCATTAATTTTTGTATTCGTGGTTGAGATGACATTGGTAAACTGATAAAAACCATATCAATGCTATGCTTCTGGACATAAGACACGACACCTTCCAATCCTCCCAAGCGGGAGCCAAAATTGATCGGCCGAGTGTCCGTACCAATCTCAGGTTGATTAGATGAATTGGTCGTATAAGATTCAAAGCTACTAGCAATTCGTGTGCTGCTACGTTCATCGAAGTAACCTTGGAAATTGATCAGAAAAAAAGGATGATCGGCAATATGCCTGATAAAGTGCAAACTGTTCTCGTTGATGCCAATGATTATCGCCGAACGCAATTCTCCTTTGTGATACAGATTGGCAACAATGCTATGCACTGTAAGATGACTTGCGATCAACATCAATGGCGTAACAATAAACCAAGTCAGTAGAACTTCTCCTGAAAATTGATTATGAAACTTGGTGGCATAACCCAGAAATATCAGGATAACTACAATGATTAGCCAACCCATTACGGTATCGCGCATATAAGCAAGCAAACGACCCTTGCGCCAGTTACGGTAAACAAGAATACGCTCGAAAATATATGAGGAAATAAAGAAAGTGATAATGACAAGTATCAAATAGTAACTGGTGAAATCTTCCTGATAGAGCCAAGTTGTCAATATCAGCATGCTCCATATGATAAATGGATCAAGCAAGTGCTTAAAAAAGGCTACTATGGGCAAATCATTAACTGTCATCGTTGTCCGTAAGTATATTGCAGGTTGACATTGGCACCATTGGCGTTAAAACCACCAAAAACGGAATCTGATTTCAAATCAGCATGATAGGCTGACGCACTGAGTTCGAGACCAAGATAAGGGTTATATACCAATCTGACAGTAGCGTTGCGGATTCTATTGTGTACACCTAAAGCATTTGATAATTCTGGATCGGTAAGATTTGTTATGCGGTTGCCAAAGTTGCGTGTTTCATACGAGAAGTCTCCCTCCATGCGTACTTTTTCTGTAATATTCCAGTAGGGTATTAAGCTTACGCCGGTATTAAGGCTATAACTTGCAGTCAGATTTTGCCTGGCTGCAGTTTCGCGCCACCCGTTAACAGTCAACCC
This sequence comes from Nitrosomonas ureae, assembly GCF_900108305.1. Taxonomy (GTDB): domain Bacteria; phylum Pseudomonadota; class Gammaproteobacteria; order Burkholderiales; family Nitrosomonadaceae; genus Nitrosomonas; species Nitrosomonas ureae_B. The sequence continues at coordinate 8,824 of NZ_FNUX01000006.1, forward strand.
AGTTTTATCTGTTGGCCGCCATTGAAAAAAACCACGCGCATTGAATCCACTGAAATCGCGCTGTGCAAAACTGACATTCTGGCGATCTACCCATCCACCACGTACCTGAAAGGTAGATTTACTCGTAATATCCCAGTTAATTTTAGCCATGACTTCGTTTTGTTTGTAATCATTATTGACAAATGCTGAAGTAGGTTCAAACGGAAAATTGCCATCTATGTGGCGAAAAAGTACTCCGATTGTATTTCTACCAGCAGTACCTCGCGAAGAAACATAATCGATTCCTCCTTCAAACTGGTTTTCAGTACGTTCAAGGAATCTTAAACGCGGAACATCAGGGGGAGCCTTGATACTAAGATCATAATGAGTAAATTCACCATTCAATCGCCATCTTGGATGAAACCGCCAAGCCGCATTAATATACTCTGTCAATTCGGTACGGATAGATTTAATACCCGGTTGAAACAGGAAGGGTGCCAACGATTGTGTATAACTAGCTCCCATATTACCTTCCAGTTGCCTTCCCAGAAACCAGTTCCAGTTGCCGCTGAAATTCTTCAAACTATTATTCATTACACTGAATTTTTCAAACTGAACGCGACTATAGTTAAGATTAGCACTTAACCGCTGCCGACCGATTTCCTTCTGAAGAATAGCGCCACCGGTAAATCGATGCGACATATCAAAAAGGTCTCTCTGAATAATCGCATTACGAAGAGTTCCATCAGGAATGCTATCAGTCCTCTGATTGTCCCTAAAACGCAATAAATTATCATCCGCGGTAAAAATATAACTGCCGTAGGGCTGTATCACTTTACCAAAGGTCTGAGCATGGGCGGCAAACGGAATGATAAAAACCAGCAACATGCATCCCGAAACAAGAAATCCCAACCAAATGAATCGCAATAAGCAGATCATGCTGAACATATGACACTGGCAAATGTACCCACCTGTAGCTTCAGTAAACAAATATTTCATCAACTTCAAATTCTCAGAGCTCACATTAGTTAAATATCACAGATATTTGACAGAATCGCCTTTTCTTTATTTTCTTTATTTTCTTTATTTTCTTTATTTTCTTTATTTTCTTTAACATATTCTCATAAAATTATTTTTAGCAACACTTTTTCTATAAGAAAAATCACCTTTTTGATCCATTCTTTCCTAAGTGTCGCTATTTTTAACAATTAGGTTTAAATTAACAATACAAAATGCTTTCATATGTGTTACAGAATTTGAAGCCAATCAAATTACGGCGCGATCTGCAATAACATTAAATCAGGAAGAATAGACGTCTTTTACTATTTAAGCAAAGCGGCAGATATAATAATGACAATGGCGAAGGGAAGAACCTAATTTGATCTTATAGATTGACTGTTGAAGCATCCTTCCGCGTTAGAAAATCAATTAGACAGTCCGATTAGTAGTAATTACTAGGAGAAACTGGTGAAATTCACGTCACTTACACAGCGTTTTGCCGTCTGGTTCACATTAGTTTCTTTATTACCAATATTATTCATTGGTAACAGCTTACTGCACACCTTTGAAACAGAAATAAAAGAAGCTGCCATTCAGAAAGTCTCCGCCGTCGCTGATAAAAAAGTCGAGCAAATCGACAGCTATCTTCTGGAGCGCTTGTCTGATGTTTATTTAGTAAGTGGTATGAATACAACACATGAAGCTATCGTTAAGCTCACCGAAGCCTTTGAGCAACATGGAGTTGACTCCGATGAATATCGCCAACTGGATGCGAATTATCGTGAAAGTTTCAAACGTTTTCTGGATTATGCCAGGTACTATGATCTGTTCTTGATTTCCCCTAAAGGGACAATGATTTATTCTCAAGCACATGAATCGGACTTTCCCACCAATTTGCGAACTGGCCCCTATCGTGATACTGGTTTAGGTAGAGTCGCCCGTCACGCGTTGGATAATTTGCAAAGCAGTATTTCGGATTTTGAATATTACGAACCGTCCAAAGGAGCCATAGCCGCGTTTGTTGCAACGCCGATTATGATTGATGGAGAAATTCGAGGGGTGCTAGCGCTGCAAATATACAGTCACCTTGTATTTTCAGTAATTTCAAATAACGTGGGGCTTAGCAATAGCGGAGAAACCATAGTGGCCCGACTTGAAAATGATCAAACCGCCTTGGTAATGGCTCCGCTTAAGTATGATCTTGACGCTGCATTAAAACGGAAAATTCCTCTTGATAATCCGCCATTCTCCACGGCAATCCAATATGCACTGAATGGTGATTCAGGGGGTGCATTAACCGTTAATTACCTGGGCAAGGAAGTTGTTGCAGCATGGCGCTATCTGCCGCGATTGAAGTGGGGTATGGTGGTGCAGATTGATGCCGATGAGGCATTTGCTTCTGTATACCATGTACATTTTGTAGGTGTGGTAATTGTTATTCTCACATTTCTCGCCGCTTTATTCGGAGCTTTCTTGTTTAATCGCCGCGTTGTCGATCCTCTGAAGCACTTGAATCATAGCGCATTAGAAATTTCGGCGGGTAATTTGCATCTGCGTGCCGCGATTGAAGGTTGGGATGAAATGAGACAACTTGCGCAGACATTTAATCTTATGGTGGAGCGGCTAAACGCCAGCAATCTGGAGTTGGAAAATAGAGTTGCCGCCCGTACAGCTGATTTGCAACGGGCAAATTCCGCTTTGGCGATTAAAGAAGAAGAAATGCGTTCTGTTGTTGAGCACATGGTGGATTGTGTAGTTACTACTGATGAAATAGGCAAGATTCTTTCCGTCAATCCGGTAATGGAAAAGCTGTTTGGCTATAGTCACGATGAAATGATCGGACAAAATGTATCGATCATCGTGCCTGAACCGGATCGTAGTAAGCATATCGGTTATATGGAAAATTATTGCCGTACTGGCCACGGCCAGGAATATATCGGCCGCCCTTATTTATCAGGATCGCATGGCATCGGCCGTGGACGTGAAGTGGAAGGCGTGCGCAAGAATGGTGAACGAATCGAGTTATATTTAGCGGTCAGTGAGTATTATGTGGGCGAAGAACGGCACTTTACCGGAGTAATGCGGGACATCCGCGAACATGTACGCATTATGAATGACCTGCAACAAGCCCGGATTGAGGCAGAGCAAGCTAATAAAGCTAAATCGGCTTTTCTGGCCGCCATGAGTCATGAAATTCGCACACCGATGAATGGCGTGATCGGCATGATTGACGTACTTAGGCAAACCAGCCTGACCGGCTATCAAATGGAAATGGCTAACTTAATACGCGATTCTGCTTATTCGCTGCTTTCCATCATTGAAGATATTCTTGATTTTTCGAAAATCGAAGCCGGCAAGCTGGAAATCGAGAAAATTCCAATGTCATTAGCCAATATTGTCGAAAACGCTTGCGGTATGCTGGCGCATGTTGCGCTTAGTAAAAAAGTGGAATTAACCTTGTTTATTGATCCGGAAATTCCGGAAAATATGCTGGGCGATCCTTTGCGACTTCGCCAAATATTGGTAAATATTATTAATAACGCAATTAAATTTTCCAGCAAGCAAGAAAAGCAAGGCAAAGTATCGGTGCGAGTATTATTGACCGAATCCAATCCTGATCAAGTCGTCGTTACTTTCCAGATCACCGATAATGGTATCGGTATGAATAAAGAAACTCAGGAGAAATTGTTTAAATCATTTTCGCAAGGTGATCCTTCTACTACACGGCGATTTGGTGGAACTGGACTTGGTCTGGCAATTTCGCATCATCTGGCAGAATTGATGGATGCAGAAATCACAGTACAAAGTGAGCCTCAGCATGGCTCCACTTTTATTATACAAATGCCTTTTAAACCCCTCACCGAGATCTCATATGCCGATCATAAGATCGATGATCTCGCGGGCATGAATTGCTTGATATTAGGTGAAAATGATGGGCTGAGTAATGATCTGGCTATTTATTTAAGAAGTGCAGGCGCTATGGTTGAGCAGGTGCCTCATCTCATAAACGTTGATCAAATTATTCAGAAACTTGCCTCCGGATTGTGGCTTGTCGTTATCGATGCTGGAGAACAAGTGCCTTCCATTAAAGAATTACGTACTGCGTTTAATGCTCGCTCTAAAGCTATAAAGAACGCTGCAGAAGCGGGATTATATCAATCACATCCCTTTATTGAACCTCGGTTTATTGTGATTAAGCGTGGCCGTCGTCGGCAGGCGCGCATCGAAGATATCGACATTATTACGTTAGATGGCGATGTCATGTACCGTCAATCTTTATTTCGCGCGATGGAGATTGCTGCTGGAAGAATAGAAGCAGAAACGGAAGAAGCCCCTTCTCTGAAGAACGTAATCACATCAGCGCCCAAGCCCATTTCACGTGAAGAAGCCTTAAGACAGCGCATGCTAATTTTGGTAGCGGAAGACAATGATATTAATCAGAAGGTAATCCGCCAACAGCTCAACCTGTTGGGATATGCGGCAGATATCGCCAGTGATGGAAAAGAAGCATTGAAACGTTGGCAAACGGGAGATTATGATTTGTTATTGACTGATTTACACATGCCCGAAATGGATGGATTTGAATTGACAAGAGAAATTCGGGCAATAGAGGCCAATCAAAAACATATTCCAATTGTCGCTTTAACAGCGAATGCGCTAAAAGGAGAAAAAGAACGTTGTCTGCAAACCGGAATGGATGACTATCTGAGTAAACCGGTACAGCTTGAAGATTTGCGTTCAATGCTTGAAAGGTATTTGCCCAATCGGAAGCTAATTGAAGTCGCCCAATCTGACTCCCGACCAGCTTTACCTGACAGCAAAGCCGGGTCGGCCGGAACACCGCTCGATATCCATGTTCTCGAACAGCTGGTTGGTAATGATCCGGTAATGATTAAAGAAATGCTGCTGGATTTTCACACCAGTGCGGAAAAAATTGCAGCAGAACTTCACACGGCATATCAAGCAAGTCAATTGACAACGGTAGGTTCATTGGCCCATAAACTCAAATCATCTGCGCGTTCAGTAGGCGCGCTTGCATTGGGTGAAGTATGCGCACAAATGGAGCAAGCAGGTAAAAACAATGATGCAAAAGCTCTGGCTGGATTCTTCACAACGTTCGATGCGTTGATGATAAGTATCAAAACTTATCTAAATACTTTATATGCAAAGAATGAATAAATTTTCTCCGCATACCCTGCACCTATCCTCGCAGCAAGATCGCGGGGAATTGCAAATTACAAGTTGTAAGTAACTAAAAATCATGCATGTTTCTCGAAACAAATTGAGAAGCGATAATAAATGCTACTCAAACGATGACTTATCTATTCAATAACCCGGCAGAATTTGCAGACGAACTGATTGAAGGATATGTTGCGGCACACCGCAACCAAATACGCTTGGTTGAAGGCGGTGTGATTCGCAAACATAAAGCTAAGCCAGGTCAGGTTGTACTTGTCATTGGCGGTGGTTCCGGGCATTACCCGGCGTTTGGTGGATTCGTTGGACTGGGTCTGGCACACGGCGCCGCCATGGGGAATGTCTTTGCAGCGCCATCAGCACGACAGATTTGTAATGTAGCGCAGGCCGTGGATGCAGGTGGCGGCATCTTGTTTTGTTATGGCAATTATGCAGGCGATGTACTCAATTTCAATCAAGCGCAGGAACGACTTCGCGCAATGAGCATTGATGTTCGAACGGTGGTTATATCCGATGACATCGCTTCTGCACCCTTGACTGAAAAAAATAAACGCCGTGGTATTGCCGGAACTTTACCGGTTTTCAAGGCAGCCGCTGTGGCTGCAGATGCAGAAAAATCACTCGATGAGGTTTTCCGTATTGCAACTGATGCCAATGATCGCGTGCGGACACTCGGCGTCGCATTCTCCGGCTGTACTCTGCCTGGCGCCAATAAACCACTGTTCGAAGTTGCAACCGGAATGATGGAAGTTGGTATGGGAATTCATGGTGAACCTGGCCTCTATCGTATCAATGCACCAACCGCCGATGGTCTGGCAGAGATGCTGGTCAACAAATTACTCGCTGAAATTCCTTCGATCATCCTCAATCCTGATGCTGCACGTATCGGTGTAATACTAAATGGCCTTGGCACTGTGAAATATGAAGAATTATTTGTTGTCTATCGTCAGGTTGATCGATTGCTATCCGAGCGTGGATTGACGATTGTCCAACCTGTAGTGGGTGAATTAATCACAAGTTTCGATATGGCAGGCCTCTCACTGACGTTATTCTGGATCAACGATGAACTTGAGCAAACCTGGATTGCGCCAGCAGACACCCCAGCTTTTTATAGGGGTAATGTTGCCCATTCCAATATAGATACAGTCGAAACAAATTCACTTAGAAGCAAATCCTTATTAGAAATTGGTTCTACCAGCTCACAATCAGCTGCAGCAATAGTATTTCTGGCGCTTAGGGCCGCCCGCAAGGTAATTAATGAAATGAGCGAAGACCTTGGCCGATTGGATGCTATTGCAGGAGATGGCGACCACGGCATCGGTATGCAGCGTGGAATCGCCGCAGCGGTTGCTGCGGCAAAAGAGGCGCGAATTGCCAAAACCGGTGTTGGAACACTACTTAAAGCCGCTGGCGATGCCTGGTCGGATCGAGCTGGAGGTACATCAGGTATCTTATGGGGTATTATCCTCCGCAATCTAGGCGATGCTCTGGGTGATGAAATCACGCCTGACGCATCAGCAGTTGCTGTCGGTATTGCCTCGGCGCTTCGCAATATAACCAATCTCGGAAAAGCACAATTGGGCGACAAGACTCTTGTTGATGTTCTGCATCCATTCTCAGCGGCACTTACCATGACGGCATCACAAGGTCTTTCGATTGTCGATTCCTGGGTTGTTGCAACCGATATAGCAAAGGAAGCAGCTCAAGCCACTAAGAATCTGCGCCCCAGAATTGGTCGCGCACGCCCGCATGCGGAGCAAAGCCTCGGTACACCCGACCCGGGTGCTATTTCAATGGCATTGATCATTTGCGCGATTGAAAAAACAATTAACCGCTTCTGAAATATTGAAGAAATTCGGAGTCCAGCGCGGATCTGCGAGGGGAGATGATGTTCTTGAAGTTGCTTTTTAAGATAAAAATCCTGAAAATCGTTCTGTACATACCATCATTGACTGATTGAAATAAACAGCCCCGTGGTCTTGCCACGGAGCTGTTTATTTCCCTTGTTTATATTTTCTCATCTTAATGCAATGATTTTTATGATAAAAATAATTAGGTGCAATTCATCTTAAGTTTAACCTGATCGGCTATTCCGCACTGCGTCAGGCTGTATTTCTGCCTTGGCAGCCTGATGCATACTTTGTGAGCCACTCACCGCAGCATCAGTGGGCTGGGTCACAACCGCCGCTAAGGAAAACGTGATTGTATAGAGTATAGTAATTGCATAAACTACAAATAACTGAGGCGATTGTATTAACTCTCTTATTTCCATTGGTTTTTACTCCTTCTAATACATTTATCGGTTATCTGTGCAAGTAGTATGAAAGTACAACTGATCTGCAGAAATAACCCCATTAATAATACGCTCTCATAGGTTGACAATATAAATCACTAATTGACTAACCAAGAACACCTCACTTTATGTGATCAAGAGCGAGCTAATTAAGGCAGATACAGGTTAGCTGTTTAATTACAATGACAACCCCAATTGTTATATGGGTACAGTTTAAATATCTCACCTTAAAATAGATAGTATAGATTTATAACATCGAAGAGAAGTACCATAGAATGAAACATTTTGTATCCATATTAGATACAATAATATTATGCAAGATCTTAATCTCCTCATAATCTTTGCTCGAGTTGCTGAAGCCGGAAGCTTTGCAGAAGCGGCGCGTCGCATGAATATCTCTCGTGCAGCGGTAAGTAAGGCCGTTGCCAAACTTGAAAAGGATCTCAGTACTCGATTATTTCTCCGAAGCACCCGACATCTTAGCTTGACCGAGACAGGTGCCGCGCTCTCAGAGCATGCAACTCGCATCCTGGAAGAATCTGAGCACGCCGAACGAGCAATCAATAGTCTCCATGCTGAACCGCGTGGAATACTGAAAGTAAGTGTATCGAGCTCTTTTGGAACGCGCCATATCGCTCCAGCACTTCCTTGCTTTCTTACCCGCTATCCTAAGATAAAAATTGATCTGACTATTACCGATCATCCAGGTGATTTGATTGAAGAAGGATATGATGTACAAATTCGTGTGACAAATGAGCCTGATCATAATCTAGTGGCACGCAAGATTGCGCCTGTGCGCCGCATATTGTGCGCAACTCCTCAGTATTTTCAGCAATGGGGCATGCCAAAAACACCAGAAGATCTGGAAAAACATAACTGTCTCGATTGTGCACTCTCAGCCGAGCAAGGATACTGGCGCTTCAGCGGACCGGCGGGCAAGATCAAGGTCCCAATATCAGGAACCTTACGTATCAATGATAATGATGCACTTGCACAAGCAGCTCTTCATGGATTAGGAATCGCTTTACTGCCTACTTATACTATTGGTATGGAACTACAAAAAGGACGGCTTCAGACAACACTACCGGAATATCTATCGATAGAACGCCATATTTATGCTTGTTATCTCCCAAGCAGGCATTTGCCTGTAAAGATACGTGCATTTATTAATTTTCTTGCAGAATATGTCGGAGATATACCTTACTGGGATCAATCTTTAAAATAAACCTGGCTTCAATCAGGCTCCAGCTTCAGGCTTAAAGCATGCTGAATTTTAAGAAACCCATAGTTTCATAAAATTCAGCCATAAAATGAAAGGTAAATATGGAATTACCCCGTACACCAACACGAAACAAAAATCTTCTGTTTACACCTCTGGCAGGGAGGGGAATGTATTTCCACGAAAATCAGTTATATTTGTCTGAGATAACAGATCTATCTAAGGAAAATGGTAGGCTCTACCATAATGCTCCAACGGGAATATTTAGAGAATACCCAAAAATGAACTAGGTTTATCATAAAGAATTCAAAACATAGCAACAAACAGCTCAGAAGATTATTGAATATATAAAAACCTTCTATAATCAATGATAAACTCAGGTGTTATCTCTCGCCAGTAGAATTTACACGACAATACGATACAAATCGAATCGGTAATCATAAGCTCTATTTTTAAATACGCACATCAATCGTATGATGAATATAAAAAATTCAATTGAACACAAGCTACTAATATTGCGACCACAATTTCTAGAAGTAGTCAATGAAAGTTACAAACATAATGTATTGGAAGGATCCGAATCTCATTTCAAAGTAACTATTGTTTCTGATGAATTTAACGGGAAAATGCTGTTAACTCGACATCGAATGATGAATAACATCCTGGCCGATGAACTTCATTCAATTCATGCGCTTGTCATGCATACAATGACTATAGAGGAATGGTTTGAGAAGAATGGAAAATCCAACGAATCTCCCCCGTGTCTTGGAGGCTCAAAAATAAAATAATCTTTAAAATCAATTGCTCAAGCTATTAGCGTATCCCCATCAAATATCTAAAATCAATAATGGATAATCTCCGAGATAAAACATAATCATATGAAAAAATGTGATAATTATTAATTCTGCAATCATTATCCCAATGAAGAAGCTATCAATTTTGACACATGCAAACTCTACCTCTGAGCTCGAAGCAGAAAAATTTCAGTAATAAAAATGTCATCTTGCATATAAACACAAAACTAATTAAGTTCAAACGGTTCTGCTAAAAATACGCAATTAGCATGTTTAGGAATTTTTCCTTTATCATGACAGTGAAGCTCTCAAACCGATCAGAAAATTCCTAGTACACATGTACTAGAAAAAAAGTCATAATAACCTATTGTATCATGGGATATTTCCACTAATCTTAGCCTTCAGCTTATAAAAAAACAACTATAAAGAAACTGAATATTTATCAATAGCTTGAATCAGCAATTTGATTCTATGAAGCTAATAATTCACAACAAACGACAAAACTTGAGGGATTAAGCATGTCAGTCAAATTAAATAAAATTCGGATTAGCAGTATTCGGCGCATTGCCTTAATTACTGCATTTTTCTTGTCAATTGGCGCCACCGCTGTGCATGCGCACACCCCTCATGACATGGTGCGTGCATTTGCCGCATCACCCAATTATGCCAGTGATAAAACGATGTTCCTAGTCACTGACGGCGCCTATACTGGCTGGCGTTACGATGAAATTCTGCGATCAACGGACGGAGGGCTTAACTGGGTCAATATTCCAAACGGAATGAACCATCCGTACGAATATAGCGCTCTTCGTGTTTCACCAAAATTCAGTACCGATCAAACTGTTTTTGCAGGTCTCAAAGGCAGAGGCGGCATTTATCGATCAACCAACCGTGGCGACTCCTGGGAATCCTATAATACCGGACTCGGCGCTACAAATTTGATTGTAAGAAAAATGGAGGTTGCCGAATCCAGCACGGGTTATGTGCTTTTCTTCACTGATGCCAATGGCGCCCTGTTCCGCCGCTCAAGCACCAATGCAAACTGGGTTCAGGTACTCGATAAAACCAACAAAGTAACCGTCATTGCAATCTCACCCGACTACGCTACCGATAACACCATCGTGATTGCAAGTGATACGGGTTACTTACAAAAATCCACCAATGGCGGCAATGACTGGATCAATCTGGGAAATCCGACAGGAACCATCATCTATGATATGGCTATCGCTCCTGGAGGCGAGGAAATATTCCTCGCTACTCCAAGCTTTGGGATTTTTTACAGCAGTGATGGAGGAAGCACTTTTATCAATAAAGGAAATAATCTACCGAATGAAGCAATCAATAACATAGCGGTCTCGCCGAACTACGCAATCGACCGCACGGTATTCTGCACCAGCTTAAGGCAATCGGTATTTAAATCCACGGATAAAGGCAATAACTGGACGCTGTTCAATTCAGGCGCCCAAGTCACCAAACAAACGACATTGCTCAATGAAATGTCGGATCTGCAAATATCCCTGACCTATGCAACCGACAAGACAATCTTTTTACCGGTATTCGACGGGCTCTTTATTTCGAGGAACGGTGGCACCACATGGTTTCAAAGACAAACACGAATGGGCCTGATGACAGGGCTTGCGCTGTCCACCAGTTTCAACAGTGATCAGGATATGATTGCCACAACCTATGTCGGAAGAGGCATAGCCATTTCCGCTGATGGCGGCACAAC
>NZ_FNUX01000006.1:20456-148892 GCF_900108305.1 Nitrosomonas ureae
GATCATCCGGTTACAAGCATCGCAGTCTCGCCTAACTATGCCAACGACCGCACTGCATTTGCCGCTACTCGCGCAGGACAGGTATGGCGTACTCAGAATGGCGGAGATACGTTCTTACGCGTAGGCGCCAGCTCGATCGTATCGATTGGATGGGTTGGTCAAAGATATTCGTGGATTGCGGTATCTCCTCGATTTGCTATCGATAATCTTGTGATCGTTGGCACAAACAATGGCCTTTACCGCTCGACCGATGGGGGCACTAATTGGACAAAAGAAACTCATGCTTCAGTAGGATCAAATGCCGTTGTTCAGCAAGTGGAATTTTCACCGAACTTCGGCACCGACCGGAATATCTTTGTCAATGTTCGCGGCAAAGGATTGTTCCGTGCAAGTCTGAATGGCGCTGGCGCAGTCACTGCTTCTCAGAATATAACCTTATCGCTGCTTCAGAATGAGAATATTCAATTCACCGAGTTCCAGGTATCACCTACTTACGCGATAGATTCTACGATTGTTGGCGCTGCAAGAAAAAATATCTATAAATCCACAAACGGCGGCTCAACCTGGGCAGTGGCAGAATTTCCCGATAATTAGTTAGATTCAAAATCATAAAATATATCCCATCCGGCTTGCCCGGATGGGATTTCCCGCAACTGAATCAACTTAAACTATACCTGTACAACGAGTCCTCTGCCTAAACAGTCGTCAATTTTGCATATTCAAGCGACAGCCATTTCATTCCGGTGTGATCAAAATTTACCTGAACCCTCGCATCACTGCCGCAACCTTCACAATTGACAATGACACCGACACCGAATTTGGCATGCATCACGCTCTGTCCGATTTTCCATCCACCGCTACCATTATTAGAAGATCTAGAGTGGATATTTGACGAATTTCTTGATGCGTTCTTAGAGATCTGATTAATCGAATTCGAGCGATAAAAGGAGGTGTCCAGATTCCTCGGCGCAGCCTGCAACCATTTTAGGCAGGCTTGTGGAATTTCATCGAGAAAGCGTGACACAATGTTATATCGAGTTTGACCATGTAGCATACGACTCTGCGTAAAGCTAAGATATAACCGGCGACGAGCGCGTGTCATGGCCACGTACATCAAGCGTCTTTCCTCAGCGATGCCATTGCTTTCATTCAGACTATTCTCATGCGGGAAAAGCCCCTCCTCCAGTCCACTCAGAAACACGGTGTGAAACTCCAATCCTTTAGCTGCATGAACTGTCATCAATTGCAGCGCATCCCGACCGCTGCCGGCCTGATGCTCGCCAGCTTCCAGCGAAGCGTGCGCAAGAAACTCGGCCAGACTGTCATTTCCGGCTTCATGCACAAAACTGGTCGCAGCGTTAATTAGCTCATTCAAATTTTCGAGCCTTTCCGAACTTTCGCGCTCTTTGGCATAATGCGCCAATAGCTCACTATGAGTCAGCATATGCTCCACAATTTGAGGCAACAGTAACTCACCACAGCTTTGACGCATCGTCATGATCAGAAACACAAACTTGGCCACGCCTTTTAAGGATTTGTGTGACTCTTGCAGCAATGACACTTCACCGCCACATTTTTGCAATGCCGCCGCCCATAGGCTGCCACCTTGAGCTTTGGCATCATCTTGTAATTGCTCCAAGCTACGAGCACCTATGCCACGCACCGGAAAGTTAATGACACGCAGTAAAGCACCATCATCATCAGGATTGGCAATTAAGCGCAAATAGGCCAATGCGTGCTTGATTTCCTGACGATCAAAGAACCGCATACCTCCATAAACACGATAAGGTATTGCAGCATTGAACAAGCTGTGTTCAAGCACTCGTGATTGTGCATTGGAGCGATATAGCAACGCTATTTCTGATAAGGCGACACCCTCCGCATGCAAGGTTTTAACTTCCTCAACAATAAATGCAGCTTCATCGAAATCATTTGGCGCGTTGTAAACACGTAAGGGTTCGCCTCTTCCCTCAGCAGTCCAAAGATTTTTTCCCAAACGCTCACTATTATTTTCAATTAATGCATTAGCTGCATCCAGAATATTGCCATGCGATCGGTAATTCTGCTCCAGCTTGATAATTCTTGTGATGCCGAAATCATGCTCAAAGTCTTTCATGTTGCCGCTGTATGCGCCACGAAATGCATAAATGCTTTGATCGTCATCGCCGACCGCAAAAACCGCTGCCGCTTCCTTCTCTCCTGTACCCGCCAGCAATTTGAGCCATTTGTATTGCAATGGATTGGTATCCTGAAATTCATCCACCAAAATATGCTTAAAACGCTCTCGGTAATGCCGGCATAAGATTTCATTGCGGCTCAGCAGCTCATAACTGCGTAACAACAATTCGGCGAAATCTACCGCACCCTCTTTATGACATTGCTGCTCATATGCTTGATAAAATTCAAGCATATGTCGTGAGAAAACATCATCGGTCGTAACATAGGCGGCACGTAATCCAGATTCCTTGGCATTGTTGATAAACCACTGAACTTGACGCGGCGGAAATTTCTTGTCGTCAGCGGATAAATCTTTCAGAATGCGCTTAATTAAAGCCAGCTGATCGGCAGAATCCAGGATCTGAAACGCTTGCGGCAAACCCGCATCTTGATAATGCGTGCGCAACATGCGGTGGCACAATCCATGAAATGTCCCAATCCACATTCCGCGCGGATTGATCGGCAGCATGGCGGTAATCCGCGCCAGCATTTCCTTAGCTGCTTTATTGGTAAATGTCACAGCCAGAATGCCGTGCGGACTTACTTGCCCTGATTGGATCAAATATGCGATGCGCGTCGTCAATACACGTGTTTTACCGCTACCGGCGCCGGCTAAAACCAATACAGACTGGTGTGGCAACGTAATCGCCTCCAGTTGCTGCGGATTCAGATCGGATAATAAAGAAGTCATGAGCGAATAAAGTCTAATGCAGTCTGGACATATTTGAGACCAACTGCATAAATTGGATTTGTGGCACTTTGATTAATCCAGAATCCGATAAATAAGTATTTACATATTATCGCAATCCGTGAATTAATCGAAGCCGATCAAAAAATTGCTAGACTCTACTTTTAGCGACAATATCCAGAATCACTGGCGTCAGTATGAGCTCAATCGCCATACCCATTTTTCCGCCTGGGACGACAATGGTATTGGGGCGCGACATGAATGAATCATGAATCATTCTTAACAAGAAAGGAAAATCCGCTATTTCAGGGTTTCTAAAGCGAATGACAACAAGACTCTCATCCAGCGTTGGAATTTCACGCGCAATAAATGGATTGGATGTATCGACCGTAGGCACGCGCTGGAAGTTGATATGCGTACGGGAAAACTGCGGCGTGATGTAATGCACGTAATCATGCATACGGCGCAGGATAGTGTGTGTTACCGCTTCTGTTGAGTAACCCCGAGCACTGGTATCACGAAATATTTTCTGAATCCATTCCAGATTAACGATCGGAACCACGCCAACCAGCAAATCCACATACCTGGCAACATCGGCCGTTTCACTTTTAGCACCGCCGTGCAAACCTTCGTAAAACAATAAATCAGAGCCAGCCGGAATCGGTGCCCATGGAGTAAATGTGCCGGCTTTCTGCTGCCATGGACTGGCTTCCTCATCGTTATGCAAATATAGACGTGTCTGTCCGCTGCCGTTACTGCTATATTCCTTGAATAACGTTTCCAATTTCTCAAACTCATTCGCTTCCGGACCAAAATGACTGATCGGGCGTCCATTGTTTTTTTCCGATTCTGCCACGGCCTGCTTCATCGCTTCGCGATCATAGCGATGAAAACTATCACCTTCTACAATAACCGCTTTTAGTTTTTCACGACGAAATATATGTTCAAAACTGCTCTTTACCGTTGAGGTACCTGCACCTGAAGATCCGGTAACGGCGATAACCGGGTATTTTTGCGACATTCGAATTCTCCTAAAAAATATATTCATCGTACCCCGTATAAGGTACAAGGCATCCTATTTACACTATATGATACTTCTTTCTCATCTGACCTGGCAGCAGGGAATTATTTCACGGCACTCTCAATTCAAAGTAACTTCCCTGAGCTGCTGGAACTTTTATCATGTTAAATTAACTGCCTTAACAACAAGTATATTGTATATCAAGAGTACACTTTAATCGTTATCTACAGATGTTTATGTCAGAAAAATATGCAAAGTATAAGGCGTTCATTAATTATAATTTTATTCCAGGGATGAATAGTCAATAATTTCGATCGACTAAAAAATAAAGAAAATAACAATAAAAGCTAACAAGAATATGATCATCACGATACCTGATCATAATCACGACCAATCGACCCGAGTAGTTACTACAAGCCCACCCTGGCTGCTACAAGTATTGGCAAGTGATACAAATATCATCCCAGACTTCTGATTCTGTTCCTGCACCTCGGTCGACTGAAAACCCGCCATCACCCTCTTGGGCTTATCTTTACCAATACCTAATTAAATTAAAATATTATAAAACAAGAATATATAATGATAGTATTTATATACACTTTCTGACATGGAGAAATCACATCGACAATTAGCAGAATCATCAAACGAATAATAACTCAGCATCATTTTGAGCTAGAATATGCGATCGAACAGAATCATCGAATCGTCTTTCATTAACAATTTGCGCAAGACAATTAGAATTATTTTTTTCAACGATATACATTAAATAAACGCATTAAGATAAGAACATAGGAGTTTAACTGTGCACCCGATCGTACCTATTACCATGGCACTTGGTGTCATTCTGTTTTTAGTAGGAATAGTGGCTCAAACCTGGCTTGGTTTTCGACGCATCAATCGTATAAAGCTTCGCGGAAAAGAGTATCGACGCTGGCATTTTGTCGCTGCTACAGTGGGCTCCGGTGTGGCCTTGATTATGTTATCGGTAATGCTGCCTAGATACATAACCTACGAACCGGCGCAAGACCAGAAATCAATGCAGCCTGCATTATCCGGTAATTTGAAATTTGAATTGGAATCCATTTTATTCAGCCTGAATCTTAATGAAGATGCCATACTGAAAGCCATTACCCGCTTTCAGACAGAATATCAGGCGGCATCACAGCGAAATGATAAAAGTACGATGGATCTTCTGATTCTGGAAATAGCTTATAGAATCAGAACCGAACTACAGAACCGCGATTATCCGGAACAACAAATCGAACGCGAAGTTGAGAAAATCACAAATGTTCTGAGACAGTCAACCAAAACAGAAAACCTCAAATAAAAAGTTTTCATTTCTGTACAACAACTATTACATATTAAAACCATCCATTTAAGGAATCCCGATTATGAAAAAAACAATTCAGATGCTGATAATCACATTGGCAATATTCCTGGTTGCTGTTAATCCTGCATTTGCTGAGCAATATCCGGACAAAGTAGTTGAGAAATTGGGGACGGGTCTTGCGAATGCTGTAACAGGCGTAGCCGAAATACCTAAAACTATTAGCATTGTTGGCAATCAAGATGGTGTCATCCACGGTATGACGGTCGGGTTTATTACGGGTATTGTCAATGCGGTTGGGCGCTCTTTGAGTGGCGCGTTTGATATTGCAACATTCCTGATCCCTACTACACCTTTTGTTAAGCCAGCATATATTTGGGATGACTTTAGCCGGAAAACGACTTTCGTTGAAGCACAAATGCGTTAATCAAGCTTTTTGTTTATCTATTCATGGCCAATTAACGCAGAGACAAGGCCATGATAGAGTACTTGTTACTCAACAGCCAAAGCAGTTTTATTACAGCTAAATTCAGATTTGATTAACAATTATGATTACTGAATCTTGCATATAAGCTGCAATAAAATTGCAAATCCATGCTGCGTTGCGTTATCAATAATTTCAAAAGCGCGCAGAAATTCAAATCGATCCGCCAATGGTTGCAGGGGGCGAATCTGTAACAAGACATTCACTGAACGCATAGCCACCCGCTCCTTCAGCTAACTCATCGCTCTCAACCAGAACGAAACTTACACATTCTTTCTTTTTGAAAGAATACTGATACTTATCCGGACGTCCCTCTTGTGGTAAAGCAACTTCATAAAAAAGACTTCCCCTTATCCACCACTTGCCTGATTCAGTAAAACTCTTGACGGTATCATCCAGCCCGGTAAAACTGAAATCGATCGTATATGTACCATCAGCATTTCGTGTTTGTGTCCATCTCTTTACAGTTCCACTTTCTTCCACGTACTCACCTTCCCATACCCCGATCAATTTGACATCGATAAATGAACGCTGATTTACTGCCGTGATAGCGCTACACCCAAGTAAACTCATCACTAAAAATATTAAAAAGAATCGTCTCATTAATGCATAAATCTTAAATTAAATAATTAATTACGTAACATTGTTAGCAATTTTTGTAATCATCTGTCCAGTATAGAAAGCTTCCTATTGTTTTTTTATGTAGAATACTAAAGGGATTTATTGGTGTAAATTAAATTGGCGAAACTATCAATAACTCATTTTATTGAGTATAACGAAACTCACAACACAATTACTTTGAATACCGTTTTCGATGAATTGCCCCCCGCTGTTTAGCGCACAGAATTATATGCATATCATTACCTTATTTATAGTATCGCCATTTCCAGCGAAGCCAAACTCTTAATTGTCGATGCATATCAATATCAACACCGTCGGATAATATTACAATACTGCAAGGAAAAAATTCACCTTCGGGCTTAAGGTTTAATACCACTAAATAAGGCGAAACGAACGTACTTCCCAATACCTTACAAGTAATCGTTTTACTGGATTGAGTGATCGCCGTACATTGCATCTTTTCCGAGAGCGTAAAAGAAATCACAGCTTTATTTGCATAAAGCAAAGCATCACGACCCAAATAATAAACCAGGCTAATTACTAGCAGGATAGCGATTAACATTTTGACTTCCAAAGGAAGTGACAGCGGCCACAATAGCATTGCCGTTGCAATATGCGCTGAACTCAATATCACTGCGAGCCAAAATGAAGGTTTACGGTGAATAGATAAAACCGCCATAAATAAATACGTAACCCTCAATAATTGACGAGTAATGACAATTTCCACTCACCACTTCTTGATTTCATCCGGGCCCGATATCGTATAATCACGCCCATATCGACTCTAAAACTATATTAGTATGAATTCTGATTGGCAAACCTATTTACGTAATCAACATGCTGTCATCCTGAATAATTGCGTATTGCATTTTGGTGATATTTCTGCAGAACTTAGCAATACGCAAAACAAAACCATTATGACAGATCTCTCACATCGCGGATTAATTCGATTCTCCGGAGATGATGCAAAAAATTTTTTACAAAGCCAGCTTAGTTGCGATATTCGTAAAATTAATCCAGAAATAGCGCAATATGGAGGTTATTGCACTTCCAAAGGCCGGATTTTGGCAAGCTTCTTACTTTGGCAAAAGAATCAGGACGTGATTATGCAGTTACCTGCCAGCTTGGTCGCTTCCACGATAAAACGTTTATCACTTTATGTATTGCGCTCCAAAGTCCAACTGACCGACATCAGCAATGCCTGGATTAGAATTGGCGTTGCAGGCCCCGATATTTCTGTATTAACAGCTGATTTTTGCAAATCCGCAAATAATTCGGATCACGTAATTGATACAGACATTAGCATGCTTCATGTTGCAAATAACCGTATGGAATTGATCACATCGATTGAAAATGCGCCCGCTGTCTGGGAGCGTCTTAAGCAAAATGCTAGCCCTGTGGGTACAGCTTGCTGGGATTGGCTAGATATTCAATCCGGTATTCCGGTTATTTTGCCGGAAACCCAAGAAACTTTCCTGCCGCAAATGATCAATCTGGATGCAATCGATGGAGTTAGTTTCAAAAAGGGTTGTTATCCCGGGCAAGAAATTGTGGCACGAACACAGTACCTCGGTAAGCTTAAACGTCGCATGTTTTTAGTGCACTTAGCCACTACGGAAACAATTAAGGCTGGCGATGCGCTTTATAGTGCAGATATGGTTGACCAATCCTGTGGCAATATTGTCAATATCGCACCATCGCCCTGCGGAGGATATGATGCACTGGCAGTCATCCAGCAAAGTAGCGTAAATACCTGCAACATTCATTGGCAATCGTTGCAAGGTCCAACGTTAGAAATAAAATCACTACCTTATACATTGCCAGTATAAAAACAACGTACCTTAATATGCGTACGGTTTAATGCGGCCTATTATCATTATCTCAATGATTATTTGATATAACTATGAATTCTTCCGACCTTAAGGTATCTTTTTCCTTCCCCTAGACCTCAAAGTTGTCATACTTTAAAATCATCCACCGATGAAGGATAAACTCCTCTTAGTCTTTCATTATGGGATGCACTATAGACAATCAAACTCAATCAGAACCACATATTGAGCCAAGAGATAATGTCAATTTTTAGAAATTAAGCATAAATATTAGGAATATGATTTGCTGACAAGCTATCATTGTTCTTGATAGAATCCCAAATCAGCCGTTCCCGATTAATATGAAGCCTGTATTAATGCGTTATAATCCATTGTAATGCGATATCTCTTTGCTGTATGCACACAGAAAATCCGATGAACTTAGATTCCTCTTGCCGAAGATCGAGTAACTTATTAGAAAAATATTGGCTATAGAAAAGTGAAATGAATTTATTAAAATGCATCGTTCATTTCATACACGGAATACACTTTTTATAAGAATGAAAAGGGATTGTTATGTCACACAACTCGACTCAAATTAATAAGTATTTAAAAAGTTTACAGAAACATCTTGTAGATGAACATCCGGACAATCCAACTTTGGCCAATGCTGTCAAAAGTTTCAGAAAAATGGATTACGTGGGTCAAAGCATGGGGCTGATCAATAAAGATGAATCTTATGCGACATGTGTAACGTGGTGGCCCATGATTGCAGTACTGGGTACATTTTCTGCTGGCAAATCAACCTATATTAATTCTTATTTGAATATGCCGCTGCAACGCACTGGCAATCAGGCTGTTGATGATAAATTCACAGTGATCTGCTTCAGCCGCCACAATGAGGCAAAAACTCTTCCTGGTATCGCGCTTGATGCTGATCCACGATTTCCATTTTTCCAAATCAGCCGCAGTATCGATGAGATCTCTGAAGCTGGGCAAGAACGTATCGATGCTTATTTACAATTAAAAACCTGTCCATCCGAAAACATTCGCGGAAAAATTATGATTGATTCCCCGGGTTTTGATGCTGACAATCAGCGTGCATCTACATTGCGCCTAACTCAACACATCATCAATTTATCAGATCTTGTATTGGTATTCTTTGATGCGCGCCATCCGGAACCCAAAGCCATGCAGGATACATTGGCTTATCTGGTATCGGCCAGTGTGAACCGGGCCGATGCTAATAAATTTTTATATATTCTCAACCAAATTGACGTTACCGCACAAGAAGACAATCCTGAAGAGGTCGTCTCAGCCTGGCAACGCTCTCTTGCAGAAGTAGGGTTAATCAGCGGGCGATTTTATCGTATTTACAACCCAAGTGCGGCTGTTCCAATTGCTAATCCCCATGTTCGAGAACGCTTTGAGAAAAAGCGTGAAGAAGATATGGCGGATATCAATGCACGGATGCACCAAATCGAAGTGGAGCGCTCATATCGAATCGTCGGAAAACTTGAACAAACTGCAAAAGATATTAAAAATAAAAAGGCTAATAAGCTTTCTGAAATGTTAAAAAAATGGAAAAATAAAGTCATCCTTATTGATGGATTGGTATTTTTCACTCTGGCAATATTAGCCGGCACCGCTTTTACTATGACCGAATCCTGGGATCTTCTAAAAACATTTACGACTCAGCTCATGCAAGGCGAAACCTCGTCGGTTGTTATTGCGGCATTTGCTTTGATTGGCATCATTTATGCACATTTTTCTATCCGCCGTAGTGTGTCCAATGGATTGCTGAGAAAACTAGGCAGAGAGCTGGGAAATGATCATGAAACATTCAAACAGTACCTGCATGCCTTTAACAAGAGTACAGCGGCATATCGTCCGATGTTGCTAAAAGATCCCGCAGGCTGGAATGAAACTACGCAACAGACGATTGATGAAATTATTAACGAAGCCAACGATTACATCCAAGCATTGAATGATCAATTCACCAATCCTTCAGGTAATGGGGGCAAAAACTCGCAAGTATAAAGATTTGATTCAGGCTCACGGAAAACTCAACGGCAACTTGTCGATATGCAAATGTTCTTGCTTGATTTATCCGGTTAACAAACAAAAAGTGTTATTCACGTATACAAGTATTAAATACCATTAACTATTCTGAATTATAATTTATTTAAGATACATCGCATGCTAACTAAAGTTGATTAAGGACTATCACAATTTGTCGCTTCTCATGTCTGTATTCGCTTTTGCAATCGCAACCGTCGATTATCGCCTCGGAATTTAGGCGACATGCCTTGATCCAGTTTGGACAAGCGCAATATTAAAGAGTAAAATTCCGGGCTTTTATAATAATAGGGTAATTTAATCGGAGAAACTTATGTCAGTCACAATCGACCAAAAAGCACAGGTAGTACGCGACTATCAAAGAGCAGAAGGAGATACTGGTTCTCCTGAAGTTCAAGTTGCACTTTTAACAGCCAGAATCAATGACTTGATAGGACACTTCAAGATTCATGTTAAAGATCATCATTCCCGTCGCGGTTTACTGCGCATGGTTGGTCGCCGCCGCAAGCTACTTGATTATTTAAAACAACGTAACGTAGACACTTATCAGACATTGATCGAACGCCTTGGCTTGCGTAAATAATAAATGTGTTTCTCTTACTGAATTGGCAGCTAATCACACAAATCATTCCCCACTCAAGTTGTCATGCAATCAATGCGTTGGCTTGCAGGTAATCCAAAATTTGGAAAAATTTACTCAGAAGAAAAAGGGTTATTAATTGAAATCTATAAAGAAAAGTATTACCTACGGACGACATCAACTTACACTGGAAACAGGTGAAATAGCAAGGCAGGCGCATGGTGCCGTAGTGGTTACAATGGATGATACGGTAGTACTTGTTACCGTAGTGGGCGCAAAAAACATAAAACCTGGTCAGGACTTTTTTCCACTTACTGTCGACTACCAGGAAAGATCCTATGCAGCCGGTAGAATACCAGGCAGTTTCTTTAAGCGCGAAGGCCGTCCATCCGAAAAAGAAACATTAACTTCGCGATTGATCGATCGCCCGATTCGCCCACTTTTCCCTGAAGGTTTCTATAACGAGGTTCAAATAGTAGCTACTGTGATGTCGGCTGACAACGAAGTAGACCCTGACATTCCTTCAATTATTGGCACATCTGCTGCACTGACTCTCTCTGGAATTCCTTTTGATGGCCCCCTCGGTGCAGCTCGCGTTGGCTACATCAATAATGAGTATGTCTTAAATCCAACCACCTCAGAACTTAAGGATACACAATTAAATCTGGTCGTCGCAGGAACACAACATGCAGTTTTGATGGTCGAATCCGAGGCAATAGAGTTATCAGAAGAAATCATGCTTGGTGCCGTAACGTATGGCCATGAGCAAATGCAGATTGTTATTAATGCAATCAATGAATTTGCTGATGAAGCAGGTGTAACAGCATGGGATTGGACGCCACCTGCAAAAGATAGCGCATTTGAAGAAAAAATTGCTGGCATGGCAGAAGCTGATTTACGACAAGCCTACAAGATAAAACAAAAACAAACGCGCTCTGAAGCAATTAAAACAACTAGAGAACGTATATCAGATGAACTTGGAGTCGGCACAGAGAACGGGCCGGAATTACAAGTTTTTATGGAGGCATTCTTTTCGCTGGAATCAAAAATCGTCCGCAACCAAATATTGGATGGAGAACCGCGCATTGATGGGCGCGGCACTCGCACAGTCAGAGCTATAACAATCCGTAATGGTGTATTACCTCGAACACATGGCTCAGCACTCTTTACTCGCGGCGAAACGCAAGCACTTGCAGTTGCCACGTTAGGTACAGCTCGTGACGAGCAAAAAATTGATTCATTGCAAGGCGACTATAGTGAACGATTTATACTGCACTATAATATGCCTCCTTATGCCACAGGAGAAATAGGTCGTGTTGGCACTCCCAAACGCCGTGAAATCGGACATGGGCGTTTGGCAAAGCGAGCGCTGGTTGCCGTTCTTCCACTACCTGAAGAGTTCGGCTATTCTTTGCGGGTCGTATCTGAAATTACTGAATCCAATGGCTCTAGCTCAATGGCATCAGTTTGCAGCGGCTGTCTTGCACTAATGGATGCCGGAGTGCCATTAAAAGCTCATGTTGCGGGTATCGCCATGGGATTAATCAAGGATGGAAAACGCTTTGCAGTCCTTACGGATATTCTTGGCGACGAAGATCATCTAGGTGATATGGATTTTAAAGTCGCCGGTACGGAAAAAGGCATTACCGCACTACAAATGGATATCAAGATACAGGGCATTACCAAAGAAATCATGCATGCAGCATTGATACAAGCTCATGAAGGACGGATGCATATTCTGCAAATTATGAAACAGGCCCTACCATCAACTCGCGAAGATATCTCGGTGCATGCCCCACGTATTATTAAACTCAAGATTAATCCGGAAAAGATTCGTGACGTAATCGGTAAAGGCGGCGCTGTGATTCGTGCGCTTACGGAAGAAACAGGCACTACGATTGATATCACCGATGATGGTCAGGTAACAATCGCATGTGTTAATGCCGAAGGTGGCGAGCTTGCTAAAAAACGTATTGAAGATATTACTGCAGAAGTTGAGGTCGGAAAAATCTATGATGGTATAGTTTTGAAACTGCTTGACTTCGGAGCGATAGTAAGTGTCCTTCCTGGTAAGGATGGATTGCTTCATATTTCCCAAATTGCCAATGAGCGAGTCAATAATGTTTCTGATCACCTTAATGAAGGTCAACAGATACGCGTCAAAGTTCTTGAAGCTGACGATAAAGGAAGGCTAAGGTTAAGTATGAAAGCTGTAGCTTCTGATGAAAATACACCTGATTCTGATTCTATGACAACAGAAGAATTGTGAGATAAAATCTCTCACTCAAAGTGATATAACCGGAAACCCTGTATTTTTACAGGGTTTTTCATTATCTTAGAATGGCTTGATTTTATATTATCACGTTATTTCGCTATCTGTTTCTCGCGCATTTCATCTAATGTCTTGCAATCGATACAAAGCGTTGCGGTTGGCCTAGCTTCAAGTCTTTTTAATCCGATCTCCACCCCGCAGCTCTCGCAATAGCCATACTCCTCAGAATCAATCTTACCAATGATTTCATCAATCTTTTTTATGAGCTTACGTTCACGATCGCGATTGCGTAGCTCAAGCGTCATGTCAGATTCCTGGCTTGCACGATCATTAGGATCAGCAAAAACCGTTGCCTCATCCTGCATCGTATGAACAGCACGATCAATTTCTTGGCTAAGCTCAATTTTCATACCTTCCAGTATCTTGCGAAAATGCAGCAACTGGTCAGGATTCATATATTCCTCACCCGATTTTGGTTCATAGGGAGTCACTTGTTTACTTTGTAGCTCTTTTGACATCATCTTTTAAGGCTCCTATCGCTTCGTTGGTAGTATAAAAATTTTGTACTAATATCAGAAAACACATTATATAACAAGTCATTTATCTCTGTTCTTTGCCAATCACATTTCATTCGTGAGAAACCCCGTACACATATGACCGGAAATCAATGCCGTCATATATGTCCACAAAGACATTGATTATCAAACAGTTTTACATTTATTGGTTAATTAATCGCGGATATATGGCAGATGATGCAAAGATCTAAGATAGCCAAGAGTTAGTTTACCTGGAGAAGCCCAGAAAGATAGAAACCAATGAAGAAAAATAGAACAAAATAATTTACCCTCGAAGATTTACAGGTTACAGACCACTCAGTTCATCAGATTTTTTGTACAGGAATTTTGGAGGAACCATATGGACTGCAAAGCCGGAGGAAACGAAGTATGACGGCAAAGGTTTAGAGCTGATTGTAGATTGCTAATGGCAATGAGCTGGATTCTACGTTACAGGCGATCTGATGGGCGGCGTAATATGGTTGGCCTTGGATCATATCCTGATGTGTCCACAATTGATGCAGATACTTTTTTCGGCTGGATGGTGCACAATCTGTTGTAAAAGCTCCCGCCAGTATCAGTCGTGATCATGGATAACGCAATCTTTCACAAAAGGCGGGATATTCAAAATGCAATCACACAAGCCAAAGCAATCAGAAAACAACAAAAACAAACTGTTGAGCAACTCTTTAAAATTGAATCATTTTATGTGACATAGGCTATAGAGATTAGCCGGGGCAAATAGCAGGTAAAGTTACTGTGCATTTTTGAACAATCTCCAGTAATAAAAATATTCTATAATCATACGTAGTTTAAGTTTAGTTTAGGAAATATCTCCCCTGCCTAGGCGTTAATGCAATTTATGCTTAAACAGGATAAGCTTATGTGAAAGGCAGTGTCTGTTCTATTCAAAGGGGCACAACATTAGTTGTTTAGAAAAGAGGAGTCAATCAGGATGAATTTATTCGGAAATATTCTTTACGTGTCCGAAAATGCTGTGAATCAGGAAACCTCAATCATGCGAGCCGTGTCGCTGGCGGAAAACAACCAGGGAAACTTGACCGTCATGGATGTAGCTCCAGTCATCGCAGCCGATATCGATCTGCCGTATGGCAGGCCGATATCTAATGAAGTGCAGTCCGCTATAGTAAGCGAGCGTCGCAAAATGCTCGAAGCACTAATCGAACCTTACAAGAAACATCTCGACATCCGGCTTGATGTACTGGTGGGAACAACTTTTCTCGAAGTTATTCGAGCTGTTTTACGCAACGGCCACGATTTGCTGATCAAGCCTGCTGAGAATCCGGGTTTTATCGAGCGACTGTTTGGCAGCGACGACATACAGTTGCTGCGCAACTGCCCGTGCCCGGTATGGTTAACACGCGAAGAGGAAAAATCCAAGTACGAACATATACTCGCCGCTGTCGATTTCAATCCGGATATGCCAGATACAATAGAGCAGGATCTTAATCAACAAATACTTGGACTATCTGGTTCTCTCGCACTTTCCGACTTTGCCTCGCTGCATGCAATTCATGTCTGGGATGCTCCCGCTGAGGCGATGTTACGTACCTGGGCTAACGACTCGCGGGAAGCGAGCGCCACCTATGTCGAAGGCGTACGTTCAAGCCATGAGAGGGCCTATAACCGCCTACGGCAACAATTGATAGAGCGCATCGGCAAAGACAACAGCGACTATCTTTCTCCTGAATTTCATATGCGCCGGGGGGTTGCCGCTACCGTCATACCCGAGATAGCAAAACAGTTGCATGCTGATTTGGTGGTCATGGGCACGGTCGCCCGGACAGGTATCGCGGGTTTGCTCATTGGAAATACCGCTGAAGCTGTTCTCGAACAGATACAATGTTCCGTGCTTGCAATTAAACCTCCCGGCTTTGTTTCGCCCGTTCAACTTTGAACGATTAACAGCGATTGCATTTACGCAACTAGCCTAAGTGAAATCCTTCCGGTGCCAATATCCGGAATTTTTCAATATCGATTGACGTCATAATCCTATGGATTCTGCTACAAAAACAGGATGAGCCAGAGTAAGCCTCTGATGCGTTTGATTATGTGGCATAAATATCGAATTGTCTTTCAATAAGACAAATTTCCCCTATGAGGCCTGGATCGTATTTCTCCATCTCCATCCTCCATTTCTTCTCTTCATTTCATGAAACTTCGGATTCCCTGAAAATCAGCATACATCATTCAGTGGCATAAGTTTTTTGGGATGTTTTACGACTCATTTTCTCTCCTGATTTCTCGATATTTTAACAATCAGAAGTACCCGCTTTATTCAGAAATGATCAGTCATTCATGTTCTTTGAATTGTGAGGTACGGATTCCGATTCTTTTGTCAGCTGCGGCTTGTCAAGCCTGCCTTTGGGTGTGCTTATGGCTGGCACTTCCGGATTACCCTCAGAGCGATCGCGATAGAGTGCGGCACGACCCAGCAGCATCAGTGTGACTGGTGTCGTAACCGTGACAAAGACACCGATCAGAAGCTCGTGCAGAACGAGCCGTGATTGCAGTACGCTAAAGCAGATCATAGATGCCATCACGATGGCCGCTGTTCCCCAACTCGTACCCAGTGTCGGAGCGTGAATGCGATCATAAAAATTGCGCAGACGATAGAATCCGAAGGAACCGATCAATGCCAGTCCCGCGCCGATGAGCAGAAAAATAGCGACGAGCAGCGCCGCCCAGAGAGGAAGGTGAGCGGCATGGTTCATTCGATTACCTCACCACGCATCAGGAATTTAGCGAGCGCTACAGTGGCCACGAAACCCAGTACGCCAATAATCAGCGAAATCTCGAAATAAAGCGTATTGCCGGTACGTATGCCGAAGACGAGCAGCTGCAGCATCGAGTTGACATAGAGCGTATCAAGCCCCAGCACGCGATCCTGTGCGCGTGGCCCCTTAATCATTCGCACTGATGCCAGCACCATGGCGATTGCCAGTGCTATTTGTGCAATGGTAACAGCCCAAAATAGGATAGTGACACTCATTCAAATATCTCCAGCAAAAGCTGTTCATAGCGGTTTTTGATCAGATTACGCCAGGCAGTTTCGTCTACCAGATCGAAAATGTGCAACAGCAGCGTGTCCTGCGTGGAATTATAGTCTATCCAGGCTGTACCGGGCGTGCTTGTTATGATGACCGAAAGCAAGGCAAGACCGGACGAATCGCGCAAATCGAGCGGTATGGTCATGAAACCGGATATCCGCTCTCGTTTACTCCCCTGCAGGATGATCTTCGCTACTGCAATATTGGAACGCACGATATCGTAGAGTACGATAGCAATCAGCTTGGATAGCAAATCCCAGCGCCTGAGCCGCGGCTTGGCGGGGTGAAGCGCGGCCAGACCCTGCACAGCGATAAACGCTAAGATGGTACCAACCAGGAACTGGCCCAGTGAGAAATTGGTCAGCAGCAGCCACATAATGATCAAAAAAATAGTCAGTAGTGGATAAGGAAGTATTTTGCTCATTTTTTCATCTCCAATTACTGCGGTACAGTATGAGGTATCTCCATCACGCCTTCAATGTAGGATAGTGGTGCATGTAAGCTGATTGCCGTGGCTTCCATAAAGCGCATCACCGGTCCCGCTTGAACAGTAAGTATCAGCGTCATAAACAGCAACATAGCTACCGGCACGATCTCGATGAGAAGCACACGCGGTGCCGAGGTTTCCACCGGCGGCGCCCAGAAGGCACGAATACCGGCTCGGCCCATGGCGATCAAGGCAGAGAGGCCGGACAGGATGAGCAGCGCCACGAGCCACCATGATGCTGCCGGGATTGCACTGCCCTGCCCTAATCCTTCGGGGTTGAGCATGGCTGTGAGTATAACGAACTTGGCGATGAAACCCGAAAGCGGCGGCAAACCTGCCAGCAGGATGCTGCAGGCGACAAAGCTGATGCCTAGTACGGCAATTGTTCTCGGAATGGCAACACCGACTATTTCTTCTTCCTCTTCTTCTTCCTCTTCTTCGTCACTCTTGCCAAAAGCCTCCATGGTAATAGCCAAGACATTCGCAACCGCGTTCTGTCCTCTTTCCACCAGTTCGACCAGCATGAAGAATGCGCTGATCGCCAGGGTAGAGCTTACAAGATAAAACAAGGCGCCTGCGGTAACATCGACCTGTACAAGTCCTATGCTTGCCAGCAGCGTTCCAGAGGAAACCAGTACCGAAAAACCGGCAAGGCGGCCCAATCCTTGTGAGGCCAAAATACCGATGGCACCAAAGGCAATGGTTGCCATGCCACCAAAAAAGAATACTTGAGATCCAAAGCCGCCCGGCATATCTGGTGTTTCTTCGAAGAAAAGCAGCGACAGGCGCAGCAGCACATAGATACCGACTTTGCTCATGATGGCGAAGATAGCTGCCACTGGTGCCGGTGCTGCGGCATAAGTCGTTGGCAGCCAGAAACTCAGCGGCCACATTCCCGCTTTTATGAAGAAAGCCACACCGAGAATGGCTGCGCCGGACTCCAGCATCATGCGGTTTTCTTCATCGATCTTTGGAATGCGCATAGCAAGGTCGGCCATGTTGAGTGTACCGGTGACGCCGTAGATCAAGGCAACTCCGATCAGAAACAACAACGAGGCAGCGAGATTAATAGCGATATAGTGCAGGCCTGCTCTCACCCGAAGCAAGCCTGATCCGTGCAACACCAGGCCGTAGGATGCAGCGAGCATTACCTCGAAGAAGACAAAGAGATTGAACAGATCGCCGGTAAGGAATGCACCATTAAGCCCCATGAGAAGCAACAGGAACAAAGTGTGGAAATGTGGACCGGCCCTGTGCCAGCGTCCAAACGAGAAGATCAGTGTGGAAATGGCAAGTACCGAAGTAAGCATGAGCATCATTGCCGACAGGCGGTCAAGTACCAGATTGATAGCAAAGGGCGAGGGCCAGTTACCAAGCAGGTAGACTGCGACCCGTCCTTCATTAGCAGTACCGTCAGTATGAGAAATGCGCAGGAGTGCAACTGATATCACAAACAATGCAATAACTGACAGGATCGATACGATCGCTTTCAGTCGCCGTTCGCGATCGTCAAAAAAAAGCAGTAATGCACCGGCGACAAACGGAATCAAAATTGGCGCGATAACGAGGTGTTCCGGGTCCAGTCTCATCGTTCAGATTCCTTTCCGTCCACGTGATCGGTTCCCGTCAGGCCGCGCGACGCCAGCAGAACAACGAGAAAGAGTGCAGTCGTGGCGAAACCAATGACAATTGCCGTCAGCACCAACGCCTGCGGTACCGGATCGGCGAAGGTGGCAGGATCGATTTCGGTACCGGCCTTGATCACGGGCGGCGCATTTATTGTGAGTCGTCCCATGCTGAAAATGAACAGGTTGACGGCGTAGGAAAGCAGCGACAATCCAATGATAACCTGATAGGTACGTGGACGAAGGAGCAACCATATACCCGATCCGGCCAGCACGCCGATGCCAATAGACAGAACCAGTTCCATCAAGCGTCCTCCTCTGCTTTCACGGCCTCGGTGGTACGCACCCGGTGGCTGCGAATCGATTGGTGGGCCAGTGCAATCAAAATCAGGGCAGTTGCTCCGACGACCAGTGAGAATACACCAAGATCGAAGAATAGCGCACTAGCGATGGGAACCTTTCCGATCAGTGGTACATCCAGATATTGGAAATGGCTGGTGAGAAAGGGAAATCCGAACAGCCAGGATCCCATTCCGGTGAATGCCGCCAGTATCAGACCGAGGGCGATCCAACGTAGCGGCAAGATACGCAGACGGTCTTCCACCCACTGTGTTCCACCCGCGAGATATTGCAGCAGGAAGCCGATCGCCATGGCGATGCCGGCCGCAAATCCGCCACCCGGCAGATCATGGCCGCGGAGAAAGAGATAGGCGGCCAACAGAACGATGAATGGAAACATCCATTGCATGATCACCGAGGGTACCATCAGATAATTGTATACCGTTTCGCCAACTTTACGGTCTGGATGGTCGTCAT
This sequence comes from Nitrosomonas ureae, assembly GCF_900108305.1. Classification (GTDB taxonomy): domain Bacteria; phylum Pseudomonadota; class Gammaproteobacteria; order Burkholderiales; family Nitrosomonadaceae; genus Nitrosomonas; species Nitrosomonas ureae_B. The sequence goes on from NZ_FNUX01000006.1 coordinate 40,107, forward strand.
CGAAGGCGTTCTGTATGCGTTGTTGTTCCGGTGTTTCGACGCTGTCAGATGCAGGGCGAAAACGCCGCAGGAGGGCGAAGACAGTAAGCGCCACAATACCCAGCACAGTAATTTCACCGAATGTGTCGAAGCCGCGGAAGTCGACCAGGATGACGTTGACAACATTGGTGCCGCCACCTTCGGCGTAAGCTCTCTGCAAAAAGAAATCGGCAATAGTCTCAGGTAACGGACTGGTCATCATCACATAGGCGATTATCGCCATACCACCTCCGCAGACGACTGCGAGTGAGAAATCGCGATATCGACGCATGTGCGCTATCAGCGTGGTGGAATCATCAGTTTCCTCCAGTCTCTTCGGCAGCCAGCGCAGGCCAAGCAGGATGAGAACCGTGGTCACGATCTCGACCAGCAGTTGCGTGACTGCCAGGTCGGGAGCAGAGAACCAGACGAAGGTAATGCAGGTAACGAGCCCCACACCACCCATCAGGATCAGTGCGGCCAGCCGGTGATACTTCGCTTGATAGGCGGCGCCGGTCGCACAGACGATGCCAATAGCCCAAATCGTCGCGAAGGCAGGATCAATTCCGTCAAGCGTTGGTAAGCCAAGGTTGAGATCCGTAGTGAGAAACGGCCAGAGACCGGCAATGAAAGCAATAAAAACTACGAGCCACAATTGTGGCTGCAGGCGGTATGTACCGAAACATTCCTCCATCCAGAGCGGCCAACGCCAGGAGATGGTAACAAGAAGCCGTTCGAAGATACGCTGCCCCTTGAAGTTGCGTACGCCGGGCGGACCATCCTCGCAGCGGGTAAGGTAATTCCGCAGCACCAGATAGAGAAGCACACCACCAGCAAGCGCCGTTACACTCATGATCAAAGGCGTGTTGATGCCGTGCCACACGGCGAGGCTATATTCCGGTGTGCGCTCACCCAGCACCGATATCACCGCGGTATGCAGATAGGGACCGATAGTCAGGCTGGGAATGGTTCCGACGATGAGACAGGCGAGTACCAGGAACTCGATCGGCAATCGCATCCAGTGCGGCGGCTCGTGCGGCTCACGGGAGAGACCGGTTGGTTTGGGACCGAAAAAGACGGTGTGAATGAAACGTACGGAATAGGTGACCGCAAATGCGCTCGCGATTGTGGCGACATAAGGCAGGACACCATCAAGTATAGAGTCGGAGTGTTCTTCAAGTGCTTCAGAGAAAAACATTTCTTTTGACAAAAAACCGTTGAGAAGCGGCACGCCGGCCATAGCCGCGCTGGCTACCATTGCAAGTGTGGCGGTGATCGGCATAAAGCTGAACAAACCGCTGAGCTTACGCATGTCACGCGTGCCCGCTTCATGATCGATGATACCGGCAGCCATAAACAGCGACGCCTTGAAGGTTGCATGGTTCATCATATGAAAAATAGCCGCCACTGCCGCCAGTGGACTGCCAAGGCTGAGCAGTGTAGTGATCAGGCCAAGGTGACTGATAGTCGAATAAGCGAGTAAGCCCTTCAAGTCTTGTTGAAAGATAGCGAAATAGGCACCCAGCAATAATGTGCTCATACCGGCGAGCCCGACGATGAAAAACCATTCCTCGGTGCCAGATAGGACCGGCCACAACCTTGCGAGAAGAAATACGCCGGCTTTGACCATCGTCGCTGAATGTAGATAAGCGGATACGGGTGTCGGTGCCGCCATCGCGTTGGGCAGCCAAAAATGGAACGGAAATTGCGCGCTCTTGGTTAGCGCACCCATCAGGATAAGCAACAACGCGGGAACGTAGAGGTCATCCTCACGAATCTTATCGCCCGCTGCCAGCACCACATCGAGATCGTAGCTGCCGACGATATGACCAATGATAAGCAGACCGACCAACAGGCAAAGTCCACCGATACCGGTAATAATCAATGCCATGCGTGCACCGTCGCGTGCAGCGGCGTTGTGATGCCAGTAGCCAATCAGGAGAAACGAGAAGATACTGGTGAGTTCCCAGAAGATCACCAGCAGAATGAGGTTGCCTGAGATTACCATACCCTGCATTGCACCCATGAAGGCGAGCAGGAAAGAGAAAAAGCGTGGTACCGGATCCTTCGGAGACATGTAATAACGCGCATAAAGCACGACGAGGAAACCGATGCCTGTAATCAGCATTGAGAACATCCATGCAAAACCATCTAATCTAAGCATGAAATTTAGACCGTGCTCAGGCAACCACTCGAGCGTATAACGCACGACTCCCCCATCTGCGACGGAGAGATAAAGATAAGCAGCGATTGCAAATGCTACGATTGCAACGCTACCTGATAGCCATGCCTCTGCATTGCGTGCATTCACTGGCACTATCGCGGCTAATGCACTTCCTATGAAGGGAATCAGAATCAGGAGTAAAAGGAGATTTTCGTCATTCATTCGTCAGGTAAATAATTCGATTTCGATTCGTCGCTGTCCATACGATCTGGCAGTATAAAAATGGCGGGGGATATCATATCATTCCGGAAAACTGATATTTTGCAAAATACTAAAACTTGTGCCGGAATATGAATCTGAGATGCTTGTAAAGCAACATTATCCAAGCCGCTCTTTCCGCACTGCATTCAGATGGCCATAGTTCGTCACACTTGCAATGGCACAGCTGACAAGCCGAATCAGTTTACGTGATATCATGGGAAATGATTCTGCGCAAGCCAGCGCACCGGCTTTGGGCGATATGTACTGTCAAAAATGGAATTTATCGGTCTGAACAACAAGCAGATCGGCATAGTACTGCTGTATGCGTGCCGCATCCTTTTTCATGGCTTAACAGTAATACTTGTTTTTCCATTTCTTCAAATGAAGATCTTGCTTTCAGGCCACGATTTACTATTTCACGAATTTCCTTACTAAATTGAAGGCATTCGCATACAGTGACATGGCGACTGAAAATGCTTTATTTGCACTTTCTGATTTCATGCGATCTTCCGAATGTTAACACAATTGGCATCGCTATTTTTGTCAGGGGCGTTAAACTTGTGTTTCGCTCTGAAACATCCCAATCCACGTTCACTACGTCAGGATTTTGGCGAACCATCTTCGTTGTAGTGGGTTGAACGGATTCAAAATAGAATCAATGGAAACGTTATGCTAAGGTGATAATCGTAACTGTGACTCGAGGAAGTACATGAATCAGCCATCAGATCCCTTAACATCATTGGAAAAATAATCTGGTTCAGACGCAGCATTTGATAGGGAACGGACATAACTGCACAGGCTGGTAGAAAATAAATGGAATGTTTATGAAAAGTGAAAAAGAGAAAATGCTCGCAGGTGAGCTTTACAACCCGCTCGACCCACAACTTTGTTGGGAACGTGACCGTTCCCGTGATCTTTGCTTGTTGTTCAATGCTACGCGCGAGAATCAAAAGGAGGAGAGACAGCGTTTGCTTGCTGAGCTCTTTGGAAAGGAAACGGATGCCTGGATCCAGCCACCCTTTTTCTGCGACTACGGCACGAACATCTCTCTGGGTACAAAGGTTTTTTTCAACTTCAACTGCGTTGTGCTTGATGTCACGCCGGTGACTATCAGCAGTAATGTGCTCTTTGGCCCTTCAGTGCAGATTTACACGGCAACCCATCCAATAAGTGCCGCTGAGCGCCGCAAGTGGCTCGAATCGGCAAAGCCGATCACCATTGGCTCTGATGTTTGGGTGGGTGGCGGCGCGATAATCTGCCTTGGAGTGGCCATCGGCGATCGATCAGTCATCGGTGCGGGAAGTGTGGTCACCCGTGATATTCCTTCCGATGTAATTGCGGCAGGAAATCCAGCCCGCGTTATTCGCACACTTCCCCTCGAAGCATCGGAGGGGACATAATCTGCAATTTTTGTTCTATTCTGCGCCAAATAAGACACCCTTCACAGTAATAACGACCCTAGGTATAGGATGTCTCTTGTCTTTCTCAGGAGCTGAGTAGAAATTAATGTAATTTAATTTAATTTCAAATTTAGATGCGAATGGACTTCCAGTAATTGGATTTCCAATAGACATGATCAAGCCTTGATATTGTGACGCCTTTCTTTTGAGATGCATGCAAGAATTTATTTTTCTCCAGATAAATTCCTACGTGATTTGATGCTTTACCGGTTCTGAAGAACACCAGGTCTCCAGCTCTTAAATCATTCTTTCTAATTTCTTGCCCAATTTTTGCTTGCATCCACGTTGTTCTTGGTAAATTCACACCAAGTTTAGATTTAAACGTCAAATGCACAAAACCCGAGCAATCAATTCCCTGCCGGCTCAATCCACCATATTGATAACGCACACCCTGCCATTCATTATAATGAGAATAGAGCGCTTTTCTCATGTTATTGTAACCTAATGACTTATTTACAGAAGAGCTAGAATTATGTTTGTAAGCAGACCGTTCCTGAATTGATTCGCAACCAACCAAGAAACTTACGCCAACAAAAATTATAAATCGAGAAACAGACCTTTTCATTGAGATGTACTTTCTCCTTGAATTCGTCCTTTACCTTAAATCAAAAACCAAGAAATAAAGAAGCTAAATACGGTTACCATGCGACCCCATGCTGGATAATTTTGATAGAACACATTTGGCCATATCTTTTAATGAAATAATCTCATTAACTCCCCCTGCTGCAATGGCTTCTTTGGGCATTCCAAAAACAACACAGCTCGCTTCATCTTGAGCAAAATTATAGGCTCCCGCCCTGTGCATTTCCAGCATTCCTGCAGCACCATCTTTTCCCATACCCGTTAGAATCACGCCAATAGCATTTTTTCCTGCGCAATTTGCTGCTGAACGAAATAGTACATCAACTGAGGGCCTATGTCGACTCACTGGTTCTCCATGATTTAATTCAGTTATATAATTCGCACCACTACGTTTGAGTAACAAATGCGAATGACCTGGCGCAATAAAAGCATGCCCCGGCAATATCCTCTCCCCTCCCTGAGCTTCAGTAACTGATATCTTACATATACTATTCATGCGGTTAGCAAATGATTGGGTAAATCCTTCCGGCATATGCTGCGTCACGAGTATGCCCGGAGAATCAGGTGGCATGCGAATCAGAAATTCTTTAATCGCTTCCGTTCCACCAGTAGAGGCACCTACTATAATTAACTTTTCGGTTGATGAAATGCGATTTGACACAACCGGTAAAACGGCATCCGCAGTAGCGCTTTTTTTAACTGGTATAGACATATGCCGCTTAAGCCTGGCCGACTTGGCTATACGAATTTTATCCGCAATTTCATTGCCATATTCTTTCAACCCCGACACAATATCAATTTTAGGCTTAGACACAAAATCAACTGCACCTAATTCAAGCGCACGAAAAGTTACATCCGAGCCTTTCTCGGTCAGCGTTGAAACCATGACAACGGGCATAGGCCTCAACCGCATTAATTTTTCCAGAAAATCAATGCCATCCATTTTAGGCATTTCAACATCCAATGTCAGCACATCAGGATTCATAGCTCGTATCATTTCGCGTGCCGCCAAAGGATCAGCTGCGGCTCCAATAACCTCCATATCTGGTTGGCTATTAATAATTTCACTCAATAACTTACGAATAAGTGCTGAATCATCAACGACCAAAACTGAAATTTTTTTCATATTATGAACTCAATGAAATGCAAGAAGTAGATTCAATCAAGAAAACAATTCTATTTCCCCACCATTTTCGACTTTGCGTAAACGTTGACTATAATCTTTTTCACGCTCGGAAATAGTTATGTTACGAGTATTCCGTAATTTCTTTACCATTACCTTATTATTTCTTGGAAAGAAATAGACTTTGCGCGGAAATATATCAACTAAATCTTGTGCCACCACTTTTATTTTTTCAGTTTGCAGAAACTTCAAAACAAAATCTGCATTCCTCTGGCCAACATTTGCAACCGTCAATCCATCCAGAACATTTCCGCCACCAAATACTTTAGCCTCAAGATTACATCTGCGAGCACCCAGTTTGAGCAACTGGTTAATCAATATTTCCATCGCATACGTGCCATAGCGGGCTGAAGCATTCAAGGGATTGCCCGCATCCGCACCACCATCTGGAAGCATAAAATGATTCATGCCACCGATACCGCTATAACAGTCACGTATGCAAGCTGCAACACATGAACCCAGCACAGTTACCAAAAGCATGTCTTTATCAGTAGCATAGTATTCGCCTGGCAACAATTTGACAGCTTGATGATTAAAGCTTTTGTCAAAATATAAATTGCTCGCAATTTGATCATCAAGGATCTCAGTCATACGATTATTGCCTTTTCCGATTAGATAATTCATAAACTGTTTTCTCACGCAACTTAAATAAATCAATAGCGTGTTGAAAACTTTCAGAATGCCCAGCAAACAACAATCCATCAGAGGCTAACAATGGCACAAATTTTTCCAAAATTTTGTATTGCGTTTTTTTATCAAAATAAATCATTACGTTGCGGCAAAATATCGCATCAAATGGACCTCGAATTGGCCAATTATCATCAAGCAAATTCAATTTCCGGAAGGTAATCATATTCCGTAACTCGGGACGAACTCTTGCCGAACCATCATGAGAACCTTTACCTTTCAAAAAAAACTGCTTAAGTTTTTCCTTAGGTAATTTTTCCAATTTATCCAACGGATAAATGCCCATTTGAGCTTTTGCCAACACATTTGTATCCAAATCCGTAGCCAGAATATGTACGGGCGGGGTATATGACTTGAATGCTTGCACCATTGCCATTGCCATTGAGTATGGTTCTTCACCAGTCGATGAGGCGCTACACCAGAGTTGAATTTTGTCGCGATTCTTGCGCTTTTCCACATGCCGCTCGAGAATGGGGAAATGATGCTGTTCACGAAAAAAGGCGGTAAGATTCGTTGTCAAGGCATTAGTAAATGCTTCCCACTCTTCCGGATTACCGCGTTCTAAATAGTCCAGGTATTCATCAAAACTATCAAAACCCGTCGCACGTAACCGTCTGGCAAGCCGGCTATACACCATGTTCTGCTTACCAGTTGAAAGTGAAATACCCGCATGCTTGTATATCAGCTTTCTAACACGTTCAAAATCAGTCTGAGTAAAATTATATTCGCGCACTTTACTATCAGAGTTATCTTCGATATCTGTTATTAACCCCATAATTTCCATCCACAAATAAGATAAAATGCTATTTCGCGATAATTATTCAACATCAAACCAAAATCCAGGTTACTTCTTTGACAGCGACAGCTTCATAATCGGCTAAAATGACACGACGCAACATGTTGATATTGCGGCAGAGTTCAGGCTATTTTTATTTGCCTTCTCTTTTTTCATAAAGGGTTAAGTAATGAGATCTACACAAGCTCTTGCTGTGATGCCATCACCAGAGCCGCAGCATCAAGAATAAGCGCAACTTTGCCATCACCCATAATAGTCGCACCCGAAGCTCCCTGAACTCTACGGTAATTACTCTCCAGACTCTTGATAACAACCTGATGTTGTCCAACCAGATCATCCACAAATAAAGCTGCTTTATGTCCTTCAGCCTCAAGAATGACAAGAATTCCTTTATGAATCTCTGTTACGCTCGGGCGCAAATTAAAGAACTCATGCAATGCGATCACTGGGAGATACTCACCTCTTACTTGCACTACACGCCCTTGTCCGCTCACTGTTTTAATATCGGTGGCCGCCGGCTGCAATGACTCGGTTATATAATTTAACGGGACAATAAACATTTGATCTCCCACAACCACAGATAATCCATCAAGTATGGCGAGCGTTAGTGGTAAGCGGATGGATATGCGTGTACCGGATCCAAATGTCGATTCAATATCGATACGCCCTCCCATACTCTGTATATTGCGTTTCACCACATCCATACCAACACCACGGCCAGACACGTCTGTAACTTGATCCGCTGTTGAGAAGCCAGCTTCAAATATCAATAACCAGACTTCCTGATCAGTCATTGCATCATGTACAGGAAAACCACGTTCTTTTGCTTTGGCAAGAATTTTCCCTCTATTTAGCCCTGCGCCATCATCGCTAACCTCGATAACGATACTTCCTCCCTGATGAAAGGCTCTAAGAGTGATCGTGCCTTGCGCCGGTTTACCAGCAGCCATACGCTTTTCAGCTACTTCGACACCGTGATCCAGACTGTTTCTAACTAAGTGTGTCAAAGGATCAGCAATTTTCTCGATTAACCCTTTATCAAGCTCTGTATTTTCGCCAACAGTTCTCAACTCCACGCGCTTATTCAATTTCGCTGCCAAATCACGTACAACTCGTGGATATCGGCTAAATACAAAACTGATTGGCATCATACGAATTGACATCACAGATTCTTGCAAATCTCGTGTGTTCCGTTCCAATTGACTCATTCCGCTATACAATTTTTCGAACAATACCGGATCATACTGAGAAGCTGTTTGCGCAAGCATTGCTTGAGTAATTACCAATTCCCCAACTAAATTAATCATTTGATCAACTTTCTCTATACTGACCCGGATAGATGACGTTTCGCTAGCAGAGGCTGCTGCATTAGTTTTTCCAAAAGATTTATTGGTAACTTGGGATTCATTTTTATTGCTGCACGTATTCGGCAACTGTGCTTGGTCCAGGCCAGTTTCTGAATCTTCTATATTCTTTGGTACAGCGGGTGCTCCAGGAAAAAAACCGTAACCTGATACCGAAGACGCCTCACACGTCAATTCGTCTACTTCCGCTAAAGCCCCTGTATCATGGATTGATTCACTCAGGATCTCAATTTCTGCTACCTTGGCTGGAGTATTATCAATCGTAGTCGCTTCAATTTTAAGACTCGCGGGATCGACCACGAATGCCAAAGTTTCCCAAACATCTTCTTCACTACTACTTGTGGTCAGTGCTAATTTATAGCGCCCCTCCACATTTACCGGCGTAAGATTCTCCAGATTACCCAACCCCTTTAAATTAGAGAATAAATTCTCAAGTGCTGTACTACTCAAATCCGTACTGGAAAACTCGATAATAAAACTAAGCCCTGCGGCAATATTCTCATGAGAAACTTTATCTACACCGGAACCAACATCAATCTCTTGCGACACTGGCTTAGCCTTAGTATCAGAAAAAACTGTTTTGGTATCTACTATCGATGCAGCTTCCTGCGTATCCTCACTTAATCTTTTAAGTTCTTCACAAATGGCTTCAGCAACAGTGGGATCAGCTTGCCCTTCTCCACGATGCCCATCCAATTGGGCTTTGATAACGTCCCCGGCCTTTAAAAAAGCATCGACCATCTCACTACGTACCTCAAGCTCACCCTTACGTAATCTATCAAGTAGTGTCTCCAACATATGCGTCATCTCCGTCATATCTGTAAAACCAAATGTTCCTGCTCCACCCTTAATAGAATGAGCAGCACGAAATATAGCGTTTAAATCCTCCAAATCGGGCGAATTCACATCCAGTCTGAGTAAACACGCCTCCATATCCGCAAGTAACTCTGAGGATTCTTCAAAAAATATCTCATAAAACTGTTCAAGATCTGTACTCATGAGAACCCCTATTTCAAGTTGAATTGTTTGATTAACGCTTTAAAGAAAGAAACTCAATATTAGAGAAACAACAAAACATTTACTCTTTGAGAGTAGAAGGTTATTTAAACCTATTATTCCGCTTAGAAATATTATTTTCTAACCAATAACTTTACCGATTACTTCCAATAATCTTTTGGGATCAAATGGTTTCACTAGCCATCCCGTCGCTCCCGCCGCTCTACCTTTTGCTTTTATTTCATCACTGGATTCAGTGGTCAATATCAAGATAGGAATATTTTTGTATTGGGCTAATTTCCGCAGCAACTCAAGTAACTTTAATCCATCCATGCGAGGCATATTGATGTCGGTTAGTATTAGATTAATTTGATGATGACTTGCCTTATCGAAAGCATCTTGACCATCAACTGCTTCAATGACTTCATAACCTGCACCTTTAAGTGTAAAAGTTACCATCTGCCGGATTGACGCAGAATCATCCACTGCAAGTATCGTTTTAGCCATTTACTTTACTCCTTTGCTGATAATATTAAGTTGCCCGACAGAAAATACCCGTTAAGCATTTTTTAAAAAACCTCAACATCGCCCATCTGCATTCCTTGCTGCACAACGGGCTTTTTTTTGCTTTTATTCTTCACTACATCAACTGCTTTAGAGATTCCTGAATGTATTGAATCCAAAGCTTCACTTTCAGTTTTTCCCTGCCAACCACCTTGCCGATCAATACGTTGCAATTCAACATTTAACATTTCCACTTGACGCGTAGTGTGGGCAAGCAATTGCGCAACTAAATCACCAAACTGCAAGGAGGTAATTGCCATTTCCAACTCTTGCTCGATTTGATTAGCAATAACCATTTGTTTCTCCAATAACTCATTAATGCAGCTATTTCCTTCAGGAGCGGCCATTCTTTCAATCGCTAGAACCATTTCATGATGAGACTCAGTTAATTTACTTATATACCTGAAGTTAATAACTAAATTATTAACTGCGTCACTAACCAATCTTTCAGCCTGATTCAAATCCTCTTTGATACCCATGAAATACTCATCGGCAGCGTTATTGCATATAACTTTATCCTTATCTTCCAGCACCGATTTGCCTTCAGATTTATTATCAAGCTTGTCGCTAACTGATTGCAGCTCAGTCATAATTTTTCCTCGGCACTTGTTTTATTCGAAGTCATTATCGCAATCGTTTGATACAGAAACCTATTACTATTAGTTGGGAAAATTCTTTGTGAACCAATGACATTCATCAATTCCGATTAGTTATATATCAATACTCAAAAACTTAAAAATAATCCGATAACATGACCAATCTTTCAGTTGGCAACTTCACTGATTCGATTTGCCCAACCAATTGCTTGTATCTCGATATCTGCCAATTCACTCAGACTTAGAAAACCAAGTTCAGTCAATATCAATTGAATCACAGCAACATCTCCTTTCTCATTAGCTTCTATTAACTTCAGTTCTTGACCTAAACGCCCTTCCCGGTTCAATAGCGCTTGACTCATATCATCAGGAATTTCCAATTTATCGACAATTTTCTGCATCTCAATGCCCAGCAGCACATTAAGCAGAGATAATATACCGACCATAAAAGCTCTTTCTTGATGATTCTTATCATGAGGCCGTTCCGCTGTTGCAATTAATTCCATTAATTTGCCTCGTGCTGCAGCTGTCTGCATTAATGCATTGGACATATTTTCATTAGACTGATCAGCTGTATAGAGCAGCAATTGCACCCACCTTTGCAACTGCTTTCGTCCCATTATCATAATCGCATGCTTGATCGAGTTGATTTTTTGTGGCAATCCACTTGCTACAGAATTCACCATTCGCATCAAGTTGTAACTTAGTCCGGGCTGATGCTTAAATTCCTTCTCTATTTCTTCAATATCGCTATCCCCCATCACTAGTGTCAGTAATTTCAATAGCGACAACTTTCCTGGGTCAGCTCGCTTTACAGACAACACTTCAGGTTTTGCAAAATAAAATCCCTGAAACATCTGGAATCCAAGCTGCATACAGTTGCTTTCTTGTTCACGAGTTTCCACTTTTAAAGCCAAAAGCAATACTGGCCAACGATTCAACTCAGTTACCAATTTAGAAAGTTCATTTTTCTCCAGTTCAAGCACATTCACTTTAACCACACTGACCAATGGCAGCAATTGCTCGACCTTTTCATTTATGGCAACCGCATTATCCAGCGCGAATTGATATCCTTTTTGCTTCAATTCACTACATCGCTGCATAAAATCGGCTGTCAGCGTCGTTGTTTCCTTTATTTCGAGTACTACATGTTTACTGGGTAGCAAGCTAATGATATCGCTCATCACTAGCGCTGGATCCGCATTGATAAAACCTCGCTGTTTGCCCAGCACATTCTGAATACCCAACTGACAATAAGCATTGATGATGACATTTGCGGATGCGGATAAGTCGTTACTAATACTAATCTCCTCATCAGCTTCTTCTTGCCTGAAGAGCAATTCAAAGGCCACCAAATTTTGATTACGATCAAGAATAGGCTGCCGCCCAAGAAAGAAACCTTCCATTTACTCCCCCACACTAACCAAGCAATATAAAGAAACGCTTAAGCACACCGGCTCTGTCTATTTCTCTGACTTTCTTCATTATTCACAAACATATTTTTCTAAGATTCATATAATGGAAAAAATGATCTTTCATCCCAATCTTGCGCCAGGTTAAACGAAGGCAGGAATTGCTCTGTTTTTCCCTGTTCGCTTTGCTTGATAAAGCGCTTTATCGGCACGGCTTATAACTGAATTCTGGTGCTCTCCAAATGAGCGCAATGCAACGCCAGCACTAAAAGTTATTGGCATTGATTCGTTATCGATTTGTAAAGAGAAACTTCTTTCCAAGTTATTTTGTAACCGCTGGATTATAGTTAATGCATTTTCCAGCTCAACCTCGGGCAATAAAATCACAAATTCCTCGCCACCAAAACGTGCGACTATATCGGAAGGCCGCAATGTTTCCTTAGCGACAGTAACTAAGTTAATGAGTACACTATCCCCGTATTGATGGCCAAAATTGTCATTAATATTCTTAAAATTATCCAGATCAATCAGAACCACCCCCAATGATTGCGCATTTCTGTCGGCACGCGCTGCTTCACGCTTAAAAATATCATCAAGACCACGGCGATTGAATGCACCCGTCATTTGATCTGTCTGCACAAGTCCTCGCAGTTGCTCCAACTCATCTTTCAATAATTCAATCTTCTGCTCCGCTCGTTTTACCTGCTCCTGAGCAACAAAAACCTCATCGCTAAATTTCAATCCTCGCGTCTCGGCTAACACGACATCCAGAATCCGAATGATTTCATCAGCATTATGTGTTTTACGAATTTGTTCGGCGTAATGTTCTACTTGCTTATAATAATCTTCAGAACCAATCATGGATTTCTGCTCACTGCTAATAGCATTAGTCGATTTCACCAATCTCAATATTCTTTTTTGCTTATGATTAATAGCCTCTTGCATTTGCTATCCTCCTCAATTGACGATATTAGATGCAGAACAAACCAGCAGGGGATAACTCGTTGGATTGCGAAGGAGAATCCGTCCTGATATAAACTGCCACGTCTGTAAGTTAACAGAACGTGGTTAGAACGGATGTAAAGAATAAAAAGGGAAATCGGGCGCTATTTACCGATAAGAATGGCTTCTATACTGACTTAGCAGTCTCTCTGAAAAGTGTCGAGCCATAGTTGTATGGATAAGCCACGTTAGAAACTGTGCGGGTAACGTCTTAAATGAAAAGCTCTGCCAATTGTGCACCTCAACAACAGACAAAATCTGAAACAATTATTTTTCTGCAATACAATGCTCCACCATTGCTTGCTTGTAATCAATACGGCCAAATGAAACATCTTTTAATTGACCTTTGCGATCAAATAAAATACACGAAGGTGTTCCTTGCAGTGCAAAGTTCTCGAAAGTCTCAGCTTTCATCGATTTCTGCTCCAGATAATGCCTGACTTGATGCAACACCGATCTTTTCTGCTCATCGTCCAGGTTCTCAAAATTCGGAAGAAATTCACCAGCATAGCGCAGCACGCGTTCATCAGTAACTTGCTCAGTTTCCGCCACAACGCGATCCATGCCCACTGCAAAAGGAATTTTCCATGGCAACTTACCCTCTGATAATATGCCATATTGATTCAGAGCCTTGAATGTTTCACCGACCACTTCGCCAGTAGTAATTAATTTCTGCAAGTTCTCGAGCGTATTTTTGTCATAATCCTCAAACGCAGTGGCCAAACCGATGACAACCAATCCATGTTGATGGTAGCGTTCGTGCAGATCGATAGCTGTAGGTAACGAATAAATAAAACAGCCCGGACAATTCACCTGAAAAACCTCGATCAACACCACCGAACCCACTAAATTATTTAACACAATCGGTCCCCCTTGCACCCAAGCGGCAACCGAAACATCAGAAAGCGAATGATTATTCATGGTTAAAATAGTTAAAATAAATAATTAGAAACTCTGGCATATTACAGAAGCTGGACACTATCATGCAGTATTTTTGATAAAAACAAATTAGAATCCGCCAAAAATGCGTTACTGGTTAATGAAATCCGATCCTGATGAGTTCAGCATTGAGGACTTTGCAGCATTACCCAAACAGACCATAGCTTGGGAAGGCGTACGCAATTATCAATCACGCAATTTTATGCGCAATCAAATGAATACCGGTGACCAAGCCTTCTTCTATCATTCCTGCTGCAAAAATCCCGGCATCATGGGCATTGCAACTGTCAGCAGCCCCGCATATCCGGATGTTTCGCAATTCGATTCCGGCAGCAAGTATTTTGACCCCAAGGCATCAGTAAATAACCCGCGCTGGTTTAATGTTGAGCTTACCTTAACCAGAAGAATCCGTCTGATCTCGATCAGAGAACTCAGGCAGTATGAAGCGCTGTGTCGCATGCGGATACTGCAAACCGGTAACCGCTTATCGATCACCCCAGTTGATCCGGCCGAATGGCAATTTATCCTGAACCTGTTATGATCGCACTGGATTCTTTTTATCGAGACCGAACATGGAATGGTGGCTGATTTATCTTCTGACCGGTGCATTTGTAGGTTTCTTCGCCGGCTTGCTCGGCATCGGTGGCGGACTGATCATGGTGCCCGTGCTGATTACCGTATTTACTGCTCAGAATTTTCCCGTCGATCGCATCATGCATATGGCACTCGGTACCACGATGGCCACCATCATTTTCACATCAATCACCAGCTTGCGCACTCATCATCAGCATGGCGCAGTAAATTGGCAAATTGTAAAAAATATTACCCCCGGTATTTTTCTCGGCACTTTCGGCGGCGCAACTTTGGCGGGATCGATGACGGGCCAATTACTGAGCTCTATTTTTGTCATTTTTATCTTTTATGCCGCCACGCAGATGCTGCTGCAATTTCGTCCCGGCCCGATGTTTCAGCTACCTGGAAGAATCGGTATGTTACTTGCCGGCGGATTTATTGGCGCACTTTCCAGCCTGGTTGCTATTGGCGGTGGATTATTATCAGTGCCATTTCTTACTTTGTGCAAAGTCAAACTTCAACACGCTATCGGCACTGCCGCCGCCATCGGTTTTCCCATCGCGCTGGCCGGAACTATCGGCTATGTCGTCAATGGATTGATTCAATCGGATACACTTCCTGCCAACAGTTTAGGTTATGTCTATTTACCCGCATTAATTTGGCTGGTATCCGCCAGCATGTTGACAGCGCCGCTCGGTGCAAGACTAACACATTCGACCCGAATCGCCATTTTAAGAACAATCTTTGTCGTATTGCTTTATAGTTTGGGTATTAGAATGTTAATCAACTTAATTTGAAGGGGAGATTTTTATTTATCTTATCGCAGTATCTCAACTGTAAGACTCCACCCCTTTTCATGGGTGCCCTGCTCAAGAAAACCGTCATTTCATCTCTGCGAATTCAACTTTTCACTTCTTAGCGGCGAGCTGCAGCAAAGCCCTTTACTCCGCAGCTTTCGCCATTTTGATCGCTCGCATTACCATGTCACGCGCTTCGGCCGCATCACCCCAGCGACCGACACGTACCCATTTTTCCGGCTCAAGATCTTTATAATGCGTGAAAAAATGCTCTATCTGTTGAAACACGATATCAGGCAAATCCTTTCGCTCGGACACATGTGCGTAATAAGGGAAGGTCTTGGTATCCGGCACGCAGATAAGCTTCTCATCGCCGCCATGCTCGTCTTCGAGATGAAGCAACGCAATCGGTCTTGCGCGCACTACGCATCCGGCAAGGAATGGCGAACGGGCGATAACAAGCGCATCAAACGGATCGCCATCATCGCATAAAGTATGAGGAATAAAACCGTAATTAGCCGGATATCGCATCGGTGTATGTAAGATGCGGTCTACGAATAATGCTCCGGATTGTTTATCAAACTCATATTTAACGGGCTCACCGCCTGTTGGCACTTCTATGATGACATTGACATTGTTGGGCACATTGGCGCCTACGGGGATTGCTCTGATATCCATGAAACATGCCTTTCTCGATTTTTTGGGATTAGGAAGAAAAATACTACGCAGATCTTTACTTTTGTAATTTTAGTGTACTGAAGGCCGGAACGGCTGTCAAACATTCGCCCTTGCCTTTAGAAGAACAAATAAATCGGATAATTTCTGCGCGCCGGTTCAATTGAGAATTTGAGGTATTGCATGAGGCCAGCCTTACTGTTTTATTCGGAAACGGTAACATGCTTAGCCGGTTTCATTTGCGCACTACGCGACAAATAGCCTGAATAGCAACCCGCGAGCACCCCTAAAATCCAACTGAGAACAACAAGAACAGGCATCAAATGTGAATCGTTCGTATCGCGAAACCGGCTGATCAATACTCCCAGTGGTGCCGCCCCTACCACTATAAAAGCGCAAATTCCCAGCGCTCCTTTGCTCCATCGATACACCGCACGTGATAACAGCAAAAATGGTAGCGCCATAATTAGTTGAGTATGCCAGGAAATACCACTCCAAAGTAGCCCAAAACCAATAAATGACAATAGAAAACCACTGACAAGCGCACACAGAATAATGAATATACTGTGCCAAAAATTGCGGGTATGAGGCCCTTCTTTCATATTAGCCACTCATTATTTCCAAACACTCTGTTAAATAATCCAGTATGCGCTTCCTAAGCATCGATAGAAATCTTAAGGTTTAAGGTTAATCCTGCTTGGAAAGCATAATGTCAAGTATCAATCATACAATAACAACACCATTGATAAACGAGTTGATCCAGCAATTTGACAAAGCTTTAAGGTATATCGAGAACCTATAATGAATTCAAATTAAAATGCTATACTCGCAAAGCAATTGTAAGCTTGAGAAGAAAGAGGATCAATTTCTAAAATATGGTGAGATTCTGTATGAGAAAACTTGACAAAATACATAGCTGCTTCTTCTGTTCCCGCTATTACAATCTACAAAATTACATAGAATGCTGACAACCGCTGTAATCGCTTCAATCAATCATGTTTTACGCAGTGAAAGCTGGGCATCCAGGCGATTGCAATCTTTTACCGGAAAAACAGTCTGCATCCGGACTTTTCCCTTAATTAATCTCAAAATGCTCATCAACTCCAAGGGTGAGTTACAAAAATCTGATGATTCTATAAATGCAGATGCAACATTGACATTATCTCCACTAATACTACCAGGATTATTGGCCCGCGAACTGAACGCATTTACGCAGATAAAAACGACCGGCAATCCAGCCCTGGTTGAGGAATTGATTAATATCGGCCAGCATATCGACCTTAAAGGAATCGTTGAGCACGATCTTAGCAGTGCGATCGGAGACATACCAGCACACCGGATCACCCATGCGGGTGAACATCTGGTGCAATGGCAAGCAAAAAATATCGAGCGTTTTTCCCAGACATTGATCGAATATTTAACAGAAGAAAATGTTTTTCTGATCAAACCCAACACAGCCCGCCGATTTGCAGAAGAGATAAATAGCGTGCAACTTAATATTGAGCAACTGGAACGACGGTTAAATAAATTGACGCAACATAATATCTTTGCAAATGAATAAAGAATGCCATGAAGCGCATTCCTTCTAGCAAATTGCTGTCGGTATTGAACTTGAGTAAATAATACCTGAAAGTATTCTATCTAACCTTTTTGGCACAATTGACCCCTACCGATTATTGATTTACTCATGCGCCTATTTCGACTTCTAAAAATACAATACGTCGCTTTCCAATTCGGATTGGATGAATTTGTCTTAAATCATAGCCGCTTGCGGGTGTTAAGAATTATTGTAAAAACATTAACCTTCTGGAGAAAACTGGATAAACCGCGTGGGGAGAGATTGCGGCTGGCTTTAGAAAAATTAGGCCCTATTTTTGTCAAATTTGGCCAAATGCTATCTACCCGGCGCGATCTTTTGCCTCACGATATCGCCGATGAATTGGCCAAACTGCAAGATCAGGTTCCCCCATTTTCCTTACAGCTCGTATTAGCCGCATTAGAAAAAGAATATGATCAGAAAATCAATGAAGTATTTTTCGAATTTAGTGACACACCGATAGCCAGCGCATCTGTTGCACAAGTTCATTTTGCGGTCTTGCACGATGGAACCGAAGTGGCGGTAAAAATATTACGCCCTAATCTGGAATCCATTATCGCGCACGATGTTGCGTTGATGGATACGGGCGCCTGGCTCGCAGAAACACTCTGGTCGGACGGCAAGCGTCTAAAATTGCGGCAGGTCGTCTCAGAGTTCGCCCGCCATTTGGATGATGAGCTTGATCTGATGCGCGAAGCAGCCAACTGCAGCCAATTACGCAGAAATTTTCTAAATTCTCCATTGTTGCTGGTACCCGAGGTCTACTGGGATTATTGCCGCAATGGCGTAATGGTAATGGAGCGTGTCAAAGGCACCCCTATCAGTCATGTTGAAAGATTGCAGGCCCAAGGAATCGATATCCCGCAATTGGCGCGCGTTGGAGTGGAAATATTTTTCACTCAGGTGTTTCGCGATGGATATTTCCATGCCGATATGCATCCGGGAAATATCTTTGTTGGTGAAGATAGCCGGTATATTGCGGTTGATTTCGGCATCATGGGAACACTCAGCGATCAAGATAAAAATTATTTGGCACAAAACTTTCTGGCCTTCTTCCGTCGGGATTACGGGCGCGTCGCACAAGCTCATGTAGAAGCCGGCTGGGCACCTAAAAATACCCGGGTAGACGATTTTGAATCCGCCATACGGGCTGTTTGCGAACCCATCTTCGACAAGCCGCTGAAAGAAATATCCTTTGGGCGGGTTTTGTTTCAGCTGTTTCAAGCCTCACGACAATTCAATGTCGAAATCCAGCCGCAACTGGTACTGTTGCAAAAAACATTACTCAATATTGAAGGCCTTGGCCGTGATCTGGATCCGAATCTGGATCTCTGGAAAACCGCTAAACCATTTCTAGAGCATTGGATGGCTGAGCAAATCGGCTTACGTGGATTTGCCAGTCGAATACAAAAAGAAGCCCCGAACTGGGCGATTATCCTGCCGGAATTTCCTCGTCTGATACATCAAGCTTTTGCAGAAAACCGCAATCATGCTTTGGAAAAAAGAATGACCGACCTGGTCATCGAAGAAAAACGGCAAAACCGGTTGCTGTTGCTAATTGCAATCTTGCTGGCTGGATTGCTGTTCTGGCAAATATTTCACTGATTCGCTTTAATTCAATATTTCTTCGCGGAGAAAAGCATTTTTTCCGTTAAAACAGTCTTTGCCAGCATAAGTACCCTGCACATCATCAATCTGGTTTTAACAAAAAGAAATACGTTAAACTAACAACTTATTTTTCTAACCTCATTATTTATTCTTATGAGCTATTATCAATACCATGTTTTTTTCTGCACCAACCAACGTGAAGGGGGTGCAAAATGCTGCAATAATTTTTGTGCCCAGGAACTGCGTGACTACGCCAAGCAGCGCATCAAATCGTTAAAACTCGATGGTAAGAAAAGAATCCGTATTAATAATGCGGGCTGCCTTGATCGCTGCAATGAAGGTCCCGTTATTGTGATTTATCCGGAGGAAACCTGGTATACCTATATCGATCAAGAAGATATTGATGAAATCATCGATGAGCACTTGCTCAAGGGAAATATTGTCGAGCGTCTTAGAATCTGATCTACTGCATCCCAATGAATGCGCGCTTCCATCCAGGAAGCTTTATTGGTACGGGATCCGCTCGCCAGGTATGAGGTTACTGTAACAATAATAAAATCTACGCGTCATCATTGTACATTCTCATCTACTATTCAGTATCGCCCGGAATAACAACGTTATCCAAACCATCACTAGAACTGCCCCAACACAAGTTTTTACGCCACTCAATCGAGTTTTATACTCGTCTCATCGAGTCAAAGAAATCAGAATTATTTTTGGTTCCTTTGATTTTATCCAACAGAAATGCCATTGCATCCATATCATCCATTGGGTGCAACAACTTACGCAACACCCAGATTTTCTGCAGAACTTCGGCGGCAATCAACAATTCTTCACGGCGCGTACTTGATCGATTCACGTTAATTGCAGGATATATCCGTTTCTCAGCCATGCGGCGGTCAAGATGGATCTCCATATTGCCGGTACCTTTAAATTCTTCATAAATCACGTCGTCCATTCGTGAACCGGTATCAATCAGAGCGGTCGCAATAATTGTCAACGATCCGCCTTCTTCGATATTCCGTGCCGCGCCAAAGAACCGTTTAGGGCGTTGTAACGCGCTTGCATCCACGCCCCCTGTCAACACCTTTCCTGATGCGGGTACCACGGCATTATAAGCACGAGCCAGCCGCGTAATCGAGTCAAGCAGTATTACGACATCTTTCTTGTGCTCGACCAAACGCTTGGCTTTTTCAATAACCATTTCGGCCACTTGGACATGCCGAGCGGCGGATTCATCGAAGGTGGAAGAAATCACCTCTCCCTTGACGGAACGGATCATTTCCGTAACCTCTTCCGGACGTTCATCGATCAATAACACCATCAGAATCACATCTGGATGATTAGCCGCAATGGCATGTGCAATATGTTGCAGCATGACGGTCTTACCTGATTTAGGGCTGGCCACCAGCAATCCGCGCTGCCCCTTGCCGATCGGGGCAATCAAATCAATAATGCGGCTTGTAATGTTTTCTTCAGCCTTGATATCCCGTTCAAGTATCAATCGCTCATCAGGAAACAGCGGTGTCAGGTTCTCAAACAGAATTTTCTGCTTGGAATTTTCTGGTGGCTCATTATTAACTTTATCAACTTTCACCAGTGCAAAATAACGTTCTCCATCTTTTGGCGGACGAATCTCACCATCGATTGAATCGCCCGTGTGTAAATTAAAACGCCGGATTTGACTGGGTGAAATATAAATATCATCCGGACCGGCTAAATATGAGGTATCCGGAGAGCGTAAAAAACCAAATCCATCCTGCAGCACTTCCAGCGTCCCATGACCATAAATATTCTCGCCCTTACGCGCCTGATTTTTAAGCAAGGCAAAAATCAAATCTTGCTTTCGCATTCGGTTGGCGCCGTCAATTTCGTTTTCGATAGCCATTTTCACTAGTTCAGTGACATGTAAATTTTTTAGATCAAATAAGCGCATGAGAAAGCTCTTAAAAAAAGAATACTTGGGAAAAAGATAAAGGTGCTGGAAAGGAAAATATTACAGATGGGATAATAAAAAAAGCCGTGACGTGGTTTTTATCAAAAAATAATCCACAAATCTATCTGCTTCTAGACTAATGAGTTTAAATATGGCTGTCAATAAATGCTGTCAATTGCGATTTTGATAGCGCGCCTACTTTAGTGGCTTCTATATTTCCATTCTTAAAAAGCATTAATGTCGGAATACCACGAATGCCATATTTGGGAGGTGTTAACTGATTCTCGTCAATATTCAGTTTTGCCACTTTAAGGCGCTCGCCATATTCACTGGCGATTTCGTCAAGTATGGGCGCTATCATTTTGCAAGGACCACACCACTCTGCCCAGTAGTCAACGAGTACAGGGGCAGCCGATTGCAAAACTTCCGTTTCAAAATTTTCATCGGTAACGTAATGAATATGCTGACTCATAAAATAAAATCCCTCATTAAAATTGTTCAATTCTTGGAATAGTAGCCTCAATATTATCTCTGAGACCGGTTTACGTGATTGTTGGGAATAAAGCCGTAAAAGAGAGGTATAAAATACCAACCTGATTATGCTATAGAAAAAACTATTAAAAGGGAAGTGGCAACACGCCAAAAAAGTGTTTTAAAATCCAATCCGGTAAACTTGCATACAAAATTGATTCAAGAATCAAGTCTTACGCTCACAATTGTTGGAATGCCACAATATGATCAATTTCAAGCTTGATCCCTATCTTCTCGCCAATGGTATGATTATGACGGCTGGATACTAACGCCAATACCCGCGCGCCACCAGCAAGACGCAACGTATATAAAATTTCTGCGCCACGAAATGCCTTGCACACTATTGTCGCCTGCAGCGAACTGGTATCGTCGTGCACGATATCATCCGGCCGTAACAACACATCCACGGTACTACCCATCTCATATGAATGAGGAACCGCATTCTCTAAAATCCCAAGTTCGACCTCAATCTGTTGAGCACCAATCACCTTCCCGGGAAGAAATACACCTTGCCCGATGAAGTCGGCAACAAAACGATTCGCCGGCCGATGATACAAATTAAAAGCAGTATCCAGTTGTTGCATCTCACCGCGATGCATGACGCCAATTTCGTCAGCTATCGCAAACGCTTCGGCTTGATCATGGGTAACCAATATGGCCGTGATTCCCTGGCTCTTAATAATTTCACGAACTTCCAGGCTCAAGCGTTCACGCAAGCTAATATCCAGATTGGAAAAAGGCTCGTCCAACAATAACAATTCCGGCTTGGGCGCCAATGCTCTCGCCAATGCCACGCGCTGCTGCTGCCCTCCCGATAATTCATGCGGATATTTTTCCGATGCCTCAGTCAAATGCACGACATGCAACAATTCATCGACACGCCGGGCACGTTCCGCCGCGGTTAAACGATGCAAACCAAAGCCGATGTTGGCGGCCACGTCCAAATGTGGAAATAACGCATAATCTTGAAAAACCATGCCAATACGCCTGCGTTCCGGCGGCACAAAAACATCTGCGCTACTGACGCAAACTCCGTTCAGGAAAATTTCCCCGGCCAACACTGGCTCAAATCCTGCAATACATCGTAATGCCGTGGTTTTCCCGCAACCACTCGGCCCCAGCAAACAACCTATTTTCCCTTTCTGCAGAGCCAGAGTTAAATCATCAATCACAGCTTGCTTACCGTAAGCCTGCCGGACGCTGTTCAATTGCAACAATGGAGTGCTCATTATTTATATTTCAGTTTGCCGCATAAATAAATAGATCGGTATTAACCCGGCCAGTATCAGCGTAACCGCAGGTAAAGCCGCCTGTTCCCATTGGCCTTCGGAAGTCATTTCATAGATTCTGACCGCCAGCGTATCCCAACCGAATGGGCGGGTCATCAGCGTAATCGGCATCTCCTTCATGACATCAACAAAAACCAAAGTGGCAGCGGTAAAAATGCCCGGTTTCAATATCGGAATATGCACTGTCTTGATCATCGCCCAGCCATGCACCCCCAAACTCATCGCCGCCTCATCAACGCTGTGCGTTATCCGTTGCATTGCGCTGTCGATGGGATAATGACTCACTGCCATGAACCGTATCAAATAAGCAATCAACATGATGGCCAACGTGCCTTGAATCAACTGACCTGTTTCTATTTGAAACCAGTGTAACGCCAATTCACTAAGCTGCCCATCCAGCCAGACCAGCGGTACGTATACGCCAATGGCCAACACTGCGCCCGGTAATGCATAACCAATGGTTGCGGTACGCACTGCATAGCGCGTGACGGGATCAGGATAACGCCGCACCGCATAAACCATGGCAATCACAACCAGGCAGATCAGCAAAGAAGCCAGACCGGATAATGTCAGGGAATGCCAGAGAAATTCCAGGTAACGGCCTACATCGTAATCCTGTGTAAACGACTGCATGGCCCAATAACACAATTGCGCCACGGGCAAAAAGAATGCAAAAAACAATACGCTCACCACGAAACCGATGACCATCCAGTTATGCCAGCCAGTCAATTGAATGCGTTGAGCTTGCGCGCTTCTTTTAGTTTCGGCATAACGCATGCGGGCTCTGAACTGCTGTTCCAGCACAATCGCAATAAAAACTATAATAATCAATAAAGAAGCCAACTGAGAAGCGGCATGCAATGAAAACATGCTAAACCATGCCTTGTAAATGGCTGTGGTAAACGTATTGTAGTTAAACACCGCAACCGTTCCGAAATCCGCCAGTGTTTCCATTGACACGAGCATGACGCCCCCTGCTATCCAGGGACGCGCCATAGGCAACACTACTTTGAAGAAACCCTGCCTGCGGCTGAAGCCGAGCGATTGCGCAACCTCTAACGAACGCTTGCCCTGGCTCAGGAAAGCATTCCGCGCCAGCAAATAGACATAGGGATAAAAAGCCAGGGTCATGACGATAATAACGCCCATCCTGCCACGTATATCCGGAAACCAGGACAGATCGGAATCCAGCCATGCACGCAATGCAGTCTGTATCGGACCGGTAAAATCAAACAAACCCAGCGCAACAAATGCCGTTACATAGGCGGGCGTCGCCATCGGCAACAACAACGCCCAGGAAAAAAAACGCCGTCCGGGAAATTCATACACCGCGGTAAACCAGGCCAGGCTGATACCCAATAGCGCAGTCCCGGCGATCACGCCCAATACCAGCCAAAAGGTATTGAGCAGCAAAGGAATCAGTGTGGTTTCAAATAGATGCTGCCAGATCTCATCCGCCGGCGCCAGTACGGATGAAAGAATCACGCCAATGGGCGCCAGTACCAGTGCAGCCGCGACAAAAGGTACCCAACGCCAGATAATCATCAATTATTTGAAAAAAGACAGAACAAAAAGAAATTGGTATTTTCAGGAGATTGATCTTCCACCATTTCAGCCTGCATCAGGCTCCTTACTCACGCGGTTTTTACTGATACCCTGCACGATCCATCAGCTTTACAGCTGTCGTCTGCAATTCTCCGGCCTTGACCAGATTCATTGGATTTTGCTTAAAGCTACCCCACTTCGCAACAAATGGATCCGCGGCAATTTTAGGATTGACCGGGTATTCCATATTCACATCGGCGAAAAGGTTTTGTGCTTTATCGGACGACAAGAATTCCAACAGCTTAATCGCGGCTTGTTCATTGCGGGCGTGACGCGTGACCCCCGCACCCGAGATATTGACATGCACGCCACTGCTATCCTGATTGGGCCAGAAAATCGCCAGCGGCAAACTCGGGTCATTTTTCATTAAACGGCCAAAGTAATACGTATTGACCAATGTCACATCGCATTTGCCGGCCGCCACAAACTCCAATGCCCGGGTATCATCGGACAATGGATCAGTGGCCAAATTAGCCACCCAGCCCTTAACGATCTTCTCCGTCTCGGCTTCGCCATGCTCGGCAATCATCATCGCCACGAGAGATTGGTTGTACACTTTCTTCGAAGTACGCAAACACAACCGTTTGCTCCACTTGGGATCAGCCAGATTTTCATACGTTGAAAGTTCCGCGGGATTCACTTTTTTCGTGTTATAAACCAGCGTCCTGGCTCGTATGGACAGCCCGAACCACGCATTGCCCGGATCGCGCAAATGCGCCGGGATATTACTCTCAAGCACCCCGGATTCAACAGGTTTCAACAAGCCTTTCTGCGCAGCTGCCCAGAGATTGCCGACGTCTGCGGTTATCAGCATATCCGCCGGGGTATTTTTCCCTTCAGCCTCCAGCCGGGCAAGTAACGCGCCCTCATTATCCGTGGCGTATTTGACTTTAATCCCGGTTTCCTTGGTAAAAGCATCAAACATCGGTTTAATCAACTGCTCAATCCGCGCGGAATACACAACCACTTCATTGGCATGCACGGGCTGAGCGATCAATAACGAAAAAACGAAAGGAACGGTAATAAAAAAACGGCTTAAATTTGGGCTTACCATGAAAGAAATTCCGGGGAAAAAGTTTTATCAATCGAATTAATCAATGACGAATACTATAGTATGAATAAGAATAATTATCAATTAAATATCTATCGTGCAGAACAGTAAGATCCCGATCAATTCTCGGTTACCGGCCGCGGCCATGAGCCCAATTCCTTGCTTCCCACCAGAGGCAATTTAATGGCGAGCGGATTCCAGTTCATGCCAAAAGACAGTCCCAGAAAATTGAATTCAATGCCTTCCACCGCACTGATCAGCACGCCCAGCAGGCCAAAAAATGAAATCTGCAAGCCACTGCCACTCGGCGCCTGTGAAATAAACCGGTAACCCAGATAATCCTTGCCAATCGCTGTCGGCGGCAAATCCAGCCGCAGCTCCGGCACCGCGCGTGAAACCCAGGCGGTAAACGTATTGGAATTCGGCCCCGGCCACATGGTGTAATCTTTCATGTAGGGATAGCTATTAGCCGCCTGATCAATTTTCTCGATCAACGCATCCACCCTGTCACCGCGCATATCCGCCAAAATCTCGGGCATATTGCCGTACCAGCGCCGGTCAGGCGCATTCTCATAAACCGCCAATACCGACCTCTGGCTACGCCGCAACCACCCGATCACCTCATAAATCGTGTAAGACTTGGCTCTCGTGGGTTTCACGGCAATCCAGGTATGAATCCCGAAATAACCACGCCAGCCAAAAGCGCGCGCGCCATAAACCTGAATGATCGCCTCAGGATTCGTGACGGGATCAGGCGCTATGCCCACCGGCTCGCGGCTCGCATTCCACCAGTACTGCGCCTCCACATGCTGCGGAAGAAGCAGCACGGAAAGCAAAATCATCACCCAACAACTCAACAAAATAGAACGCCCCACGCTCTGCATAACAGATACCAACATCCTGAGAAAATCCGGTTTAGTCAATAACTTTTCGAATAAAGTAATAAAAATTTTGATTAATCAACGTTGTCATAAAACGTTAAGATTTTTTATACTACCCATCTCAATTATGACATTACAGCATCGGTGAAACACTAGCGGCTAATGTATACGGCGCAAAAAATTTCCTAGAGACTACTTCGACGGAAGAAAGCCGCTTAACCGTGGAATTAGATGACTAACGTGGAGCTCACCGGCAGTTTTTAAGTGTGGTTTTGTGGATTACTTTTGTGCAGCAAAACCACAAAACTGCGGCTTAAAAACTGTCCAGCACACAAGTGTGCGAGCTTGAGCGACTTGTTAGTTGCCGCTTCCATTTGCATTGAATTCAGCAACTTTAATTAACATTTCCTGTTGCTTTTCTTTTGGTAAATCCTGAAAATCAGGAGCCTCAGAGCCAATTACTTTTACTGGACCATTGCCTGTTATTATGTAGCCGGGGTCACCTTCTATAGCTAATATATTGTAGGAACTACCGCAACCAGTACAGAATAGATCGCTGTTACTGTGGGGCGGGCGCCATTTATTTAAGTGCCCACATAAGCATGGTAAGTCTATGATTCTTTGTGACCCAATTAAAGAAGAGCAAACAAAGAAATAATAGCTATTGTTTCTAGTTTTTATACCTTCTTTGAGAAGGGAAACAAGATTGCTTATATGCTTCTCTATGACGAGTTCTTGTGAACTTGAAAAAATTTTAGAGACGCAAGAGCTTAGGCTTGGCAAATATACTTTGTGTATAAAATTAATGCATGTTTCCAGAATCTGGTATTTTAGTTCACTAAAATTTTCTGTGCTTGGCAGGTACGGACTTTTCTCACTGCCGAAAACCACTTGGGAGCCAGCCTGCGAGGTAAAAAAGGTAGAAATGTAGCCTATATGTGTGAACTCAGAAGAAAATTTAAACAGATTATTGATTTCATTTTTAAATTTTATGTCTTCAGAAGCCACCAAATTTAGGTTTGTAAATAGATGGTCAACTTTATTGGAAAAAGTAATATGCTGACATTTTGTTATTGATGAATTTTTCCAGTCTTTGAAGTTTAGCTTTCTAAATTCAAGTAGAGCATCTTCTATTTCTTGGTTAAATAATCCTTGACGAATTGATTTAGTTGCATATTTCTCAAAACTGTTAAGTGATAAGAGGACGTGATAATTAAACTCCTTTGGATCAAGGAGTTGTAGTTGATATGAGTCGGTAACGAGACTGTCTATTAATTGCCGAGTTGCTGTTGCAAGATTATTGTAATTCATGAAGCCTCTATGAAGAAGGCTGACATTATCAATGGTAATTCCGTGCCTGTTATCTGGTGGTGTATAAGCAGACAATTTTTTTATTACTTCTAAATCATTTAAAAGCAGGCTGGGTATAACTGAAATAAATGGGTGCAGGCATTCATTTTCTCTGAAGTCGCCTTTCAGCGATAGCCTATCATTAAATATAGATTTTAAATGATCAATAATGAATTCGAGATAGACTATGCCTTTCTCGAATAAGTCATGGGAAAATGCGATGTTGTTGCATAGGACTTCGTAGTTGCTTAAAGCAGCTGTGCTTTTCCGTTCCGTAAGATTTGATGCAATCTTTTTTAATATATCAATTTCATTCATCTATGACTCCACTGTGGCTATGGAAGGCAACTAACGTAATATATACGACAAAAAATATCTCATAACCTGGAACGAAATGTCATATAACTTGACTGACTACACCGTATGTTTTTATTTTTAAGTAGCTCTGCAAGATAAGCCCTCTAATATATATACACCAAGTACAAATTTATTTTACCCTCCCGCATGCGACACCGAGATAAAGAAATATATAGTCAGTACTTATTCCCACGCTTACCCAGCATCTCAGGCAATTCACGCAAGAAACGCCCTGCCCCCGCCATCTGGCGGCGCAGCATGACCCAGTCTTCCGCTCTTTTTTTCGCATCCAGGCAGCGCATCAAGCGGATTCTGAGCGCTTCATCCTGATGGTTCAGGATAGCCGCCCACAGCGTATCCTCCACATTGTAAATTTTGCCTTCTTGCAAGCTGACAGGAATAACCTGCTCGGCTGGCACAGCCAGATCGGCAGCAACGGCGCGCACTGCGGCGGTTATATTTGCTGACTTGGGGTTCGCGGTATCGGTCAGATCATAGGGCGGCTGCCATTCATTCGCCGGACGCAGCCGGTCAATAAAACTGACAACGACCAGCAACGGCGCAGGGCGCCGGTCCATTCGCGCGGCTTGATAGGTACGCAAGGCATCGAGGAGTTGCCGTTCAACTTGCCGATCCGGGCGATTGGCCGGGCTGACCCACAAGATCAAATCCGCATTCCCCGCTGCGGTCAGCATTGGCTTGCTGTCAAAAAATGCGCTATCGCAACCCGGGCTGTCGAAGATCAGTGCCTGGGTGAACCCTTCGCGCGATAACACGAAGGGTTCAAGCGCTTGTGTCGTGCCCGTCAAAACATCGGTAGTGGTTTTAAGCTCTCCAAACAAGGCATTGATCAGGCTGGATTTACCTGAATTGGATCGGCCCAGCACAAGTATCCGCAATGGCTCGGCCGCCGATGCCGCCGTTTGACCGGCTTGTTCCAAATCTACCCTGGATTCCGGTGTCGTTGACTCGGTTTGGCTTTCATCGCCAAGCGGCAAGCGCCCGCTATACAGATCGATGGCGTAATAACCGACTTTGCACACATAAGTACGCAGAAACCAGCGGTGCAATTCATTTCTGGCCTGATCAAAGCTGCGCTCGCGCAAATGCCGCCAGGCTTCGCTCAGCAAGGCATTCACCGGATTGATGATAACGCTGCCCGCGCGGTAAACATTGAATGCTTTCTCCGCTTTGACCTTCCAACGCTGAATCCGAAACAGATCGCCCATCGTCAGGCGATTGCTGAAGGGTATGTTTTCTGCGATATCCCTGCGCAGCTCACGGCTGGCCCGCTCGATAATCAATAAAGTATGCGGCAAGGTCAGTTCATAGAGCGGTTTCTCAACCTCCGGATGATAACAATGCGCCACCGTTTCCATCGCTTTCCGTCCCAGCTCCCAAATCCATCGGCCATCTTCAAGCGGCCAATCCTCCGGGTTACACGTTGCGGCCAGCGCTTCAACCTGCTGCCATACCGCATCCGCACGCGGCGGCCATTCCGGATTCGGCTCGGTCGACATATTCATCAATATTTGGCGCTCCTGCCGCACGAGCAATTGCTGCAAGCCATAACCCAGAACGCCGCACACCACCATCGCGATCAACCAGTACAGCAGATTTCCGCTTTGCCATAACCACAGCACGCCAAAACCCAGCAAGGCCAGCACGGGCAATAACAACAGAATGACTACCACTAAGCGCAACGGATCAACGGTTGGCAGCGATTTTTTCATTTGGATTGATTCCGTAACCGGTCTTTGAGTATGGAAGCGCCCTGTTCCAGTTCCTGCGCATAAATCCTGCGTAATGCTTTTGGATCAACCTTCAAGCCATCCTTGCGCCTGGCAAAAAAATAAATCGCCGCTTTTCCCAATGCGTAAGTGGTCGCGCCGCTGGAACTGGCGCTCCATACCGCGCCTATGGTTTGCCCCCAGAAGGGAATCACCTTGACCACAGTGCGGCTCAGCATGCGCGTAAGAAAACCGGTCGCGATCCCCGCGCCTGCCAATCCCAGAAATTCGGTGATCGTGCTCCTATTCCAATACTGCCCATAAAGCAACGCAAGACTGTGCAAAAGTTTAGCCTGCACCGCGGACACGGCCACCAGGTCCACCACCGGCAAAGCGCCCAATCCGGCCGCCGTTAGCGAATAACCGACAATATGCTGATGCGCGGTACGCGCATACAGATCATGCACTTCCTTATCGCCGCTCAACTGATGTTGCAATCCTAACGATGTCAGCGATTCGATCGCCTGCCACAATGCTGCCAGCCCATAGTCATGCGGTTCAAATCCATCTTCAGGCAGGGTTAAATCCACAGCCACCCAACGCATGGGCGCAAAACCAGGTAATTTTTTCAAAGCATCGCGTTGTGCCTGCAAAGCGCGGCGCAAATCAAGCGGGACCGTTTCCGGCAAGGGATCATCCTCATAAGGCCAGGGGTGCACATGACCATATCCGTCGGGATACAGCTCGTGCAAGCCCGTTTGCACGATCAATACAGGCCATTCAGGGTGACGCTGACGGATGGCATGCAATACTTCAAACACCGCAGCCTGATTGATATCAGCCACTTTCATCACGGCAACCAGCAAATGCGCCTGGGATTCGCAATATTGAATATCGTCACCCGGATCATAGGCAACTTCTCCCAAGCCGCGCGTATCCAGAAACCGGACAATGGGAATATCGGCTGGAAAATCATAGAAACGGGAATTGCGCGTGCACGGTTGAAAACCATTGCCGATCTCGGCCGCTGCGCTACCGGTCAATGCCCGGATAATCGAAGTCTTGCCCGCCTGTGTTTTGCCCAACAGCCATAGCACCGGTACCGGCATCTTGATACGCGCTTCGCGTAAAGAGGCTTCCAGCAAATTTTCATCGACTCTGGGTTCCAGCAGAGCCGTCCGCAATTGCTCCCAGTAGTCCGTCCAGTTTTTCAGATCGCTTAATTTCATCACGTTGTCATCTTATCATCAGTAAAGACAGAGTTAAGTCTGAGTCATCACGAATAGTGTTCAAATTTATACGATTCTTTTAACCTTCTCCAGGAAAAGAAGGCATAAAAGGCGTTATTACATCGTTTTTACCGCATCGCCGGGCTGTTAAAATGCTTATTATTTGAATCGCAAAAGAAAAAATTTATCTTTAGTATCAACTAGGTTACTTATGCAATTTGAAGTTTAATCTTAAAAAGGGGAAGACCAATGAAACCAAGTAAAAAAATGCAAGGCTTTTTTTCTTTGACCGCTGCCGCAATGCTCATGACCACAGCGCCTGACAGCGCGAACGCCGGAATGGAACCCTTTGTCGGCGAGATAAGCTATGTCGCATTCAACTTTGCACCGCAAGGTTGGTATCAATGTGATGGGCAAATCCTCCCTATCAACCAGTATCAAGCGCTCTTCTCCTTACTGGGCACCAATTACGGCGGCAACGGGACAACCACCTTCGCCCTGCCTGACATGCGTGGCAAAGTCCCCGTGCATCAGGGGCAACATCCCGGCGGTTCGATGTTCACGCTGGGTCAAACCAGCGGCGCGGAAAACATAACGCTGACCATAAACAACATGCCCGTCCATAATCATCCGGCTACAGCGACCTCGGCTTCCACATCAGCCTTGGCACCGGGCGGAACCGCAACATCGACATTAAAAGCAGTCAATAGCGACGCGGACATAAAAACCGCGGCAGGAAATTCTCTGGCCAATGCCAAAGGTTTGAACAGCGCTTACTCCGCATCTGCGCCGAATGTCAGCATGAGTTCCGCCTCGATCGAGACCACGCTCGATGGGCTCAATATCGTCACCACGACAAGCACCAACGTCGATATTGGCGCTACAGGCGGCTCTCAACCTTTTTCGGTGATGCAGCCGTATACCGTTGTGAATTGCATTATTGCCTGGAATGGCGTTTATCCTTCGCGTCCTTAGTTTTGATCAACCTGGTTATTTGATATTCCTGCCGGCAGAAAATGAAGAAAGCCTTGTGGGTATTGCTGTGCATCGTGACTTTTCTGTCCGAAGCCTGGGCGGATAAAGTAAACGGCATAGATGCACCAGCAAGCGGCCACCCTACCTTGCAAGACGCCCAGGACGCATTGGCGTCCGGCGATTATGCCAAGGCTTTCAGCGGATATCATGATGCCGCTGCGCGTGATAACAACGCTTTGGCGCAATTTTCATTGGGTCTTTTCTATCAGAATGGCTGGGGGCGAGAAATCGACCCGGCCACTGCTTGCCGGTGGTTTGAGAAAGCTGCGCAGGGCGGGATTCCGGTAGCCCAGCATTCGACCGGCGTGTGTTTTGACCAGGGCATCCATCATCCGGAAAATCCGGTCACAGCGGCCCACTGGTTCCAGAAAGCAGCCCAGGCAGGGCACCTCTATTCGTACTGCCATCTTGCCAATCTGTTGATGACCGGAAGAGGTTTTCCCAAGGATCCCGTAAAGGCGATGGAACTCTGCCACCCTGCGGCACAGCAAGGTTCCCCGCCCGCACAACTCTGGATGGGCAAGTTTTACCTGCATGGCGACCCGGCCATTCGGAATCAACAGGAAGCCTATCGCTGGTTTGCAGCCGCCGCGCAGAAACAAGCGCCTGAAGCCTTTTATTATCTGGGTCTGATCATGCAGAGCCATTCATCGGGCAAACATGCACCGAAAGAAATCAGGCAAATGTTTGAACAAGCCGCCGCGCTCAAATATATCCCGGCTTATTTTCCTGCAGGCAAATATTTCCACGATGCGGAACCGGATCCCGAAACCGGCCACTTATCCGCCGAACATCTGGCCAAAGCTTATCTATGGCTTTCAGCAGCACTGCAACAATCCCAGGACCCGGAAGAAATATCGGTTGCAAAATCGATGGTGCAGCAGATCCTCGCCGTCATGCCGAACACATGGCTGGCCGGGCTGGATCAGAAGGTTGCACAGCATTTACAGCGAGATTAAGCAAGGAGCCTGTTGATGAAACTCAACCTTACCGGCATCAAATCGATCACACGAACCACAGCAACATTTGAGTGATGTATTTTCCAGAAGCATCGTTAATCCGCAGTTTTAAAACATTCAAAGGAGCCACGCAATGACCACTACCAATTTCGACAGCGGTTTGCTAGTCACTAACGATGGCGTTACTTCGGCCACGTATAGCGGGTGGACATTTGGCGCCAGCAGCACAGTGGATTTCGCCAATCCCGAGTCTGCAGATCTTACGTTGCTTTTGAATCAATCCGGCGGGCGATCCATTATTCTCAATTATACCGGCAACGTCGTAACCGATTTCTATTTCAAATCTTCGGATGGCGCCGATTTTCAGCTCAATTCATTCAAAATTGACAATGGCCCGAATGGCGCTTCAAGTTCTTTGACCATTGCCGGTTATCGGGATAATGCTTTGATCGTCAGTGCGGAATCCGTCAATTTAACCACCAGCGATGCGGCTGGAAATATCACTTATACGCAGCAAAATAATGTCGGACCAAGCTATAGCGGACTACTGGCGTTCAACTCCGCATTTAACAATATCGATGAAATACGTTTTGTTTTTGGCGGTGCAGTAGAACTTACCGTCGATGATATCGACATTTCGGCAGCGGTTGTCCTTCCCGCGATCACCTCGGCCACTTACGACGCCAGCAGCAATTCTCTGGTAGTCACGGGTATCAATATGGTTGCTACCGGCGGCGCATCGAATGATATCAATGTTTCAAAACTGACATTGACCGGACAGGACGGCGCAACGTATACCCTCACGTCGTCCAATGTCGAGATCGATTCCGCCACGCAATTCACCGTCGTACTGAATGCCGCCGATCAACTCAGTATCGAAGGCTTGCTGAACAAGAACGGTACCTCCTCGGTCGGCGGCACCACTTACAATATCACCGCGGCGGCTGACTGGAATCCTGCTCAAAGCGGGAATGCCGACACCACGGGTAACGGCGTTACCGTCAGCAACGTGCAAACACCGGCGATTACTTCCGCCACATATGACGCGAACACCGGCACACTCACCGTTACCGGCTCGAACCTGGTCAAAGCCAGCGGAGCAACCAATGACATCACAGCCAGCAAGTTCACATTCACCGGCGAAGGCGGTTCGACCTACACGCTGACCGACACCAGCAACGTCGAAATCACTTCCGGCACCGCATTTACCCTTACGCTGAGTGCAACCGACAAAGCGGGTATCAATCAAATCGTCAACAAGAACGGCACGTCTTCGACCGGCGGCACCACGTACAATCTGGCAGCGACGGACGACTGGAATACCGTGATCGGCAATACCAATATTGCCGATACCACCGGCAACGCAATCACTGTCAGCAACGTTACCGTACCGGCGATCACGTCAGCCGTTTACGATGCCAATAGCGGCGCGCTGGTGGTGACCGGCAGCGGTTTTTCAGGTCTGAATGGCGCCAGCAATGACATCGTCGCCAATAAATTCACCTTCACCGGCGAAGGCGGCGCTGCCTATACGCTGACCGACACCGCCAATGTCGAGATCACTTCCGGCACCGCATTTACCCTTACGCTGAGCGCGACCGACAAAGCGGGCGTCAATTTGATCGCCAACAAGAACGGCGCGTCTTCGACCGGCGGCACGACATACAACCTCGCTGCCGCGGAGGACTGGGCGGCGGGTGCCGATGCTGCGATCGTCACTGCGGATACGACCGGCAACGGCATCACCGTTTCCAACGTTACCGTACCGGCGATCACGTCAGCCGTTTACGATGCCAATAGTGGCGCGCTGGTGGTGACCGGCAGCGGTTTTTCAGGTCTGAATGGCGCCAGCAATGACATCGTCGCCAATAAATTCACCTTCACCGGCGAAGGCGGTGCTGCCTATACGCTGACCGACACCAGCAACGTCGAGATCACTTCCGGCACCGCATTTACCCTTACGCTGAGCGCAACCGACAAAGCAGGCGTGAATTTGATCGCCAACAAGAACGGCGCGTCTTCGACCGGCGGCACGACTTACAACCTGGCCGCAGCGGAGGACTGGGCGGCTGGCGCCGATGCTGCGATCGTCACTGCGGATACGACCGGCAACGGCATCACCGTTTCCAACGTTACCGTACCGGCGATCACTTCCGCCGCTTACGATGCCAATAGTGGCGCGCTGGTGGTGACCGGCAGCGGTTTTTCAGGTCTGAATGGCGCCAGCAATGACATCGTCGCCAATAAATTCACCTTCACCGGCGAAGGCGGTGCTGCCTATACGCTGACCGACACCAGCAACGTCGAGATCACTTCCGGCACCGCATTTACCCTTACGCTGAGCGCAACCGACAAAGCAGGCGTGAATTTGATCGCCAACAAGAACGGTGCGTCTTCGACCGGCGGCACGACTTACAACCTCGCCGCAGCGGAGGACTGGGCAGCTGGCGCCGATGCTGCGATCGTCACTGCGGATACGACCGGCAACGGCATCACCGTTTCCAACGTGGCTGCACCGGCGATTACCTCCGCCACTTTTGACGCCGGCACTAATGTACTGACGGTAACCGGAACCAATTTTGTCGCCAACAGTGGAGCGAACAACGACGTTGCGGTTTCTTTGCTGACATTAACCGGTGAGGACGGCAGTTACACATTAACGTCTGCGGATGTTGAAGTCTCTTCGGCAACCGCTTTCAGCATCACGCTGAACGCAACCGATCAATTGGTTGTGCATGGATTGCTGAACAAGAATGGCACCGCTTCTTCCGGCGCGACGATTTACAATATTGCTGCAGCCGAAGACTGGATGGCCGGAACAGCTGCGTCCGTCGCCGTCGCCGACTTGACAGGTAACGGAATCACGGTAAGCAATGTTCAAACCCCCACCATCACTTCAGCTACTTACGACTCCGATGCCGGCATACTGGTAATAACCGGCAGTAATCTTTTTAACAAGACCGGCGCCGGTAACGATATCGATATTTCCACGTTGACCCTGACCGGCGGTACTGGCGATGCTACTTATACGATCACCAGTCCGTCGGATGTGGAAATTACCTCGGCGGTTTCGTTCAGCGTTACCCTATCCGGCGCGGATAAAGCTGCTGTCGACGCGTTGCTGGACCAGGCCGGAACAACCTCTTCCGGCGGTTCCACCTATAATCTGGCTGCCGCAGACAACTGGCTGGCTGGCGCCGATAGTGCTGCTGATATCAGCGATGCAATCAATGCAGTGACCGTTTCAGTCAATCCAAGAATCACGTCTGCCGCCTACGATGCATCCTCCGGCGCTTTGGTTGTCACCGCCACTAGTCTGCAAGCCAATGGCGGCGGTGCCGACATCGACGCATCTCTATTTACGTTCACCGGCGAAGGCGGAGCAACCTATACGCTGACCGATTCCGCCGATGTCGAAATCACTTCCATCAGCGCGTTCACCATTGCGTTAAGTGCTACCGACAAGGCCGCCGTCAATCAGATCGTCAATAAAAACGGCACCGTTTCCACCGGCAGCACCACCTATAACCTGGCTGCCGCGGATAACTGGAACACCAATGCCACCGGCGGCGATACCGCGGATGGCACCGGTAACAGCATCGCCGTTTCCAATGTGGCCGCGCCAGCCATCACGTCCGCCACTTATGACGCCAGCACTGGCGCCTTGGCAGTAACCGGCACCGATTTCCTGAAAGCCAACGGCGCAACCAATGACATCGATGCATCCAAATTCATTTTCACCGGCGAAAATGGTGAAACCTACGCGCTAACCGATTCCGCCGACGTGGAAATTACCTCCGGAACGGCATTCACCATCACCCTGAGCAGTACCGACAAAGCCGTGATCAACCAGATCGTGAACAAGAACGGCACGTCTTCGACCGGCGGCACGACTTACAATCTGGCCGCCGCGGAAGACTGGGCGGCGGGTGCCGATGCTGCGGTTACCGTCGCCGATACGACAGGTAATGGCATTACCGTATCCAACGTGGCCGCACCGGCGATTACGTCAGCCGCTTACGATACCGGCAGCGGTATATTGGCGGTCACCGGCAGCGGCTTCTTCAAAGCCAGTGGCGCAGCCAACGATATCGATGCTTCCAGATTTACTTTCACCGGTGAAGGTGGCGCTACCTACACACTAACTGATTCCACCGATGTTGAAATCACTTCCGGTGAAACATTCACCCTCACTTTAAGCGCAACCGACAAAGCCGCAGCTAATCTTCTTTTGAATAAAACGGGTACGTCATCTACCGACGCGACAACCTACAATCTGGCTGCCGCGGAGGATTGGGCGGCGGGTGCCGATGCTGCCGCCAATGTGGCAGATCTCGCGGGTAATGGCATTACCGTAACGGTCGTGACTTCATCTTCCGGCGGTGGCGGCAGTGGCAACTCAACGACCACGACGGTCGATGGCGTCGAAATTGCAACCACAACGCAACCGGATGGCACTGTAATAACCACCCTATTGCTCATCACAGAAACACGGAAGGATGATCCATCTTCGCTGCTGCGTGATCATGCGGATATTCCGCTGATTACCGGAGCATCGGGTAATACCCTGCTGACTATCAGCTTACCCATCGGCGTCGGAATGAATGCCCAGGGTTTGCCTCAGGAAATGAATCTGACTGATACCCGAAGCGATCTGATCCAGCGCGTTGCACAACAAACCGGAATCGATAGCGCGGATGAAAGGATCGTTAATCCGGTTGAAAATTTCCTGTCCACGCTCAATTCTGGAGCCACGCTTAGTATTCGCGCCGTAACCCCCACGATTAACAGCAATCAGGCCCCCGAGCTACCCATTATCATTACCGGTACGGAAAATACCGGCGATCCCCGGCAGGCACTGATAATCGATGCCAGTAATCTGCCACCCGGCAGCATTCTGCAATTAATGGATGTCGCATTTGCATTTATCACCGGAGCAGTCAACATAACAGGAGGCGCCGGTGAAAATTATGTCGTGGGTGACGATCACAATCAATACATCGTGTTGGGTGCCGGTAATGATATTTTGTTTGGCGGCGGCGGCGATGATACGATCGGCAGCCTTGGCGGCGACGATCAGACTTCGGGTGATGCCGGCAATGATATCGTTTTCGGTGGCGCCGGCAATGATCGGTTAAGCGGTGGCAGCGGTAATGACCGGCTCAACGGCGGATTGGGTTTCGATACTGCGGTACTGGAAGGGGAATTATCAGATTACCGGATTGAAATAAGCAATGACAACGTCACGCTGACACAGCGCAGTAATGGAGAAATGGATACATTGACGGATATCGAATTGCTGCAATTTGTTCCAGGCGATACCGTGGCCATAGCTTACTCCGAAAATGAAGCGATTGCGCATCATCTGGCAAAAACATGGCTGGGGCGTGATTTAACGGCTGTTGAAGGCAACGCGGTACAGAACTGGGAGAACGCGACCCCTGATGATATCCTGACGGCTTTTTACAGCCTCCCTGAAGCCCTTGAATTTCAGGACAAAACCAGTAGTGAACTGCTCGATGGTCTTGAAACCAATCCAGCGATTATCCGTCTGGACGCAACCCGGGACTTTACGGGGGGCGATGAAAACGATCAGGGTTATTTGCCGCTGGGATTATCCATCAATGCCAATGGTGGGGCCGGCCATGACGTTTTGCAGTTGCCGGGCGCACGTGAAAATGTGCATCTGGAATTTTCCGATGATCGGCTGGAATTGACGCAACTCAGCGATGGCGCCATGTTGAATCTCAAAAATGCTGAAATGATTGCTTTCGACAATGGAGAATCAGTTGTCATTGCACACAATACAGCCGAAGGGATTTTAGGCCGCCTATTTCATAGCTTCTTCGATCGGGATGCCACTATTGCTGAATGGCAATTGGGACGGGAAGCGCTGCAAGCTCAGATCAGTCCTGACACCATTCTGGACTGGTTCCAGCAGCGCGCCGATCTGGATGCGTTAACCGACGCAGCGTATGTGCAAACAATCTATTCCCGGACACTGGATCGCTCCGCCACAGACGATGAGCTTAGCCTGCAAACGTCGCGGTTGGCTGACAGCCAGGTTGAGCGAAAATGGCTGGCAGTCGAAATTACACAGGGCAGCGAGGCTGCAACCCATTTAATCGGCAGCGTGATGCTGCAGGAGGGATGGATATGAAGTTTTATACACCTGCATAAATGTTACGTTCAGTAATAAGTAATAGTGAAAAATCGACACAGCGCAATTCAATAAATACGCCTTAATTTATGCCTTTGCAATTGAGAGCATATTAATAAATCAGTTGCACTATGCCAATGAGACTCTGGTCGCCATGATGACAAGCGCAACAATGGGCAAGAAAATATATAAACGATCCTGTCCATGAGTACGAATATTGATTTTCATAACCATCATGAATGGAATAGATATCAAAAAGGTGTTTTGCACAGCTTGCAAAACCATAGGAGAAACTTGCAAATCCCCCATAACTATAAAAACCACAAACCCGATAATGAGAAGAACCAACAGCTCAAAGTCTGATAAAAAGATAATCTCTTTACATTCGGTGAACACCAACTTCAACATCACCCATAAACATGCTATCACCGACAGTCCGTTTATATATTCATGGAGCCAGGAAAACTGAGCCAGCGCTGAGAGATTGTAAACCAGTATCAACGCAAAAATATTTAAATATAAAGTGCCATGCAGAATACTTAAGTCTGCCGCACGTCGCGTGCGAAAGGAAAAAAATACCAACAATCCTGCCAGACCATATAACATCAAAACCTTACTACCGCTTAAACCAAACAGTGGTGCAAGCAGTACAGGAAGCAGCAATGCCACAAGTATTGTGATACCGATTGAATGCCATCTTTCAAGCCAATGAGCCATCAGTTTGTAAACATCAGATTGCCTGAGTTTATCAAAATAAGGAATCGTCCATTTTTTGCTGCAAATACCGGTTTTTCGTACGAACAGGAACCATGAAAACATCAACAATCCTGCGCTGACCAGACTCAGAAAGATCACCCAATCCGGTTTGGATTGCAGCATGATTGCTAATAAACCGAAGGCAAACATCGCAAGATAGATCACCGATACTACTGCCGGTTGAGACAACCCGATATCGATCAAACGATGATGCAAATGCCTCCGATCAGAAAGAAATGGATTGTTCTTGGAAAAAATACGCCCTGCCATTACTGACAATGTATCAAACAGCGGCAGCGCTATTATCATAGCAAGCGCGGATAGCGGCAGTTGCGGAGCGGTATGATTCAAACTGACAAACATCACCCCTAACACATAACCCAACATCATACTTCCGCTATCCCCCATAAAAACTCTGGTGGGATAACTGTTGTGACGTAAGAAACCAATAATCGCACCAATTAGAGATATGGCAATTATCATTAACCCATCGTGATTGACACTCCAGGCAAAATAACCCAAGAATGCCAGTGCAATTACTGAGATTCCACCCGCCAGACTATCCAAGCCATCTGCAAAGTTCAGGGCATTGATGATCCCCACCAAGAGAAATATCGTGAAAAACATTGATGCCTTACCTAATTGTATGTCACCAATACTCAGAATATTCCCAATATGCTCAATTTGCATGTCGCTCAGATAAACAAACAATGTTGCGGATATAAATTGACCCAGGAATTTCCAGCTTGGTGAAATTTCCATGATGTCATCAACAGCGCCGGTTATGACAATTGCGATCAATCCTGTCAGAAAGGCAATAAAGAAAATATTCAGCGGAAAAAAAATCAAACAAATTATTACAAAACTAATTGAAATTGCCAGGCCACCCATTCGCGGCTTTGGCGTTGTATGAACACTCCGCAGCTTTGGAATATCTATCGCTCCAACCTTCTGAGCCACACTGGAAGTAATTGGCACAAGCAACAGTGACAAGAAAATTGCCAGAGATAATATTAATCCAATAAATTCAACTGACATTTCAGCCATAGACAGCACTGATTATTCGAAATACCCACTACAGGATTGCATTTTAACTACCGGGGCTTTTGTCCAATTCACCAGCTTATCGGCTGCTTCGATGTCAATAAATTTGTTCCGGGCCAACCATCGATCCAGTTTCTTATGGGCGCCTTTCAAGCCTACATAGGATTTAAATCTTCGATGGAGCGGAATATTTAAAACTGGCTGATCAACATCAAAATCTCGCGGATGAAAATATGTCATCATATAGTCAGCCTGATTGGTCAATTTCTGAATCGCCCAGAACGGCATCAATCTGAAATATCCTCCTCCGGAAAATACTAAATTTTTACCTAAAATCTTCCCAAGACTGATTGGGAATTCTTTAATTTGCCCGCTTGCACAACCTAATAGGGAAGGCCGTGCTCGTCCAAAGTTTTTATAGCCGCCATGCCCCCGTTCAATAGGGAAAATAGAACTATCTCTTTCGATTCCATTTTCAAGCAAAGTTTCGACTATCCAGGTATTTCCTCTAACAAATGAGAAACCGGGTGCTCGATAGGTTTTAACTTTTTTTCCGGTAATATTTTCCAGAGTGCAAATTGAACGCCTTAAATCTTCTCGGAATTGACACCGGGTTTGCTGATAGACTAATTGGTGCATGTATGAATGGGAAGCAACTTCAAAACCAAGCTCATCAATCCGGCGAATAATTTCCGGATAATGCTTAGCTACCCAACCCAGGCAAAAGAAAGTTGCTTTATGCCCATGCAGCAAGGTTAGCTCCAGTAAACGATCGACATTGGCATGGATGCGTGGCTTAAAATTGCGCCAGTGAGCTTCAGTTGCAGTACACTCAATATCCAGCATATGAAACCAATCTTCTATATCGTAAGTCAGAATATTCATCTTAACGAAATACACGCAATATCTTATAAAGTCAGCTCAGTATAAAATGTTGTCCGTGTTTTGTTGAGGAAAATCATACGCAAGCAGCATATCTCATTTTATTAAAATAATATATACGTCAAATAATTAACAGTAAGTGAGTGAGATGATGTTCTTAAGAACACTACGACAACTTCTGGAATAGTATTACCCAGCCCTCCGACGATCAACTTTAGTGAAATAATTGTAGCGCACAAATAAACTGCTCCGGGTTTGTAGCACATGATCTGACCGGTTTTATATGGATTCTTAGAAGTAAGGCATGCCGATTTTCAAGGAGCCGGAAGCGGGATTTATAGAGAGCAGGACAGGAAAAACCTGCCCTGCTCTGTCATGACGCTCCTTATTTCAGATTCATGCAATTGGCATAGTACGTCACCGTTGCCGGCCAATCGGAAAAAATGCCGAGAATGCCGACATCCTGCGCGAGAACATCCAAAGCCTGATACATGTCGCCATCATTGTTGATTACCGCATCGGGAGAAACTGGATTGGGATTCTGACCGTTCAGCGTTTGGAAGTACCAGTCGCCGCCGTTAGTCAACGGGCCGTCGCGCTCGAATGTCCAGGTAATAATATCCAGTCCCGCGTCTTTCGCTGCTTTTGCGTAACGGGAAGGTACAATCCCGCCGTTTTCAATTTCCAGCAGCATCCACATCGGTGGCGCAATGATTTTTACGCCATCAGCGACCAGCTGAGTCATTGCCGGTGACCAGGTAGCCGGGTTGCGATGGTCAAACGCCGGGTCGTCATAACGGCCATCGAGATAAACCGTCTGCCTGCCGAAGTCCGGTTCATGTTGAATCCAGTACAGTACATCAGCGAGGTTGAATGACTGCGCCCAGACTTTGGATGAACGCACACCGGCTTCCTTGTACTCATCAATCAGTTTCTGCGCATAATCGGCCTGCGAAAAACCGTCGAAAGGCATTGGTACGCTTGGGGACTTCAGTTCCGGGGTCATTTTGACGCCCAGCTTCTGAAACAGTGCGATACTTTCCTTGTGCGTCAGCAACGTGCCGCGTGTCGCATAAAGATCGGTCCTCCAGTCAGCCGTCCCTTTCAGGTATCCGGTAACGCTGGTAGCGCGCGTATTAGCTGCATCCATCTTTCCCTGCAGCGATTTGAATTCGGCCAGCGTAATGTCGCTGGTGCAGCATTGCGCCACGGCGGGCGCAATCAGGTTGCCGTCAGCATCAAGAACCGCGGGCTGGAACGGCACTGAACATTTTTCCGCCAGCGGCGTTTCCAGAATATTGGTCGTGGTATGCAGATCGCACTGCGAATGACGGCACACCAGTTCCTTATCCTGGGTGAATGTCACATCGCATTCAACAATCCCGGCGCCCATTCTGGCAGCAGCTTCGTATGACTCCAGCGTATGTTCGGGAAACTGCAATGGC
The DNA here is from genome assembly GCF_900108305.1 of Nitrosomonas ureae. Taxonomy (GTDB): domain Bacteria; phylum Pseudomonadota; class Gammaproteobacteria; order Burkholderiales; family Nitrosomonadaceae; genus Nitrosomonas; species Nitrosomonas ureae_B. Next base: position 83,621 of record NZ_FNUX01000006.1, read on the forward strand.
GCACCGCGATGGCCTATGGAGAAGCCGGTGCGTTTGAACGGACCTTTTTCACAGCTTTCCAGTTTGTTTTTTAATGCACTCTGATCCATATCCTGAACCAGAAAAAATGGCCGTGGACCTAATTGAATGCTATGTCCGCGGTCTTTGTTGCCATTATGCGCGGATTCGCCGCCTTTCCCGCTCCAGCCCGCCACCGGCAACGCCAGAGCAAATACGGTAATGCCCGTCAGTATCATGTGCTTCATGCTGATCTCCTCTGATAATGATATTTCGATGTCATTGCACGGGCACATCTCATCATGGCAATCCGTACAATGAACCGAAATATTATCGAGTGAATGTTTCTGCTTGATGGCTGTTGCATGAAACTTTAATGACTTTATGATTCATACAACTGCGGGAATGATGCGGGTAAAACAAGGCATAACGCGCAAGGTTGGGGCGTGTCAGTCAGATCAAGCCTCAGTGAATCTCCCGTCATCGTACACATCCATAAATTGCACACAAAAATTCATGTGATCGATCAAAAATATCATGAGATAGGAAATATGAGATTCTGCCGAAAACAAAAAGGATCTCATAGGATACGATTCCCATCGTAGACAGGATATTTCAGATAAAGCACGGACATTATTCGAACCCAATTTGCCTGGCGCGCAGGAATCACCGGACAAAAGCGATGCGTATATGAGAATATTTCAAGATTTTCCTGCGAGCCAGTGTGCGCATTCAAGTCCCAATTCTTTGACTGCGCGCGCTTCATACTGGGCTGAGTCGCTCGCAGTCAGGGTATCCATCCAACGGCCATTCACACCTTTATTAATGAATACTTTTGCGCCTTCATCCCAGAATGCACCACCTAGCGGCACGCTTCTCGTGGCATTATTTTTCATCCAATCGAATGAGCAATATTCCATTATAAAAGGCCATCTGTCTTCATTAATGGGAATATCGAGAAAGCGTGCAATTCGACGCATTTCTCCCGGCATATCGCGTTTGAGATCGTTGAAATGAAGGAGCAAGAGATTGGGTAATTCTCTAATCGTCCACCAGGAGCGAATATTTTCCCAGAATGACCAAAAAGGGTAACCGTCCTTGTCCATCCAGTCATGCCAACATTTGCGAATATCTGCCGGCAACGGCGTAAAAGGGGAACCTACTAGCCCTGGAGTATCATTTAATGCCGCATACATAGCTTGATTTCCGTTGGAGTAATGGTTATACAGGCTCCACAGAACATCCCGGCCATCACGGCCAATATAGATATACTTTGCTTTAGGCGAATATACCAGCGCATCAACAGGCAGGTGCGTTTTTAAAAACCTGCGATGCTTTTGCGCTTCTACCTGAGGTAATTTTATTGCTTTGGGGGGTACGCGTAGATCAAGCCACGGCGACATTTCCGCTATTGTCAGATCTGGATCGCCACTAAATAATAACTGCCCTACAATTTGTTGGGTCCAAGTTGTGCCTGATTTAGCATATGTTGCAATGACGATATCATCGGATCTGAACTGAAAATCATTCCAGATTGTCGAGTCAAAATGATTACTTTGCAGTTCCCTGGATTTTACCGGCCATTCAATTAAGGTAGACATTCGTGCTCATATCCTTTTCAATAAAGAGTATAAATCTAAACATTTATTTATCTGCGGTTCACCAGGTGGTTAAGGAAAATAAGCACAAAAGATCAAATAATTGTGACTCTTAGACCGAGTTATAAAAAAACCTATTCCCACATTATTAAAGGATTTGCGCTCAAATATAGCTTAAAAAATAGATCCTGGTTTTTTGTTACAGAAAGGGTAACAACCATAATTACCAGATGCCATCATCACCTTCTTTCAAGCATGATCCATTAGCATCCAGTCCGTATGGACACACTACTTGTTCACCAGCAAGTTTTTTTTCATAATTTTCCCTTTCTCTTTCATTAATTATCACCGTAGGACGACCACACCCGGCTATCAGCATAACTAACAGAGCAATAGTAACTGCATTGATAATACGCTTCATAAAATAACTCCCTATAAACTTTATAATAACCTTATTTTTCAATGTAGAATTGTCCACTGCTTCTTATATAGAATAAAGACTGATTTTTGGATATGATTGCTCCATTAATGGAGCAATGAATATGGAATTTTTGAATGACATGGCCCTGTTCGTGGAAGTTGTCAAGGCCAAAAGCTTTCGCGGTGCTGCCGATATTATCGGAATGCCGAACTCAACTCTATCGCGACGGATCAGCGCGCTGGAAAAGATGATTGGGTTGCGTCTTTTGCATCGCACAACGCGCAAGATCAGGTTAACCGAGGCTGGTCAGATTTATTACGAACGCTGTAAGCGTATTGTCGATGAAGCCAAGCTCGCGCACGAACAACTCGGCGAAATGCTCGCACAGCCCAGTGGGATACTCCGCGCTTCGCTGCCTGTAGATTTTGCCGTGACCTACATGACACCCTTGATCGCCGAATTTGCAAGACTCTATCCGAGCATCGTCTTCGATTTCGATCTTACGTCACGGCGGATCGATCTGATGAGTGAGCCATTCGATGTAGCAATCCGCATTGGAGAACTGGAGAATTCGCAATTGATCGCGCGTCCATTGGCTGTTCTCCCTGTGTACCTTTACGCTTCGTCCCGTTATCTTGAGCGCTCGGGAGAGCCTGCGGAGCCTGCCGATCTGGCGCACCATGAGTGTCTAGGCCTCATGAAGACTAGTGAGTGGACACTGCACGATGGGGTGCACACCACCAAAGTTTCTATTGGTAGCCGGTTCACGCTCAACAGTGTCAGGATGATTTGCCGCTTGGCAGCGCTCGATATGGGCATCATCATGATGTTGGAGAAAATTGTTGCCGATGATCTTGCCAGTGGGCGATTGCGTCGCGTACTGCCCCAATGGCATGGAACTCCGGTGCCCGTCTACGCCGTTACGGAAACCCGGTTACTGCCCGCAAAAACACAGCACTTCATTAAGTTCTTACAGGAGCATCTGAGCAAGGTTTAGCGGGATGCATAAATTTATTCATATGCCGCGCTCAACTGCCAGCCCAAGAAATTTGATCAAAATTGGTGTTCGGTAAAACTTTGGCTCTGCATGTCCATTTTCCCAGTTACCAATAAAAACACGTCATCTTTCTTCGCCACCGTGCAAATCAGATGCATTGCCCTCCGGACTGATATCTCTCTTTTTCTCAAATTATTACCTTATTTGTCATAGAGTTTCATCTATTACCCACAATTTCTGTGGATAACTTTGTGAATAACTCTTGGTTTGGTTGGCTAACTTAAATATTTCTAAGGGTTTTTCTTGAATTGATTAATAAGTTAACACTTTAATTATGGTACACTTATCATATGGTTAGGATATATTTCTCAGATTGACATGAAGTTATTTGTCATAGCAATTGTATCTTACTGAAATTGTGGATGACTCAGAATGTCAAGAAAAATTTCAGCGCGCGGAAAAACACACACCCCAGTAAAAGCCAGCTAGACAACCATCCGATGAAACCGGTAGTTTTTACTGAATGATGAACAATAATATGAATCCGTTTCCCCGAGGGTACTCCTACAATCCGGATGGAACATGATGCGCTTGTGCATCCAGAAATTGCTGCAGATGAGGCAATAGCCTTGATGGATCTTCTTCCTGCACCGCATGACCAACACCGCTAAAGATAATCAGCTTCGAATTGGGTAAATTCTCGTGCAGACGCTCACCAATGGCCAGCGGCACAATTTCGTCATCCCTGCTCCATACGATTAGGACAGGAAGCGACAAACTCGAATAGTTTTCTGAAAATTGCTGCAAATCTACCGGCAACATCTGCCGTGCGGTAGTGAACGTTGCGTACTTTGCATTGGGTTTGGCGAGATTGCCTGCGTAGTGATCAATGGCGCCTTGCGGAATAGTGGCATCATTAAAATACACTTTCTTCAGCAAGCTTTTCACCTGGATGGAATTTGGGATAGCGTAGATCATCAGCGGCCCCAGTACCGGAGTAGCCAGCATGCTCACGAAGCTGGGCAGTTCTTGTGGATACGCAATACTGTCTATCAACACCAGGCTGCGTTGCAGATTCGGATGCGAAGAGGATAAATATATCGATGCAGCCAAGGCTACCCCGCCACCATACGAATGCCCGATAATGTGCAGATTCTTCAGGTTATTCTCGATGATAAAATTTCTTACCAGCCTCGCCTGTTCATAAACGGAATAAGCGTTATCGCGCGGTTTGGGCGATTCGCCAAAACCTTTCAGATCGATCGTGATTACCCGGTATTTCTGCGCCAAGGGTTCAATAATATGACGCCAGCTATAACTGCTGGCACCGAAACCGTGAATCAGAAGCACCGGATCCCCTGCACCGAAACTCTCCGATGCCAATCGCAATTCACCGGCCTGTTCCGGATTGCGGTATTGCGACCAACCCGGAATATCCTTATCCATAACCGCGCAGCCGCCAAGACCGAGAATCACGGACAGAGAGGCCAAAAGCAGAACGCTTATGCGAGAATTTTTCATCAATTAAGAGACCGGGCTAACATAACCATATCAAACAGGCCGCCGGCAGCAAAGGAAATCGCTCCGAAAATAGGCAGTATCGCAATAATCCGGCAAGCTATTCTTAAATGCTCAGCTTCCTCCTTATTTTCAATCTTCATGTGACGCGGGATTGAGAGAATCACATAGCTAATCAAACTAAGAAAAATGATATTCCCAATAGTAAGTGGCAAAAGATTGGTGAAATAGATTTCTATCGGGCCGAGGGTTTTCCCGGCACAGTATCCACACTCATCGATCAGTTCAAATATCAAATCGCGGCGTGCATTGATGGTTTGAAAAAAGCTCAGTGTCGTGTTCACTGCCCCCCATAAGGCGGCCAGCAAGACAATGGGAAGTCCCAATCTATCCATTTTTGCTCCTTTTCAACCCAGAGAGTCAGGAAGTTTAAGCGAATCCACGCACAACTGCACGTACATGGCATACTGGAGATTATCACGGTGATGTTTAAAAAGAAATTCGCTTGCTTTAGAAGCGGGCAACCATAAATGCCAAACCATCTTATTATTGAATGACCCGCCAAACAGCGGGAATCCAGTCCGTGTTGAACAACTCGAACCGAGGTTAAATAAAAAACTGCGCGGCAGCTGCACATTCGAGTATCCTACGCGGTTATTCCGTAACGAGTCACCAATTATGATGCAGTATCAACTCTTCGCCACCACGCCCAAAGCGATGGAAGGCATTCTCGCTAATGAAATCAGCGCTCTGGGTGGACAGGAGATACACCAAAAACTGGCTGGCGTAGCTTTTCAGGGCGATCTGGCGATGGCGTATCGAGCTTGTTTATGGCTGCGTACTGCCAACCGCGTGTTGTTATTGCTCAACAGTTTCGAGGTTAAATCTCAGCAGGATCTTTACGATGGCGTTCAGCGCATCGACTGGTTCGAGCATTTAGGTCCTGACGACAGTTTAGCGGTATCGTTCAGCAGCAAAAATAATCCGGCAATCGATAACACGCACTTTGGCGCACTGAGAGTCAAAGATGCCATCGTCGATCAAATGCGTACCAAATCTGGCAACCGGCCTAATGTCGATACCGCATATCCCAGTATTCGCGTCAATGTCTACCTGCATAACGAAACCGCACAGTTGAGCCTGGATTTATCTGGCGAAAGCTCGCATAAGCGTGGTTATCGCGACATCAATATTGCGGCACCCATCAAGGAGAATCTTGCAGCGGCCATTCTGTTGCGCGCAGATTGGCCGGAAATCGCCCGGCAAGGTGGCTCACTGCTCGATCCGATGTGCGGTTCGGGCACGCTTCTGGTGGAAGGCGCGTTGATCGCGGGTGACATCGCACCGGGCTTGCAGCGGGATTATTACGGCTTTCTAAGTTGGAAACAGCACGATGCTGCGCTGTGGCAAAATATTCTCGAAGATGCCCGGCAGCGCCGTGAGATGGGTTTAGCCAGATTGCCGGTGATCGTTGGCTTTGACCAGGATCGCGAGAGCGTCAATGCCGCATTGCAGCATATTGAAAACGTAGGATTATCCGACAAGATCCACATCGAGAAGCGCAATATCGCCGATGCATCTGTCGCGGCAAGCTGGCCTCCTGGATTGATTGTTTGCAACCCGCCGTATGGCGAACGTCTTGGCGATGAAGAACAAGCCGGGATGTTATACCGTGAATTTGGCGCGGTATTGAAACAGCGTTTTACCGGCTGGCAAGCGGCAATCATTATCGGCAATCCGGAATTGGGCTTCCGATTGGGCATACGTTCGCATAAACCGATCACGCTTTTTAACGGCGCACTGGAATGCAAGCTGTTGCGCTTGACCATCGAGGAAAAAGCTTTTTTTGAACCGAAAGCCAAATCCCAGCAGGAACGCATCGAATTCATCCATCGCCGCGCCCAGGCCGGGCAACCCGACAGTCAGGCGGAAATGTTCGCCAACCGATTACATAAGAACCTGAAAAAACTGGCCAAATGGGCCAAACAAAATCAAGTGCATTGTTATCGGCTGTACGATGCCGATCTCCCGGAATATGCGGTGGCTGTGGATATTTATCAAGGCGAGAAAACCTGGGTCAATGTTCAAGAATATGAATCTCCCCGATCTGTCGACCCTGCCAAAGCCAATCAACGGCTGGCCGGAGTAATGGCGGAAATACCCAAAGTGCTGGAAATTCCCGCCGAACAAGTATTCTTGAAAATTCGCCGCAAACAGAAAAACACCGATCAATATGAAAAACAAGGGGATTCCCGCCGCTTTCATGTGGTTGAAGAAAGTGGTTGCAAGTTTTGGGTGAATTTTGAGGACTATCTGGACATCGGCCTGTTTCTTGATCATCGCCCAATGCGCTTACTGATTCAACAACAAGCAAAAGGTAAGCGTTTCTTGAATTTATTCGCTTACACCGGCAGTGCTACAGTACATGCGGCAATCGGCGGCGCAGAATCGAGCGTCACGGTGGATATGTCCAATACTTATCTGGACTGGGCCAAGCGCAATTTTCATCTCAATGGCATCAGCGACAGGCACCAGCTGATACGGGCTAATTGCTCGGAGTGGCTGGCGCAACAAGCGCAAGCAAAACATAAACAACAATTTGACTTGATTTTTCTCGACCCCCCCACTTTTTCCAATTCCAAAAAAATGGATGAGATTTTCGATATCCAGAAAGATCATATACCACTGATCCGTAATACCACGGCCTTATTGGCACCTAAAGGAATCTTGTATTTCTCGACCAACTTCCGCCGTTTCAAATTGGACAAGGAAGCATTAAGCGATCTGATCATTGAAGATATCAGTACCAGAATGATCCCCGAGGATTTTGCGCGCAACGCCAGGATACATTATTGCTGGAGAATATCCCGCTGATCAAATTTCATCGGCGATAGCGCCAGGAGTTATTGAGCAGAAAACCGGCATTAGCAATTAATTCGAGTAATCCGATAGCTTTATATCCTATGATCTTATAAGCGGATTGACGGAAAATATTCAGACATGCTGTCAAAAAAATCGAATAGCGGTATCATTAAATGATAAGGCTCCCTGCTCAGGTGAAAAAACCATGAAGAAAACAGTTCTCATTACAGGCTCCAATCGTGGCATTGGACTGGAATTTGTCCGTCAATACGCTTTGAGCGATTGGCGTGTCATTGCTTGCTGCCGCAATCCGGCGTCAGCGGATGCATTGAGCCGTTTAGCCGCGCAGCATCCGAATCAAATCAGTATTTATCGGCTGGACGTCGCTAATCATTCGCACATTGAACAGCTGGCACAGACGCTATCCGGTGATGCCATCGATTTATTGATCAATAATGCCGGCGTTTACCCTCCGGAATCAGGGGATGCTTTCGGAATGACGGACTATCAGGCATGGGCGCATACCTTTGCGGTGAACACCATGGCGCCGCTAAAAATGGCCGAAGCATTTCTGCAGCCGATTGTCGGCAGCAACCTGAAAACCATCGTCACCATTACCAGCAAAATGGGCAGTATTGCAGACAATCGGGGCGGCGGCAGTTACATCTACCGTTCCAGCAAAGCGGGTGTCAATATCGTGATGAAAAGCTTGTCGATAGATTTGAATCCCAAACAGATCACAGTTGTCCTGTTGCATCCCGGTTGGGTAAGAACCGACATGGGTGGCCCGAACGGATTAATCTCAACCGAACAAAGCGTCACCGGCATGCGCCGCGTTATCGATAACCTAAAATTCGAAGATTCCGGAAAGTTTTATGCTTTTGACGGGCAGATTGTGCCTTGGTGAATACAGATCCAAACAGATAACGGTCTGAACTACTCCCAATTTTGCAGCCAACAACTAAAACCAGCTATCCGCGCCATTCAATATTGCCTTGACCGATAGGCGTTACGCAAAGGTTTCACCAGCATCGATAAGCCAAACACCGACACGCTGAACAGCACAATGGTTGTACCGGAAGCGACGTTGAAAATATAACTCAAATACATACCCATTACGCCGGTCACCGCGCCGATGATGGTCGAAGAAATAATCATGCTGCTAAAACGATCCGTCAGCATTCTCGCAGTCATGGCCGGGGCAATGAGCGTGGCGGCGACCATGGTGACGCCAATGACATTCAGCGACGCGATGACCGAGAATGTAAGCAACAATGAAAATAGCCATTGCACGGAATCGGTTTTGATACCAAATACACGCGCCGCTTCATTATCGAAAGTGGAAAACAGTAATGCGCGATACGTGATGAACATGGTAATCAGCGTGAAGAAAGCAACCAGCCCGATGATCATCAAATCCTGTTCTGTAATTCCAAGAATATTGCCAAATAAAGCTGCTTCGAAGTTTTGTTTAAAATTCCGCATCTTGCTGACAATCGCCACACCCAGGGCGAACATCGCTGTGGTTACTATTCCAATCGCAGCATCCAGTTTGATTTTATTGTTTTTAGTAATTTTGTTGATGATGAATGCGGCGAGTAATCCCATCGCGCACGCGCCCGCATAAAAATTCAGATTCAGGGTGATACCGATTACTGCGCCACCAATTGCCGCATGAGATAATCCGTGACCGACATAACTCATGCCGCGTAGCACGACGTAAACTCCGATCAGGCCACCGGACGCACCTACCATCAACGCTGCAAGCAAGGCATGACGGAAAAATTCATACTCGATCGGTTCCAGCAGAAATTCCATCAGGAATGCTCATCAATAAAATTGAGCGGCGTGCTATTAGCGATCAGGAGATGTCCTTCGGATTTTACAATGACAATATCACCACCATATGTTTTAGTCAGGATTTCGTTGGTAAATATCGTATTCGGCCGACCTTGGGCAACTATCCCCCGATTGAAACAAATAACCCACGGCAAGTGAGATGCCACCGCATTTAAATCATGCGTGGTTAATAATATGGTAATACCCCCACTATTGATATCCCCCAATAAATGCAACACCTCGTGCTGAGTCTTGATATCAACTCCGGAAGTCGGCTCATCCAGGATCAGAAGCTTGGGATTGTTGATCAACGCGCGCGCCAGAAACGTGCGCTGTCGCTGACCCCCTGATATATCGCTGATATGGTTTTTCAGGCAATCATCAACACCTAATCGATGCGCAAGGTCCCGAATGCAAGCCCGTTCCTGCTTGCTGAGCCAAGGCCAAATACGCCCATTGGTATAAAGCCCCATGGAAATGACTTCTTCAACCGTTACCGGAAAATTCCAGTCAACACTGCCAAGTTGCGGCACATAACCTATCGTACCTGGCCTCACTTTATTCACGGGATAGCTATAGAGCTCCACCTGTCCTGCACTCACAGCATGAATCCCCAAAATAATTTTCAGCAACGTCGACTTCCCACAAGCCGTGGGACCGACAATTCCGGCAAATTGACCTGCGGCAATTTCCAGACAAAGATCGTCGAATACTACATTTTGTTCATAACGAGCAGAAACGCCGGTCAATTTTATTGCAGGAACCAAGGGGGAATCAGAATGCAATGTTGCTGGCATCAATGTTGGCCATACAGGTTGAATTACCGCCTAAGGCTTCGGTCATGGTAATCATGTTACCGGCCATCATACCGATGAAAGAGTTATTAGGCGCCGCCGGGAACTTATCATCCGAGAGTTGATCGATAAATTTGGCTTTTGCTTCCCAGGCAATTTGTTTCATCACTTTACTGGGAAAAACTTCCGAACCAAATATGGCTGGCACACCAGTTTCTCTAATTTGTTTAATAATGCTGATAACTTCTTGAGGGCCGGGCTCGGAGAAATCGGAGGGTTGAATTGCTGCGATTACTGTCATGCCATAACGTGGCGCAAAATAAGCAAAAGAGTCATGATAGGTTACCAGCTTACGGTTATTTTGAGGAATCGTCTCAATACAATTGAAAATTGCCTGATCCAGCTTCTTTAGTTTGGTCAAATAAGTTGCAGTATTTTCCTGATAACTCGCTTTATTGGCAGGATCGAGCATTATCAGGCTGTCTTTTATTATTTCTGCATAACGCATTACCAATTCAATATTTAACCATAAATGGGGATTAGGGTGTCCATGTTCGCGGGGAAAACTAAAATCATACTGCCAGTCCGCTTCTTTTAGCGTAAGGTTTCCCAATTGCAGAATCGAAGTTTCAGACCTTTTTACCTTTCTCGCCAATTTTAATGTGGGCAATTCCAGATCAAGGCCATTCACGATAATCATGTCGGCTGCCCGTAATATTTTTATGTCCGAAGGAATAGGCTCAAACGTATGGGAATCGGTACCATCAGGAACGATTCCGGTTACTTTGATGTGTTTTCCACCAATATTTTGCACGATGTTCGTGATCGGTGAGACGGTGGTAACAATTTCCGGTATTTCATGAGTCTTGGCTGCGAATACCAAACTTTGCAAGCAAAGTAGTAGCAAACATAAAAAAATCCCTGTAATTCTATACGTTATAAATTTCATAACCAAGCTTCCCTTAAATAATATTCTTCTGTTGTATGAAAAAAAAACAATTTATCATACATTTTGAATTATTATGAGTCGCCATAAGGAATTCAAATAATAAAACATGTAATTTTACGGGAAAAAACATGCAAAAAATAACTGCTCTGTCGTCCGCATTACGGCGGTTTATCCAAGGGAGCAGTATTCTATCATTGAGTTGGGTATCCTTATGGGTCGACGCCGCAGGCATTCCAACCCTTAACGAAATGCTCGTTCGTGCCAACGCGCGGGAATTGATCGGATCGGCCAATTCCGCCAATGAAGGCACTGTCCTTAAACATCAGCTTGATCTGCGCACGGTTTATCGTCCGGGAGAATTACTCGAAACAGTACCGGGTTTAATTGTTACGCAACATAGTGGTGAGGGGAAGGCCAATCAATATTTTTTGCGCGGCTTTAATCTCGATCACGGCACAGACTTACGAATTACCGTCGATGGCATGTTAGTCAATCAGCGTTCACATGGTCACGGCCAAGGTTGGGCAGACACCAACTTCATCATTCCGGAATTGATAGGCAACTTGCAATACATGAAAGGACCGTATTACGCTCATCAGGGAGATTTCTCCTCTGCCGGGGCTGTCAGTATGGGCTACGTCGACAAGCTACCCAAGGGTATCGCTAGCTATGGTTTAGGACAGCAAGGATTTATGCGGGGGCTGGTAACTAAATCGCATGAAGTCGGACGTGGTAATGTTTTGTATGCGGTCGAACTGCTCACTAAAGACGGCCCATGGGTTAAGCATGAAGATTTCAAGAAATTTAATGCGGTATTGCGTTATAGCCAAGATACCGGATCAACCAAATTCAATGTTACCGCGATGGGCTATGGCGGAAACTGGAATTCTACCGATCAGATTCCGGCAAGAGGGGTAGCCAGTGGCTTCGTTCCACGATTGGGTGCCATAGATCCCAGTAGTGGCGGGGAATCGCATCGATTTAGTCTCTCGACTGCATTGCAACATTCAAGCCGCTATGGCATCACCCAATTCAACTTGTATACGCTTCACAGTAACTTGGCATTATTTTCAAATTTCACCTATTTTCTTGATGATCCCGTGAACGGAGATCAATTTTCTCAGATTGATAAACGTTTTCAGTCGGCAATGAATGTAGATCATCTTTGGGTTAGCAGGATTAAAGGGATCGAGATCGAAAATACGGTAGGTGTCCAGTTTCAAAACGACGTAATCGATAATGGACTGTTGAGCACAAAAGAGCGCCAAACTTTGTCGACTACCCGCAAGGACCATATCAATCAAAACAGCGTAGGTATTTTTTATCAGAATAGCATTCAGTGGCTGGAAAAATTTCGTAGCGTGGCTGGTGTCCGTTCAGATTATTATTGGTTTGATGTCAACAGCAATCTCAATGTAAACTCGGGTAACCGCTACGATAGTATGACAAATCCCAAATTGGGTCTGATTTTTGGCCCTTGGGTAAAAACGGAATTGTATTTTAATTATGGCAGTGGATTTCATAGCAATGATGCGCGCGGGACAACTTCTATCGTTGATCCAAAATCAGGGGATCCGATTAACAGAGTCAATCCCCTGGTCCGCTCGACCGGCTATGAAGTCGGGGTCCGTACCGCCATAATTCCAGGGCTACAGGCTTCCTTTGCCGCATTCCGACTGGATCTTGACTCAGAATTGTTATTTGTGGGCGATGCCGGAACAACTGAGGCCAGCCGTCCAAGTAAGCGGGAAGGGTTTGAGGTTTCACTGTTTTATATGCCCAAGGATTGGTTGACGGTCGATATTGATTATGCCTTGGCACGCGCGCGTTTTAATGATAACGATCCCAGCGGCAATTACATACCTGGCGCAATTAGAGGAGTAGGCAAGATGGCGGTTTCCGTCGACAACATTGGTCAGTTTTTTGGTAGCATGCAGATGCGCTATTTTGGCAAGCGCTCATTGATCGAAGATAACAGCGTACAATCCAATCATACCGTAACGCTGAATGGTCAAATCGGGTATAAAATCGGCAGCAATGTGCGCGTGATTCTGCAAGGATTCAATTTACTTAACACGCATGCTCATGCGATTGATTACTACTATGCTTCCAGGCTTCCAGGAGAACCTGCAGCTGGCGTCAATGACGTGCATTTTCACCCGATTGAGAGCCGTTCACTGCGGGTTAATCTGGTAGCCAACTTTTAATTGACAAAATAAATTAAAAATCACTTAAATTGTTTGTTGATGTACGATTTTGCGTTTTTTCAGATAACCGAATTCTAGTCATAATTCCTGAGGAGTGTTTTATGGAGCGCTTTACTATTTCAATGGATGATCAGCTTTTTAAACAATTCGATAAACTTGCTCAGGCACGTGGTTATGACAATCGTTCAGAAGCGATTCGTGATCTTATCAGAGAATATCTGGAAACCGCGCGCCTGCAAAAAAGCAACCAGGGTTATTGTATTGCCACGCTGAGTTATATCTACAATCATCACGAAAGGGATCTGGCCAGCCAAGTAACTTCGGCACATCACAGCCACCACGATTTGACCTTATCGAGTATGCATGTCCATATGGATCACGATAACTGCCTCGAAGTTGTTATCCTTCGCGGTACGATTCAGGATGTCCGGGCTTTTGCCAATCAAATAATTGCTACCAACGGTGTGCGGCATGGCAAATTGCACATCGTACCGATTGAATTTGCCCAGGAACATCACTCCCATTCGACTGCTGCGCATACGCATAGCAGCCCATTGACTTAACTTTCTAACAATAACCTTCTGAAAATAAAGAATCCAGTTTTAGTAACGAGGTTTAGCTTCAGAATTTTGTCATATTCAGTGTGAATTTCCCCAATATTTGGATTTTCCGGCAGCAAATAGAAACATCCACATGACCAGAACAAAAGGAAATGTCAGTGTCGGCAGACCAATCGGCGCAAGGAAATTAGCCAAACCGGCCTGGCAAATAACAGTTAGAACTCCCGCCAGTAGCGCCAGAATCGCAGTGCCTGTAGTAGGCTTGAGGAAAACCCAGCCAACCGCCATCATTGCCAGCACCGGATTGAATGCATAAAGCCCCATTTCAATCAGCGTCTTATCCGCACCCAGGCAAATCGGTAAGGCGACGCCAACAATTGCACCAGCCAGCGCCATGGATGCACCGCGCAATGACGTAATTGCAATACCGATAAGAAACAGGATACCTACAATAACGCTATCGGCAAACATCACTTCGGCGACGCCTTTGGTTACGGCTGTATACCAGGCCTCGGCCGCATCTTGCGTAAGAGTCGCAAACTCCGCTGCAACCACTGAGGCCGCCGCAATGTCAGCGGGAATGCCTGGTTCCGGCAATACAGGGCCACGCGCAAATCCGTCAAAAGAATAGACGGCCACCATAAACATCCAGCATGTTAGAACAAAGGGGGATGTCGATGCGGGAATGTTATAAGGCTGCAAGATCCGCATCAAAGCAGCGAGCACAATGGTCGATAAAATCGATGCAAGCACAACAAGCACCCAGAGTTGTGGCGTATTTTCCAGGAACAAAAATAGACAAGGACCTACCAGAGTTCCATTAAAACCGTATAACCCTGCATCAATATCATCATCAGAGAAGCCTAATAAATATGCAGCAACCGTACTGCTGATGACGCCCACAGTCGCGGCAAGTCCAGCAGTGATCCCGCCAACATATAAGGCAATTAGAAAAATAAGACCGGTAACCGCATTGCAACAGAAAAACACTTGCCCTACGCCTCTGAAGATAACACGCAAAGGCTTGGGTATTGTCCTGTCAATTGATAAAGACCATTCCATGATGATTAGCTCCTAAAGTTTATATAAAAAAGAAACTACGGTAACTAAATAAAACAATAATTTACTGAATCATTCAGGCCAGGATTAACAGTAAGCTTGTGAAGGACATTTATCAACCTGCTCGCTGTTTCACTTCTTCCAGCAATCCTTGCTTAATAATAAAATCAATTATTTGATCAACACCTTCGCCAGTTTGCAGGTTAGTAAACACAAATGGCCGATCGCCTCGCATTTTTTTTGCATCTCGCGCCATCACATCCAAATTTGCTCCGACATAAGGCGCCAGATCAATTTTATTAATGACCAGCAACGCTGAACGTGTGATGCCAGGGCCACCTTTACGCGGTATTTTCTCGCCAGCTGCAACATCAATCACATAAATGGTTAGATCGGAAAGTTCCGGACTGAAGGTGGAAGCTAGATTATCGCCGCCGGATTCAACCAGGATAAGATCGAGATTGGGAAAATCGGCCGTCATGCGCGCAATGGCCTCAAGATTGATGGATGCATCTTCTCGAATGGCGGTATGTGGACATCCCCCTGTTTCCACACCCATCAAACGCTCCGGAGGCAGAGCATTGGCGCGTAATAAAATCTCCATATCTTCCTTGGTATAGATATCGTTCGTAATGACAGCCATTTCATAACGATCACGCATTTTCTTGCTTAAGGCCTCACATAAAGCCGTTTTTCCTGACCCTACCGGACCCCCGATACCCACTCGAAGAGGATTTGATTGTTTATTCACGTGTAATACCTCAAAAATTATGACCGATAAACCCTACTATATTGTGTTTCGTGTTGCATCGACAACAATGACAATCCCGGCGCCCAGTTCGACAGTTCGTCATCGTTGAGTTGCTGCGCACGTACCGATACTTCTTCAATTACTGCATGTAATGATAATAAAAGACTCTGCCCGGAAACCTGCCCAAGCGGCACTGATTTAACACAAACTAACACTTGGTTTTCGACCAAAGAAAACAGCATTCCAAGCAGTGCCGCTTCACGGGGCACTCCAAGTGCTTCTGCAGCACATGCAAATGCGGTAGGTAAAGGCATTTCGGATTGATTGGCTAAAATTGCATTCAAAGAATCGTCCGCAATTTTCAGATCCGTGACCAATTTTCCCAGGGAATACCCCATCTGTATAGTTTCCGCGCGAAACTCCACGGTATCTCGTGCTGCAACAAAACATTCAGTCCAGTAATTAATAGTCGCCAAATCACGCTCGGCAAATGCTTTAAGTAAGCGCCATAGGATAGGTGCTTCGAAATCCGCGATGATATTCAAAGCCTCCGAAATCCACACACGCGCAGAACTCTCATCATGCACATCACCCTTCTCAATGGCGGATTCCAGGCCTTGCGAATACGTATAGGCACCAATTGGCAGCGATGGACTTGCGAGTTGCAGTAAGCGCAGCAATAAAGTGGATTGCACAGTGAATGACTCCTAAGATTGCGAGTCGGAAGGTCTGTGAATCTTTTGGCGTGCTGGTATTGGTGCCAGCGGACCATGCGCATGATAATGTCCATCATCGCCATGGTGATGATGCCCTCCTCCACCATAAGCGCCTGATTCCGGTTCAAATTGCTCATCCTCTTCTATGACAGAAGCACCCAACCCCTCCAGCATTTGTTTCAAGACAGCATCTTGATGAATGCGCAGAAAAGCTTCTCCAACTTGGGTTTGCGTATGCCGATTACCCAAATGAAAGGCACACCGTAATAAATCATGTGGCGTCTGGCAAGTCACCCGATAAGTGGGTTCTTTAGCGGCAATAATCTGCACCACTCGCCCGTCATCGCTTCTAAGAAGGTCATTATTACGTAATATTGTGCCTCGCCCAGTAAAAATCGCCACTTCCTCGCCTGATGCAAGTGTCGCTCTTAGCCGACTGTTTTCGCGCATTTCATAAGGCAAAACGAGTTGCGCATATACTGAGTCTGCATGATCTATTTTCTTATTCAGCGTAAGCATTTATGTTACCGTAAGTCATTAATTATCCTGCAGCTATCAGAGAAACAAACACCGTGATAGCTGCTCATTGGAATGAAAACCCCTTTGTACCTGTTTACTCGTTAAAGAAGTAAAGTAAGAATTACACCTAAAACAGAAAGTAACGTTGTGCCATTGGTAATACATCTTCAGCACCGCATGTCAGCAATTGCCCATCCGCACGGACTTCATAGGTTTCCGGATCAACTTCCATTTTAGGAGTTGCGCTATTATGAATCATGTCTTTCTTGCGCAAGTTTCGGGTATTCTTAACCGCAATAATATCTTTATCCAGCTTCAGTTGATCAATTAAATTAGCATTAAGTGCAGCTTGCGAAGCAAATGTAAAACACGATGTTTTGATCCCGCCTCCATATCCTCCAAACATGTAGCGATAATGTACCGGCTGAGGTGTTGGAATCGATGCATTAGGATCACCCATCAGCGATGCTGCAATCATTCCCCCTTTCAATATCATGGATGGTTTTACACCGAAAAAGGCAGGTCTCCATAATACAAGATCCGCATATTTACCGACTTCTATTGAGCCGATTGCATGTGCAATGCCATGTGTGATGGCCGGATTAATTGTGTACTTGGCAACATAACGTTTTACACGAAAATTGTCATTCCTTGAGTTATCTTCTTGCAATGTACCGCGCTGTATCTTCATCTTATGCGCGGTTTGCCATGTACGCAACACGACTTCACCAATACGTCCCATTGCTTGCGAATCCGAGGACATCATAGAAATTGCTCCCATGTCATGCAAAATATCCTCAGCGGCAATCGTTTCTTTCCGGATACGTGACTCTGCAAAGGCAACATCCTCCGGAATATTGGCATGTAAATGATGGCACACCATCAACATATCCAAATGCTCATCAAGAGTGTTGACCGTATAAGGACGAGTCGGATTCGTAGACGAAGGTAAAACATTCTCCTGGCCAACGACTGCGATAATATCCGGAGCATGACCTCCACCTGCACCTTCGGTGTGAAAAGTATGAATAGTCCGATCTTTCATGGCAGCAATGGTATTCTCCAAATATCCGCCTTCATTAATAGTGTCAGTATGGATAGCGACCTGTACATCATATTTATCCGCCACATCCAGGCAATTATCAATCGCGGCATATGTGGTACCCCAATCCTCATGGAGCTTCAGGCCACAAGCTCCGGCAAGTACTTGCTCTTCGAGCGGTGTAGGCAGGCTGGTATTACCTTTACCGAAAAAGCCTGTATTCATTACTAGCCCATCCGATGCTCTTAGCATCGAATGAATATGCCAGGGACCGGGCGTACAGGTAGTTGCGGCTGTTCCAACTGCAGGTCCGGTACCGCCGCCCAGCATGGTAGTGATGCCGTTCATCATGGCGTCTTCGGCTTGTTGCGGAGAAATGAAATGAATATGGGTATCAACACCGCCCGCGGTAACAATCGAATTTTCACCCGCAATAATCTCAGTCGCTGAACCAATTGCCATCGTAACATTCGGCTGAATATCCGGGTTACCGGCTTTTCCGATATTAGCTACTTTGCCATTCTTGATCCCTATATCCGCTTTTACAATCCCCCAGTGATCGATAATGATTGCATTGGTAATGACGGTATCCATAACATCCGCGTGATTTCGCTGTGATTGTCCCATGCCATCCCGAATCACTTTGCCACCACCGAATTTCACCTCTTCTCCGTACGTAGTGAAATCTTTTTCAATTTCTATAAAAAGCTCTGTATCGGCCAGACGAACACGATCCCCGATCGTTGGACCCATCATCTCAGCATAGTTTCGACGGGAAATTTTTACGCTCATTTTCTTACTCCTGTAAAATTATTGCGATACAAACTATTTAAGTTTGCCCATCACTTTTTGGTTAAATCCATAAACGATCCGATCTCCCGCAAGTTCAACAAGCTCAACCGTTCTTTCTTGTCCGGGTTCAAAGCGGATAGCTGTCCCGGCCATAATATTCAGGCGCATACCATAGGCAGCTTCTCTATCAAATTTCATTGCAGAATTAACTTCATAAAAATGAAAATGGGAGCCTATCTGTATTGGGCGATCCCCTCCATTTGAAACGGTTAGAGTTTTAGTATTTCTGCCCACGTTTAATTCTATTTCACCCGCCTCAGTAAATACTTCACCTGGGATCATTGGCACTCTCATGGCGATCTCCTATACTTTTAATTAGCTAAACAATCGGATTATGGACGGTCACCAGTTTGGTACCATCTGGGAACGTTGCTTCAACCTGAATATCTGGAATCATTTCAGGAACGCCTTCCATGACATCAGAGCGAGTTAATATTCTCTGCCCGGCAGCCATAAGTTCGGCCACCGTTCGACCATCTCTGGCTCCTTCCAGTACAGCACAGGTGATCAGAGCAACCGCTTCAGGATAATTCAGACGTAAACCACGCGCTTTACGTCTTTCTGCAAGTAATCCGGCAGTAAATATCATTAGCTTGTCCTTCTCTCTCGGTGTTAAGTCCATAGTTCTTCTCCTGGGTAAAATAACGCTTACAATTTTAAAACTGCTGCAGCATCGTCAATGTAAAAACACTACAATTAATTATTAAGGAATCACGTATTCCACATCCGCGGCACAATAGCAGCACATCCGATTAATTCTGGTCGCAGCAAACCCCAGACACACAACATCACCTGCTTTGCCACTTCGCTTGAATCACCCAAATAACGCACCACCACAGCTGATTTAAGTTGCGACATGCCAACCTGACCAGCTCGCTTTGTGATTCTATTTGTTTCTTCTCGAGCCAGATCAATCATCGGTTGTGGTATTGTTTTTCCAGTCAGAATCAGTGTTGCGCAGACTGTTTTTCCAGACAGTGTCAAAGCGCCACTCATCGCAGAGCTCTCGCCAAGAAGGTGTATTTGCTCCAGCCAGACCAATTTGTTATTTCTCTTGATGCTGGTACGTTGCTTGATTTGACCGTTACTGAACGTTTCGCCGTAGGCGGTCCTTCCAAAACACAAGATTTCACAACTCACATAAACTGCATCATCTTCCAGGATTACCTGATGATCAATTTCTACGTTTGCATTGTTGTAAAAAATGGTTTCCTGCGGCACCCATTCAAGAGAGCCGCCTTTTCTTACATTAACCCTAATTTTCTGGTGTGAAGTATGGCCGTTGGCTTTGTACCATTTGGCAGCACCGGGTGTAGTTATCTGTGCATTGGCAAATGCATCAACTTGAGCTGAAATTTCTAGCTGATCACCGCCCACAACCCCACCTGGCGGATGAATAATCACCACATGACAAATCTTTCGTCCTTCAGGGTAAAAAGGTTTCTGTACCAGTAAAGGACCGAAGTGTTCTCGTTCCACGAGGCGCGTTACTCCATCCATTTCGGCGAATTTGAGTGATAATCTTGCTTGGAGGGGTTTATGCTCTGAAGCTACGTTTGAAGTGGGTATAACGACATCAGTTGGCTGCGTTAAATCACTCGGAAGAGTAAAATTCCGCTGCTTGATTCCTGATTCTTCTTCGGAGTAAGTGGATAACAACATGGTTTTTCCAGTGTTTATTAATGGAGAAAAAATTACAGAAAACCCTAAATTTGTAACTGGAAAGAGATTTTAAAAACATCAAGCGTTGGACCTGAGACTCCGGGTGCATAATTTAATCCCTTCATCAGCAGATCTCCGTGCTGATAGTAAGCTGAAATACGTGCATTAAATCCATCGATAATATAGTTTAGACCCGTTTCAATTTCTTCTCGATTACTGCTAGAGTTGGGTTGGATACTGGTAAATCTGCCATAAGGCTGAAAATACCCTATGCCAATTTTAGTTGGAAACATATAAAGACCGGTTACTGTCCACGACTTACCATCAAACATGCAGAAGCAATCACGATCAGAAAATGCTGCGGTCGAATAGTTAGCATAAAATTGTTTATATTCGGCGTTTAGAGTAGTAACTCCCATGTTCCTGGGCAATATTTTTTCAAATAGCAAATCACCTGTAAAACCAAGGAAATCACTACGATTTGTAAACGAACCGGCACCATTCTTTTGATAAGACATACCAAATGCGAGCGCTAAAATGTCTCCAGCTTTGCCATAATACGTGCTGGAAGTGTAATAACCGGGGTTTTTTTCCGGATTCAGAAAATTATAGGTAACACGCGCAGCTGTCAGTATAGTGCCGCCCGGATTGGGGCCTGCAATTTTCGAGGATTCCAAGCCACGAAAAACTCCCACTGCATAACCCAGTGTACCTGGAATAATACCAGGCTCTGCATTGCCCCAGAAAGTTACACCGTCGTCACGGCCGTAACGACCTGCACCACCATCGCCAAACTTAGTGCTGAAATCTTGAGAAAAGAAAGGAGTTTTGAATGCATCATGAGTAGCCTGAAAAAAAGGACCGCTTAGTTCCCCCCGTTCCGTGGGTGCCAACATACGCCCCCCCCATACATTAAAGTAGCGGTTGTACTCAAATTTAACGATCGCATCCAGAATGTTGTAGGACATCTTTGGATTATCACCAGAGGCGGTATTGTTACAAAAGAAGCACTCGGTATTCACTTCGAATTTGAAGTGTTGATTAAACTGCCCATTGAGATAGAGACGCGCATTGTCATTACTGTAAGCGCCATCATTCAGATTTCCAGAATTTGGATTTTCCGTCCATAACCCTGTACCGCGATACCCTGCGCCTAAACTAATCCATCTGTTTTCATTCGTTTCCACCTTGAGCATTTTTTTAATCGGCGCAGTTGCTCCGGCCATCGAATAGGCTTTCGGTGCAGATAAAAGAAAAACACTCATCAGTAGAACCGCAAGGAAAAACCATGTCCATACCTGTGTTATCAATTTTTTATTACCTATATGGAAACTATGCCGGTCGAACATGATAAATGACTCCAAATTTTGTATTCTCAATTTTCATTTGAAAGTTGCTATTGTCTTTATGCATGAGGTTGCTCGTTCCCTAATATAGACTAATCCAATTGAATGATTAAACGGTCGATGATTATTATTGCAAAAATAAGCAAAAAGATTCTATCGCAGAATTTCTATTAATTACATTTGGTAATACTTTTTATATGCTTAGTATGATTAATTATTAACAAATCTCTAATAATTCGGTGGCTCTCAGTTCAACGCTTTCTTTTTAACCGAGGTATGCTGATTTTCGTAAAGTCCGAAGTTTCATAAAATGGAATAACTGTATACTCAATATAGCCAGGAATTTTGGGATCAATGCGAAAGTTACAAATACAAAATACAAGACTCTAACCTGGCGAATACAATCTATAATCTACATAGCTGTTGTCGTTATGGGCAGCAAGATGGCACGAATGGTGCGGGCGATTTGGATACATGGTGGCGAGTACCAAAGGGGTTATGTGAGTCAAATGCTCAAATAACAAAGAACAATCATCGAAAAGGAGTGGAATGCTGATAGATTATCCAAGCAGATAAACCATGTGATAGCAAAACAGGTCAAGCCGCAAGAACGTGAACTTAGATTTTTACCAATACCGCTTTTAGCACCATGCGGAAATAGAAAACCTTATTGGCAAATTCCCGCAGGATCTGCAGATAGAATCCAATCTGCAATAAGGCCGGATTCAAAACCGCAATCGATTCCTGCATTGCTAAAGCACACTATCTCTTGTCAGATCGGGAGGCATCTCTATAAATTAAAATGACTGATATTACTGCGATTCTGGGAAACGAAAGCGAACTACTTCTTAATCATGTCTGCAATACGATACCTAAACATGGTTTGCAATTACCAGGTACCGATTTTGTCGATCGTGTGATGGCATTGAGCAATCGCAAACCAAGTGTTTTGCGCAATTTGCAGGCACTTTATCATCAAGGGCGATTATCCGGTACAGGTTATTTATCCTTGTTGCCTGTAGATCAAGGGGTGGAACACTCGGCAGGCGCATCGTTTGCACCTAATCCAATATTTTTTGATCCGAAATGTATCATTGAGCTTGCTATTGAAGGCGGCTGCAATGGCGTTGCCTCCACTTTGGGGGTATTGGCGATCGTGTCACGTCAGTATGCGCATAAAATCCCTATGATTCTTAAAATCAACCATAATGAATTGCTGACTTACCCTAATAAATTCGATCAAACGATATTTGCGAGTGTCGATCAGGCCTTCGACATGGGAGCTTGTGCCGTGGGCGCAACTGTATTTTTTGGTTCGGATGAATCGCGCCGTCAAATTCAAGAAGTTTCTGCAGCATTTGAACACGCGCACGATCTGGGCATGGTCACCATATTATGGGCATATACCCGAAATAGTGCATTTAAAACTGCAGACAACGACTATCATGTCAGCGCCGATCTGACGGGACAGGCTAATCACCTGGCAGTCACCATCGGTGCAGACATCGTTAAACAAAAAATGGCTACCAATAATGGCGGCTACAACGCAATAAAATTCGGCAAAACCCACCCTAAAGTATATAGCGAACTCACAACGGATCATCCGATTGATCTCGTGCGCTATCAAGTCGCAAACTGCTACATGGGACGGATCGGCATGATCAATTCGGGCGGTGAATCGGGCAGTGATGATTTGCACCAGGCCGTCAGAACGGCCGTCATTAACAAACGTGCCGGAGGGATGGGGCTCATTTCCGGGCGCAAAGCCTTCCAGAAACCTTTCGCTGAAGGTGTCAGGCTACTCCACTCAATTCAAGACGTGTATTTGTCGCATGAGGTAACTGTAGCTTGAGGGATATAGTTAGAATGTAACCGGTCAATCTGATATGACAGTCATCCGATCAAATCGGGACTGTCATATCAATAATACAATCACTTGGAATGTGATTGTTGTATAGCATCCAGATTGCTTCGCGCTTCTTCATTCCCTTGTGCAGCTGCTTTCTCAAACCATTCGATAGCTTTCTTCTCATCCCTTGCTACGCCTTCTCCGGTAAAGTACATGGCACCTAAATTATTTTGTGCATCGACATGCCCTTGTTCTGCAGCTTTTTTAAATAACTCGACGGCTTGTTCCATGTCTTGAGGCACACCTTCACCATTGGCATACATAAGACCTAAATTGAATTGTGCATCGGCATAACCCTGCTCCGCTGCGCGGTAAAACCACCCGGCCGCAAGTTCCGGATCGGTGTTTAACACTTGACCGGAAACTGTCTTGGAAACGGCATCGCCCGTATAATACATTACCCCTAGACCATTCTGGGCAACCGGATCTCCAGCTCTTGCGTCTTCCATGAGCGCCTTAAATTTTTCCGCAGCGATATTTTCATCACCTATATCTGATGGCATAATTTGTTCTTTCAGCGCAGCCTTTTCTTCTTCCGTCAAACCCTCACTCATAAATGACGGAATCTCGCCCATTTTGGTGATTTCACCCATGGGATTTGGTATTGCGCTATCTTCTGATTTATCACTTTTTGTTTCTTCACCGCAACCATGAAGCAGTAAAACCGCTGCCGCAAGTAATAAAACAGCAAAAACTTTCATTTATAATTTCCTTTATTTCTCAAGTTAAATAATATAAAAAATGTACTATAGCAACTTGATGAGAAGTTGCGTATTGGTAGTTACTAACGGGCACCAGCCTTTTTTAACAATTCTGTAATTTCCCGATGTTGATAGCGGCTGGCAAGCATCAATGCAGTCATTCCATTGCCAGCTTTAAGATTAAGATTGGCATTTGCTGCGATCAGCGAATAGACTGCTCTCAAATTACCATGTTGAACCGCAAGCATTAATGCAGTAGCTCCATTTTCCAATTGATAATCCACTTCGGCTTTTGCATCAATCAGAATTTGAATGGTCTGCTGATGCCCTTCTTGCGCAGCCAGCATGAGAGCTGTTATACCATCTTCCCGTTTAGCATTTACATCAGCCTGGGCATCCAACAACAAAGTAATTACTTTCCTTCTATCTTTCTCAGCAGCCAGCATCAACGCTGTGCCATCTTCTTCAGAAACGGCATTTACATCAGCGCCGGCTCTCAATAAAATCTCAACAACCTGGTCGCGACCATCCCGGGAAGCTCGCATCAAAGGCGAGAGACCGTCATCTGCTCTTAGATTCACATCCACGCCGGCTTGCAGGAATCGCTCTACAATAGCGGAATTTCCTTTATTTACCGCTACCAGAAAAGCCGCATTCAATTCTTCCGGGCCTATTTTCTGATTCTCAAGAATATTATTCACCAAAGAAAAATTTCCCTTATCTGCGGCAGTAATCAATCCATCATCAACATTCTCTGCCCATACATTAAAAGCCAGAGAAGTCAGTAAAAACATAATTCCTGTTATAAATTCTTTTTTAAAAAATCTTATCATGCAAAATTTCCTATGATCATTCAATTATATTTATGCGGAGAATTCCAGAATTCTAATCAGCTTAGCGGTTTTGTATTTATTAATCGAATGGAAGAATTATACAATTTAAATAATTTTATTACCGCCATGTAACTCAGAATTCTCTTATCTATTACATTTCAATATCATGTACTGTATGCTATCGTTGTGCAGACTGTATCCATCTACCGCCCGATACAAAAAATCTGATTCAAACTGCTAATTTTATAGATATCAATCGGAACGTTTTCAACGTGACACCTTGGCTGGTTATGTGATTATAGTTAATAAGCTAAAGTTCTTACTCCAGAAATAATTCAAAAAATCAATCTTATGATCATTGATCATTATGACATCGTTATTGTTGGTGGTGGCCCGGTAGGCATGGCATTAGCGCTTGGCCTTCATGATAGTGGAATATCAAGCTTGCTTCTTGAAGCTCGCGGGTTACCGGAGAAAGACGAAGATCCACGTCCATTGGCATTATCGCATGGCAGTTATCTGATATTGCAGCGCCTGAAAGTGTGGGATAAGTTAATACGAAATACCCCGATCCGGACAATTCATATTTCCAATCGCGGCAGTTTCGGGCGTACTATTTTGGAATCTCAGGATGCCGGTGTTCCTGCGTTGGGTTATGTAGTGAATTATCACGATCTTTTTAGTGCCATGCATGCGCAGTTAACTATCGCACAATCCAAATATATTACTGGTGCTTTAGTTACCCGAATCGATACTACTGAAAGCTCAGGCAATGTATTTTTTGACCATTACGGACAATCAAAGCAAGTAACCGCTAAGCTGCTTGTTCTGGCTGATGGCGGCCAACTTACCAAGCAAATACCCGACATCAATTATCAATCCCATGACTATCAGCAATGGGCTGTGGTGGCAAATATCAAAGCTGAGAATAAGCAAAGGGGTATCGCTTATGAACGCTTTACACCGGATGGACCTGTTGCGTTGCTTCCCAATGATCCGGACTTTTCTTTGGTATGGACTGTAGCTCCAGAAATTGTAAAAAAAATCACCGAATTGAATGACAAATCTTTTTTATTTCAGCTACACCAACATTTTGGCGATAGACTCGGAAAGTTCATTGGTGCGGGGAAAAGATCGGCATTTCCGTTATCACTTAAATATGCCGCATCCTCCGTATCGCAAAGAATTGCACTCATCGGCAATGCAGCGCAAACTTTACATCCGGTTGCAGGACAGGGGTTTAACCTGGGTTTGAGAGATGCCTATGAATTGGCGCAGGAAATCATATACACGAAAAATGTATCGCAAGAACTCGGCGCACCCGCCATGCTATCCAGATACCACCAGAGAAGACAAAAAGACAGTAACGCTGTTAGAATCTTTACCGATACTTTGGTCAAGCTATTTTCTAATGATAGTAAAATACTAAGCCAGGCCTGTGGATTCGGCTTAAGTACTTTAGACTGCGTACCGCCGCTTAAACGCTTTATTGCTCGCCGCATGATATTTGGCGCAAAAGGATAATTTTGATCTTTGTTCCACGGTCAATTTGACAAAGGTTATAATAAAGCCCATAAGGGACATGAATATATAATTCCGTTTTCCTGACTGGGCTTTAAGCTGCTTTTCTACAAACTTTCAAATAACAACAATACTCAGCATCAGATTTAACCTACTATTTATAATCCATGCAAATTGGCCCTCACATTCTAAAGAATAGATTGATTGTTGCTCCAATGGCCGGTGTTACCGATCGGCCGTTTAGGCAGCTGTGCAAATCAATGGGTGCCGGCATGGCCGTATCCGAAATGGTGTCAAGCAACTCTCTGCTCTGGGGCTCTAAAAAAACACAGCGCCGGGCGAATCATGAAGGAGAAGTTTCTCCGGTATCTGTTCAAATTGCTGGCGCTGACCCGCAGATGCTTGCGGCAGCGGCGCAGTACAATGCAGAAAATGGCGCCCAGATTATCGATATCAATATGGGATGTCCGGCAAAAAAAATATGCAATGTCATGGCTGGTTCAGCGCTATTACAAGATGAAGAATTAGTAGAAAAAATCCTAGTTGCAGTAGTTAAAGCTGTTGATATTCCGGTAACACTTAAAATCCGCACCGGATGGGATAAACAACATAAGAATGCATTATCCATCGCACATATCGCAGAAAATTCGGGTATTCAGGCGCTTGCGATTCATGGCCGGACACGGGCATGCGCATATACCGGTATCGCGGAATACGATACCATAGCCGCGGTAAAGGCGGCAGTTAGAATTCCTGTCATTGCAAATGGCGATATCACTACCCCGGAAAAAGCAAAACAAATCCTAGCTTATACTAAAGCAGATGCGATTATGATCGGCCGCGCTGCGCAAGGAAGACCCTGGATTTTCCGGGAAATAGATCATTTTCTGACAACAGGCCAACATCTCCAGTCACCTGAAGTATCTGATATACATCGAGTCTTAATTGATCATCTGCATGATTTATATCATTTCTATGGTGAATACTCGGGTGTTCGCATCGCGCGCAAACATATATCCTGGTATACCAAAGGACTCGTAGGATCCGCCGGCTTTCGTCAGGCGATGAACCAGTTACCGACCAGTGATCAGCAACTTTCTGAAACCAATAAATTTTTTACCCAATTAGCTAAGCAAGGCCAAAGATTGAGTTACATCAAAGAGGGGAGTAATTAGTTTATGAGCGCAGTAAAGGAGAATGAAATTGCATCATGCATACGTAATGCCATAGGCGGGTATCTCAATGATCTGGATGGAGAAAAACCGGGGAATATTTATAGCATGGTCATTCAAAGTGTTGAAAAACCTTTAATAGAAATTGCTATTCAGCATACCCAGGGCAATCAAACACAAGCGGCTGAATTACTTGGAATAAACCGCAACACATTACGTCAAAAAATGAAACAATATCAGATTAAATGACTATTAAACAGGCACTCATCAGCGTTTCTGATAAAACCGGAATCATCGACCTGGCTCAGAAACTCACCCATTACGGCATCAAAATCATATCTACAGGCGGTACTGCTAAATTATTAAATGAAGCTGGAATATCCGTTATTGAAGTCAGTAATTATACTGGCTTTCCGGAAATGCTGGATGGCCGGATTAAAACACTCCATCCTAAAATTCATGCAGGTATTCTCGCACGCGATGATTTGCCTGATCATCAACAGGCGCTTGATCAGGCATCGATATTGAATATCGAACTGGTAGTAGTCAATTTATATCCATTCAGGCAGACAATCGCAAACAAAAACTCCACGCTCAGTGACGCGATTGAGAATATTGATATTGGAGGCCCCACAATGATCCGGGCAGCTGCCAAAAATTATCACAAGGTCACCGTAATAACCGACCCTCTGGATTATTCTTCACTCTGCGGCGAACTGGAAGTTAATAATAAATCGATCAATGCGGCCACTCGTTTTAAGTTGGCCCAAAAAGCTTTTGCGCATACAGCTTCGTATGACGGTGCCATCAGTAATTATTTGACTGCATTGGATGAAAATTTTCTCCACAAGGATTTCCCAGAATCACTGCATCTGAATTTCAATATCGCACAGAATTTACGCTATGGAGAAAATCCTCATCAAAAATCGGCATTCTATCGGGATTCGGTTATAACTGCTGGTGGTTTGGGGAATTATCAACAACTGCAAGGTAAAGAATTATCCTACAATAACATTGCAGATACCGATGCAGCTTGGGAGTGTGTTAAAACATTTGACCAGCCAGCCTGTGTCATCGTGAAGCATGCTAATCCTTGCGGAATAGCCATTTCTGAATCAGTATTGAATGCCTATCAACTGGCATTCGCAACCGATCCGGTTTCTGCTTTTGGCGGCATCATCGCTTTCAATCGAATCATCGATAAAGATACTGCAGAGGCAATTCTTAAACAATTTGTGGAAGTGATTATTGCACCGGAAATTTCACCCGAAGCACAACAATTGCTGTTACAAAAAAATAATATTCGAGTATTGATGGTACCGTTACAAACGGAAAATTCTGACTATGATTTAAAAAGAATCAATGGCGGACTTCTTGTTCAAACACCGGACATTTCCAATATTACCGCAGCCGATCTGACGATAGTCACTAAAGTAAAGCCTACTTCGCAACAATTGGATGATTTATTGTTCGCATGGCGGGCAGCGAAGTTTGTTAAGTCCAATGCAATTGTATTTTGTCGCAACGGCCAGACAATCGGCATTGGCGCAGGTCAAATGAGCCGGATTGACAGTGCGCGGATTGCATCCATAAAAGCCCAACAATCGGGTTATACACTTACAGATTCTGTTGTCGCGTCGGATGCATTTTTCCCTTTCCGCGATGGTTTAGACGTTGTTGTACAAGCAGGAGCAACAGCGATCATTCAACCTGGCGGCAGTATTCGTGACGACGAAGTTATTGCTGCCGCGGATGAACAAGGCATCTCCATGATATTCACCGGCATCCGTCATTTTAGACATTAGAAAATCCCTATATCATGAAGCTATTAGTTATTGGTGGGGGAGGCAGAGAACACGCGCTGGCATGGAAATTAAGCCTCTCATCACGCGTGCGCAAGGTATTTGTGGCGCCTGGAAATGCGGGTACCGCACTTGAGCCTGGGTTAGAGAATGTTCCCATTACTTCAATCCCTGAGTTAATCGAATTTGCACGGAAAGAGCATATTGCAATCACCGTTGTCGGACCAGAGGTACCGCTTGCCGCAGGTATTGTCGATGCATTCCGAGCCAGCGGCTTAAAAATCTTTGGACCAACCCAGCAAGCGGCTCAGCTTGAAACCTCAAAGATTTTTGCCAAGGAATTCATGCAGCGGCACCAGATCCCTACTGCATCCTACATGAGCTTCACTGATGCTGAATCAGCACATCAATATATTGATCAGCAGCCTACCCCTTTAGTAGTTAAAGCGGATGGCCTCGCGGCAGGAAAAGGTGTCATTGTTGCGCAAACCCATGAAGAAGCGCATTCAGCTGTTGATACCATACTGGTCAAGAAAAATCTTGGCGCTGCAGGATGTGAAATCATTATTGAAGAATTTCTCCAAGGCATAGAAGTCAGCTTTATCGTCATGACTGATAGCCTTCATATCCTCCCGATAGCAACCAGTCAAGATCATAAACGTCTTTATGATGAAGAGTTGGGACCTAATACTGGTGGAATGGGCGCATACTCACCCGCCCCTTTTATTTCACCCGATCTGCATGCACAAATCATGCGTAATATCATTGATCCTGTCATTAGCGGATTAAGGCAAGAGGGCATCCGCTATACCGGCTTTCTTTATGCCGGCTTAATGATTACGGCTGATGGCGTTGCAAACGTACTGGAATTTAACTGCCGTCTGGGAGATCCGGAAACGCAACCTATCATACTTCGTTTAAAAAGTGATCTCTTGACACTCATTGAACACGCTACAAATGAGACACTAGACAATGCTGATATCGAGTGGGACAAACGTGCAGCACTTGGCGTTGTAATGGCGGCGCATGGTTATCCGGAAAATCCGAGAAAAAATGATGTCATTCATGGCCTGCATGATCTTATCGATGAACAGAAAAACAATGGTAATTTTCATATTTTTCATGCTGCAACGATCGTGGAAGGAAAAGATAAAAAAGAGATTATGACTGCAGGAGGACGGGTTTTATGTGCAACAGCACTAGGAGAAAATGTTAAAACCGCTCAGCAGAATGCTTATAAGCTCATCGAAAAAATTTACTTCGAGGGTTATCAAGTTCGTCATGATATCGGCTATCAAGGCATAAATTATCAGGAAAAAATTAAGCAAGAAGCAATTGAGTAAGCACTCTCAAATATAATTAAACAAGGACAACCCGGAAATTTTAATATAGGATTGTTGCGCAGCTTGAAGATATAGCTGCTGCCTTTGAAAATCTGAAATCACCTTCGACAAGTCGGCGTCTTGCAAATCAGAAAGCAGTTTTTCAAATTGAATATTCTGATCATCGCCGACGCTTTCCAAGCTGTCTATTTCATTTATTCGAGCCCCTATGGCGGACTGTT
Source organism: Nitrosomonas ureae (assembly GCF_900108305.1). Classification (GTDB taxonomy): domain Bacteria; phylum Pseudomonadota; class Gammaproteobacteria; order Burkholderiales; family Nitrosomonadaceae; genus Nitrosomonas; species Nitrosomonas ureae_B. The sequence goes on from NZ_FNUX01000006.1 coordinate 114,812, forward strand.
TTGTAAGCACATGCTCCAAGCTATTGTTAATATTCTGGAGCGCTGTATTCAAGCTATTTGACAATCGCGTGCTTCCAGGCTGACTGCTGGATGGTGTTTCGAGCGCCGTAATCAAGTCGCTCACGGTTTCAAAAATACTTTGATTGCTGCTTGGAGAAACCGTAAATTTATCTCCATTCGCCGGATCTCCAGTAATACTCAATTGCATTCCGTCAAAACTGATCGCACTGTCACTGGTGTAAGGATTGCCTGACGAAACCGCCGCCCCTGTGGTTACGTTTACAATGTCATAGGTTGTCACACCGGCCGCAACTGTAAAATTAATCTCATAGTCAGCGCCAGTTAGATTGGCTGGTACAGTCACTGATCCCTTGTCGATGATACCGGTCCCATTGTTTAGTGAATCGGCTGTGGTTGAGAAAACGCCGTTTCCATTCCTTATACGTTCAAAGACATCGGTACCGGAATCGCTGACAGCGAGTTGACGCGCCGATCCAACTTGATTCATTCTCTGTCCTTGATCTCCTGCATACTGAACATTAAGGCCTGTTTGCACAAAAGGTTTTGTATTAGCCTGGTATCCCGAAAACAAGAATTGTCCATTCTCATCCGTGGCATTGGCCAAACCCACTAATGAATCAAACTTACCACGCAATTCAGTAGCAAGAATCTTCTTATCCGCATCGTTTAGTGTCGAATTTCCCGCGTAAACCGCTGAGCTATGCACGCTCTGAAGAATCGAAGTTACTTGCTTGAGTACATTTTCTTCCAATCCCAATGAGGAACTTGCACTGGCACGATTAACAGAAAATTGTTTATTCAGCGATGCTGCTTGTGTAACATTTAATGCCTGTGCCGCAGCAATTGGATCATCTGAAGGTGTTAGGATTCGCTTGCCGGTAGAGAGCTGCTGTTGAGTCTTAACTAAGTTACCGTGGTTCTGAAGCATCAAATTAGTCCCGGTTTCATGAATGGTTTGTGTACTGACGCGCATGGTATGACCCTCAGTTTAGAAATACATCAACGGATACGAAGAATTGAATCAAACAGTGTATTGCTAATTTCAATGATCTTGCTCGCAGCTTGGTAAGCTTGCTGGAAGCGCATTAAATTGGCAGCTTCTTCATCCAGATTAACACCTGATGTAGACTGTATAGTATTTTCAATTTGCGCAAGAAAATTAGCTTGTGACTTACTGGTCACTTCCAATTCCCGCGTTTTATTACCAACTTGACTCACAAGCTGTCCATAAGCGGACTGGTAAGATGCTGTGCCATTCTCCATGATATTTTTGGTTTGTAAGGCGCCCAGCAACAATGCATTCCGATTATCGGCAGAGCCATTAAGGTTAGGTGCAATTGTAAAGATATCTCCCGCGGCAGGGCTGCCACTAATTTGAAAAGTATAACCATTGAAACTGATATCCGCCCCTTCAGTATATGCTTGATTGGTGACTGGTAACCCGGCACCGGTACCCGTCACATCATATTGACCATCGTATGGTGCATGAAATGTTATCGTTAGAGGCTGCTGAAGATCGGGATCCAGAGGCGGTGGATTTACAGTTCCGGCACTGATCTTCCCGGTACCGGCATTCGTTACTGCTGCATTGGTACGATTAGGTGCTGCTGCAGCAATTTTAGTTGTATCAGTGATATTTACCGCGATATCTTTTGCGCCATTTACGGTAGGCAGTATACGGAATCTCTCATTAGTAAGAATAGTCGCTCCGGTAACAGAAATACCATCAAGTACTAATGGCGCGCCCCCCGATGGAGCAACTAAGGTACTTACCGAAGTATTATCCGACAATCTCGTTAATGTATAGTTAGTGCCATCGTATGAGAACTGATAGTCACTCGTAGTTAAAGCATCGTAATCGCTTATGCTTGCAGTGATATTAGAAGCCGGATTATTGGTTAATGCTGAAATTACCTTGGGCGATGGCACAGTAAAGAAACTTACCCCCATATCACCATTAAGATCCACACCTGACTGATGCTGTTCATTGAAACTATGGGCTAACGAAATGGCAATTCTCCCTAGCGCATTTTGCGCACTATCAAGCGTTTCGCTTCGAAAGGACAAAAGCCCCCCTAAAACCCCACCGGTAATCTGATTCTCGTGAATTTGAATAGTATTATTCCGGGAGATGAGACCTAAGGTTAAATCGCCCGGATTATCAGGTGATTGGATCGCTTTTAGCGACAGTACCTGGTTTCCAACAACCAATGCCTGTCCGTTACCGACAAAAACGCTTACACTTCCATTACTCTCCCGGATGGTATCCGTATTGATTAATTTACTTAATCGACTGATAAGTTCATCGCGTTGATCAAGCATATCATTCGCGGGTTGTCCGCCAGATGCGCCTTCTGCCAGTATAATCTTTTGATTTATCTCGCCCAGCTGATCTGCAAGAGAATTTATCTCAACGACAATACTGGTAACTTGAGTATTAATACCTTCTCTCATTTGTGACATGCGCTGATCCATACTTTGAAATCGCGCTGCAAGTGCTTCACCATTACTTATCATGGCTTGGCGCGATGGAGTCACAGATGGGTTTGAGGCCACATCTTGCAGTGCGCTAAAGAAATTTTGGAGTGCTGGAGAGAGTCCGGAAGCAGTATCTCCCAGCATATCGTCTAATTGCTTAATTTGTGCGAAATGACTATCGAGCGATTGGCTTTGTGTTTGAATCTGTAAGGATTGGTTAACAAGAAATTGGTTGTATATGCGTTGAACTGTCGTTGAGTGAACGCCGCGCCCAACAAATCCTGCTCCCGACGATTGTGGCGTATTGGTGCTCAGTATGACCTGCTGGCGATTATATCCGGGAGTAGCCACGTTACTGATATTATGACTGGTTGTCAGTAACTGATTCTGCGCAGTTAGTAAACCAGAAATCCCAATGTCAAGAATACCATTTCCCATAGCTTATATGCTGACCTTTAATTTTCTGAAATTTCTAATGGTTACATCGGTAAGTTAGTAAAATAATTAAAGAATTTTCTTCAAATGAATTTACGATTCTGCATTGCTTCACTGTTAATTATTCGAATCAGCTTCTCGGCATATTTTGGATCAGTAGCATAACCGGCTCGTTGCAGGCCCGTTGCAAACGTCGTAAAATCCGATGATTCCAGCACTTTTGCATAGCGCGGATTATCCAACAATAACCTGGCATAATCGTTAAATCCTTCCGCATAGGAGCTATAAGCACGAAATTTCTCCACGACTTTTTGCGGTGTACCATTAACATACTCAGTAGTTAATTTCTCTACAGTGTCGCCTTTCCAGCTTGAGCCGGCTTTAATACCGAACAGATTGTAACTCGGGCTATTGTCATCACGACGAATCTCATGCCTGCCCCAACCACTTTCAAGAGCTGCTTGAGCCAGCATAAAATGAGAAGGAATACCCGTTGATTGAGAAGCGGTCTTTGCGTGTGGTAGAAGCATATTGATAAAATCCGTTGAGCGATTAAACGATTTTGTCAGCTGTGATTCGACTTGAATGGGTGTTATAAAAACTTCATTCGATGAAGTCATTTTTTCTGTTTTCTTCGAATTATAATTATGCATGCCAGGCCACAATTGATCGGATATATCATTGGGGTGTCCATTTTTTATAGTTGATGGTTGATTGATAGCATTGATAGACGACAAAATAGCGTCGGCCTGGCTTATCGAAGTCTGTGGTTCAATTGAACCATCGGCCCTACCTAATTGTTTTACCAGTATATTAGCGATACCAATCCCTTTGGTTGACAGATGCTGGGCAAGCTGTTGATCGTACATTTGCGTAAAAAACTGCGTTTGCTGGCTATCAAATATTCCATCTTTAGGAGTCGCTTCCCGCATGCTTTTAAGTAACATGTTCATGAACAGTGCTTCAAATTGCTGTGCCGCCTTATGTAAAGCCTGCTGTGGATTTCTCTTCGCCATCAGATGCAAATCATCAATGCTTTTGGCATCCACCGCAAGCTTGCTTGAAATATCCGGTGATATCATCATATATATTCTTCTTGGTTAAATAATTTCCAAATCTGCACGTAACGAACCTGCAGCTTTCAGTGCTTGCAAAATGGACAATAAATCTTGTGTTGTTGCACCAATCGCTGTTAGCGCTTTAACAACTTCGCCAAGATCAGCTCCTTTTGGCAACAGCATTAAATTTCCTTCGTCAGTACGTATCTCAACTTGAGACCGCTGCGTAACAACAGTTTCCCCCCGTTGTGCGAATGGACCTGGCTGGCTAATGACAGGCTCTGTATTGATAATGATTGATAAATTGCCATGTGCAATTGCGCTTGTTTCGAGCGTCACCGATTGATTCATTACAATAGATCCGGTGCGGGAATTAACAATAACTTTTGCTGTTGCTTTAGCGGGAACAACATCCATGCTCTCAATCTGGGAAATAAACATGATTCTCTGACTAGTATCTGCAGGCGCTTTCACTTGCACGACACGTCCATCAACCGCAACCGCAGAAGACGGGTAAAATGAATTGATGGCATCCACGATTCGATTCACCGTTGTAAAGTCGGTTGAATTCAATTCAAGATTAATATACTCTCCCTGCCCTACGACCGTTGGAATCTCACGCTCTACTATGCCTCCCCCAGAGATTCTTCCCGCGCTGAGATGATTAACCTGCACACTACTTCCTCCGGCAGCGGCTCCGATACCACCTACCAAAACACTTCCTTGCGCCATTGCATAAACTTGATTATCAGCTCCTTTTAGTGGAGTCATTAGTAACGTTCCGCCACGCAAGCTTTTTGCATTTCCCATGGACGATACCGTAACATCGATGTGCTGTCCGGGTTTGGTGAATGCAGGCAGTGTTGCTGTCACCATTACAGCGGCAACATTTCGTAGCTGTAAATTGGTTCCGGGCGGCAAATTAACCCCTAACTGACCCAACATACTGATAATGCTTTGTACCGTAAATGGCGTCTGAGTAGTCATATCGCCACTTCCATCCAAGCCGACTACTAATCCATAGCCTATCAATTGATTGCTGCGCACCCCCTGAATCGATGCCAAGTCCTTTATTCGATCCGCCAAACTTATGCCCGGCAGAAATAAGCATATCATCAGCAAACTTTGAATAATCATGTACAAAATTTTCATAATGTTATGTGCTTTTCAGAAAATCATATATACGTATCGAAATAATCAAAAAGGCGTCGCATTCAGAAAAAAGCGCGATAACCACCCCATCGTCTGAGCTTCATCAATATAGCCACTAGCGCGATATTCAATGCGCGCATCAGCTATTTGCGTCGATGATATGGTGTTTCCCATAACATGGATTGGGTTGACCACCCCAGAAAGCCTGATGAATTCTTGCCCTTGGTTTATCCCAATCTGTTTTTCACCACTAACCACCAGATTTCCATTTGGCAATGCTTCGATCACTGTTACCGTAATCGTTCCTTTAAAATCATTTTTGCTGGAACTTTCACCACCGCCATCAAAACTATTATTGGATTTAGCTTCAACAGTGGCATGTTTTTTTAATAAACCCAAAGGTATTCCCAGAAGGCTGGGAACCGAGAAATCAATACTTCCTGAACGATCTACATTACTTCCTGAGCTCTTGCTTGCATTTGTCCGTTCATTCAAAGTAACAATGATCGTATCGCCAACACTTCGTGCGCGCCGATCTTCAAATAAGGGGGTATAGCGGACACCATTCGTCGTACTATTTAAGCCCTGCAAAATAGCGCCATTGGGTTGAATGACTGCCAGACTATGATGAAATGGACGCAAGGAATTAGGTTGATGGGTAACTGTCGGTGGAATGGCCGTACACCCTGATACAAACATAAAAAGCATGAATGCATATAGATACCGGCATTGATTGTCAATCCACAGTTGGCAGTTAATCATTCGATTTCTCCAAGCAATTGATCAATTATAATTGCGCCAGTTTTTGCAGCATTTGATCGGATGTCTCAATAGACTTGGAATTCATTTCATAAGCGCGCTGCGTTTGAATCATATTAACCAATTCCTCCACTACACTTACATTTGAAGTTTCAACGAAACCTTGATCCAGAATCCCCAATCCATTTGTCCCAGGCGCATTCTGATTAGGCGTCCCGCTGGATGCGGTTTCCATATACAAGTTCTCACCCATTTTCTGCAATCCGGATGGATTAATGAAGCTTGCCAACTGGATATTGCCAAGCTGTATGGGTACATTAGAGCCGGGCACCGTTGCAGATACCGTACCATCTCGTCCTACAGTAACAGTCTGGGTATTGGGTGGAACAACGATTGCCGGCTGCACCATATATCCGCTGGAGGTTACAAGTTGACCATTAAGGTCCAGTTGAAATGCCCCATCACGAGTATAGGCGGTTGTACCATCAGGCATTAGTACCTGAAAAAAACCCAGCCCCCGGATTGCAACATCGCGTGGATTATCAGTCGGTTGTATTATTCCCTGGGTAAATATACTTTCAGTTGCCACTGGTTTAACACCCGTGCCAAGCTGCAGGCCAGAAGGTAATTGAGTTTGTTGCGAGGATTGAGCACCAGGTTGTCGCAAGGTTTGATACATTAAATCTTCAAACACTGCACGAGATCGCTTAAAACCATTGGTATTGACATTCGCCAAATTATTAGCAATTACATCCAATTTGGTTTGCTGCGCTTCTAAACCCGTTTTGGAAATCCATAATGAACGTATCATTTGATTTAATCCCTTTAATCTATTGTTTCTAGGCTCTTACAAGCATAATTTGACTTGCCTGCTGTGCATTGCGCTCTGCATTCTCCAGCATTTTCATTTGCATATCGAACTGACGGGCCAAAGCGATCATACTGACCATCTCATGCACGACATTCACATTACTGCCTTCCAGCGTTCCATCAATCAGTCGAACTCTGGCATCAACGAGCGCTTCCTTACCATCTTTCTGACGAAACAAACCATCAGCACCTTTTACAAGATTCCCCTCCGGAGGATTGACCAGCTTAATCCGCCCAACTATAGCCACGGTATTCGGAAGCGCATTAAGCGGAACTGTCGATACAGTTCCATCCACACCGATCGTAATGCGCGTTTCGGGCGGAACAGAAATAACCCCCGTGTCACTTTTAACTTTTAATCCATTCTGCGTTAACAGCAAACCATTTGGACCGACTTGCAAACTGCCATTACGGGTATAAGCCTCTTCACCATTATCAAGTTGCACGGAAATCCAGCCGGGACCACGAATAGCGACATCAAGATCGCGTCCGGTCGTCTCCAGGGGGCCTGTAGTGAAATCGGAACCTGTCGTTGAATCCACCACAAAAGCGCGTGTCGGCAATCCATCGCCAAACAATGGGATAGCACGGAATGCATTGGTTTCAGACCGATAGCCCGTTGTTGAAGCATTTGCGAGGTTGTGTGCAACCGTTGCTTGTTGATTAAGCGTATGGTTTGCACCGGTCATTGATGTATAAATAAGTCGATCCATGAATTCTTACTCAACTGTAATGAAAAAACTAAAGATTAACCAACGTTTGCAAAATAGCATCCTGAGTTTCAATTGTTTTGGCATTCGCTTGATACATACGCTGAGCGGTAATCATTTTTACCAATTCAGAAGTTAGATCCACATTGGCGGATTCAACAGCAGAAGCCTGGAGCGCTCCTAACGTTCCCGAGTTAGGCTGCCCAACCAATGGTTGGCCTGAACTGGGGGTTTCTATCCAACGACCCTCGCCAATAGGATTTAGACCTTGCGGATTAACAAAACTGGCCAAGACAACCTGTCCCAATGTTTTATTTTGCCCATTACTGTAATTTCCTTGAATCACACCATCAGCAGCTGTTGTAAAACCGGCCAGCCGGCCCGATGCATATCCATCACTCTGTGCTAAATTAACGCCAAAATTGGATCCAAATTGTGTCGCCGTGGTCAGATCCAAAGCAAAAATCAAAGGAGAGCCCGCTCCCAGTGTCGGATTGATGGTTGCCAAATCAACCGACACGTTAAAAGGTGCAGTTGGTGCGGTCAGAATTCCATTATCATCAAACGTTAATGTCACTGAAGCGGCACCATTCAGCGTAACGCCAATAGGAACACCTGCCGGATCAACTGCACCATCGACACTCGCATACATATCCCATGTATTGGCTAATGCGCCCGATTTCTGAAAATAATAAGTAAATGCATGATCATTTCCTAAGCTATCGAAAAATACTCCGGATCTTTTTTCATTAAAGCTCTGAGTATTATTCGCATCAAAAGTGGTAACTGTAGGTGCGGTAGCATTTGAAGGCAAATTAAAGCCCAGACTGAAAGTCGATGTAACTTTGGGAGGAATATCAGTTGTACTTAATTTTAGATTGGTCGCTTGACCAGTGTTTATGTTTCCATTCGCATCGGGCGCATATCCGGTTAGATTTAACCCGCTGGCATCGGTCAGGAATCCATTTCCGTCAAGACGGAATTGACCATTACGACTATAGCTAATCACCCCGTTATCGCTCATACGAAAAAAGCCTTGGCCATTGATCGCGATATCCAAAGGATTATTGGTTGATGCAATATCTCCCTGGTTAAATAACTGCGCAACAGTAGCTACTCTTGCTCCGATGCCCACTTGTGTGCGCGAAGAACCAGCGCCATCCAATGAGTTTGCAAATATATCGGTAAATTGGGCTTGAGCTTGTTTGTACCCCACTGTATTTACATTGGCAATGTTATTACCCACGACATCCAGATTTGTCGATGCCGCACTTAAACCACTTAAACCTTGTTGAAAACCCATCTTGCTCTCCTAATCAAAATACCTGTTTAACGTCAGATAAACTGACTAATCCCAACACATTACCCATATCCAGAAGCGTTCCCAGCTCGCCATGGGAAACGCTATTTACCGTGCCAAATGAAAGCGTATTGACTTTTACATCCTTATCACCCTGTTTTGCAGTAACCTCAAAGGTATAATTACCAGCGGCTGCTTTTGCGCCACTATCTGTCACGCCATCCCACGCAATAGTACTGACACCTGACGGTTGCACACCAAGCTCCATTTTACGAATTGCAATGCCCGAGCTATCGAGTATCGTTACAGTCGCGTGATCAACCTGTTGAGCTAATTCAATTCCGGCTATGGCGCCTTCTCCTTCAAAAGGTATTGAATTACCGGGAACATAAGCGCTATGTCCAATCATTTCCAATGCTTCGATCGATCGGCCATCATCAGCGCTGGAAACCAGCTGCTGCAGTGTCGAATTTAATTTATCGATACCTGTTACCGTGCTGATTTGCGCCAACTGACTGGTCACTTCCGCATTATCTAGCGGTTTTAGTGGATCTTGATTCTTCATTTGGGTAACCAGAAGCTTCAAAAAACGATCTTGAGGGTTTTCGGCTTCTTTTTTAGTGGTGATGCCTGCTGTGGCTCCCGTTGAAATTGATTGCAAATCGGCTGATTGAACTGAAGTCATGGAACGCTCCTTTATTGACCTAGGGTCAGGGTTTTCTGTAACAATGATTTAGTAGTGTTCATCATATCGACGCTATTCTGATACGAACGTGAAGCCGACATCATATTGACCATTTCATCAACGACATTGACATTCGGCATCGTCACATAACCGCTTGTATTAGCAAATGGATGATTGGGTTCGAATACTTGCCGCATCGGCGATGGATCATGGATAACACCCGCAACCTTAACACCCGCTGCGCCATTAGCATCCGCACGCAATGTGCTGAAAACCACTTGACGCCCACGATAAGGCTCTCCAGTCGAGCTGGTCACACTATCCGCGTTAGAAAGATTGCTTGCCACCACATTCAGACGCTGCGACTGCGCAGACATGGCCGAGCTTGCTATACCAAACACATTAAACAATGACATTTTTTATCTCTCCTGCAACGCTAATGATATATTTTTAAGCTCATTACTTAAGAAAGTAATGCTCGCATCGTACTTGATTGCATTATCAGCAAACCGGGTACGTTCCATATCCATATCAACCGTATTTCCATCCGCACTAGGTTGTAAGGGAACACGATATAAAATGCCATCTCCGAATAATCCAGGCACAGTTGAATTAATATGCATTAACGATGTCGTATTAAGGCTTACTTTTTTCAGGCTTGGGGTAGAAGAAAGCTTTTCATGAAGCATACTGGCAAAATCAATATCTTTCGCCTTAAAATTAGGAGTATCGGCATTCGCCACATTGCTTGAAAGCAATTCTTGCCTCGCGACCCGTAAGCTTAAAGCGGTATGGTGATAATTTAATTCTTTATCGAGTTTATTAATCATCTTCTATATTGCCTTAATCAAATAATTCTCTATTCATTACTTAGCATTTAGCATTTAGCATGCCAACTATAGTAAATGTTCGGATTGATAGGCGAAGCAACAATAAAGGCAAGAAATAGACGTTATCTTTGAGCATGAATCCAGTTGCAATTGCTTAATATACGGAGACAGCGGCAATAATTACCGGAATCGGCAAAAAATGAATGCTCCAGAAAATAAAAAATTATGATGCGTTACTCAATATTAATTCTTTGCCCACTCGTTCTGTCGCTTGCGTCTTTTACTCCTGCACTTGCATCCCGGCACAAAACTACCCCCCCCAGACAAGAAATATCTCTGATAAATAATGCAATTGAGAATTTTGTCTACAGCAACACAGCTAGAATTCCAGGTCAAGTAACTGTAAATATAGGTCAAATTGACAAACATCTGGCGTTACCAGAATGTCCGCAGTTAGATCCCTTTATTCCAGTAGGAAACCGTTTATGGGGAAAAACTTCTATCGGTGTCCGTTGTAATAGCGGACTTGCAACCTGGACCATCTACGTGCAGGCAGAGATAAACGTGATGGCGAATGTGTTGCATACCGCACGGCCTATCGCTAGCGGACAAATAATTACCAATGAGGATATTGCGCCTCAGAATATCAATCTGACACAATTACCCGAGGGCATACTCACCGATGCTTCGCTAATAGTGGGTAAAGTTGCCGCAACCCATTTGCCCGCCGGTCAACCATTACGTCCGCAAATGCTACGGGCCCCTTATGTAATCTTGCGGGGACAAACCGTCAATTTAGTCGCCCAAGGCCGCGGATTTAATATTCAATCAGAAGGACAAGCGTTAGCTGATGCAGCTGATGGGCAGATCATTCAAGTCCGCAATAAATCAGGGCGAATCATCAGTGGATTGGCCCGCCCCAATTCTATTGTTGAAATAAGACCATAATTTATAACCAGCAGAATAATTCCCGGGCGATCGCCAAGTACTAAAAATTATCACCGTACAAATGATTTATAATCATTAATTGCATGACAAAACGAATAACAAATAATTTTTTACTGTGATAAATATAAACCATACGCTTGAAATCAAAAAAATTCTGACTGATACCCTGGGATTAGGCAAACGACTTGATGCAATGGAATCGGATGTAATATTACTCGGCAATATTCCTGAACTTGATTCAGTTGCAGTTGTTACAATCATCTTGGCTTTAGAGCAAAAATTTTCTATCTCAATAAAGGATGACGAAGTTAGTGCCAAAACTTTTGAAAAGCTCAGTTCATTGGTTAACTTTGTAGAAATAAAGTTAGCTGAAAAGAACAGGCAATTAGCCTGAATCTGTCCTCAAATACCCGCACGATACTGATTGTATTCTGATTTAATTCATGCATAATCGCTTTGATACGATCAAAATCATTATGGAGCATAGCATTGAAATTACACCCCGCTCATTTCTCTCATCAGTATATTTTCACTGGATACGGTGACGAATATGTGGAAGTCAATAAAATACGATATGAAAAAAGTTTGATTGTATTACCGAGTCAGCTGATTGAAAGCTGGCCGGTTATTTCAATTGCTGAACTAGAAATTCAGCATTTTGAGAATTTGTTACCTCATACACCAGAAATAGTTATTCTAGGCACAGGTATATCGCATCAATTTCCGCATTATTCATTGCTGAGTCAAATGGCTAAAATGGGTATTGGAATTGAGATTATGGATACAAAAGCTTGCTGCCGAACCTATAATATTTTAGTTGAAGAAGGACGGCACGTCGCAGCAGCTCTATTGATATAAAACTGCAGTAATGGAACAGAATATTGTTCCGCTTTATCGCAGCGAATAAGCTTGAATAACCCACCGGAGCGCGATAAGTATTTCCTCCGCATGGCAGTCAGCTCAGCATGCACATTCTAAGAAGATCCATTGGAAGCTTAACTCTGCGAGCCCCGTTCTTGACAGCGACCCATCACCGTATATTTGATCTCGTCAATCAGCGTCTTTAACTTCAAGCGCAGTTAGCTCCAGTCCCTCAATTTCTTGCAATGACCTGCCTGCTATCCCTTGCAAATCCCCGTACATGCCCACTGTCGCCGTCATCACGCGCTCAATCTGCTCTTCGCGTTTAGCCCATTGTTTCATAATCGCCTTCCGTTCCTTTTCGAGATCTTGTTGCATAGTCGAAAACGCTTCGACAATTGCTTCCACACGCTGACGGAAGCGCGGGCCGGTGAGGTATTGGTAGACCATTTCGGTTTTGGTTTGCTGGCCTTCGGATGATTGGCGCGCTAATGCAACTTCCAACAGGGATTGACGCAGAATCATCGCTACCGGCAATGTAGCGCGCGGGTGAATAACCCAAACGCCTTCAATCAATTCAAACGTTTCAACGCCCTTTGGCAGGCTATGGCTCACGATAATGGCGATTTCCGCCTTCGCGGTACGCTGATCATCACGCAGTTTTACCAGCCAGGCATCGCTCCAATTCTTGGTACGTTTGAATTCCCACAAAATGACGCCACACGGTTGACCGCCTGTGCCAACAACACGATGCAACACATCCCCGCCATATTCACCCTTGGGAACCGGATCAATCGCGTCATAAGGGAATTTTAAGCGCAATAGGTTTTCCAGCTCGAGTTCCTGCACTTCCCCTTGCAGCTGTTGCGATCCCTGCTCCGCCCTACGCTTAAGGTCTTCAATCTGCTTTTGCATCGCGGCAATGGTTTGTTCCTTTTCCATTACCTTGAATTTTTGTTCTTCTTCGGCTTCTTTTTTGGCGAGTGCACGGACTTCGATCAATCCATTCTGCACCCGCTTGGCAACGGTGAGCTCCAATTCGCGCCTGGCATCATCGAGTTCTCGCTGTTTCTTGATCAATTCAGCTTGCGCTAGTTGCGCTTGCGCGAGCTTCTCTTCACGGACTTTCAGTATTTCTTGTAATTCGACCAATTCACGCGCCTTGCTTTCCAGTTCAGCGGCATTGGCCAATTTAGCTTTGCGGGACTCTTCTGCAATCACACGCACGCGCTCTGCTTTCAACTGCTCCGCCACTTGGCTGGCTATCTGCTCTTCCAGCTTGCGCTTGTCTTCGCTCAGTTGCTTTTCCTTATCACGTATCGCTTGCTCACGCTGGATAATCTCGCTGTCTTTTTGTGCCAACCGCTGCTCAAATTGTCTGCGCGTTGATTCGATCAGCGGAGCTGCCAATGATTCAGTGAGCTTGATTTCTGTTTTGCAGTTCGAGCAGGTAATCGTTGGTTCTGTCATAACGCTGTTTCTCCAGTTAAGAGCAATGATATTATTCGCTGCACGTGATTAGTTCCTTGATTCCGAGGTGAACTCAAATCTGAAGTGTGCAGCTTTATAAAATCAAGCCGAAACAAGCTGCATTAGCCGGTTAAGTTGCTTGAATGATTAAATTAAATAAAAGAATCCGGATCAGCACCATCGTGCAGCTCGCCAGAAAGCAACGATAACAGATTTACGAATGCGTGAGCGATGCAAGAAACAAGGCGTGGAGAAATATTTCATATTCTGCAACCCAAATGAACACACACAGCACTTGACGGCAAAGCGCTAAATGCGTTCTACTTCGATAAATCGTCCACAATAAAAACAGCATAAACATAACCGCAAGATTTCCACCCTGATGCATAAAAAGGTCCGTTCAATCAAGCGAGGCCACTTCTTGAGCCTTTTCTTAAGCAATATTGAATAGACTCAAGTTCGATCAATCTTTACAAACGGTTCGCAACTATGAGTGAATTTATCAAGATACTGATTATCGAAGATGAAAAAATAGTGGCTCTTGATTTAAAAAGACGTCTGATCAAATTAGGCTATCAAGTCACAGGGATGGCTGCCAACGGTCAAAAAGCGTTAATTCTGATAAATCAGGATCTGCCCAATATTGTTTTGATGGATATCCATATTCAAGGAAGTATGGATGGAATTGAGTTAGCTGGCATATTGCAAAAAACTCATAGCATTCCAATAATCTATCTCACAGCCTATTCCGAAGCGCAAACCGTAACCCGCGCAAAAGCAACCAAGCCCTATGGATATCTGCTAAAACCATTTTCCGACAGAGAATTAAATATCATCATTCAAGTCAGTGTAGAGCGCTACGAAAGCGATATTCTGTTAAAAAAGAGCGAGCAGCACTTGCGCCTTGCGCTAGAAGCAGCACGTATGGGAACCTGGGAAGTGGAAAAAGCTTCACATAAGATATTCATGGGAAAAAACCCGAGCGGCGATCTTGAAACCATAGCCGACTGGGAAAGTTTTTTTCTCACGATCGACGATAACGATAAAGCAGAAATTTGTGATCTCATTGATACACTCTGCATTAAAAAAGGTTCCGCAGCTGAAATAGAATTCCGTGTCACCTCTGGCGCAGGGGAAATTTACTGGTACAAGCTGTACGGTAAATCATTTGAGAATGGCGATTCTGCCCAATATCAAGTTGTTGGAATCTTGCAGGAAACTACCGAGAATCGACTTGCAAAAGACCGCCTGGCTCAGGCAGCCACGGTTTTTGAATGTTCCACCGAAGGTATTATCATCCTTAATAAGGATAAGCTGGTTGATTGCGCCAATAATGCCTTTTATTCCATGACCAAATATCAAGAACGTAACCTCAAAAATAAAGAATTGCCTTTTCTTACCCATCGATCGCTGGATGAAAATACCTATAAGGATTTGTGGCATAGCGTTGAGACGCATAGCTGCTGGCGCGGTGAAATCAAAGCATTTAAAAGAAATAAAGAAATAATGTACATCTGGCTTACGATCGGACTCATTCCGGTCGAGGCGGTTATGGAAAAGCGGTTCGTAGTGATGATATCGGATATCACAAAGATCCGCGAAACACAGGAGCAGTTAACGCATTTTGCGTATTACGATAGCCTTACCAATTTACCTAATCGTATTTTGATCATGGATCGTCTTAATCAGGCCATAGCAAAAGCGGCACGAGATTCATCATTGCTAGGCATATTATTTATTGATCTGGATAACTTTAAACGAATTAATGATACTTTGGGGCATAAACATGGCGATTCAATGCTATGTCTCATTTCGCAAAGAATATTATCGGTATTACGCCAAAGCGACACATTAGGGAGATTGAGCGGTGATGAGTATATTGCTGTTACGGGTAACGTTGAATCTTATGATTCCCTGATTAGAATTGCCGAGAAAATATTGGATTGCATTTCGAAGCCTGTCGTTCTCAGTAATATGGAAATAATCCCGTCATGCAGTATCGGTATCAGCGTGTATCCCAATCACTCCGAAAATCCGGATCATTTAGTGCAGATGGCGGATACAGCAATGTACGAAGCTAAAAACAACGGACGTAACAATTACGCCTTCTACCATCCCGGCCTAACACAAAGAGCCGCTCATCACCTGACGCGGGAGAGGGAATTACATCATGCTCTGACCAATAATGAATTTTTACTTCATTTTCAGCCACAGTTCTCTCTGGCAAATAAAGAAATAATCGGAATGGAAGCCCTGATCCGTTGGAAGCATCCCAAGAAAGGACTGCTACTCCCCGCAGAAATTATTCCCGTTGCTGAAACCAGCCGATTAATTATTGATATCGGTAATTGGGTCTTGAAGGAAGCATGCAGGCAACTGCATCAATGGCGAACTGATGGTTTGGATAATTTACGCATGTCAGTGAATGTTTCAATACGTCAGCTCGCGGATAATAATCTGCAAAAATTTATCGCAGAATTATTACATCAGTACTCTCTCCCAGCGCATTCTCTCGAACTGGAAATCACAGAATCCTGCCTGCAAAATGAATTAATTTATATCTCCTGCCTGGAACAATTAAGAAAATTAGGAATACTCATCTCCATTGATGATTTTGGCACAGGTTATTCTTGCCTGAGTTCGTTAAAAAACCTCCCGATACATCGCTTAAAAATCGACCAAAGCTTTGTTAAAGGAATCCCGCTGGACAAGAATGATTGCGCCATTGCAACAGCCGTTCTGGCATTAGCTCAGAAGCTTAATTTGCAAGTAACCGCTGAAGGCATCGAAACATATGATCAGATTACTTTTTTGCTCAGCCATGGTTGCAATGAATTACAAGGTTACTGGTTCAGCAAACCGGTTCCTCCTAAACAAATACCTGATTTAATACGTAACTTCTCCGATCAATTGGCAAGTTTAAAATCCTGACTGTTTTTTTATTCATCATCACAAAATCCAGATATGCCATCCAACCGATTTAGATATTTCAGCAATCCCGAGGAAATGGTGTATCTTGCTGTGGAAGCTTCCCCTAATGGGATGGTGATGGTCAATAGTGAAGGTAAAATAGTCTTGGTAAACTCAGCTTCAGAGAAACTTTTCGGTTATTCTCGGCAAGAACTTATCGGACAGTCAATTGAAATGCTGCTACCAGGGCGATTTCGTCCACACCACCCAGAGCTCCGACTCACTTATGTCAAGGAATCAAGGTCTCGTCCGATGGGTCATGGCAGGGACCTCTATGGTTTGCACAAAAACGGAAAAGAATTTCCAGTCGAAGTTGGCCTTAATCCAGTTGAAACCATGCGTGACGGTATATTTGTACTGGCTGTTATCACTGACATAAGTGAGCGCAGGCAGGCTGAGAAAATGATTAATCTGGCTGTGGAAGCAGCGCCAAATGGTATGGTGATGACCGATCAAAATGGAAAAATTCTGTTGGTCAACTCCACGACTGAGGAATTGTTCGGTTATCTGCGTCAGGACATGATAGGACAGTCGATAGAAATGCTCATACCTGCATCACACCGTTCGCACCATCCGGAATTAAGAAAGAATTTTCTAAAAAACCCCAGCAAACGCGCCATGGGGCATGGACGGGACCTCCATGGTGTACACAAGAACGGCAAAGAATTTCCGGTTGAAGTTGGCTTAAATCCAATCCAAACAACGGAAGAAATTATAGTTCTGGCTTCCGTTATCGATATCACCGCGCGCAAACAACAGGAAGAACAGCTTATAGCTGCTCTGAAAGAAAAAGATTTATTATTATCGGAGATCCATCACAGAGTTAAAAACAACCTGCAAATTATCGACAGTCTCCTAGGTATGCAATCTGAAACCTTACATGATGATACTGCCGCAATCAAAGTCTTAACAGAAAGTCAAAATAGAGTTAAATCAATGGCTCTCATTCATCAAATCCTGTATCAATCGCAAGATTTCTCCCAAGTTGATTTTTCCGCATTTATCCACTCATTAGTGAACAATCTTTTAGTCTCCTATGCCCCGGAAACTTCAAGAATAAAAACTAAGATTGATACTGATGAAATTCTTATTCCTATTAATGTCAGTATACCCTTGGGTCTGCTGCTAAACGAATTATGCACAAATGCAATAAAGTATGCTTTTCCAGGGAATTGTTCAGGAACGATCCGGATTAGTCTAAAGCATCATAGCTCAAGCAAGTTACTGATGCGCATTAGTGATAATGGAATTGGCATAGCAGAGGATTTAGATATTGAAGATACGCCTACACTGGGCCTACAACTCGTTCAATTGCTCAGCGAACAGATTAGCGCAGAGTTAACCATTCACCGCAGAAATCCAACAAGTTTTACGCTTATTTTTCCGAAGGATCTGTAATAAAACCGATTCTTGTCATGCCCGCTTTGGCTGCGATACTCATTACCCGTGCAACATGTTCATAATGCGCCAATTTGTCTGCGCGAAGATGCAGCTCGGTTTTAGGTTCCTGGGTTATTTCTGCAGTAAAACGCGGCGCTAATTGCTCTAACGACTCAGGTTCTCCGTTCCAAAATAGACTACCATCTGCACGTATAGCCAATTCAATATGTTCGGTTTGTGTAATATTGGGAGCATTCTCCGCTTTTGGCAGATCAATTTTGACTGAATGCGTCAGAAGTGGCGCTGTAATAATAAAAATAATCAACAAAACCAGCATCACGTCCACCAGCGGAACTACATTAATTTCTGACATAGGAGCCTGGCGACTGCTATCCTGTATACTTCCAAACGCCATTATTGCCCCCTTTCCATAACAACATCAATCGAATTCGCACCTATTTCATGCCGCGATTGCGGGGGAGAAGAAATGGGTACATCAGCGTTATCTCCAGCCGTTATCAATATGAACAGATCATGAGCAAAAGCTTCCAGGCGCGCAAGCCAGATACGGTTACGGCGTACAAAAGCGTTGTAGGCCAGTACCGCCGGAATGGCTACCGCCAGTCCCAGTGCTGTCATGATCAATGCCTCACCAACAGGACCGGCAACCTTGTCTAAAGTGCCCTGCCCCGAAAGTCCAATCTGTATCAACGCATGATAAATGCCCCATACCGTTCCAAACAAACCAATATAAGGTGCTGCCGAACCTGCTGTGGCGATTAACGTCAGACCATTCTCAATGCGAGTAGCTTCCTGATCGATACCATTGCGTAAAGTACGTGTCAGAAACTCACTTGTCCCCTCCGCAGTTAGAGATTTTTGCATGCTGCGTATTTTGGAGTCGCTCATCGTATCAATGCTCATTTTAGCAAGCTCTGAAAATGCATTATCCGGCACGGCATTTTTTAATTCGATCTGAGCTGTTTGGAGTGAATCATAGCTCCAGAAATGCTTTAAAAAAGCCTCGACACGACGTTTAGCAATTAGATTTGCAATACTTTTTGTAATAATTAAATACCAGCTCGCAATTGATAGTGACAACAGTAATACCAACACGCCGATGCCCACCCCATCAATCTGATTGAGAAAATGGGAAAAGCCAAGTCCTTGTTCCATGAATTAATTTCCTTGCAGTACAAAATTAAAAGGCTGTAAGGCTACCGCCCTAACCGGCTGGCCATTACGCAACGACGGATTACAGTGCCAGTTTTTTACCGCAGTCAATGCTGCAGTATCAAGACGCTCATAACCACTGCTATTAAGAATTTTTGCCTCATCAATACGCCCGCTTTCATCCAGCTCTACACGCAACACCAATTTACCTTCCTCACCCATGCGTCGCGAGATGGCGGGATACGTTGGTGGAGATAATTTTGGACAAGAAACGGATAATTCCGAAGTCAACGTCACGGGCCCGGTTGGCATTTGTGCTGGCGCGGAATCCGGCAAGGATCCGGATTTTTCCATCTGCTCCGGAGCCGGCGCTGTTACAGGCGCCGGCTCCGGAGCAGATTCGATATACTCCTGCTTGGGAATCACGGGAGCTTTCGCTACGAGGCGTTCTTGTTTGGGTTTGACAACAGGTTTTTTGGCTGGCTGAAGTTTTACCGGCACAGGCTCCGGCAGTGCTTCAGGAGCGGCTCGTGGTATTGACGGGGCAATTAGCTCAGCAAATAAAGTAACCGCCTGATCAGGAGTTGGAATTAAGCGCTGATTCCATAAAAAATAAAATAAGGCAGCGTGCACAACCAGTACAAACAACAATCCTGGCAATGAAATAAGGCGTTGTTGCCGCTCAGAATATTCACTATTTTTCCAAGATAATGATTGCATTACAGAATAACAAATCCAGAAAAATTCTTACTCATTATTGACTCGAAAATACCACAACCAAGTGCACTGACTCGACAAATCCGCATACAACCATTACATCAACGATCTGTTTCCGCGCCCTGAGTACTATTGGTCAGAAACAAAGCCAAACAGTCCTGCATGATAACGCAAACGATAATAGTTATCAATCGCTAGATTGAAGCTTAATACCAGGATAATTTGTCAAAACAATACGGAAGGCTTTATCATTAATGAAAAATTTTCACCGCGCTAACTAACAGATAATGCAATCATATTCAATTTAATTCAAACATGGCTTACTCCACACCTGGCTTCTGGCGTCGCATTATTTGCCTGATTTATGAGTTTCTTCTTCTATTAGCCGTTTTGTTATTTGCGGGATTCATTTTTCATCTTATTTTCAGGGATACGCAAGCTGTTTATTTCCAGCCGTTATTTCAATTTTATCTACTCTTGATTATGGGATATTACTTCACCTGGTTTTGGACACATGGCGGACAGACATTAGCCATGCAAACCTGGAAGATGCGCATCGTGACAGCGAATGGCGGTAGCCTAACAAAAAAACAAGCCATTATTCGTTACTTGCTTGCAATAACCGGCATCTTTCTTTTTGGGTGTGGAATCATCTGGGCATTGTTTGATCGCGATCATCAATTTCTCCATGACCGTATCGCAGGGACCCGGATCATTTTATTGATAAGTTAAGGTTCGCTTGAAATCTACTAACCCTGTTACGATAATCCATCTATTACCTTGGTCTTTTCATAGGAATTTACATGCACATTTTTTGACGCAGCATAAAAAAGTGTATACTAATCGCCTTGTTATAATTTTCCCTATACTATAATAACTAGCATTTAAAGATTGGTTTCAGTAATTCGTTGATATTATTACTTCACCTCCAGATTAGCGATCATTTAAACAAATGCGTAGCCAAATTTTCTCAGCAATTACCGGCTTGAAACTCTATCTGAAAGAGTGCTCCATTCAAGCTAACTGCGTTGTTATCTTAGCCGCAACGATCGCTATTTTTATCATTGACTTAAGCCTTCCTTTGGGCGTTGCGGCGGGTGTCCCTTTTGCACTGGTAATATTCGCCAGTCTATGGGTAAGCGGAGTCCAATTTACCTATCTGATTGCCACGCTTGGATTCATTCTAACCATTGCGGGATTCTTTCTGTCATCGCACACGGTTGTCCCATTAAATATTGTATTGTTTAATCGAGGAATAACTTTGTTGTTGATCATTTGTTCCGCATATATGGTGATTAAAATCAAAAAAGCAAATGTGGACATCACAACATTAATGAATCAGGTATTGATTGATCCTGTTACAGGATACAAAAACCGCCAGGCCTTTGAAACCGAACTGGATACAGAAATACTGCGCAGCAAACGATATAACCGGAGTTTATCCGTAGCGATTATCGATATTGATCTTTTAAAGTTATTTACTGATAACTACGACTATAAAAGCAAAAGTAATTCCATTAAGAAAGTTTCTCAAGAAATCAAGACTAACATCAGAATCACTGATTTCTTCTATCGCATTGATATTAATGTGTTTGCCATTATATTTTCTGAAACGGATTTGATCGAAGCTAAAAAAGTATGTGAAGCCATCCGTAAGAAAATCTCCTCCATCATCGATAAAAATGCTGAAAACAAGATCATGATAAGCATCGGTATCGCGACGCTTGAAGAAGCGGATAACAAAATTAATCTATGCAAGCGCGCAGAAGATGCACTCTTTATCTCAAAGCAAAATGGAGGGCATAAGGTTTCCACTTTGCCTGCAGTTGCCCATAAAGAAAAAACCCCTGTCGCTGCCATCCTGTCACGTTCGAGATACGATTGACCCCATTTTCTAGCTCAATAATCGATTCTTTGTAACTGCAGAAAAAATGCATTTATTGATGCATTGAAGGAATTACCTCAAATTCTCTTATATAATCCAGGGTATCAATCAGACAAAACCCTACGTTTCTGAGACACCCATGAGTTTATTGAACAAGCCGATGGCCAAAAAATCAAGCGGCCATCCCTTTCCACCCAGAGTAGCCCGGTTATTACGCGAATCAGGACTATTGATATTGATGGGCGCCGCACTTTATCTGATATTGATATTTTTTAGTTATGATCGCAGCGATGCCGGCTGGTCACACAGTGGCGATTTTAATCAAATCAATAATGCAGGAGGGCACGTCGGCGCATGGCTGGCTGACTTATTACTATATCTATTTGGCGCATCCGCATGGTGGTGGGTTGCTTTCTTTCTGTCTGCAATTGCATGGAGCTATCGTCGAATAGATACTGCCGGTATTTTTGACCGGCATTCCCTGTTACTTTCTCTTGGTGGTTTCTTATTATTGCTAGCAGCTAGCAGCGGACTGGAATCGCTCAGATTTTACTCTCTCAGTATTTCATTGCCTTTACTGCCAGGTGGAATGCTTGGCAACACAATTAGTCATTATCTCTCGCAAATACTGGGATTTACGGGCGCAACGCTGACATTATTGATACTCATTGCCGTCGGCTTTAGTCAATTTACCGGTTTATCATGGGTCCGGTTTGTAGAGATGCTTGGCGAGAGTGTTGAAAATCTATTATTACTTCTCAGAAATACATGGGAAACAAAACAGGATAAATTTGCAGGCGTCATTGCCTCTCACGTCCGGGAAAAAACCGTTGAAAACGAGAAAAAACGTATTGAAAGCAATCCGATTCTGCATATCGAGCCACCGACTACGAATATTGTTAAATCTCAACGCATTGTCAAAGAGAAACAATCTTCCTTATTTTCAGATTTACCTGACTCACCACTGCCTCCTCTGCATCTTCTGGATGAACCGGATAAAGATTTTGAAGTATTATCCAAAGAGGTTCTGGAATTCACTTCTCGCCTGATCGAACGAAAGCTCAAGGAATTTGGTGTCGATGTCAAAGTCGTTGCCGCCTTTCCGGGACCAGTCATCACCCGCTATGAAATTGAACCGGCCATTGGCGTCAAGGGTAATCAAGTCATTAATCTGGTTAAGGATCTGGCGCGCGCGCTATCAGTTGCCAGTATCCGGGTAGTCGAAACTATCCCGGGAAAAACCACCATGGGGCTGGAAATTCCCAATCCAAAACGCCAGATTGTTCGACTCCAGGAGATTCTCAGTTCACAAGTCTATGCCGATTCCGCTTCACCGCTGACCATTGCATTGGGCAAGGACATTAGTGGCCGCCCGATGGTATCGGATCTAGCTAAAATGCCTCACGCACTGGTAGCTGGAACCACCGGTTCTGGCAAATCAGTGGCAATCAATGCCGTTATTCTGAGTCTTATTTATAAAACCACACCCGATCAGACTCGCTTGATCCTGATTGATCCCAAAATGCTGGAATTATCGGTATATGAAGGTATTCCGCATTTGCTGACGCCGGTTGTCACCGATATGCGTGAAGCAGCTAGCGCGTTACGCTGGTGTGTCGCCGAAATGGAGCGTCGTTATAAACTGATGTCTGCATTAGGTGTACGCAATCTCGGTGGCTACAATCAGAAAATACAAGAGGCCAGTAAAAATGAAACGCCCGTAATTAACCCGCTGGCACTGCCTGAAGAAGAGCCGGAATACCTGGAAGAATTGCCGCTCATTGTCGTGGTAATTGATGAATTAGCCGATTTGATGATGGTCGCCGGCAAGAAAGTTGAACAATTAATTGCCCGGCTTGCACAAAAAGCGCGGGCATCGGGCATTCATCTGCTATTGGCAACCCAACGCCCCTCCGTCGATGTGATAACCGGTTTGATTAAAGCAAACATTCCTACACGGATTGCTTTTCAGGTTTCGAGCAAAATTGATTCACGCACCATTCTCGATCAAATGGGAGCAGAAGCCTTACTGGGTCAGGGTGACATGCTGTACTTACCGCCCGGCAGCGGCTATCCGCAACGTGTTCATGGTGCTTTTGTCGCTGATCATGAAGTGCATAAAGTAGTTGAGTACCTCAAAGAGCATGGAGAACCTAACTATATCGAAGAAATTCTTAGAATTGACGATGAAGAAAGCGATGCCGGTAATTCACTCGAATTTAAAAAACCATCCGAGGGTGAAGCCGATCCGCTCTATGATGAAGCAGTTGCCATCGTCATCAAAACCCGTCGCGCCTCTATCTCTCTCGTACAAAGAAATTTGCGCATCGGCTATAATCGCGCGGCCCGACTAGTTGAAGATATGGAACGAGCCGGTTTGGTTTCGTCAATGCAAAGTAACGGTAATCGGGAAGTATTAGCTCCGGCACGTAACGAATAATCCACCTCTCAGCTAATATAATATATCAGACCCTACACACCCATTTCATTAAAGGAACCTATGGTGCGTTTAAATTGTTCCATTTTCTTCTTGTTGCTTAGTCTGATACCCGTTTTGACTGAAGCCGCCGCTATCAATAGTCTGAAAACTTTCATCCAGGAAACCCGCACAGTCCGCGCAAAATTCTCGCAAACGCTGTATGACAAAAATTCCCGCGCCATTCAAGAATCAGCAGGCACCATGCAATTCGAGCGTCCGGAAAAATTTCGCTGGACTTACGAAGAACCCTATGAGCAACTGATTGTTGGCGATGGCACGCAAGTCTGGTTTTATGATCATGACCTCAATCAAGTAACTATACGCCAATTCAACATCGCTATCGGCAGCAGTCCAGCCGCTCTGCTCGCCGGTAGCAGTACGATTGAAGATAATTTCGAACTGGTTGATTTAGGTGTGCAAAACGAAATGGAATGGCTCGAAGCAATTCCCAAAAGCAAGGAAAGCACTTTTGAATTCATTCAGATGGGATTCTCGCCGGAGGGTGAACTCAAGATCATGGCGTTGCGGGATAGTTTTGGGCAAACGACATTCTTGTCATTTTCCGAATTAGATAAAAACCCCACTCTACCCACCGATTTATTTAAATTCACCCCTCCGGATAATGCAGACGTCATCACTGAATGATCCTGGCCTTTTCTCGGCCAATGCACCGAGAGCACCGCTGGCGGAGCTGTTACGCCCTAAACAACTCAACGACGTCATCGGACAAAGCCATTTACTCGGCGCAGGAAAGCCGCTACGTTTGACATTTGAATCGGGCAAACCACATTCCATGATTTTATGGGGTCCGCCAGGAACCGGAAAAACCACGCTGGCACGTCTCATGTCAGCAGAATTCAACTGTGATTTCATATCGTTATCCGCCGTCCTATCTGGCATCAAAGATATTCGCAATGCGCTCGAAGAAGCTCAGTTAGCGTTGCAGCAAACCAATCGACATACCATTCTTTTTATCGACGAAGTGCATCGCTTTAACAAATCACAACAGGATGCTTTCTTACCGCACATAGAGCAAGGCTTGATCACTTTCATCGGCGCGACTACGGAAAACCCATCATTTGAGATTAACAATGCGCTGCTATCGCGCGTTCAAGTGTATATCCTCACCGCTTTGTCCGAACACGAGCTATCCTGTTTACTTGAACGCGCCCAAAACTTGATACCGGATAACGTGCAGTTTTCCGATGAATCAAGGAAATTACTGATTGAATTCGCTGATGGTGACGCCAGGCGTTTACTGAATCTACTGGAACAAATTCACACCGCAGCTCAGACCGAATCAATCACGCAAATCAGTAAGGATATTGTCCTCAACACACTATCACGCAATGTGCGCAGCTTTGATAAAGGCGGTGATGAATTTTATGATCAGATATCCGCATTGCATAAATCCGTTCGTGGATCTTCGCCCGATGCGGCGCTCTATTGGCTATGCCGCATGCTGGACGGCGGCGCCGATGCACTATATATCGGACGCAGGTTAATCCGTATGGCCGTTGAAGACATCGGCCTGGCTGATCCGCGTGCTTTGCGTCTGGCATTGGATGCCTGTGAGGCTTACGAACGACTGGGGACTCCGGAAGGTGAATTGGCGCTGGCACAAGCCACCTTGTATCTGGCATGCGCACCAAAAAGTAACGCCGCTTATCTGGCTTACAAGAAAGCCCGCTCCCTGGTTGCCCAGGATAAATCGCGCCGTGTTCCGATGCATTTACGTAACGCACCGACAAAACTGATGCAAGATAGTGGCTATGGAAATGCATACATTTACGCACATGATAACCCTGAAGCCTATGCCGCGGGTGAAAACTACTTTCCGGATGAAATGCCTGAGGTGCGTTTTTATCAACCGACTGCTTACGGATTCGAACAGAGAATTCAAGAAAAATTAGCTTACTTGCGAAACTTGGATAAACAAGCAAAGAATAAATTATAGAATTTAATTAATACCGGTTATTGGGAGTTTTTGCATGTTAGATATTCAACAATTACGCACTGATCTGGATAATGTTACCCGACAGCTCGCCAAAAAAGGCTACACCTTCCCGGTAGAAACATTTAATACCCTGGAAGCAGAACGCAAAATTATCCAAACCCAAACACAGGAATTGCAGGCACAGCGCAATGCAATTTCAAAAAGAATCGGCCAGGCTAAAAGCAAAGGTGAAGACACTTCGGCAATTATGGCTGAAGTAGCGCACCTGGGTGATACATTGAAGCTTGCGGAAGATCAGCTGGAGCAAATTCAACATAATTTACAGAAAATACTGCTCGAGGTGCCTAACCTGCCATATATCAACGTACCTGATGGCAAAGATGAGACAGACAATGTGCAAATTCGCCACTGGGGTGAGCCGCGGCAATTTGATTTTGTCATCAAGGATCACGTCAGTATCGGCGAGAGCCTCGGACTGCTGGATTTTGAAACCGCCGCCAAGCTCAGCGGTGCACGCTTTAGCCTGATGAAAGGCGGACTCGCCCGTTTACATCGGGCACTGGCTCAATTTATGCTGGATACGCATACGCTGGAACATGGATACACGGAAACTTATGTACCCTATCTGATCAATCGGGATAGTCTGCGCGGTACGGGACAACTCCCCAAATTCGAACAGGATTTATTTGCCGTCACCGCCGGTGGCGCAGAATCATCCTCTGCAGGAGACATGCCTGAATATCATCTCATTCCTACTGCAGAGGTACCCATTACCAACATGGTGCGCGATGAAATCGTACCGCTGCAATCACTACCCCTCAAATATGTATCGCATACACCCTGCTTCCGTTCCGAAGCCGGCAGCTATGGCCGTGATACACGTGGCCTGATTCGTCAACACCAATTTGATAAAGTGGAATTGGTACATATCGTTCATCCGGATCAATCCTACGATGCGCTGGAACAGCTGGTCGGTCATGCGGAAAAAATTTTACAGAAGCTGGCGCTGCCATACCGGGTCATGGCCTTGTGCACCGGTGATATGGGTTTTTCGGCAGCAAAAACTTACGATATCGAGGTTTGGCTGCCAGCACAAAACACTTACCGGGAGATCTCCTCCTGCAGCAATTGTGAAGCGTTTCAGGCCCGCCGCATGCAAGCACGCTTTCGCAATGAAAATGGCAAGCCGATGTTATTACACACATTAAACGGCTCCGGTCTGGCTGTCGGACGCACACTGGTAGCTGTGTTGGAAAACTATCAGAATGCAGATGGCAGCATCACCATACCGGAAGTTTTGCGCTCCTATATGAATGGCCTTGACCAACTCGGGCATAGCGGCGCAAAATAAAAAATAATGATTCACTTTTCTCCATAGGAAGTCCCATCATGCAAAATGAACATACCGGTCAGTTCGACGACACATCTGATAACGGCAACAGACTCAAAGCACTCGAAGCTGAGGTTCGTGAAGCGATCGCCAACGGCACGCATATCCGGGAAACCGTGCACCGGTTAACCCTCGAAGCCATGAACGTAAAACATATCGATCTGGAATCCATGCAGCGAATCGTCACCGCAGTGATGGATGGCGTGCACGACGGCGCAGCGCACCAATTGCAACATGCGGCTAATCAAGCGCACGCAGCAAAATCACAGATCACTGAAGCGGTTGCAGGGCTTGATTCCGCGCTCGCTGGATTTGCTGAAGCTTCCAAACTTGCCGTTCAGGAAGTAACCGGCCAGGCCAGGAAATTCTCGGATACCGAGTTACAACGCACACGCTCTGACCTGGAAAGCCTGGAAAGTTTATTTCTTGATACGCTTCATCGTACCGGTACAGCGGCGCAGGGAGTGATTGCAGAAATTCTGCTGGATTTAAGCCAGCATGCAAAAAATAATGGAACCACGGTAGGCTCGCAATTAAAAGAAACCCTGGCCATTTTTGCGCAACAGATCGCAGCAGTCGGACAATCCCAGCTGGAAACCGGCGTCACCCTCGCGCAAAAAACAGCCGAATTTGTAGGTAAAATTACTCAAGGCGTACTCTCGGGAATCAAAGACAAATCCAAATAAAGCTATTATAAAATTCGATAAATGGAACGAGCGCCGGTCATGTACAAAATTTGCAAACCGGCGACACCCTAACTTAAATCCTCGCCGCCTAATGCGTCAACCATTTCGGTGATAAGCTGGCTTAACTCACCGGTCATAATGGCGAAATCACTGACAAACAGTTCTTCAGCATTTTCAGTCGATTCTTTCAGGATATCCTGTGGGGCAATCCGCCGCAGCTGTAAATTATCATGCAGCACAAATGAAATTTTACTATCCCACGTCATTGCCAGCTTGATCACTTTCTTCCCCGCCCGGATATGACGCGCGGTCTCTTCAGCTTCCAGCACATGATGAGTATATTTGACAGTCGCTTTCTCATCATTCATGCCTTGCAGCTCGCAATCCCTATCGATGCTGAATATAGATGGCAAATCAGTATCGGACAACCAACGCGTCATCGCTGAAGAAGGCGAAACCTGCGTTTCCAGTGGCGCCAATGTCAGACCGTGCATCGATTTAACCAATACCTCAACCAATTCATCGGCTTTCTGGGTGCTCGCCGTATCGATAATCAAGCGATTCTTGATTGCATCGATCCAGGCATAAGTTTTGTGCCGCTGCGTGAAAGCACGTGGCATCAACTCAATAATTGTAGCTTCCTTGATATCCCTGATCTGTTTTTTACCCGGCTTGTAGCCTTGCATCTGCTCAATTTTCGCCAAACGGTCTTTAGCCTGCTGATTGATCACACCAGCCGGTAATAATTTCTTCTCCACGCCCAAAGCAATCAGCCACTGCTGACCATACGCATGGACAAAATTTTGCTGTTCCTCGCGCGGCGTCATCCAGCCACGGCTTTGCATCTCCATTTGCAAGCATGGTTGCAGCGCATGATTGGACAGCGCCTCTTCGAGGCTATTCAATGTTATATTTCCGCTGGTGATACGATAGACTTGTAAATTTCTGAACCACATAGTTTTTCTATATTAATCGTTGATTTATTTTAAAATTGCTCTAGCATGAAAAAAATATATTCCGCTAACAATCTGATGGAAGCGCAGATAGTACTGGATCTGCTTGAACACGCCTACATCCCGGCGCAAATTTTTAACCAGCACGCGCAGGGCGTAACCGGGGAAATCCCCTTCACGCACGCGTATCCGGAAGTATGGATCACTCGCGACGATGATCATGAGCGCGCCAAACGCGTCATCGAAACCTACGAAAACACCCCGGTTACGACCGGCAATGTACACTGTCCATCATGCCATGAAGAAAATCCGGCAAATTTTCAGTTGTGCTGGAAATGCGGGAGCGGATTGGAAATTGCAGTATATCGCGATCATAGCTGAAACTAAAATTTCGTAATGAGATAAAAAATCTCTGTCATCACTCCAACCTGCGATTGATCAATTGTGATTGCGCGGTAAATTGGTTTACCATCATTCCTCAATACTTCACTTACCCAAAGAAATCTTATGTTGCCCTCCATCGAACACCGCATCGCCACTGAACTTTCAATAAAACCCTCACAAATCCAAGCCACGATTCAATTGCTCGACGATGGCGCTACGGTACCGTTTATCGCGCGTTACCGCAAGGAAGCGACCGGCGGTCTGGATGATGCGCAGTTGCGATTATTGGCGGAGCGGTTGCATAGCCTGCGCGAGTTGGAGAAACGGCGTACAGCGATCATCTCAGCCATTGAGAAGCAAGGCAAAATGACGCCGGAATTGCTCGATGCGATTGCACATGCGGAAAACAAAGCACACCTGGAAGATTTGTATTTGCCGTACCGCAAAAAACGCCGCACCAAAGCACAAATTGCCATTGAAGCAGGTTTACAGCCACTGGCGGATACTTTGTTGAGCGATCCGAGGCTCGACCCGCTCATTGAAGCGGCGAAATACCTGAAGGCACCATTTACTACCGGCGAAGGCGACAATCCAGGAGTGGCCGATACCGGCCAAGCATTGGCGGGTGCGCAGCATATTCTGATCGAACGTTTCTCCGAGCATGCGCCGCTGCTGCAAATATTGCGCGACTACTTGCACGTGCACGGTGTTTTGACCGCCAAGGTCGCTAAGGACAAAAAAGACAGCGACACTAAATTCACCGATTATCACGACTACTGCGAAGCCATCGGCAAAATCCCTTCGCATCGTGCGTTGGCGCTGCTACGCGGAGAACGCGAAGGCATTCTAAAGCTAAAACTGCTGCTGAATTCTGAATTGGAAGAAAAGAATCGGAATGTAGCACCCAATCCATGCGAACAGCGGATCGCGCGCCAATTCAATATCCGTGATCAGAAGCGCGCGTCAGATAGCTGGCTGATCGATACCACGCGCATCGCTTGGCACAATAAAATTTTCACGCACCTGGAAACGGAATTAATGAATAATCTGCGGGAACGCGCCGAAACTGAAGCGATCCAGGTGTTCGCACAGAATCTCAAAGCATTGTTGCTTGCACCCCCCGCCGGTGCGCGCGTCACCATCGGACTCGATCCGGGCTTGCGCACCGGCGTCAAAGCTGCCGTTGTTGACATTACCGGTAAAGTACTCGACACCGCGACAATTTATCCGCATGCGCCGAGAAACGATTGGAACGGTGCGTTGGCGATCTTGAAACAACTGGCGGAACGCCATCACGCCGCGCTGATTGCGATCGGCAACGGTACTGCATCGCGCGAAACTGATTTGCTGGCCAGGAATCTGATTAAACAATATCAGCAACTTAAACTCACATCGATCATGGTGTCGGAAGCGGGTGCATCAGTGTATTCCGCTTCCGCACTGGCATCGGAAGAATTACCGGAACTGGACGTATCTCTGCGCGGTGCGGTTTCGATTGCACGGCGGTTACAGGATCCCCTGGCCGAGTTGGTCAAGATCGACCCGAAATCGATCGGTGTCGGTCAGTACCAGCATGACATCAATCAAAGCCAATTAGCGCAATCGCTCGATGCTGTGGTGGAAGATAGCGTCAATGCCGTCGGCGTTGATGTCAACACCGCATCTGCGGCATTGCTGCGTTATGTCGCCGGACTCAGCAGCAAAATCGCGCACAACATCATCGCATACCGCAACACCAATGGCATGTTCGCTAAACGCATCGATCTGATGAAAGTCCCGAGCCTGGGCGAAAAAACCTTTGAGCAAGCCGCCGGATTTCTGCGCATTCCAAATGGTGCCCATCCACTTGATGCTTCCGCTGTTCACCCGGAATCGTATCCGCTGGTTGAGCAAATATTGAATAACGTAAAACTGAACATCTCGGAGTTGATCGGTAATCAAACAATTTTAAAAACTATCCACCCGGAACAATACGCCAATGCGCAATTTGGTTTGTTGACCGTCAAAGACATCCTGAAAGAACTCGAGAAACCCGGTCGCGATCCACGCTCCACCTTCAGAACCGCCACTTTTAAGGAAGGCATTGAAACCATGAAAGACCTGCACCCCGGCATGGTACTCGAGGGGGTTATCACCAACGTTGCCGCATTCGGTGCATTTGTAGATATCGGTGTGCATCAGGACGGCTTAGTGCATATCTCGGCGCTATCAGATAAGTTTGTCAAAAACCCACATGCGATTGTTGAAGTCGGTCAAGTAGTTACAGTCATGGTATTAGATATCGATGAGAAACGTAAGCGAATTGCACTGACAATGAAACTTACTGACAACAAGAAAAATATCTTAAAAGAATCATAATAATAATACCTATCGAATGGAAAACGCTTCGTTGTGGAAAAGATTTTTAATTCTGATTACGAATCAGACATAGATTCCTGTAACAAAGCCATCGAAAACCGGGGATAAAAAATATAATTCATCACAATATCAGCCAGCAAACGATATCAATAGTTACCAAATTTGCATTCCATTCGATAAAGCCATTTATATTGGCAGTCGAATCGGGTATAATGCCGCGCTTTGGGTCGTTAGCTCAGCCGGTAGAGCAGCGGACTTTTAATCCGTTGGTCGCGCGTTCGAATCGCGCACGGCCTACCAAATAAATCAAGGGGTTAGAATAAATTCTAATCCCTTTTTTATTTCTGGGGTTACACGGGGGTTACAATAGACAGATATAAGGCGCAATAAACAAACCCGCCACTAGGGCGGGTTTGTCCGTTTATTTTCTAACTTATGCAGCTGTAACTAATTGTAACTAATCGCGCAATTTGGCACTATTTTTCGCTTTATTTGGCACTGCGGATTTGAGGATTTAACGTTCTAATCCCAAAATTTTAGATTATTAATTCGATTCGTCGCGCAGATCGACCTCATCCCCTACGATATAGGTAATTTTGAATGCTTTTTTCATCTCGGATATACCATTAACCGAGACTATTATCTTATTGCCCTTGATCGATCAATCCCAGGCATAGCCGGGGATTGCTTTATTTAGATAAAAGACTTTTTAGCTTGTTGAGAAGGTCAAACAATCAATCGTTCAGTATGGCTTTTAAGGTACAACTTTTACTTTCTTCTCATTATCGTCAGGTACTACGATGACTCTTTCAGTTTCTGGCGCTCGTTCAGAATTAATCGATAGGCACCCACTTAGCCCAAAAATGCTTATACCTATCATCACTACAATTAAGTTTCTCATTAGATTCTCCTTGTTAAGTATTTTATTATGAGAATAATTAATAAGTTAAATCTGTTCGCTATCTAACATAAACAAATTTTAAAAATTCTTAATGATCAATTCAGATCGACTAGCACTACGTTGATCGCAGTAAAATAAGGTGTACGGCCTGTCGTATTTTTTGATGCAATCCTGCCAGCTCAGGTTTTCAATATAGGTTCGCGATAACCGCAGATGCGCCTGGCTCACATCCTCTTCCATCCACAACAAATTCAGTCGCGGTGCGCGGGTGGCTTCGATACCAAAGTTCTGATCCGATACCTTGCCACCGAATACAAGCTTTTGCAGATAGTAAAATCGGGCTGCACGCTGGATATCGGTCAGCGTTTCTTCCAGAGTAATTTGCTGTCATTTATAGATTTCACGGCTGATTAACGCCCCTATGAATTGCCTGACGAACTCATCCAAGTAGTGCTTGACCATGCGGTACATATTTAACCTAATATAATATTTTTGTTTTATCCAGCTTATATATATTTCCTTATTTCTTTTGCAAAAAATAAAATATAAGGATTTTTATCTAATTGATGGAGGAGGTGGAGGATTACCTGACGGAGGTAAAGGTGGATTAATATTTGGGAACGAGGTAGGAATTGTTCGATTAGCTCCATTGTAAGTGGATGATGGATTCTTAGTGACATTCCCCGCAACAGGTACACTATGACCTTTGGCATACATGCACGGAATATAATTATTATCGAATGTTTGTTGATGTATACTCCCTGATGTAGAAGCATTACTTCTGCCGAATATCGCTCCCATTAAAAGTCCTAATCCCGCACCTATAGCAGCGCCTTCCCCTCCACCTATAGCACCACCCGCAGCAGCTCCTAGTCCTGTTCCAACAACTGCACTTTGTACACCGCTACTATTTGACGCATGCTGAGGTGTATTTCCCTCAAGTTGTTGAAAAGCATATTCTCTACATTCATTATCGTCAGAACGAAACTGTTCAAAGCTTTTACCAGATCCGGGCAATGCCATGATGCTAGGGCCTTTTGGTAGATTTGCACAAGCGCTTATTAAGCAAAAAATTATAAATATGAATAATCTTTTCATTAATATCTTTAGAAGTTAAAGGGCTATCAAAATAAATGATATCTAACAAAAAATTTTAATTTTCTTGTCCATTATGACTATGGCCTGTTAACACTATCTAAGTGCTTCAACGATAAGAGCGAAATGGATGAAAGAAAGGAAGATGACATCCAGTTTGTCGAATCTGGAGAATA